>JALGZK010000006.1 GCA_025774935.1 bacterium | reverse complement strand
GTTGAAGAGGACCTTGTGAGGGGACAGCCGGCGAACGAAGAGCGACGTCGCTACCGTGCTAATCGTGGACAACATGGCGGCGACAACGGGCCCAAACACAACGATCGCTGCGTAGTCGAGCGCAGAACTGACTGTGATGTAGGCGTTAAGTCCGGGAAGTGGGATTGGACTGAGCTCCGCAGCGAATGCGAACGTCAACCACCAGAGGATCGGCGCCCACGACTCTACCTGAACCCCCGGAAAGGTCCGGACAGCAAGCCAGACACCTGCAAAGACGATTCCCGCGTAGTAGATCCTGAACGCGAGTGATGTGCCCTCAAAAGGCCCCTTGGGAGGAGCGTCGCTCAAGGGTTCACCTTTCAGTGGGGGAACGGGCCGGCATGGAAAGGGATGCTACATCCAACCAGACTTACCCGCCAGGAAGAGCTCGATCAGGATGCGTACGAAGTACATTACTCACCTCCTTGCGGATTGCCCCTGCCGGGTGATGATCACCGCTGACTCTTCGGCAGACGACGGCATGGGGCAAAAGGGGCACCGCTTCGCTCAGTGAGGTGATTCGCTCCGCTTCTTCCTGCTCTGGGTTCTAGCTCTCCGATGCCGGCCCGATTTCGTATTCCGTCGGCTCCTTGAGGCTCAACCTCCCCAGGAACCGATTGACCGCGTCCAGTGTCGCGAGCGCCGCCGCCTTCGGAACGTCTCCGTTGACGGGACACGCGCCCACGAGCAGTCTCTCGTGCCGCTCCGCGAGGTGGGCGACGTTGACGACGATGATCGATCTCCCGCCGATCGTGGTCTGCTCGATCGAGCTGATCGAGAAGAGCCCGCCCCCCTCGAAGAACCGCTGCACTGCTTCGAGCGTCGCCTCCGCTATCAGCCTGAGGACCGAGTCGGTCGAGTCGGCCCCGGACACCGCAGCGGCGGTCGTGACGCTCCCGAGGGCGACCTCCACCTTCGCGTCGGCCATGAGCTCCGACTGCGCGACGCTCACGCCGATGAACCTGACCCGCGCGCCCTCCGACCGAACGACATCGGCTCCGTCATCGAGTTCGGGCACCTCTACCACGCGCACGAACTCGGCGCCCTCGTCGCCGACCTCGCCGTCGACCTGGGCAACGCTGATCTTGCGGTAGTCTACCGCAACACCCAGCTTCGCCACCAGCATGGATTCTACGTCGCGCGAGATCTGCTTGGGGGCTCGTTCCGAGTCCGAAACGACGTGCACTTCGAGGATCCCGCCCTTGCTATCCGAGATAACCCGTGCGGATCTGACGTTCTTGAGGCCGCGGATCGTCTGCTCCACGTCCTCGATGGGGAATACGCGGTCGCGTCCCTTGAGTAGGATGGTCTCCCCCCTGATCAGCGGCGAGCCGAGGCTGCGCCCGTGATGTCACGCCAAGTTCAACAATACCATAAACTACAGCCGGATGCCAAGATGTAACGGGGAGTGCCCACGGGCGGGGCGGTTTCGGGGCCTACATCCGGTCGGGGGCGCCAACGCCGAGGAGCGTGAGGCCGTTTCTCAGGACATTCCGCGTGGCCTGTGAGAGGAAGAGCCGCGCGGCCGATGTCTTCTCGTCGTCGGTCACGACACGGTGGTCGTGGTAGTAGGCGTGGAACTTCGCCGACACGTCGCGGAGGTACGTGGTCAGGCGGTGCGGCTCGCGCGCCCTCGCCGCTCCCTCGACGAGCATCGGGAACTCCGCGAGGAGAAGGATGAGACCGTTGGCGTCGCCCGAGGTGACGACGTCTGAGAGATCGACGTCGTCGGGCGATGGCACCTCGTACCCGCGCTCCTCCGCGAACCTCACGAGGCTCGCGACCCTCGCGTGCGCGTACTGGACGTAGAAGACGGGGTTCTCCTCACCTTGCTCGCGAGCGAGGTCGAGATCGAAGTCGAGATGCGCGGACTGCTTCCGCATGAGGAAGAAGAACTTCGCGACGTCAACGCCGACGTCCTCGACGAGCTCCCTGAGCGAGACGATCTTCCCGGCGCGCTTCGACATCTTCACGATCTCCCCGCCCTCGAGCAGGTTCACCTGCTGCACGATCTGGATCTCGAGCCTCTCGCGCGGGAAGCCGAGGATCTCGAGCGCCGCGTGCGTCTCGGCGACGTGCGCGTGATGGTCGGGTCCCCAGAGGTCGATGACGGGATCGAAGCCGCGGTCGAACTTGTTCAGATGGTACGCGACGTCCGGAAGGAGGTAGGTCGGAACGCCGTCGCGCTTGACGATGACCTTGTCGTCGTTCGTGCCGTGGGCCGCCGTCGCGAGCCAGAGCGCCTCTTCCTTCTCGTACGTCTCCCCCGACGCGCGCAGCTTCTCGAGCGCAGCGTCGACCTCCCCCGCCTCGGCCACCTCGCTCTCGTGGAACCATCTGTCGAACCCGACGCCGTACGCCTCGAGGTCGCGCTTCTGTCCGCCCACGATCGCGTCGACGGCGGCGCGCCTGAAGTGCGCGATGCGCTCGTCGCCAGACATGTCCCTGACGGCGGGCGTCTCCTCGACGATCGCCTTCGTCACGTCGACCAGGTACTCGCCGTGGTAGCCGCCCTCGGGGATCTCGAGCTCCTCCCCTTCCATCTCGCGGAAGCGCGCCTCGACGGAGAGCGCGAGCTTCTCGATCTGCTGACCGCCGTCGTTCACGTAGTACTCGCGCTGGACATCGACGCCGGTCGCCTCGAGCAGGTTCCCGATCGCGTCTCCGACCGCCGCGGCGCGCGCGCTCACGACGTTCAGGGGGCCCGTCGGGTTCGCGCTCACGAACTCGATCTGGATCTTCTCGCCGCGGTGCGACTCCGTGCGCCCGTAGGCCTCGCCCTCGCGTACCACTGCGCGGAGTGAAGCGTCGTACCACTGCGGAGCGAACCGGAAGTTGATGAACCCGGGGCCCGCGATCTCGATCTTCGCGACGAACTCGGCCGGGAGCTCGAGGGCGTCGACGAGCGACTGCGCGATCTCTCGCGGGTTCTTCTTGAGCGGCTTCGCGAGGGCGAGCGCCACGTTCGTCGCGGCGTCGCCATGCGACGGGTCCTTCGGCGGGGACACCTCGATCTTCTCGACGTCGTAGCCGAGCTTCCGAATGGCCCTGTCGAGCGCTTCCCTTAGATCCTGGTCGAACACGTCACTGCTCCGTCCCGCGATGCCCTTGTCACGAACCTCTCATTGCGTTCCAGACGAGCACGGCCCGCCTGTCGCGTAGACTGCATGGAGGGGGCGAGGGCTATGGACCCCCGCCCCCCTTCAGATGAGATACGCGTCGACGCCGGCGATTCCGGAGAGAATGACGATGCCGACGGCGTACTTCAACGTAGTACTCCCGCACAGCGGGGCCTGCTACTCGGTGATCTCCAGAAGCTCCACATCGAAGATGAGCGTCGAGTTCGGCGGAATCGCCGGCGGTGAGCCCCTCTCGCCGTAGGCGAGCTCGGCCGGGATGAAGAGCTTGTACTTGCTGCCGACGCTCATGAGCTGGAGCGCCTCGGTCCAGCCCGGGATCACGCCCCCGACGGGGAACGTCGCCGGCTGACCGCGGTCGACGGAGCTGTCGAACTGCGTGCCGTCGATCAGCGTGCCGGTGTAGTGGACGCTCACGGTCGAGTCGCTCGTCGGCTTCGGACCCGTGCCTTCCTCCATGATCATGTACTGGAGGCCGGTCACGGTCGTGTGGACCCCGTCCTTCACCTTGTTCGCCTCGAGGAACTCAGCACCCGTGGCCAGGTTCGCCTCGGCCTCCTCCTGCATCTTCGCCATGGCCTGCTCCCGCATCGTGTTGGAGAACTCCTGAAGTACCGTCCGCACCTCGGTCTGAGTCATGAGCGGCGTGTGTCCCTCGAGCGTGTCCCGGAACCCCTGCATGAACAGGTCGGCGTCGACCTCTGCGCCGGACCTCAGGAGCGAGGACGCCACGTCCAGGCCCAGCGCGTAGCTGGCGCGCTCCTCGAACGTCGTGAGTTCGGTCTTCCTCGGTGCTCCGCCCTGGTCCGAACAGGATGCGAACGCCAGGCAGATGACCGCCACCGCGGCAACTGCTGCAAGCTTCTTCACGCCTGCTGTCCTTTCTCCCCTCGGTCGCAACTCTGAAAGCGATGTCGGGAACCGGTCGAGGGTGTCCGCTTCGCGACTCACGTACCGCCGTGGGGGCGGTCTACCACTTCTCCCTGTGCACGCGCTCCTCGTTGTACTGGGTGCGCGGTTCCTTCTCCTCCGCCGGGTGCCCGATCGACAGCACCGCCAGCGGCTCGATCTCGTGCGGGACGTCGAGGAGCTCGCGGCACGGGCCCATCCGCTCCGTCCTCGGGTAGCACCCGAGCCACACTCCCCCGAGCCCCATCATCGAGACGGCCAGGAGCAGGTTCTCGGTCGCCGCCGAGCAGTCCTGGACCCAGTACTTCTCGGAGATCGACGTGTCGCCGCACACGATGATCGCGAGTGGAGCCTCGCGGAGCATCTGCCAGTGCGGGCCGTACTCCGCCATCTGGTCGAGCGTCCACCGGTCGGTGATGACCACGAAGTGCCACGGCTGGTGGTTGCTCGCCGACGGCGCGGACATCGCGGCCTCCAGGAGCCGCCGGATCTCGAGGTCGGTCACCGGCTCGTCGGTGTACTTCCTGATGCTCCTTCTCGCCAGGATCGGTTCGATCATGGTACGCCTCCCGCGGGATGTTCACGACGAGCTCGCCCACGTGGTCCTGGCCGGCTCTATTCGTCCTCGTGCTTCTCTATCTTCGCGTCGCCCCACAGCCGTTCGAGCTGGTAGTAGTCCCGCGTCTCTTCATCGAAGACGTGGACGACGACGTTCACGTAGTCCAGCAGTATCCAGCGCTTCCCCTCCGAGCCCTCGACGTGCCAGGCCTTCTCGTCGACCTCTCTCAGGCCGTCCTCGATCGCGTCCGCGATGGCCTTCACGTGCACGTCGCTTGTGCCGTTGCAGATCACGAAGAAGTCGCAGGTCGTAACCAGGCCGCGGAGATCCATCGTGACGACGTTCTCGGCCTTCTTGATGAGCGCCAGCTTCGCGGCCTTCGTCGCGAGCCGCTTCGAGCTCTTGTACAATCGCTACCCTCCGAGCTTCGCCGGCTCGATCCGGCTCCGGTGAAGCCTCGCTTCCTCCTGAGAGAGGACCCTCGTCACGACCGCCTGTCTGCGCTCGACCCGGCGGAGCCTCATGTCGTAGAGCCACACCGACAGGAACGAGACTACCAGGAACGCGAGCGCGAGCAAGATGGGGAGGTTCGCCTCCTCGTCCCCTCCCGAGAGCGCGTTGCCGAGGATGAACCCGACGATCGTCATGAGGACCGGGACCATGTAGATGATGAAAGCCGCCGCGAGGACGCGCCCGGCGCTGATCTCGATCTCGACCGTGTCGCCCTGCCCGGCGCCCGCCGCGTTCTGGGCGAGGAGGAGGAGCTCCTTCCCCTCGTCCGCGACGACGCAGGCGCCGCACTTCTCGCAATCCGGCGACATCGGCATCGTGACCACCGCGGCGTCACCGCTCACGGACACGACGCATCCGATCTCTTTCAAGTTCGCTCCTTGCCCGGCGGGTCAGTCGCACCACAGGAAGTCCGCGGGCCTCCCGCACTGCGTGCACTTCCCGTCCTCGATGCCGACCACCTCGCTCCTGTAGCCGGCCCTCCTCACGAGCACGTTCCCGCGCGTCGGGCAGATCGTGTCCGAGTCTTCCGCGGGACCGACGTTCCCGAGGTAGACGTAGTGCAGATTCTCCCTCGCGATCTCCGCGGCGCGCTCGACGGTCGCCAGCGGCGTGCCGGGGACCGTCATCCTGTACGTCGGGAAGTAGCGCGAGAAGTGGAGCGGGATCGCGGGGTCTATTCCCGCGACGAACTCCACGAGCTCCCGCGTCTCCTCCTCCGAGTCGTTCAGCCCGGGGATGAGGAGGTTCGTCACCTCGACGAACGCGGCCTCCGCCCCCAGACGGATCGTGCGCTTGACGGCCTCGAGGCCGTCGACGTGGCAGTACTCCCGGTAGAACTCCGCCGTCATCGACTTCAGATCGACGTTCATCGCGTCGACGAGCGGCAGGAGTTCAAGGAGCGGTTCCTCGTTCACGATGCCGTTCGTGACGAGGATGTTCTTGATCCCCTTCTCGTGCGCGAGCGCCCCGGCTGCGAGCAGGTACTCGAACCAGATGATCGGCTCGGTGTACGTGTACGCGATCCCGAACGAGCCGCTCCCGACGGCGAGCTCGACCAGTTCCTCCGGGGACACCGCCCTCGTGGCGGTCCGCTCCTGCGAGATCGTCCAGTTCTGGCAGAAGTCGCACCGGAGGTTGCAGCCGTTGCAGGCGACAGACAGCACCTGCCTGCCCGGGCAGACGTGGTAGAGCGGCTTCTTCTCGATCGGGTCCATCGCGACCGAGACGCACTGCCCGAAGTTCTCCGCGAAGAGGGTGCCGCCCTGGTTCGTCCGGCCGAGGCAGATCCCCGACTTCCCGTCGGCGATCCTGCAGGCCTGCGGACATAGCTCGCAGGCCACGCGGCCGTCGTCCAGCCTGTGCCAGTACCTCGCCTCGACCATGGTGCCTCGAGAGGGCCCTCCGGGGCCCGAACGCACGACCCCGCCCGGAGACCCCCGGGGCCCCCGCGTCGGGTCGAACGGATTCTGGCGCTACGCGGCCAACGGAAGGTAACACAGGCACATGCGGATGTCAAACGGGCGCGGGGCGCCCCTCTGGGGGCGCCCCGCGATGGTCGAACGGGTCGCTCGATGCCGCCCGTGGTCGTCTAAAAGAGCTCGGAGAAGAACGACTTGATCTTGCCCCAGGTGCTGTCCTCGACCGGGCTGTCGGGCACGGCGATGATGTTGAGGTTCACCTCCGTGACGTGGAACTGCTCCATCCCGTGCCCCTCGCTCCAGATCCACACGAAGTCGCAGGGGCTCACGTAGCCGTCCCCGTTGTCGGCCCAGTCCTCGACGTGCCACTCCATGCAGTAGTCCGGGTAGACCTCGTGCCAGATCTCGCACAACGGGTTCCGCTCGGGTCCGAACCCCATGGGCTCCATGTACTTCTCGTGCCCCGGCCTGTCGCCCTCGGTCGGCCCGGTCTCGAGCTTGTAGGTCGGACCTGCCCAGATGATGTGGAACCGAAGGCCGTCGATGTAGATGAAGTCGCATTCGCTGACGTAGCCGTCGCCGTTGTCCTCGTAGCCGGTCTGCTCGTGATCGACGCAGAACGTCGGGTAGAGCTCGTGCCACGGCGACCCGTCGGGCGGGATGTCGCGCGTCGCACCGTCCGGCACGGCGACGAGCTCGAAGTGGAACTGGTCCTGTGCGTCCGCGGCGGGCGCAAGGGTCACGACCAAGACCGCCGCGAGCGCACAGACCAACAGGCTACCACCGAGATGGCAGAACCGCATGGTTCGCACCTCCTTCTCATCCGCGAGCGGGGAGCTCGGTGAACCGGCGCAAGCCGGGACCGACGGGGCTCCTCTCGAAGTCACGGAGTACCACGAGGGCGCCCGAGCCGTCAACATGTAAGTATGAACGTGGACTCAATCCTGAGCGGCCTCAGTGTGGCTGCGGGGTGTGGCTTGGGTGAGCCGCTGGCCGCGCGGTTCCGCGGCCTCAGTTCCCGATCGCGGCAAGCGCGGAGCCCGCGATAATGAGGCCGAGGATGAGGTGGAGCTTGATCGCGGAGAACGACGCCTCAGCGAGCTTCGACGGGTCGCGGTAGTGGTTCCAGCAGTCGGCCACGACCGTCCGGATGAGGCCGAACGCGAGGACGGCGACGAGCGTGAGCGGGATGACCGCGCCGGTGAAGACCGCCACGAAGAGCGAGCCGAAGATGAGGAGCGCGAGCGCGAGGACGACTCCGCGTCCGGCCGCCTTCGGGCCGAGGATGACGGCGAGCGTGCGCTTGCCGGCGTCGCGGTCCGGGACGTAGTCGACGACCTGGTTCACCCAGAGGATGAGCACGACGGCGAACGTGATCGGGAGGGACGCGAGCACGACCCGCCACGAGATCTCCCCCGCCTGGACGAAATAGGCGCCCACGACGGGAAGGACCCCGAACGTGAGGCCGACGGCGACCTCGCCGAGGCCCCGGTAGCAGAGCTTGACCGGCGGCGCGGTGTAGAAGTGGGCGACAACGATCGCGATTATGCCCAGGATCAGGATGGTGTTCCCAGGGCTGACGAAGTTCAGGTGGAGCCCGATCGCGCCGCCGATCGCGAAACACACGATCGCGCTCCTCAGGAAGTACGAGGGCTTGACGACGCCCTCCGTGAGGAGCCCCGAGCCCCCGCTCATGACGTTCGTGTTCGGGTTCGACGGGTCGGCTCCGGAGAGGTGGTCGTAGTAGCAGTTCGAGAGGTTGGCCGCCGCGTGGAGGAGGACGACGCCGACGAGGGCCTCGACGAAGTGCAGCCAGCTCCACGCGAACCCGTCAGGTCTCAGCCAGAACGGGAGCGTCGAGCCGATGAGAACGGGCATCGCGGACGCCGTCAGGAAAGGAGCGCGCGCCGCCCGGAGGAAGATCGCGACCCGGCCCCTCGGAATCTCAGCGCGCTTGTCGCCGGCGCCCTCGCCGGTGGGCCCGGTCTCGCCTCTCGCATCCCCGTGCGTCACTTCGCTTCCCCCCTAATCCTGTTCGAGGGCCCCGACCTTCGCGCGCTGGTGCCCGAGAGCCCCGACCATGTTGACGGCCTTCGTCGGGCACGCCTCCATGCAGAGCCCGCACCCGATGCACTTCTCGCGGATGATCTCGTGCCGCTCGCCCGGCTCGCCCTCGATGGCCTTGACCGGGCAGACCTCCTTGCACTTCCCCACTCCCTCGCACTTCCCGCCGATCACGGCCTTCGGGCGCGCCGGGATCTCGTCGACGATCGCGTTCGTCGGGCACACGGCGGCGCAGACACCGCAGTTCGTGCACTTCGAGTAGTCGATGACGGCGAGGTTGTCGTCCATGTAGATCGCGTCGCTCGGGCACTTCTTGACGCAGAGCTGGCAGGCGATGCACGCGTTCACCGGACACGCGACGACGCAGTTCCCGCAGCGCGTGCACTTCACGCGGTCGATGTGTACGAGTCCCTCTTCGTCGAGTTCGACCGCGTCGAACGGAAAGACCGCCTTGCACGTCCCGAACCCGAGGCACCCGAAGATGCAGGCCTTCGGGTTCCCGCCGACGAGGAGCGCGGCGCGACAGTCCTCGATTCCCTCGTAGTCGAGCCGCTGGACGGAGTTCGAGAGGCCCCCCTTGCAGTGCACGACCGCGATCCTCGGAACCACATCTCCCGCGTCGCCGCCCAGGAGCTCGGCGATCGCCGCGGCCGTCTCCGCGCCTCCGGGCGGGCACGCGTTCGGAAGCGCCTCGCCTTTGACCATCGCCTCGGCGAGGCCCTGGCACCCGGGGAACCCGCACGCGCCGCAGTTCGCTCCGGGCAGGAGGTCGAGCACGTGCTCGACGCGCGGGTCGCGGTGGACCGCGAAGATCCTCGAGGCGAACGCGAGGACGGCGCCGAAGACGGCGGCCATGCTCGTGAGCGCGATCATGGACTTCGCGACGACCGACTGCATTGAGCGTCCTTCCCAAGGCCCTGTCCACCAGGCCCCGCTTCCTACCCGATCTTGAGTCCCGAGAACCCCTGGAACGCGATGGCCATGAGTCCGGCCACGATGAACGTGATGGCGATGCCGCGCATCGACTTCGGGATGTCGACGAGGTCGAGGCGCTCGCGGATCGCCGCCATGAGGATGAGCGCGAGCGTGAACCCAATCCCCGCAGAGAGACCGTGCACCACGGTATAGATGAAGCTCGCGTTCCTCGGGAGGTCGGTGACCATGAAGCTGTCGACGTTGACCACCGCCACGCCGAGGACGGCGCAGTTCGTCGTGATGAGCGGCAGGTAGATGCCGAGCGACTTGTGGAGCGCTGGAGACGTCTTCTCGATGACCATCTCCACGAACTGCACGAGCGTCGCGATCACGAGGATGAACGCGATCGTCCGGAGGTACGTGATCTCGAGCGGCACGAGGATGTAGTTGTAGACGAACCACGTCACGAGCGACGCCATCGTCATGACGAAGATGACGGCCATCCCCATGCCGAGTGCCGAGTCGGAGTCCTTCGAGACCCCGACGAACGGGCACAGCCCGAGGAAGCGCATGAGCACGAAGTTCGAGACGAAGATGGCGCCGATGATGATTGCGAAGAGCTGTCCGAGATCCATCAGCGTCCCCCTCCTCCGGCCTCGGCAGCCTCGGCCTTCCTGCGCATCTTCTCGTCGAGGATGTTGAAGTAGCCCATGAGGAGTCCGATCGTTACGAACGCGCCAGGCGAGAGGATCATGAGGAGCACCGGCTGGAACTGCGGCCCGAAGACCATGTAGCCGAAGAGCGTTCCGTTCCCGAGGAGCTCGCGGATGGCTGCTATGAGGACGAGCGCGAACGTGAAGCCGATCCCCATCCCGATCCCGTCAATGACCGCGAGACCGAGCCCGTGCTTCGACGCGAACGCCTCGGCGCGGCCGAGGATGATGCAGTTCACGACGATGAGCGGGATGAAGATGCCGAGCGACTTCGCGAGCTCGGGGAGGTACGCGCCCATCACGAGCTCGACGATCGTGACGAAGCTCGCGATGACGACGATGAAGCACGGGATCCTGACCTTGGCCGGGATCGCCTTCCGGAGGAGCGAGATCACGATGTTCGAGCCGAGGAGCACGAACGTCGCCGCCCCGCCCATGCCGAGCGCGTTCTCGACGGACGTCGACACGGCCAGCGCGGGGCACAGCCCGAGCGCCAGCCGGAAGACCGGGTTCTCCCTGTAGATCCCCTTGACGAGCTCCGCCATCGCCTTCATCGGGAGCCCTCCCCGCCGTTCGTCTCTCCGGCCGCCTCTTCCGCCGCCTCGGCGGTTCCGGGGTCGTCCGTCCCGTCGTCCCCCGACGCCCCGCCCACGAGCCCCTCGATCGCGATAAGCGTCTCGAGGCCCTCGCGGATCGACTCCGTGACCGCTTCGGAGCTGATCGTGGCGCCCGTTATCGCCAGGATCCCATCGTCGGAATCGCTCTTCACGACCACGAGCCGGTCCGAGCCCTCGCCGTTGAACTGCTCCTCGAACCAGGGCTCGACGTCCGACTCGTCGACCGCGTTCCCGCCGAGCACCGCCCACAGCGTGTTCTGCGAGGCGACCTCGACGACCTTGGCGCCGAGTCCCGGCGTCTCCTGCTGCGAGGTGATCTCGATCTCGCAGATCAGCCCGGCCGTGTCGACGCCGACGATCGTCTCGATCGTGCTCGAGTAGCCCCTGCCGAACGCCTTGAATGAGTAGCCGACCACCTCCTCGCTCCCCTCGGAAGCGTAGGCCGTGTGGTACGCGAACTGCTTCCCGCCCACGATCGAGTCGCTCGTGGTCTCGACGAAGAACGCGTCGGGGCTGCACCCGAGCGCTTCGAACCGCGCCTGCGCCTCCGCCTGGCGCTTGTACTCCTCGGTGATCTCGTGGGTCGCGTTGTAGACGGCCGAGAGCCCGAAGCTCGCGACGAGCGCGATCGCGGCGAGGGTCCCGACGAGTCGGAGGAAGTTAGCCACTCTTCTTCACCTCCCCGAACTTCTTCGGCCGCGTGTGCCGATCGATCAGAGGCGTCGCCACGTTCATGAGGAGGATCGAGTAGCTGACGCCCTCGGGGTATCCACCTATGAGACGGATCACGGTCGTGAGCACTCCGCACCCGACGCCGAAGATGATCATCCCTTTCGGACTCACGGGCGACGTGACCATGTCGGTCGCCATGAAGAAGGCGCCGAGGATAAGCCCGCCGGAGAGCACGTGGAAGAGCGCGTTCCCGCTGAGGAGCCCGGACGGACCGCCGAAGACCCACGCGAGGACGGCGACGGTCACGATGTACGCGCCGGGGACACGCCAGTCGATCAGGTGTTTGTAGAGAAGGTACGCCGCGCCCACGAGGAGGAGGAGCACCGACGTCTCGCCTATGCACCCGCCGACGTTCCCGATGAACAAGTTCACGATGGTGTCGGCGGATCCCAGGTCGGTCAGTACCTCGCGGGCCTGAACGAGCTGGTGCGTGGTCGACGACGGGTCGGCGATGAGGTCCGACGCCTTCCGGAGGACCGCGAGCGGCGTCGCCTGGGAGATGGCGTCGATGCCGCGGAGCGCCGTCCCGGAGAGCGTCCCGCCGTTCGGGGGGAGCCAGGTCGTGGTCATGTGGACCGGCCATGACGCCAGGAGGAACGCCCGTCCCACGAGCGCGGGGTTCAGGGGGTTGTACCCGAGGCCCCCGAAGACCTGCTTCCCGATCGCGATCCCGAAGATCGAGCCGACGACTGGGATCCACCACGGGACTCCCGGCGGCAGGTTGAACGCGATGAGGATGCCGGTGACGAGCGCGCTCCCGTCCCGGATGGTGACGGGGACGCCACGCATGCGCTGGATGACGGCCTCGGTGAGGAGGCACGCGACGACCGCGAGGAGTGTGAGGAACGCGGCGCGCATCCCGTAGAAGTAGATCGAGCCCACGAGCGCCGGCACGAGCGCGATGACGACGCCGTACATCACCTTCTCGACCGAGACGTCGTCCCGGACATGAGGGGATGCGGAGATGATGAGGCGCTCGCGCATTAGTTCTCTCTCTTCTCCCTCTCGCTCTTCTCCTGCGCCGCCTTCTTCCGCTCCCACGCGATGTACTTCCCGTACTTGAACTGGTGCACGAGGCGCCGCCTCGACGGGCAGACGTACGCGCACGAGCCGCACTCGATGCAGTCATTGAGACCGATGTCGACGGCCTTCTCGATCTGCTCCACCATGACGAACTTCTCGATCGTCGTCGGGAGGAGCTTCATCGGACACGAGTGCACGCAGTGCCCGCATCGGATGCAGGGGTCGGGGTCCTTGACATCGATCTCGGAAGGCCCCAGGAACAGGATGCCCGACATCCCCTTGATGACTGGGACGTCGAGCGTGAACTGCGTCATGCCCATCATCGGGCCGCCGGAGACGACCTTCGCGGCGTCGCCCTCGAGGCCGCCCGCCTGGTCGACGAGACTCGAGACGAGGGTCCCTATGCGCGCCATGAAGTTCGAAGGCCTGGCGAGCGGGTTCCCCGTCAGGGTCACCACGCGCCGCGTGAGGGGCCGCCCGAGGTGGCACGCCTCGTAGACGGCGAGGGCCGTGCCCACGTTCTGGACGACCACGCCGACGTCCATGGGCAGGCCGCCGCTCGGGACCTGACGGCCCAGGGTCGCCGAGATGAGCTGCTTCTCCGCGCCCTGGGGGTACTTGACCTGGAGCGCGACGACCTTGAGGCCCGAGCCCGAAGGCACCGCGGAGCGCATGGCCTCGACCGCGTCCGGCTTGTTCGCCTCGACCCCCACGATCCCGCGCTCGCAGCCGAGCCCCTTCATGATGAGGGTGAACCCGCTCAGGATCTCGTAGGGCTTCTCGAGCATGAGGCGGTGGTCCGCGGTGAGCCACGGCTCGCACTCGCAGCCGTTCAGGATCGCGGTGTCGATGGGCTTCGACTCGGGCGGGGACAGCTTGACGTGCGTCGGGAAAGCGGCGCCCCCGAGGCCGACGATGCCGGCGTCGCGGACGATGTTCTTGATCTCCTCGGGCGTGAGCGAGTCGACATTCTCGCGGGCCGTCACCGACTCGTGCCAGTCGTCGGTGCCGTCGCCCTCGATCACGATGGCTTCCTGCTCGCCGCCCAGAGGGTGCGGGAAGCGGCCGACGGCCGCGACCTTCCCGGCGATCGGCGCATGGACGGGCACCGAGACGAACCCGGCGGCCTCGCCAATCGGCTGCCCCACCTTGACCTCGTCGCCGACCTTGACGACGGCGGTGGCGGGAGCGCCGAGCGCCTGTCTGAGCGGAACGACGACGCGCTCGGGGAGCGCGGCCTCCGCTATCGACTCGCCCTTGGTGAGTTCTTTCGATGTCGGGGGGTGAACCCCGCCGGAGAAGGTCCTGAGTCTCAGGTTCTGCTCCTGATGGTCCGGCGTCGCGCTCGCGCGCTGCCGCCTTCGACCGCTACAGCATCTCCACGACGAGCCGCGTGCGGATGCCCATCTCCACGACGCCCGACGCAGCGGCGCCCGCGACCGACGCGCCTTCGCCGGTCAGGGTGAGCTCCGCCTCGCTCGTGCTGTGAACGACGTGCCCGTCGTCGATCGCCACGATGAGCTCGCCGGTAATCTCGCCTTCGCCGGACATGAGCCAGACCTCGCCGCCCTGCTCGGCGCGCCCCTCGAACTCGAAGGTCGTGACGCGGTCGACCGCGACGCAGCGGATGTCGTACTTCGTCTTGAAGCCGGTGACGGTGTAGGTGGTCTCGCCGATGAAGTCGCGGTCCACGTTCGCCGTGATGTCGGGAATCTCGTAGTCGACCGTCCAGGTCGTGCCGACCGTGACGTCCTCGTCGGGGAGCGGCGGGAGGATGTCGTAGAGGAGCATGGCCATCTGCCCCGCGCCGGCCTCGAGCGACTCCTCGCCGGAGAGCCCGGTCCACCCGAGCACGTCGCCGTCCGGCGTGACGTCGAAGATGAGCTCCTTCCCGCGGAGAGCGGAGACCGCCTCGTCGGGCTGCATCCTGTCGCTGACCGTGATCGCCCCGACGGCGTAGTCGAAGTGCATCTTCATCTGGACCGATTCGTCGGTGACCTCGGTGATGGTGTTCGTGGTCTTGAGCTCGGTCTGCGTGGCGATCGACTGCTCGTACGCGGTCCGCTTGACGCCCGACTCGCTCTCGGCCTTGAACTTGTACTTGAAGGTCTTGCCTTCCACGAACTCCCTCGTGATCCTGACCGGCCCCTCGACGTCGATGTCCCGTCCCCCGACACCTCCACCCCCGCAACCGGCTCCTACGATGCCCGCTGCCAGGGCCGCGAGCAGGACCGACGTGGCGATTCTCCGCGTAGTCATGGCGTGAGCCTCCCTCCGGAGTGACGACGGGCGCGGCCTCCGGCCGCGCTCCGACAGCTTGTATCGAGCTGGGATTATAGCACGCGGGGGTCCGTCGAGGGACACCCGTTTTCCGTGGGTCCGGGCCCTAGGCCGTGGTCTCGGCCAGCTCGGGGGCGGGCGCGTCGGGCCGGCCCTCGCCGAGCCCGAGCACGGTCATGAGCTCCGCGGACGTGGGCGGGTTCTTCGTCCAGCGGGCGACCTCGGCTCCGTCCTCCTCCAGAATGACGCAGGGGATGTCCGCGATCTCCCTCCACGCGGACTCCGCGAGACCGTCCACGTTAGAGACGTTGAACGACTCGGCCTCGATCTCGTCGGCCAGTCCCCAGCGGTCGAGGTAGAACCCGACCTTGTGCCGCGCCTTCTTGCAGGCGTCGCAACCGTCCTTGACGAAGTAGGTCACCTTCATGTGATGTCGCTCCTGTGGCGATCGGCCAGCTCGCCCCTCTTGCCGGCGTTCCACCCCGAGGTCTGCGACATGTAGTCGCTGACTCGGGTGAGGCCGTCGACCATGGACGACTGGCAGTGCGGGCAGCGGTCGACGAGACCGCGCGTCACCCTGAGACACGTGTTGCAGGTCGTGAACTCCGGCGAGAACGCGATCTGCGCGTTCCTCGTGTGAGTGAACGTCCGCTTGACGAAGCTCGCGACCGCCGCCGCGTTCGGACGGCTGTCGGCGATCCACACGTGCGAGAGCGCTCCGGCCTCGATCATGTCGTGGAACTTGCCCTCGAGCTTCACGCGCTCGATGGCGCTCACCTCGTGCGAGACGTTCAGGAACGTCGAGTTCGTGTAGTAGATCTCCCCGAGCTCCATGTTCCCCTTCACGACCTTCCCGGCCTGTCTCGGGAAGTGCTCGATGTCGAGCTTCGCGAGGCGGTACGCCGCGGACTCTGCCGGCGTCTGCTCGAGGACGAACCGCATTCCGGTCTCCTTGGAGGCCCTGTCGCAGGCGAGCTTGAGGTAGGCGATGACCTTCAGGCCGAACCTGAAAGCCTCCTCGGACTCGTGGAGCTCCTGCCCGACGTGGCTCTGCACGAGCTCGTTCAGGCCGAGGAGCCCGACCAGATAGGTCACGCGGTGCATGCGCAGGTACTGCTGGCCGTCCGGGTTCATCGTGAGGAGCGCCAGGGGACCCCTGTCCCCCATCGACAGGATCCGCTCGATGGTCTCCCGCTTCTGGATGTGCGCCTGGACCGCCAGATCGAGAAGCTCCTGGAGCTTCTCGAAGAGCTTCCCCTCGTCCCCGTCCGCGTAGTAGGCCGTCCTCGGGAGGTTCAGCGTGACGTTCTGAAGTGCCGAATACCGCATCCTCCAGGGCTCCTTGGCGTCATCGAGGTCCGACTGCTCCAGCTTGAACGAGAGCCTGCAGCACTCGGAGATCTTGGCCGTGTCGCCCCGATCGAAGACGAAGTAGGTGTTGCCCTTGTCGGCTGCCACGTCGCAGATGTGCTCGAGGAACTCCTCGTGGCCCGGCGTCCTGAAGAACCGGTCGGTGATGTGAACGAGAGGCTTCGGGAAGAAGAACGGACGCCCTGTCCCGTCGCCCTCCTTGTAGGTGTCGAAGAGCGCCATCGCGAACCGCTGCGACTCCTTCTGGAACTCGTAGTACGTCCGACCCGTCATCTTCCCGCCCGGGCCGATCGCCTCGACACCCGCGAAGTGCTTCGGCGTCTCCCAGTAGATGTTGATGTCGCTGAAGATCGCCTGTCCCCCGCGCGCGACGCTCTGCTGCGAGTACTCGAAGATGAGCATCTGCGCGAGCTGGTGCACGTCGCGGTCGGACAGGCCTTCGAGGAACGGAGCGAAGAAGACGTTCACCGCGTCCCATCCGATGGCGCCGGCGAAGTGCCCCTGGAGCGCGGCGGAGAACTTCACCATGTGAGCGAGCAGGATGTCTGGGTGCTTCGCAGGCTTCGCGATCGACAGCGCGTTCGGGAGATGCAGCCCGAACTTCTTCACGTACTCGAGCGACTGACCCGAGCAGTACGGCCGGTCGAAGAACCCGAGGTCGTGGAGGTGGATGTCCCCGCGCGCGTGCGCGTCGGCGATCTCCTGACTGAAGATGGCGAGAAGTGCGTACTGCTTCTTCACCGACTCCGCCAGAGTCATGTTCGTCGCTTCGGGGTTGTGCGGGATGTTCGCGTTCTCTTTGTTCGGAACGAGGATGATCCGCTCCGCGTCGTAGAGCGGAACGCCGAGGCGGGTGTGCTTGCGCCGCGCGGTCTCGAGTCCGTGCTCGATGAGCTTCGCGTCGACGAGCTCGCGAATGAGCGGCGCGGTGATCACCTTGATCTTCGAGAGGACGATCTGGTCTTCGACTTCGCGACTGATCTTCTCGGCGGTCCCGATCGTGACGTCCGCTTCGCGCACGAGCGTCTCGATGATCTTCTCGCGATCCCAGACGACCATGTCGTCGCCCGACGTCCTCACGAAGAGCGCGAGGTCGGTGGCGTCGAGCTTCTGATCGGCCCTCTTCTTCTCGAGTCCGGCGAGGTCGGAGGAGATGTCCTTCCTGCGCACCCTCTGACGCTTGTCCCTGTAGAGGATGAACGCCTTGGCGGTCTTGGCGTGGCCCCGCTCGATGAGGACCTTCTCGATCGCGTCCTGTATCTCCTCTACCTGCGGCAAGTTATCGCCCTGTTCGGAGTAGAGGTACAGGACGACCTCGTCGGTGAGCCTCTCGGCGATCTCCTTGTCCCTGCCGCCCACCTCCTCGGCCGCCTTGAAGATGGCGGTCGTGATCTTCTTCCTGTCGAACGGGACGATCTTCCCGCTCCTCTTCCGCACGAGCCTGAACAGCTTGTTCGCCAGGCGTCGGTGGAGTCCGAGCAGATCGTCCTCGTCCATGAAGAGCTGGAGGGGCACAGCTGTGTGCTCGCCGCCCGACAGGACTTCGTCGTCGGGCGCGTCGACGCTGCCGTCGTCAACGTGTTCGATCGTCTCCTGCTCGATCACGTCCTCGACGACTTCGTCGACGGCGGTCGTCGCGGACGCGGACGACCCTTCGTCGATGGAGTGTCTCTTCTCGTTCTCACTCGACATAGGTCCGACACCGATCCTCTCGTGAACAGAACGGCGAGTCGTGCGAGCCTCGTACGGGAGCTGCTCGTCCGGGGCTCATCGATTCGGAATCTGTAAGAAAAAGGTCAGGGGTGTTGCCACGGAAGGTGTTCCACTTCCTCCACTCATCCGCGCGCTGTCATCGCCAATAGCTTGGGCAGATTACATCCGACGGCCGGAGGCTGTCAAGCGGGAAGCTCGGAAGCGAGAGGTTTTTTTCTCGCGAGGGGGCGATGCGGTGAGGCGGCTCAGGATTCACCTCGGGTGAGGGCTCGGATCGGAGGCTCGGCCGGGCCGCGCCCGGTCGAGTCGGGGGGCGGCTCGCGGCGGACCTGGCCGGCCGGGGTGGGCCGGGCGGGGCGGTCGGTCAGGCCCGACCGGTTGCACCCGGCTCAGCGCTCCTGGTCGGCTGCCTTCCCGGCGGGACGACCGGCGGTGACGGGCTCGGCCCCCGCCGTCTGGCCGCCGAGACTCACGACCTCGACCCCGGCGCAGTCGAGCATGCCGGCCGCGAGCTTGTCCGGGTAGGCGTCGTCGGTCACGACTCGGACGACACCCGCGTTGATGATCATCTTCGTGCAGACCGAACAGGGATGGTGGGTCGTGTAGATCGTGGAGCCGCTGATGCCCGTGCCGTAGTTCGCCGACTGGATGATCGCGTTCTGTTCCGCGTGGATGCCGCGGCACAGCTCGTGTCGCTCCCCGGGAGGAACCTGCATCCGCTGCCTCACGCAGCCGGTCGTCTCGCAGTGGGGCAGTCCGGCGGGGGCACCGTTGTAACCGGTGGCGAGAATGCGACGGTCCTTGACCAGGATCGCCCCGACGCGCCGCCTCAGGCACGTCGACCGCCCCGCCACGAGCCGGGCGATGCTCATGAAGTACTCGTCCCAGGGGGGTCTCGCGGCTGCCACGCTTTTCTCCTGCCCGGAGGCCCGGCGCGGGCCCGTCACCCGCCCCTGCGACCCCCAGACTCCGTTGAATGACCCCTAGACGGGCCTCTTCTCCCCCGTCACGAGCGGAAAGGCCTCACAGAGCTCGATGACACCCTTCTTGATATCTTCGAGAACCTGCTCGTTCTCGAGGTCCGAGAGCGCCCGGTCGACGAGCTCGACGATGGTGCCGATCTCGTCCTTCCCCATCCCCCGGGTCGTGATCGCGGGCGTCCCGATACGAATGCCGCTCGTGATGAACGGCTTCTCGGGATCGAACGGGATCGTGTTCTTGTTGACCGTGATGCCGGCCTTCTCGAGGCCCTTCTCCGCGTCTCTCCCCGTCACGCCCTTTCCCCGGAGGTCGACGGACATCAGGTGCGTGTCCGTCCCGTCGGAGACGAGCCGGTAGCCGTGGCGTTTGAACGCCTCGGCCATGTGCTGAGCGTTCTCGAGGATCTTCGCCTGGTACTCCTTGAACTCGGGCTGCATCGCCTCGCGGAGGCAGACCGCCTTCCCGGCGATCACGTGCATGAGCGGCCCGCCCTGGATGCCGGGGAAGACCGTCTTGTCGATTCCCGCCGCGACGGCTTCCTTCGCGAGGATCATCCCGCCGCGCGGTCCTCGGAGCGTCTTGTGGGTCGTCGTCGTGACGACGTCGGCGTACGGCACCGGGCTCGGGTGGAGACCGGCCGCGATGATCCCCGCGATGTGCGCCATGTCGACCATGAGGTACGCGCCGACCTCGTCGGCGATCTCGCGGAACTTCACGAAGTCGAGCGTCCGCGGGTACGCGGAGGCGCCGGTCACGATGAGCTTGGGCTTCTTCTCGAGTGCGAGCTTCCGGAGGACGGCGTAGTCGATCACTTCCGTCTCGCGATCGACCCCGTAGTGGACGACGTCGTAGAACATCCCGGAGAAGTTGATCGGGTGGCCGTGTGTGAGATGCCCGCCGTGCGAGAGCTCGAGACCGAAGTACGTGTCGCCAACGTCGAGGAGCGAGAAGTAGACCGCCATGTTCGCCTGGCTCCCGGAGTGCGGCTGGACGTTCGCGTGGTCCGCGCCGAAGAGCTCCTTTGCGCGCGCGATGGCCAGCAGCTCCGCGACGTCGACGTACTCGCAGCCCCCGTAGTACCGCCCGTGCCGGTCCCAGTTGATCGTGCCGTCCTTCCTGCGGAAGTACGGGTAGCCCTCGGCGTACTTGTTCGTCATGACCGAGCCGACGGCTTCGCGGACGGCCTCGCTCGTGAAGTTCTCGGACGCGATGAGCTCGAGCTTGTCGGTCTCCCGGTGGATCTCGCCCTGGACCGCTTCGTAGACCTCCGGATCGACGTCCCTCAGGGCTGGCATTCCTGTTCCTCCTTCTCGGTGAGCATGATCTTGTCGACCCTGCGGGAGTGCCTGCCTCCCTCGAAGGCCGTGGCGAGCCACTCGTCGACGATCGCGAGCGCGGCGGCGGGGTCGACGAACCGCGCCGGGAGGCAGAGCACGTTGGAGTCGTTGTGCTGCCTCGAGAGGCGCGCGATCTCGGGGTCCCACGCGAGGGCGGCCCGGACGCCCAGTACCTTGTTGCCGACCATGCACATCCCCTGCCCCGAGCCGCACACGAGGACGCCGCGTTCGACGCTGCCCCCGGACACCGCCCGCGCGGCCGGCGCGCCGTAGTCGGGATAGTCGGTCGACTCGGCGCTGTCGGTTCCGAAGTCGACGACCTCGTTCCCGGCGTCGAGCAGGTGACGCTTCACGGCTTCCTTGAGTTCGTAGCCGGCGTGGTCGGACGCGATCGAGATCCTCATTGGTTGGCTTTCTCTGCCATGTCGAGGATCTTCGGCAAGGCCTCCTCGAGGTAGTCCTCGAGCTTCTCGAAGACCGCCTCGTACTCGACCTTCGTGCCCCCGATGGGATCGGGGATGTCCTCCGAGTCGGCGCCCGCGAACTCGGAGAGGAGGAAGGCCCGCTCCTTGGCGGTCGGGTCCATCGCGATGACGTGGTCGCACTGCTCTTTCGTCATGCAGAGGATGAGGTCGGCGAGGTCGAGCTCCCACTCGGACAGCCCGCTCGACACGTGCCCGTCGATGTCGACGTCGTGCTCGGACGAGACCTCCCGCGCGAGCGCGGTTGCGGGCATGCCCGGCAGGTTCGCCGTTCCGGCGGAGACCACGAGGAGCGTGTCCTCGTACTTCTGGGGGATCATTGACTTCAGGATCCCCTCCCCCATCGCGCTCCTGCACGAGTTCCCCGTGCAGATGATCAGGACTGAGAACTTCATGGGTTCCTCACACGTGAAGTGGCGTCGAGAAAGTGTAGGCCACGAGACCGCGGGCGGTCAAGAGTCAACGCCGTGCCCGGCCGCTCCTGGAGCTCCGGCCGCTCCGGCGACCACGGCGACGACGACGACGGTGGCGGGGGATCACCCGGGCAAAGGACGCGCTACGTAAGCCCGAGCGCGGCCTCGAGGTCGTCCCACGGAACCGTCCCCTCGCGGACGAGCGAGGGCTTCTCGCCGGTGAGGTCGACGATCGTCGTGGGCGCTCCTGCCTTCGACGGCCACCCGCGCACGGCCACCTCGATCCAGTCCCTGAGGCCGGCGACGGCCTGGTCGACGTTGGCGGGGGCCGGTTTCCCCTCCACGTTCGCCGAGGTGCCCGTGATCGGCCGTCCGATGAGCCCCAGGAGCTCCTGGAGCACCTCGTTCCGCTCGACGCGGACGGCGACCGTGCCCGTCCCGCCCGTGAGCTCCTCGGGGAGGCCGGGCGACGCCTCGAGCACGTACGTGAGTCCCTTGCCCCCGAACCGCCAGTCGAGCTCCTTCGCGGCGGCCGGGACCTCCCGCACGTAGCTCTTCACCATCTGGAACGAGTCGACGAGTACGATGAGCGGCTTGGAGGGGTCGCGCTTCTTGGCGGAGAAGACCCGGCGCACGGCCGCGGGGTTCGTCGCGTCGGCGGCGAGCGCGTAGTAGGTCGAGGTGGGGACGATCACGAGGTGACCGTCCTTGATGGCGAGCGCTGCCGGCTGGAGGAGTTCCTTCCGGCTCTCGTCGCTCCTCGCGGTGAGGTCGATCTCCTTCATCGCGCGCCACACCTGTTCAGCGCCCGGTGCCCGATGTCCTTCCTGGAGTTGGCGCCCTCGAAGTCGATCGCGCCGACCGCCGCGTACGCGGAGCCGATCGCCCGCTCGAGGTCGGCCCCGAGCCCGGTGACCCCGAGCACGCGCCCCCCCGACGTCACGACCTGGCCGTCTGCGATCGCGGTGCCCGCGTGGAAGACGATGACGTCGTCCATGTCGTCCGCAGCGTCGAGCCCCGCGATGACCTTCCCCTTCTCGTACGAACCCGGATAGCCGCCCGACGCCATCACGACACAGGCGGCCGCGCCTCCCTTCGCGCGCACGGTCGCCGGGTCCAGCTGACCCCGCGACGCGGCGAGCATGATCTCGACGATGTCGCCGTCGAGGAGCGGAAGCACCACCTGCGCCTCGGGGTCCCCGAAGCGGCAGTTGAACTCGAGGACCCTCACTCGGTCGCCGGTGATCATGAGTCCGGCGTAGAGCACACCGCGGTAGACGGTCCCGTCGAACTCGGAGAGCGCGCGGACGGTCGCCCGGATCACGTCCGTCGCGGTCGTCTCGAATACCGCGGGCGTGACGACGGGCGCCGGAGCGTACGCTCCCATCCCGCCGGTGTTCGGACCCCTGTCGCCGTCGAGCGCGCGCTTGTGATCCTGCGAGGGGACGAGGAGCGCGATGCGCTCGCCGTCGACGATCGCGAGCACGGACGCTTCCTCACCCTCGAGGTATTCCTCAATCAGAACGCTCGAGCCCGAGTCCCCGAACCTGCGGTCTACGAGCGCGTCGTCGATCGCGGCGGCCGCCGCCGGCTCGTCGGTGGCGATGACCACGCCCTTCCCCGCCGCGAGCCCGTCGGCCTTGACGACGACCGGGAACCCGAGCTCCCTCGCGCGCCCGAGCGCCTCGCCGCGATCCTCCGTGAGCCAGGCGCGGGCGGTCGGCACTCCTCCGCGCTTCATGATCTCCTTCGCGAACGCCTTGCTGCCCTCGAGCCTGGCGGCTGCCTTCGACGGACCGAAGACGGGGAGCCCCCGTTCGGCAAGCCGATCGGCGAGACCGAGCGTCAGCGGCACCTCGGGTCCGATCACCGTGAGTCCGCACCCTTCGTCGGCCGCGAGCGCGGTTAGCCCGTCGATGTCGTCGGCCTTGAGCGGCACGTTCCGCGCCTGCGCGGCCGTGCCCGCGTTCCCGGGCGCGGCGAGGACTTCCGTGACGAGCGGGCTCTGCGCGATCTTCCAGACGAGCGCGTGCTCGCGCCCTCCCCCACCTACGACGAGGACCTTCATCGCTGTCCGCCTCTCATTCATAAGGAGGGCCGCCCGGCAAGGGGCGCGGCCTCACGTCCGTGCTGTCTTCGAGGGTCGGCCGGCGCGGCGCCAGCCAATCGAACTAGTATCACGAGGGGGACCCGCCGACAAGCGGAATCGAAGCGCGAGGCCCGCGAGCGTTCCCGGACCGGACCGCGCACCGCCGCGACCACTACTAATGAGAGAAGGGCCGCCACGTCAGTGACGGCCCTTCCATCGTGAGCGGCTGGCGACCTGCGACGGTCACCGAGCGTCAGCCGCTGCCGCTATTCGTTCAACTCCTCGAGGCGTTCCTCGATCTCCTGCTGGGCAGGGGTCTTGTCGCCCGTGAGGTACACGCGCGGCTGGTCGTAGCTCTGAGGCTGGAGCGTGTCGCCGCCGGGCGTGCCGTACGAGGCGTACTCGAGTCCGCTCTCGACGAGGTGCTTGCTCTTCGGAGAGACCAGTGGTCCGTCGGAGGTGTACTGCGCCTCCGTGTACGCGGGGGCCTGTCCCCCGACCGTCGCCGGCTCCGTGACCGGCCTGACGCCGAGCCAGAGACCGACACCGAAGCACACCACCGCCACCGCCACCGGAACCAGCTTCGGCGCCAGCACCTGCCAGCGTCCCGCGGCTTCCGCCCAGCGTCCTGCCGGGTGGAGCCTCTTCCTCAGGCGGGCGTTGAAGCGGGTCCAGTAGAACGGCGAGGGCTCGACGTAGCCGTCCTCGACGAGGCAGCACTTGAGCGCCTCGATCTCCTGGAGCTCCTCGGCGCAGCATTCGCATTCACTGCAGTGCGCGTCGACCGCATCCCGGTCCGCCTGTGTGAGATCCCCATCGACGTACTCGATGAGAAGCTCTTCCATTCCTTCGCAGCACCGTTTCATCTTAGATCCTCGAGTTGCGTCCTGAGCTTCCTGATCGCGTGGAAGTAGTTGGCCTTCGAAGTCCCTTCGGAGCAGCCCACGATGTCCGCAATCTCCCGATGACTCATTCCTTCATAAAACTTCAGCGTGAAAACCGCTTTCTGCTTGTCCGGCAGCGTCTCGACCGCCTCCCTGATCCTGTGCGCGATCTCCGAGCTCTCGGCCATCCTCGCCGGATCGGCGGTAGGCCTTCTCTCCCGTCTCGGGAGGTCGCCCAGCGGCAGCATCTGCCGGAACCTGTCTCTCTTCAGTTTGTTAAGAGCGATGTTGACGGTGATCCGGTAGATCCAGGTGTAGAGACTCGACCGTCCTTCGAACCTCCCGATGTGCCGGAACACCTTGATGAAGGCTTCCTGCGCCGCATCCTCCGCGGCCTCGTCTTCCCGCAGGATCCTCCAGGCGACGCGATAGATTCTCTCGCGGTACTCGGTTACGAGTTCGTCAAAGGCCTTTTCATCGCCGGCCTTGAGCCGCCTGATCAGGGCTTGGGTGTTTTCGGTAGTCGGAGCTCCCGCTGCCCCGTTCACAGCATCTGACACGTTCCACTGCCTCTACGTTTAGTTCCGTTTGACGGGCCGTTTCCGGCCCGTTTCGCAATCCAGAGAGCAGGCCCCAAGCTATGACATCCGAACCACCCTGTCAATGACCACTTTACCGGAATCCGGACGAGAGAGAGATCGAGGCCGGACGAGGGTGTCCCCCTGTCCGGCCTCAGCTCTTGCGGGTACCACATCGGCGATCAGTCCTCCCGGAACCACCCCGGGGACTACTTCGCCTGGTACATCGATTTCAGCTTGCCCCACGAGATCGGCTGGAGCTCGATCCCGGTGACCGGCGAGCACCAGTCGTAGAGGTCGAGAACCTCCATCTGGTTCGGTGCGCACGCGTTCACGTCGTCGAGCTCGAGCGTACGGTCCGGCAGACCGTCGCACTCGAGGGCGTTGTTGCAGACGTACTTGTAGTTCAGAGACCTGAACGTCCCGCTCGGGAACGTGACGAGCCGCGAGAAGATCCCGTCGCCCGGCGTCTCGTCGCCCATGAGCCCGTCGTCGTTCAGCAGGAAGTCGTACGGAGGATCCCAGTCGAGCGGAAGCTCCGATCCCGCGAGCGCGATCGTGTCGCATCCCGCCGCCGCGTTCGACACGCGGAAGAGGACGTTGACGTCGCACGTCGTGAAGTCCTGAGGCGCCATGTCGTTCCACCACACGTTCACCCCGAAGCTCGACGAGTCAGGAGACAGATCCACGAAGTGCCCGAAGTCGAAGTCGCCCTCCCACGTCGTGCAGTCCACGATGTACTTGTACTTGACCTGGACGCCCGCGGGCGTGTCGTCGCAGTCGTACGGGATCGCGAAGAACTCCTGAAGCGTGTACGTGCTGTCTGCCGCCGCTACGTCGGGCGCGACGCCGTTGTCGAAGGCCTCGGACCCCTCGCACTGTCCCCACGTCAGAGGCTCGGTGTCCCCCTGGATGTGAAGCGTCGCGGGAAGACCGTTCTCCTCGATGTAGACGTGCATGTTGATCTCGAACGTCACCTCGTTGGTGTAGAAGCAGCCGGTGTTGTTCAGGGGATCGATGGGGTTCCCGCTTGCGTCCTCGACGCCGGTCACCGTCAGCGTGAAGTCGTCGCCCGCCGGCAGGATGGCGCGCGCGCCGAGGATCAGGCGCACGATGCTGTGGTCGTCCGGGTCCTGGATCGCGGAGACGATTGCCTGGGCACCCGACACGTCACCAACGAGGCTGTAGTTCCCAGGGACCTGGGAAGTGACTGGGTCCATGTTCTTCGAGAACTTGACGCGGACGGGGCCGTCCCCCGTCTCCGCCCTCGCGTAGAGGACAGAGCCCGGCGCCTCGGTGAAGACCTCGGTAGTGTTGTCGTACATGTGGTAGCGGAAGAGGACCGCGTCGGTTCCGTTCGAGCCGAACACGTAGTTCTGTGCCGGCGGGTACGTGTCCTGGTCCCAGTTGTTGTTCAGCACGACCTTGAAGTTGTAGCTCCCCGCTGGGATCACCGACTCCCACGAGTAGATGCCGTCGCCGGCAACGCCGTCGCCCTCGAGCCCGTCGTCGTTCATGTCCGTCAGCGTCTCGTCGGTCTGATCCCAGTCGGTCCCGCCGAGCTCGTCCATGAAGTCGCCGCAGACGATCGGCGGGTTCTCGCTATGGAAGACGTACTCGTCCCCCTCCTTCGTGCCTACCGTCGCGCCCAGGTTGACGTACCAGACGAGGAAGTCGAACCCGTCGACGGAGACCGTCTGGTTGTTGCTGGGGAAGTCGTTCCCGTCCCAGAGGTCGGTCTCCGTCACCTTGTAGTCGTACGACCCGGCCTCGAGCAGCTTCTCGAGCTCCCAGACGCCGTTCGCCTGGAGCTCCAAGATGTAATCCGGATCCGCAGGATCCCATCCCTGCATGCTCCCGACCACGCTCGGATCCGCGAACGCGGCCGGGGCGGCAAACAGAGCGACCACGAGGGCCGCCGTGATGAATTTCATGCCAACCTCCCTCCTTCGCACCGAGAGATCGTTCGTCCGGTCGCTCGGGGCCCGCGCGGACCCCGCATCCTCGACGTCTCAGCGGTACACGTCTTCCGAGTGCTGCCTGTCTTCCGTCTCTGGCGCTATCTATAGAGAGCCTTGATGACGCCCCAGGTCGCGTTCTCGACCGGGGACGAGCACGGCGGGCAGTCGGGCTCGATGTAGCTCCATCCGTCGAGCTCGAGCTCCATGGTAGACCCGGAGTCGTCGATGTTGAAGCTCCGATTCCCACCGTCCTCCCACGTCTCGCAGTCGTCCTTCCTGTACTTGTACTCGACGAACGGATCGCTCCCCGCGGGGAAGAGCACGTCGACCGAGTAGAGCCCGGGGCTCACCGACGGGCAGTCCGCCTCCATCGGCACGCCGTTCCCCCAGACGGTGATCGGGGGCTGGTTGCCGGTCACGCAGACGGCGCCCGACGTCACGGTCGTGTCGCTCAGGCAGAGGTGGAACGTGACGGTGACGTCCTGCTGTGTCACGACCTGCGTGGAGACCGCCGTCGTGTTCGTCGCCATGTCGTACGTGAACGTGATCGGGCTCGTGCCGTCGGAGCTGAAGGAGACGTTGTCGCCGGTGCTCTGGTCCCAATTGTTGTTCAGGACGACCTTGCCCTGGTAGTCGCCCCCGGGCGCGATGACGGCTGTGAACTCCCAGACGTCGTCACCGTTGGTGTCGGTCATGACCGTGTTCACCGTGTCGAACGGATCCCAGTCGATGCCGCCGAGCTCGCTCTGGAAGTCACCGGCCATGATGGGCGGGTTCGGGCTGTGGAAGACGAACTCGTCACCCTCCTTGACGCCGACGGTGGCGCCGAGGTTGACGTACCAGGTCACGTCATCGTCACCGGCGAGCGTGAACGACTGGTTCGCGCCGGGGAAGTCGTTCCCGTCCCACGCGTCGGTCTCCGTGACCTTGTACTCGTGGAAGCCCGCGAGCAGGGACTTCGTCAGGACCCAGACTCCATTTCCGTTCAGCGACAGATCGTAGTTGGGATCCGCAGGATCCCAGCCCTGCATGCTGCCGACGACGCTCGGGCCCGCGAGTGCCGCGGCCGGAACGACGAGAAAGGCAGCCGTCAGAATCGCCGCAATCCACTTCATCTCTGCATCCCCCTTCCGCTCGGGGTGCCCGCGACTTCGTGCCTCGGGCCATCCCCGGCGTCTGTCAGGCCAAGTCGCGAGTCAGGCCCCGACGTCCGCCGCCGGGGCCTGATCGCACGTACTCATCCGACTGAATAAGCAGGCCCCACTATCGGTACAACCCCTTGATCGTGCCCCACGTCGCGTCCTCGACGGGGCTCGGGCACTCGGGACAGTCGGGGTCCAACCACTCCCAACCGTCCAGAGGAAGCTCCTGGGTCGCACCCGAGTCGTCGATCGAGAAGCTGTGGTTCCCAGTGCCTTCCCACGTCGCGCAGTCGTCCTTCTTGTACTTGTACTCGACGTAGGGATTCGTACCGGCCGGGAAGAGCACGTCGACGAAGTAGAGCTTCGGGCTGGCCGCTTCGCAGTTGAAGTTCATGGGCACGCCGTCGCCCCAGTTCGTGAGCGGGTCGCCCGCGCCGGTCACGCAGACGCCGCCGGCCGTCTCGATGGCGCTCGTCAGGCACAGGTTGAAGCGCACTGTGACGTCCTGGCCGGTGACCTCGACGATGGGCAGGAAGAAGTTCGGGGGATTGCCCGCCTGATCGTTCCCGTAGCACTCGTCGTTGTCGGTCGTGTCGACCACCTTCACGTAGTACTCGACGACGTCGCAGCCGTGTCCGGCCGGGATCTGTCCGATGAACTCGTCGTTGTTGAAGACGCAGACGTTGAAGGTCATCGGGACCTCGATGAAGTCCGGGTCGCCCTCGCAGCGGTAGTACAGGTAGGCCTCGATGTCGGCGCACGGGCCGAGGTCGCAGCCTGTGCAGCCGTCCTTCCAGACCTGCACGTACACGTCGATGTTGTCGTTCGACGTGTACTGGACGCCGTTGTTGGGCCAGATGTTCCCGCACCAGCCGATGGCGCCCATCGAACTCGAAGCGAACGCGAGGAGGATCGCTCCGGTCACGAGGATCGTGGCAAGCCGCTTCATCCTTCCTCCTCCTTCCAGGGCCCCGCCCTTCGGCGGACCCATGAGAGGACCAGTCGCGTCGGCCTGACACCAGCCTCCGCAACATACAGTTACCCTTTCCAGGTCTCCCGACGCACATCAGTATCGCGGCGTAGTGAACCCGTTCGGGGCGGTCGTCGGCATCCCCGCCAGCGGGCGGCGCCTCCGACCCCTTATTGTGCTCATTTACCATGATAGCACAGGACGCTGAGCGTGTCAATGTCCCTCCCGCAGGCGCGCAGCGGCGGGAAAGGGTCTCCCGTACCGCTCTCCAGTCCTTTAGATGACGGCAGGGGCGCGGGGTCGTACTTGGGGGCTACTGAAGTGGGTCCGGAGGGCGGAGCCCGGTTCCCCGGGACTTCGTGCGGCCGACGAGGAGATCCGGCGGCAGGAGAGCCCGAACGAGGGACGGCCGCCGGGTGGCGGCCGTCTGTCCCGAACGGGTGTGTCTGGAGCTGGTGAGCGGATTCGAACCGCTGACCTACGCATTACGAATGCGTTGCTCTACCAGCTGAGCTACACCAGCTCTCGCTCTCCCGCTTCGAGAATGGTGCCGCCCCGCAGAATCGAACTGCGGACACACGGATTTTCAGTCCGTTGCTCTACCAACTGAGCTAGGGCGGCACGTCGTCAACATCTGGCAGTCTAGCAACGGGGGTAACCCAAGTCAAGCCGCAAGCCCCGAGGCGCCCGGCCGGCACCCTTCTACTCGGGGTAGCCCCCGGGATGGCGGCCCATCCAGTCCCAGGCCGCGCCGATCATGTCCTCGAGCTCGGGGTGCTCCGGCGTCCACCCGAGTTCCTTCTCCGCCAGCGACGAGCTCGCGACGAGGCGCGCGGGGTCGCCCGCCCGCCTGCGGCCCATCTTCCACGGAATCTCCTTCCCGGTAACGGACCTCGCGGCGTCGATGACGTTGAGCACGCTCCACCCCTCCCCGTTCCCGAGGTTGTAGATCCCGCTCTCACCGCGACCGAGCGCGTCGATCGCCGCGATGTGCGCGTCCGAGAGATCCCGCACGTCGATGTAGTCCCGGATGCATGTACCGTCGGGGGTCTCGTAGTCGTCCCCGAAGACCGCGAGCTCGGGCCTCGTTCCGGCGGCGACCTCAAGCACGATCGGGATGAGGTGCGTCTCCGGGCGGTGGTCTTCCCCGAACTTCTCGGAGGCGCCCGCGGCGTTGAAGTACCTGAGTGAGACGTACCGGAGATCGTCCGACGCCGCCTGCCACTCGAGGATGCGCTCGAAGGCGAGCTTCGTGTCGCCGTAGACGTTCACGGGTCTCGCCGGATGCGACTCGCTGATCGGAACGGTCTCCGGCTCCCCGTAGACTCCCGCCGACGACGAGAAGACGATCTTCCGGACGCCGGCCTCCGCCATCGCCATGAGGAGGCGCGCGCCGTGAACGACGTTGGCCTCGTAGTAGTCACCCGGCCGCTCCATCGACTCGCCGACGAGACTCATCGCGGCGAAGTGGATCACGGAGTCGACGTCGTGTTCGCGGAGGACGCGCTTCACGAGCTCGACGTCCCCCACGCCCCCGACCACGAGCGGTACGCCGGGAGCGACCGCGGCCCGGTGGCCCTTCGACAGGTCGTCGAGGACGACGACTCTGTGTCCGGCGCCTGCGAGCCTCTCGACGGTGATGCTGCCGATGTACCCGGCGCCGCCTGTGACCAACACCGATGAGCTCATGTCCGTCCTCCTGGGACCGCACCTCGAGGGCGACCGTCACCGTCGCTTCGCTCAGACCTCCCGACCAGTCCACCTCCGCGGGAGGAGCTTCCTCACCTCGGGGATGCCGAGCGCGAACGCCGTGGCCGCGTACGCCGCGACTCCCGCCCCGGTTCCGACGACGACCCTTATCGCGCGACCGCCGAACGAGCTCTGGTCAGCAAGTGACATGCCAGCCCACCCGTCGACCGCCCAGAGAACGGCCAGGAGCGCACCTCCCGCCGCCGCGACGCGCCACGCGCAGCCCGCGAGGTCGCGGGGAACGATCCTCGCCGCGTCGGGAGACGTCCTCTGGTGGATCGCGTAGAGGACGAGCGAGTGGACTGTGAGGGAGATCGACGTCGCGAGCGCGAGACCGGCGTGGCGTAGCGGTGTCCTCACGAGGATGAGTTTCAGGGCCACGTCGAACGCAAAGACTCCGAGCGACACCTTGACGGGGGTCTTCGTGTTCAGCCTCGCCGCGAATACGCGGACGAAGAGGAACACGCCGGCCGACCCCGCGAGGCCGAGCGCGTACATCGCGAGGGCCGAAGCTGTCATCGCGAGGTCTGTGTCGTCGAACGCGCCTCGCTGGTAGACGAGGCCTACGACCGGCTCGGCGAACCACACCGATAGCAGGGTCACCGGCAGGATGTACGCGAGGTTCATTCTGATCCCGGACAGCACCGTGTCACCGAACTCCCGGTGCTTCCCGAGCGCGTGCTGCTCCGCGAGAACCGGTGCCACGGCGCGGCCGACCGCGAGCGCCAAGATCGCAAACGGCAGCTGCATGAGTCGGAACGAGTAGTAGAGCGACGAGATGCTCCCGGGCGCGAGGAACGAGGCGATCGTTCTGTCGACCACGATGCTGACCCGCTGGACGGCTGCCGCAATGAGAACCGGTCCCGCGAGCCGTGCGACCTGCTTCGAGTCGACGGCAGCGGCGCTCACGGCGCCGTCCGCCTCCCTTCTGCCGATGAGCCTCTGCCCATCACGGCGAGCGAGCCGGCTCACGAAGGGCACCTGAACCAGGAACTGGAGGAGCCCGCCGACCAGGACACCGACCGCGAGGCTCACGTAGCCGAGCCTCCCCGAGAGCGTGAGGACCGACACGACGATCCCGACGTTCAGAAGGACCGGCGCGAGGCTATAGACGCGGTAGCGCTTGAACGCGAGAAGAATCGCGCCCATGAGCGCCGCGAGCCCGATCGCGAGGCCGAACGGGAACATCAGCCTCGTCATGCGGACGGTCGCCTCCGCGTTCTCGCCGCGGAACCCGTGGACGACGATGTTCACGAGGAACGGCGCAACGACTATGCCGACGATCACGATCGCGACGAGGACGAGCGTGAGGTGCGCGAAGGTGCGTGACGCGAGACGCCAGGCTCTGCCCGTCTCCCCCCGCGAGTGGAGCCCCTTGAAGACGGGCATGAACGCCGCCTCGACCGCCTGTTCGCCGAGGGCACGGCAGAGGAGGTTCGGGATGGTGAACGCCGCGACGAAGATGTCCATCGACGTCCCCGCCCCGAAGAGGGCGGCGGTGACGATCTCGCGGACGAACCCCGAGCCCCTCGAGACGAGTGTCCCGAGACCGATGTTCGCGAACCCGCGGACTACCCCGCCCCCGGCGGGACCTCTTGATTCGCGGCTTCCTGGGTCGTCTTTCGGTCGGTCCATGTTCAACTCCTGATCACGCGCCGCCGCGCTGAAGCGTGGCCCGCGTGTAGCCGCCCCGACGTCCGCGTCGGCGGTCGCGCCCCGGTTCGGGCGCGTGAGCCTATCAGCCGCGCCGAAAGGGTGTCAACAACGCCGCCGGGAAACCGCTCCTCCGGCCGTCGCCGCCTCTCCGACGTGCGCAGATGTCTGCGCGTGTACAGGATGGCACGACTCCTGCAGGACAGACGGCGCAGATTGAGCAGCAGGGGCAGCATGGGGTTGTCGTTCGTAAGGTGCTGCGTCAAAGCAGTTTATAACCCGGATGGGAGGTGTACGATGCGCCCTCTCGCGACCTTCGCTGCGCTCGCGGTTGTTACATTTGTGTTCCCGTCGGCCGTCCTGGCCGACGAAGGGGCTACCCTGGACATCTTCGAAGGCGGTGAGCTGACCGCCGGTGGGTACGTCTCCCTCGGCTTCCTCTACGGTGCCGGGTCCCGCCCGGACGCCCTCGGGACGCCCGTCAGCACGGTCCGTTCGCACGTGGCCTCGGTCACGGGGAACCCCGCCGGCCTCGCCTACCTCGAGACCGGCGGCGTTCTTATAGACGTCCTCCCCGCCCTCTCTGCTTCGATCACCGACTACGTCGACATCGACGGACAGGCGGAGGACATGATCGACGACGCGCTCGAGGGCATGGCCTCGCCCACGCTGACGCCGGTCTACCCGAGCATCCAGGCGACAGCCGGACAGCAGGGCCGCCTCGTCGCCGGCGTGGCCGCGTTCCGGCTCGGACCCGTCGTCGCCGGCGCCTCCCTCGAAGAACCGGTGTCGATCAGCTTCGGCATGGTCAGCACGGGCGTCGAGGGCTTCGCCGAGAGCGTGAAGGACACCGGCGGAACGCAGATCGAGATCGAGCTCCGCGCGATGGCGGACGCGGCCGCTGATCTCTCCTTCGAGATGCGCCGGACGTCGTTCGCGGCCGGCGGGAACGTCACTCCGTCGATCGCGTTCGGGGCGTCCGTGCAGCGCTACACCGGAGCCGCCTCGGCGGTCGGAGTGGTCCGCATGGACGGCACCGTCAGCTACGCCGGCCAGGAGTTCACGTTCAATGATCCCTCCGACCCGTGGCACAACGACCTCGGGTACAGCGCGAACGGGAGCTACTCGGGTGACGCGACGGGCTGGACCGCCGGCCTCTCGTGGCGCGCGACCGACTGGATCACGGTCGACGCCGCGTACGTGAAGGGACCGGAACTCACGCTGTCCGGTGAGCTCGTGACCGAGGAGAACACGCTTGAGGCGTTCTCGGACGACGGCCTCGAGCTCGGCGAGCTCTCCCCGACCCAGCCCACCCTCACGGCGGGTGAGGTGACCATCGAGCACGACAGCGTCGCGTTCCAGCTACCCTCCTACCTCGGAGCGACCGCGTCGTTCAGGACGGGCTTCCTTCTCACGACGCTCGAGTACCGCAGGTACTCGAACGGCCTGACGTTCAGCTACGACAACGAGACGAGGGGCGTCGACCTCAGCGACGGCGTCGGCGTCATGCTCGACGCCGGCATCTTCAGGATCGGTGGCGGAGTCGTGCGCGCCACGACCGTCGGGACGTCCGAAGATCATGAGCCCGAGGAGATGCTCCTCCCGATGGCGAACGTCGGCATCGGATTCGGCATCGGCGACAGCCTGAGGCTCGACTCGTCGATTCTGTCGGCGTCCACCGAGGTCCTGAGGATCTCGGCGAGCTACGAGTTCTAGCAGACACCACGCAGGCGGCCCGCCGGCGCACGGAGGGGACCTAGCCCGGAGCAGGGGGGCGACCGGGTGGAAGAGAGGACCGGACGATGATAGCGAGGAAGCACAGACGCAGGAGAAGGCACGGGCGTCAGGAACGGACGCGGGCGATCTCGCTTCCGCGCCGCATCGCGATCTGCGCGGTCGCGGCGGTCGGCGCGATCCTCCTGTGGACGACCGACGCGGGAGCGGACCCGGTCGACATGCGCAACCCGGCCACCATCACACTCCTGAGCCACCCCCAGGAGATGGTCGGTATCTACGACGAGGTCGTGATCACGTGGGAGGAGCCGTACTTCTGCCACATCGACTACGGGACGGAGCCGGGTGTCTTCACGAACATGACCTCAGCCAGCGGGACGCAGTCGCTGAGCTTCAGGCCCGCGGACGAGCTCATGCCCCCAGGCATCTACTACTGCATCGTCCACCGCGCGAGCTTCCCCGATCACTCCGAGCAGTTCCAGCTCGTTATCGAGGCGCCGATCGCGCCGCAGCCGACGTCGCCGCCGAACGGCAGCGTCATCCATGAGACGACGACAACGCTCGGGTGGGACCCGGTCTTCGGGACCCCTTACTACCACGTCATCGTCTGCGACACCGAGATCGCTGTGGAGCCCGACGGCTCCAGGATCTCCGTTAAGAACCTGAACATCGTCTGGCAGGCGATCACGAGCGAGACCTCGATCCAGTACGGGAGCATCGACCCCTCGGGTCACTTCACCGACTCGAACGGCACGAGTCCGCCGCTCATGGAGGGACTCACGTACAACTGGCTCGTACTCAACAACTACGGCAACCACCCGCTCATGTCGTCGCTCGCGGCGGTGGGAATGTCCGGGTTCACGACCGACGTCCAGGCGGCGGTCCAGAGTCCGCTGCAGTTAGCCCCGGCGGACTCCGCAGTCGTCGGAGGTCAGTTCGTCGACTTCACGTGGGCCTCGGTAGACGACGCCGCGGGGTACCACCTCTACATCTACCAGCTTCGCGACTTCGGGGGCAGAGACGCGGCGTTCCCCATCTGGGACGGCGCTTCGAGCACGACCGAGAGACAGGTCAATCTCGGCTCCATCCTGACGCACGGCGAACACAGGTGGCGCGTGGTCGCGCTCGACTCCCAGGGCGCGGGAGCCCCTTCGGACCTGCGCTCGTTCATGTACGATGCGGATGCCGCCGGAACGGCGCTCATTAAGACGGAGACGTCCAACGGTGACGTTCTCCCCAACGTCCTGATCGAGATCGAGTACGAGGCAGGTGGGGTCACCCTGCCTCCATCCATGACGAACGACGACGGGATCTGTGAACGCCAGCTCCCGCCGGGCAACTACCTCCTCACGGCAAGCAAGAACTACTACGTCACCGAATACGCGCACGTTCCGATCAACCCGGGCTCGGACACGAGCGTGCTCTTCCGACTCCCCCGCGCCCCGGCACAGATCAGCGGGACCGTGGTCGACGAGTTCGGCGCCCCGGTCTTCGACGCGGAGATCTTTGGGCAGTCGGAGGCCCACGCGGACGTCAACGGGTTCAGCGACCAGAACGGGAACTTCCTGCTCTCGGTGACGGCGGGACCGTGGGAGGTCTACGCCAAGAAGGGCGGGTATATCCCGTCGGAGAGCCAGTTCGTCGACGCCGAGTCATACGAGCACGTGCAGCTCCCGAATCCGCTCGTGCTCACGGGCGAGGCCGGGACGGTGACGGGCAGCGTGGTCAACGCGGCCGGAAGTCCGGTCTCGGGAGCGACCGTCTGGGCCGAGAACGCCGCCGAGTCGCACGCGGCCGCGACGACCGCGAACGGGCACTTCTCGCTGGAGCTCGCCCCGGGGCAGTGGACGCTCTGGGCAGAGAAGAGCGGCTTCGTGCCAACCGACCCGAGGGAGGTCGACGTCCCGGCAGGCGGGCACGTCGAGGTCACGCCCTCGTTCGTTCTCTCGCCCGTGGCCGCGACGGTCTCAGGCAGGGTCACAGACGGCGACGTGTTCTTCGCGAACGCGCTCGTCCACGCGGTGCCTCCAGCCGGAACCGTTCTCACCACCACGACCGACACCTACGGCGAGTTCGTCCTCACACCTCCGAGCGGGACCTATCAGATGTGGGCGGAGGTTTCCGGGTATCGGCCGGCGAACGCGCAGCAGGTGACGGTCGAGACAGGCGAGATCTACACGGGACTCGACCTCATCGTCGAGGCGCGAAGCTGCCTCATCGAGGGCCTGGTGCTCGCGGGCGGCGAACCGGTCGAAGGCGCCGTCGTCTCTGACGGCGACGCGCAGACGACGACCGACGCGGCGGGAGCGTTCTCGCTCCAGGTCGCGCCCGGACTCCACCACCTCTCGACTGTCAAGGCCGGGTATTCCACGGGACCGCCGGTCCTCGTGGCGACGTCACCAGGTCAGGAGATCTCGGGAATCGTGATCACCGTTGCGCCGGGTGCGGGTCTCATCTCGGGCGCTGTCCTTCACAACGGTGCCCCCGTCGCGCACGCGTTCGTGACGGCCACGAACAACGCGCAGCAGATTCTGACGTCGGCCGACGTGGCCGGCAACTACGCACTCCTCCTCGAAGGCGGCGACTGGGCTGTCGCGGCCTCCAAGGACGGATTCGGAGCGTCGGAGCCCGTGCAGGTACTCCTCGCGGCGGGGCAGTCAGCCACTGGAGTCGACCTCGAGGTCTCCGCCGCATGGGCCACAGTCTACGGAGTCGTGAGCGGCGGACGCGACGCCCTGCAGAGGGCGTCCGTGCAGCTGTACCGAGAGGGAGAGAACGCGCCCTCATACAGCACTGTCACGGGCATGAACGGCTACTACGTGATCAACGTCGCCGCCGACGAGATGTACACGCTCGAGGCGCGCGCGGACGGACACGGGTGCCGGAGCATCGCCATCGCCGCGATGAACGTCGAGGACGAGCACGCTGAGTACGTCTCTCTGACACCATATCCCGGCGTGATCCAGGGATACATCGAAGACGGGAGCGGGAACACCGTCGACGATGCCCTCGTCGTCGCGTCCTGGGGAGACAGCGTCTGGATCCGGTCTGGAAGGACCGGTCGAAGCGGTTGGTTCAACCTGCCCGTAGAGGCGGGCACGTCGAGCCTGAGGGTCGTGCGCCCCGGGTACGAGACCGAGACGGTGTCCGGGATCTCCGTGGCGCCCGACGAAGTGGTCGACATGACCGTAGAGCTCAACCAGCTCTTCGCGACGATTCAGGGAACGGTCCGCGACTCGGTCTCGGGCGAGGCACTCGAGGGAGCGCTCGTCACCGCCAGGTGGGAGGGCGGCGCCACGTCCGACGTCACGGGACGGTCCGGCTGGTTCGACAGTGGTCCCGTCGTTCCGGGCTTAGTCGACGTCAGGGCCACGCTCAACGGCTACAAGAGCGGCTGGGCCTCTGTCGAGGTCGGGGAGCTCGAGAACCTGCTCTTCGACATCGATCTGGTCGAACTCACCGGCGCGATCGCCGGCAGCGTCACCGACCCCGGCGGCGCCGGGATCGAAGGCGCCTCGGTCCGTGCCAAGATCGGCGAGAACGTGGCGGCGACGGACGTGACGGACGGAGACGGGCTCTTCTTCCTGAGCGACCTCGACGACGAACAGGTCTACGACATATTCGTGTCGAAGGAAGGCCTCTACTGCGTCTCAGACAACCCGGTGACTGACGTCCCGACCGAGACGCTTGACGTCGGCTTCACGATGCTCGCGGCGGACGGCACGATCGTCGGCCACGTGCACGACGCGCAGACTGGCGAGCCGCTCGCCGCCGCGGCGGTCACAGCGGACAACGGCCAGGGGTACTTCGGAGAAGCCACCTCCGGTCCGGACGGTGCGTTCGTGCTGGATGGGCTCGCCCCCATGGGAACGTACGAGGTCTCTGCTTCGCTCTACGGTTACTTCGAGAAGACGGCTCTGGGCGTACCCGTCGGAGGCGAGCTGATCGACCTCAACCTCCCGCGCAACTTCGCACGCATCATCGGCGCCGTGAGCCTACTCGGCGGTGACCTCGCGATGGAGGACGTCGAGGCAGTCGCGACGAGCACGATGTACGCGGGCGACTCGCGCTCGTGCGTGCCAGACGAGCTCGGCGCCTACGAGATCATGGACGTGAGGCCCGGGACCTACGTCCTCACCATCTCCGGTGATCGCTGTCTCGGGACGCCGGCGCAGGTGTCGCTCGTGCTCGGCGAGGGCGAGGTCGTGATGGGTCAGGACTTCACCGTCGAGCGAGCCGTTCTCAACAGGATCGAGATCGAAGGCTCGTCCATGGTCATGACCGGGAGCGAGTCGGTCTTCACGGGCGTCGCGTTCGCGCAGGGCGAGCGGCTCGTCGACGTCGACCTCGAGTGGTGGATCTCGCCGGAGTCCGCCGGATCGATCGGGGACCGAACTGGCGAGCTCAGGTGCAAGGACGGCTACATCGGCGAGCTCATGATCGGCGCGAGAGACGCGGAGTCCGGCCTTACCGGCAGACTCGAGACGTCGGTCTTCGCGCTCGTCGCCCCTGAGACGGAGGAGACCTACTTCGACTCGACGGGAATGACGCTCGTGATCGAGCCGGGCGCCGTGACCGAGTCGCAGGTGATGTTCCTCGCGCACGAGGAAGTACCCGACGCGCTCGCCGCCACAGAGGAGTTCGAGGTGCGCGGCGCCGCTTATCACCTGAAGCCGGACGATCTCGGGTTCGACCCGGAGCATCCGGCGGAGCTCATGCTTCCGACCTCCATGGCGGACGCGATGATCGCACGCTGGAGCGGCGACGAGCTCGAGTGGGAGCTGATGAACAGCTGGGAGGCGGTGAACGGCGTCACGGTCGATCTCACCGCGCTCGGGAAGTTCGTCACGGCGACGGAGTCCGAGGAGCTCGGAATCACCGACATCGCGGTCCAGCCGAACCCGTTCTCGCCCGGATCGTCCGACGCCGTGATCTCCTATGAGCTCTCCTCGACGAGATCCAGGATGCCGTTCGTGACGGTCAAGATCTACAACATGGCGTCGCAGCTCGTGAGGGAGATCGTGGTCAACGAACCACAGGCGAAGGGACGCTCGCAGGTCCTCTGGGACGGGCTCACCGACGCGGGGAAGGCGGCGAGAAACGGAAGGTACGTGGTGCGGATCGAGGCAGAGGACGCGAGCCGCACGGAAACGGCGAACGCGACGATCGTGCTGGTCAAGTAGCCGACGCCAGAGAGCGAGGGAAGACACGATGGAGAGAACATCACGCAGTAGAAGGCTGCACCCGTCGGTCGCCCGCTCAGGGGCGATGGTCCGACGGTCGGCGGGAGTGGCGGCCGCCCTGGTCGTGGCGATCGGGCTCGGGGTGTGCTTCCCCGCCGGCGCCTCGGCGGAAGGCGTGTCAGACATCCCCGGCGCGTTCGTCGACGTGGGCATCGGCGCCCGCTCGATGGGCATGGGCGGAGCGGTCGTCGTGACCTCGCACGGCGCGGGCTCCCTCTACTGGAATCCGGCAGGGCTCGCCGTCGGGGAACGGTCGAAGGAGTTCAGCGTCGACTACGCCGACGTCATGGGGCTCGTCCCCTACACGGCGGCGTCGGCTGCCTACCGCCTGAGTGAGCGGTACACGCTCGGGATCGGGCTGCTCTACTCGGGGGACGACGTGCTCTCGGAGACGACCGTCCTCCTCGGAGCGGCGACGTCGCTGTCGTCACTCCCCTGGCTCGACGCCGGTCCGACGAACGTCGGGGCGACCGTCCGGACGAGACTGGCGTCCTTCGGAAGCCCGAGCGGCTTCGAGGACGACGTGTCCGGAAGCGCGCTGGGCTTCGGGCTGGACGCGGGCGCCACGATCCCGGTGACAGAACGCGTCACGTTCGGAATCGCCGCGCGCGACATACTGAGCACGCTCAGCTGGGAGAGCACGGCCGGCGGTTCGTACAACGAAGGCGTACCGCCAGCGCTGGCGTTCGGCGTCGCGGCACGGCCGCACCGGAACGTTCTGCTGGAGCTCGATCTCGACAAGGCCCTCCACCAGGACAGCCGCGACCTCGTGCTCCTCGGCGCGGAGGTGACGCTGTTCGACGTGGCGGCTCTGCGCGGCGGCTACCGCAAGGAGATATCGTCGGGCGAGCTCTCGGAGTTCTCCGTGGGGGCGGGCGCGAACGTCGCGGCCGGATCGAGCGTCATCGGCCTGGACATCGCGTACCTCTTCGGCCACCTGGAGGACACGCTGAGACTATCGATGGGATTCGGACTGTAGCGACTGGAACGTAGTGGGTGGCTTTCCGGACGGCCCGCTTCTTGCCGAGAGGCCGCGACGACACACAGACCCGACAGACGACATTCCCGGAGAGCGAAGAAGCGGGGCGGCAGCAGCCGCCCCGCATTCTTGTCTGTGTGGCTCGCGACGTTGTGGCTACCAGCGAATGGAGCCGGGCGAGACCAGAACCTGGAGCGCACGGTTCCTGCCGTCTCCGGTGAAGGAGATCGTGTGCTCAGTCCCTGCGGCGAAGTGCAGGCAGTCGCCGGGGTCGAGCGTGAACTCGTCCTCCCCGACCACCACCTTCGCCTTCCCGCTCAGCATGATCAGCGCTTCCTCGCCGTCGTGCCTATGGTTGATGGTCGCGTTCCCGTCGTTCCCGTCGAGCTGAAGCAGACGGACGCGTCCCGCGGGGATCCCGCTCGTCAATGCCTTCCCCGTGACGAACGCCTCGTCCGCGCCCTCGACCAGCACGACGTCGCGGTCCTCTTTCTTGACAACGGAAACACGCGGGAGCGGTCTGTCCTCGACGAAGTACGCGGTCTCCTTGTCGAGAGCGCCCGCGATCTTCCTGAGCGCCCCGACCGTCGGAGACGTCTTGCCGCGCTCGATCTCCGAGATGTGGGTCGGCGACATGCCTGAGGACTCGGCCACCTGCTTGAGCGTCATCCCGCGTTCCTTGCGCACTGCCTTCAGCCTCTGTCCTACCTCCTGCGCGTTCGGCATCTGAAGCTCCTTTGCGACAACCAGCCCGGCCGGGCTGCCTCGTGACTTCCGTTGACCACATGCAGATTCTCCATCAAAACGTAACATGCTGCCCACCTCAGGTCAAGTGGAAAGAGCCGGGCCTGACCGGATTTCGGGTGCCGAGGAAGGGGCGCTCCTCAGCGGTCCAACGTCCCCGGGAGCGCGGGTTGGCTGTGTTGACACCTCCCGGGGCCGGTGCTAGGATGCGCTCGCTCGCCCCGGGGACATCCGAGGCGCGCGAGACAGCAACGGTCGGGGCCGGCCCGGTCGGCCTCACGCCACCCGGAGGAGGTTCCATGAAGCATCGCATCCCGGCGGCGCTCGCGCTCGCCTGCCTGATCATCATCCCCTCGATCGCCGCGTCGCAGACCCAGACGAGGGGGCAGGGATTCGGAATCGGCGGCGTCCTGCTCCCGAGCGGGAGTCCGACTGTCCTCGCGACGACGCGGCTGGGCGAGAACCTCGCGCTCGAGCTCGGGGTCGCGCTCAGGGTCTCGTCCGACGACTCTGACGACCAGACGGACTTCGGAGTCGGCTTCGGTCTCAGGAGACTCTGGAACACCGAGGAGAGGTTCCAGCCGTACGTGGGCGGGCGCGTGAACGTCACACACACGTCGCGCACGGTCCGCGAAGAGAAGCACGACGACACGAAGTTCGGGCTGATGGGCGTGCTCGGCGGGGAGTACTTCGTGATGAGGAACCTCAGTCTCCTCGGCGAGGTTGGGCTCGGCCTCTTCTTCGGCTCGTTCGAGCTCAACACGGGAACCAGGCTGGCGGCGTTCCTGTACCTCTAGCGCGCAGCGAGCGGGCGCGCGCCGCCCGAAGGACGGATCGTGAAGAGCAGGCTGCTCGCCACCGTGTGTCTGGCGCTCTGTGCTGCGGGCCTCCCTTCGTGCCACGAGGGGAGGCCCGAGGCGTATCCGGCCCCACCTGTCTCGTTCTACCGTGAGTATGTGATCGTGGAGACCGCGCGGGGACGAACGCGGGTCGACGGGACGTACTACTTCCGGAGCGCTGCGGACGAACCCCTCGAGATCGCGATCCACTACCCCTTCCCCGTCGACAGGCATCACCTCTACCCGCTGCGCATCGGCGCGCGACAGCTCGTCGACGGCGAGTGGAAGCCGCTGGGATACACAAGGTCGGCCACCGGGATCGATTGGAGCATGGCGTTCGAGCCGCGCGAGGAGCGTGCCGTGCGCGTCGAGTACGTCCAGGAGATAAGGAGGAACCACGCGATCTACATCGTGACGACGACGAAGCAGTGGGGTCGTCCGATCGAGGTCGCGGAGTTCGAGTTCCGGATACCGGCGGACCTCTCGGACGTGCAGCTCTCGTTCGAGCCCGACCGCGAGGAGGTGCGCGGCGACACGACCCTCTACTATATGAAGAGAACTGACTTCCTGCCCGACGAGGACTTGACGGTCATCTGGGAGTAGGGCAAGCAGGACGAAGACGGGGCCCACGGATAGGATTCCGCGCCCCCCGCTCACATGGGACGCGGGCCTAGATGAGGCTCGTGTTCTTCTGCTGCTTCTTCTCCTTCTTCTTCTTGCGCTTCTCCTTCTTGGAGAGCACCGCCTTCTTCTTGGTCTCGTGTCCGGCCCTGTCCTTGCGGTACATGGGTTCCTCCTCCGGCTCAGATCAGAGGACCATGTCGGGCTTCGGCTCCTTCGGGCCCGACGGCTCTCCTGTGAGTTCCAGATCGTACGTCGTGTTGACGAACATCCCGCCCTCTTCGTCGAACACGATGATCTTCAGAACGTCGTAGTAGCCCGCGGTGGCCTTGTACGGGATGACCGCGCGCACGGTCTGCTCGTCGCGGAAGAGCAGCCGCGTCCCTTCCCTGTGGTTCGTCGGCGTCCCGCGCTCGACCTCGACACCCCAGGGGTAGACGCCCGTCACATCGTATACCCTCGACGACGCGATCATGAACAGCCGTCCCCGCGCGCGTTCGTATCCCCCCACCGGGTTGACGAACTTGAGCTTCACGTGGAGGCCCGGTTCGGGTTCGACGCGCCACTCGTAGACGAGGTTGTCGAGCAGAATCTGGGGCTCGCCTTCTTCTTCCGTTCCTTCGACCGCGATCCCACGCGCCCGCGCGGCCTCGCTGGTCTCGTCTTCCTCGATGACCTCGCCCTCCGAGAGCGACTCGACGTCGACCTCGGTCTCGCTCGCGGCCTCCTCACCGTTCGAGCAACCGAGGACGAGAAGCCCCGTGATGACGATCACCGCCCCAAGCGCCAGTCTGTTCATCGCAATCACCTGCCGTCCTTTGTGAGTGTCGCTGCTCTCCGGCTGCCGCGGCCCATCAGTGGCCGGCGGCCCGGAACACCTTCCCATCGATCGTGTATTCGATCAGCTCGACACGGACCCGGTTGACCAGCTGCATGACGGCGAGAGACAGCTCCGCCACATTGCCTCCAGACACCGGGCTCGAGGCGAACGTCACGTGCGTCGCGTCGACGCTCCCCTTCCCCACCGTCGGATCCAGGGCGTACCACCCGTCCCCAGTCCAGACCTCCACCCACATATGATACGCGAACGCGCCCTGCCAGTACACGAGTCCCGCGGCGATCCTCGAGGGGATGCCGGCGGCCCGGGCGAGCGCAGCCATCAGAACCGCGTGTTCGCTGCAGTCGCCCGCCCCTTCCTCCAGCACTTCTCGCGCAGAGGCGAACGCCGTCCCGAACCCCTTGTCCTCCACTGCCGCCCGGACCCACCGCTCGATCGCCACCGCCGCAGCCCAGGCGTCTTCCTCCTCGGCCACGATCGAGGCGGCGAGCGTCACGAACTCGGGATCGTCCGACGGCAGGACGGGACTGGGTTCGAGGAACTCGGCGAGTGCCTCGTCCATCCCGAGCGTCCCCGTCCCGAGCGCTTCGGCGGCGCCGCGAGCAGGCTCGGTTCTCTCGACCCTGAGCCGGACCCCGCGTTCCGTCTCCCCCTCGATCGACTGCCTCGCGTCCTCGACCACCCGCGGGGCCGCGTCCGTGCCGTCGAGCCAGATCTCGTAGAGGGCGGCGTCGACGGCGTGCGGGTCGGCCAGCACGACGTTGCTCCGGACGAGAGTCGTGGCGATGATGTCGTCCGGTTCGCGCGTTTGAGTCGCCAGCTCCCGGGTCGTCCTCTCTCGCACGAGGCCGAGCGCGGGGGTCTCCTCCCTCCAGAGACGGCCGTCGTCGTCCCTCCACTCCAGCACCTCGACCCCGTCGTAGAGCTCGTTGACGACGACGAGTCTGTGAAGGAGCCTCTCCTCTCCGAGGAGCTCGAGGCTGTCCAGGCCCACGACGCGGACCTCGCAGGCGCCGAGGTCCTCGAACTCCTGGTCGAAGATCGTGTAGCCGTACGCGCTCCCCTCCGCGAAGCCCTGCGCGGCGTGGAGCCTCGCCACGCCCTCCGGGAAGAGAAGGTCGGGCGGCGCTTCGACGGCGCGCGCCGTCTCATCGTCTCCGATGCGCTTCGCGAACCTCAGGCGCCCACCACCCGCCACGGCCGTGATGACCGTCACTTCTGACGCCATCCGGATCGTCGCCGCGTACTCCATGGGCCGAGCTGCTGCATTCTCCGTCCACCGCTCGGTCGCGCCGACGCTGACGGTCTCCGGCCCGCGACGCATCGTGAGCCGAGTCTCAGTGGTCGTGAGGATGACACCGTCCTCCCCCACCTCGACGACCTCGTGCGCGTAGCCGAGCGGCCTCCCTCCGAGTGTCGACACGTACCACGCGTCGCTCACGATCTCGGCGCGCACGGCCGGAGCCGCCGCCACAAGGGCCAGGGCGACTGCGGCACACGGGCGACGCATTGCCGCCCACGAGGTGGATTGTCGGGGGAGTTGGCTGTCCACTTGGGTCACCGGGAGCTTGTTCAGAGCCGAGAGCACGGGCCAGGTCCGCCAGGACCGCGGCCGGACCGTCGCGTCGGGCGCCTGGTGTGCTGGCGCCTGCAGACCGGGGTCGGTCTACTCCGTCTCCTGGCGCTCCATCACCTTGCCTTCGGCCTCGAGCTCGTCGAGCCTCTCCTGCAGCGCCATCCGCTGGGCCCTGAGCTCGTAGAGCTCCATCTCGAGCCTGCGAATCTCCTCCCTGAGCTCGGCGCTGTCGTCGATCTGCTGCTGAGCCTTGCTTCCCTTGAGGATCTCCTCGGTGTTCGCGATGTCGACATCGATCTCGTAGAGCTCCTTGTAGACCAGCCGAGGATCGTCGGGGATGTTCGACTGGTCCTTCCCGGCGCATCCTCCTAGAAGTAGCAAGGCGAGTACCAGAAGAAGAGCGAGCGCAGTCGGGGTCGTCAGTCGTCTCATCGTTCCTCCCGATCTTGGGGAGTCGAGCGGCGGGCTCCGCGTCGGCGGACCCCCACACCCGACGAGGCGCGTCCGGCAGGCATGGAACTTGTTAGTGTATTCTATGGACGAGACGGAAGCAGTGTCAACCTATTTGCCCGAACGACCCGGACGCCGCGGAGGTGGCTCGCGCGCAGCCGCGAAGCCGGCGCGTTCTTGACACGGGGCACGCCTCGTGACAGAATCAGGGGTGAGGGCATCGACAGGGCACCGGCGAAGGCGGTGCCGCGGACCGAAGAGCGGATCGCGAACCATGGAGAAGTGGCGGGAACTCGAACCTGAGATCGCTCGCATCGCCGCGAGACTCACACCGGACGAGATGCTCCAGCAGGATCTCGCCCAGGAGATGAGGATCGACATCTGGCGAGCGCCCGAGGGGAAGACCAAGGGCTGGTACCTCTCGAGCGCCCGCTGGCGAGCCGTGAAGTTCATGAGCCGGACCGCGGTCGACTGTCCCGACGGCGACATGAGCCGTCAGATGATCCTCTACGGCGTGCTCGGCGACGTCGATCCGGAGGTCCTGAGGTTCATCCCGACCGAGTGGCACGACATCCTGCTCACCTCCCCGATCGAGGTCGTCCCGGAGGCCTTCGCTCTCTCGGTGGAGATCAGCGAGACACTGGCCCAGCTCACCCCTCGCCAGCAGACGATTGCACATGCTATAGCACAAGGGTTCACTCAAACTGAGGTCGCTCAGGCACTCTCGGTCTCGAGACGGACCGTGGCGACCGAGCTGTCGCGCATCAGGACGGCCTTCAGGGAGATCGAGGAGGAGCTCCACCCCAGGCCCTCCTGACGGGGAGAAAAAAAGCGTCCCCCGCTGAGAAAAGGCTTCTCACTTCGGGGGACTTCCCGGTATTAACTATATGAAGGGGCGAAAGCCCCTGTTTTGTTTGCCCGGCGGCTCCCAGGAGCCGCCGGGCCTTTTCGTGCCTTCCGTGCCCTGTTCGGGGCCTCTCTAGCCTGCCTCGCCCTGCGCGGCAACGCTCTCCCAGATGCTCGCGAGTTCCGCCTTCTCCTCCTCAGGAAGCTCGACCGTGGCCGCCTCGGTCGCGCTCTCTCCCTGCGTTCCACCGTCCCTCACGAAGAGAGAGACGACGGCGTTCAGCGCGCGCTCGAGCGACACGCGGTCGGAGACGACGATCGGGTTCTCGTTCCGGTCGCCCGGCGACACCGTGAAGCTCCCGGGCGAGACTGCGACGCGGGCCAGCGTCCTCTCGCCGAGGGCGAAGACGGTGCCGGAGTCCGTCTCCACCTGCGTGATCCTCGCGTCGAGACCGTCCACGCCGGAGGTGAAGAGGGCCATCAGCGTGCGAACCGCGTTCGACTCGATTCGGCGTCCGCTGCTGCTCTCGTCGGAGCGCGTCGGGGGCGCCCCGCCGTCCCCGCCCGGTCGCCTCACGACGATGTCCGCGGCGGTACCTGCGGCGTCAGGCGTCACGTCCGTGAGAAGCACGTCGCCGCTGCCGTCGACCAGCAGGTACTCGGCCCGGATCAGTCTCACGTCGATGCCCTGCATGGCGCCGACCGCTCGAACGACTCCCGGCGGGAACTCGTCGGCGACGAACACGAATCCGGGCTCGTCCGCCTTGCTGATGCCGTCGGAGGCGTAGGCCTTGAGGAACAGCCTGCTGTTCCTCTCGACCCAGTCGAGGTGGTCGAAGATAAGGGTCGGCACCTCCTGCGCCCTGTCCAGGACGATGTCCACGAAAACGGGACTGCCCTCGTCGTTGGCAACGATGAGATCGACGCCCGTCGGCCCCTGGGCGTCGGCGTCTACGAGCTTCGCTCCTTCGCGGATCTGACCTGCGCGCTCGCCGAGGAGGCCTCGGAGAGCGTCGAGATCAGGGAGCGACGTACGTTCGATGCGTGACCTCATGGTGTCCTCCCTGTACGTCACGTTGTCCTCGCCGGGCGCGCCGGAGTCCCTACGACCCCGCCACGATCCCGAGCGCCTGTGTGGCAACTTCTCTCAGCTGCAGTGCGGCCACAGCGTCCGGACGAGACCGCACGATCGCCCCCCGCTCCCGCTGGCGGCTCCCGAGGTTCTCCTCGACCGCCACCCCTCCCAAGAGACTGACGCGCATCGACAGCAGTCGCTCCGCCGCGGCGGCCGTCTTCGCGTGAATGTCCCGGGCGTCTTCCTGGTCCCGAACCTTGTTGACCACGAGCCCTACGTGCTCGAGCCCGAGCGACCCCCTGAGCTCGGAGAGAACCACGTACGTCTCCTCGAAGCTCGCCCGGTCCGGTCCCATCACGACGACGAAGAGGCCGACGCGCTCGGTCACCGGCCGGAGCCACGCGGCGCGCGGAGCCGGCAGGTCGACGACGAGGTAGTGCAGGGGCACCCTCCCGCCCCCGGAGATGTCGACGTAGGTCACGTCGCCCACGCCCACGAGCTCATCGGAAGCCGAGGTCCCCGAGGCTCTGTCGACGACGACGAGTCCCGAGTCCGAGAGCGTGTTCGGGGCAGGCCTCCCTTCCCACGTCACGGGCGAGAGGTAGTGCCACGACGGGAGACCCATGTAGAACCGCGCGTTCGGGAGCTTCGGATCGGCGTCCACAAGACCGACGCGCCCTCTCGACATGAGCGCGTGGGCCAGGTTCACGGCGACGGTCGACTTCCCGGGCGAGCGGGCGCCCCCGGTGACGACGAAGACGCCGGTCCGGTGCCACCGCCCGTCGGTCCGCGTGCGCTCCCCCGCGGCTGCCCCCGAGGCAGCCCCCCCGGGAGCGGTCGGCTCGACAGGGACCGCACCGTCGCCTCCCTGCGGCGGGCGCTCCTCGACGACCGGCGATCCCCCGTCTTCAGCGGGGGCGTCCGCCGAACTCACCGGCGCAGTCGTCCTGCGCTCTTCGTCGTTGGAGAAGAAGAGGTGAGAGACGTCCGCGAGCGTCTTCGGAGACTTGTCGCCAGCGCGTTCGCTCATCTCGCCCGTCCGAAGATCTCTGCGATTTCGTTCGTGCCGGGAGCGCCTAACCGGAACGGTAGACTTCGAGGACGCAGTCCTCGTTGGGCGCTTCCCGGTTATCGTTGGAGGGGTCCGGAACCCAGACCCCGTCTATTACGAACTTGTAGAGATGCCTGCCTGGCCCCAGGGCCACTGTCGTGTGCCACACGCCGTTCGTGCTCCGCGTCAGCTGCAGGCCGTGCTGACGCTCCCAGTCGTTGAACGTGCCGACGAGCTCGACCTCGTTCGCCTCGGGAGCCACGAGCGAGAACAGGACGCCGCCGTCCACGAAGTGCGGCCCGGGCTGCGAGAGTATCCACTCGTCCATTCCCGGCTCGAGGCTCGACTCCACCACCTCGGCCGCAGGCTCGTACTCCGCCGCCGCGATCCGCTCCTCGTCGGCGATCACTTCCTCCGACAGCTCGCGGTAGTCCCTCGCGCCCCCGCAGCTCTTCGCGTAGTGGGAGATCGACACGCCCCAGTTCGCCGCCTCGCGGAACCGCACGGTGTGCCGGATCACCGTCTCGAACATCTCGCGGCCGAACCGGGTTCTCGCCTCGCGCAGGAACTCGCGGGCAAATCGGGTTCGTCGATCGAACATCGTAAGTAGTACGCGCGTGCGCTTGCGCATCCCGAGCTGATCCCTGACAAGTCGTATCGTCTCGACGACCTTGAGCGCACCGTGGAGCGAGAAGTAGGACGGCTCCATCACGACGAGCGACTCGTCGCAGGCGACGAGCGCGTTGAACGTGAGGAGTCCGACGCTCGGCGGGCAGTCGACGAGCACATAGTCGTACTCGCCCGAACACGCCTCGAGCTTCCGCCGGAGCCTGTTCTCGCGGTCCGGCTGACCCGAGAGCTGCTGCTCGACGGCGGAGAGGATGACGTTCGACGGGGCGACGTCGAGGGTGTCGGTCACCGGGTGGACGACGTCGCGCACATGCACGGCCGGGTCCATGAAGAGATCGTAGGTGGACCTCTCGAGCTCGTCCGTGTCGATACCGAGTCCGATGGAAGCGTGTGACTGTGGATCGCAGTCGACCAGAAGCACTCTCCTGCCGGTGTCGGCGATGTACGAGGCGAGGTTGACGGCCGTCGTGGTCTTCCCGCAGCCGCCCTTCTGGTTCACGAGAGCGATCGTCCTCATGGTCCCTCCGAGCGTGAGGCGTCGAGGAGCTTGGCGAACAGCACGTACAAGACCACTCGGCCCGCAACTGTACGAAGCAGGCCGGTGCTCTTCCGGCTCATTGACATCTAAACCATGTGTCTCAAGGGGGTTCGGCGAACCCGCCGATACGCTATCCAATCGGTGAGGGTCTGTCAAGCGCGTTCTTGGTGGCGCTCCTTCCCGGTGTTCCTTCGCTCAGAAGCCGTTAACCGGATGGAACTTGACAGAGATTCGGCTTAGCTGTAGCCTACTGCAAACCGATTGAGTGTTGTTCGGAAGTCCCCCAAACAAGGAGGATCCCATGCACGTTCGTGTCGGGCTTCTCAGGGTGACCGTGTGCGTGGTGCTGGTGGTCGCTCTTGCGGCGCCTGCGGCCGCTCAGACGATCGAGGACTACCTGTCCTCGTACACGGGTGCCAACGCGACCGGCTATCTGCAACCGCTCGTCGACGCGATCGGCGCCGACCTGAACTCGGGGCTGTACAACTCGGCCGCCATCCCCAAGAAGGGCGTGAGCGTCAAACTGGAACTGATCGCCATGACGGCTCTCTTCAAGGACGAGCAGTCGACGTTTACGGCGACGACGGAGTCGGGCTTCTCGCCGGAGCAGACCGTCGAGGCGTCCACCGTCGTCGGTCCGGAAGCATCCACCATCATCTCAGGCGACCACGACGCGCAGTACGCGTTCCCAGGAGGGTTCAACCTGCAGACGTTCTCGCTCGCGGTACCGCAAGTACGCGTCGGGTTCACGAGCGGGACTGAGATCCTCGTGAGGTTCATGGCCGGCGAGATCGGGGACACGGAGATCGGCGATCTCAAGCTCTACGGAGGCGGTGCGCGCCACAACATCTCGCAGTACTTCGGCGAGGACTTCCCGGTGGAGCTCGCGGCGGGCGCCTTCTGGCAGCAGTTCGAGCAGGGCGGCGACCTCATGCAGACTACTGCCCTTTCCTTCGGCATCCAGGCCAGCAAAAAGGTGGGCGTTCTGGAGTCGTATGTCGGCCTCATGGCGGAGTCGACGCAGCTCGAGCTGAAGTACACGAGCAACGCGTCCGGCACGCCGGAGGACACCGAGGTCTCGTTCGATTCCGGGACGAATCTCGCCGGGACGCTCGGGATCAAGGTCGACGCCGGGATCGTCTTCGCGTTCGGCGAGTACCATCTGACTACCACGCTGAACAACTTCGCTTTCGGCATCGGAGCCGGCTTCTAGGCCCATCGGAGCAGGGAGGAGAAGACCATGAGAAAGAAACTGCTCGTTCCGGTTCTCGCGCTCCTCGTCTTCGCGATGATGAGCGGGGCCGGCTGTCTCCTCGTCGACAGAATCGTCGAGCTTGTGCTCACCGGCTACGTCTGCGTTCTGTTCCCGGAGTACCACACGGACTTCAACTGGACGACGCCCGAAGAGGTGGACGTCGCAGACGAGCTCGACGACATCCTTGCTGATCTGGAGCTGACGCGAGCCGACATCGACACGGCGTTCGTGGTAAGCGCGACATATCAGGTCATCGATATCGCGGGAACGACCGACTGGGTGATCTCGGGTTCGATCACTGTCGAGCGGACCGATGCCGGCTACGAGGAAGGACCGTACACTCTCATAACGTACACGAGTCAGAACCTCGCCGCTGCGATGCCCGCGCCGATCTACGCGGACCTCACCACCGCTGGCGTTCAGCTCATCAACGACGCGATAACGGACTACAGGCTTTGGGGTGCGAATCCTACATTCATCTTCAGCGTGGAGAACGACAGCGGCTCACCTGACCCCATGCCCGAGCCGCTCGAGTTCGACTGGGAGGGCTGCGTCACCATCCACCTCGTGCACCCGAAACTCGCGGAGAACATCCCGAACGTGGGAGGCGACGAGTAGTATCCGCGTGCAGGTGAACGCGAGCGAGGCAACCACGAGGGAGGGGCCCCGGTCATCCGGGGCCCCTCTTCTGTCGCTCCCGCCTCTCCACGCTGGACCTCCCCCCTACGCCCCGCCTACTCTGTAACATCCTGCCAAAATGGCCCAGAATGTGCTTTTGAATGGAAGTACGGTAACACCCTTCACCGGACTGTGACAGCCGGAGTGTGAACTCATGGGACACACACGAGAGAACCGGACCAAACGGCCCCAGAGGCCCTTTTCGAGGCCCCGGGCCCAGGGCGGCTTCACCATCGTCTCGGTGACGTTCATCGCCGCCATCGTGCTCATAGCCATCCTCGCCCTCTTCCAGCTGGCCACGCAGGACGCAATCCTCGTGGCTCACGCCCACGACAGGTCCCAGGCGCTCTACCTCGCGGAGTCCGGGGCAGCGCGGGCGATGGTGTGGCTCTGCGCTCAGGGGACCCCGCCGGCCCAGCTCGCGCCCTTCCATCCGTTCGGGGCGGAGGAGCAGGGGCTTGCGGGAGGGAAGTACTTCGTGACGATCGTCCCCGACACGACGAACGGGACCACGTGGCGGCACAACTTCACGATCGTCTCGAGAGGTACTGAGGGTGATCACTCGCGGTGCGTGGAGGTCGACATCCAGACGCAGCTTCTCTCCGACTTCCTCTACTTCACCGACACCGAGCACATGCCCGGCGGCGGCAACCCGCTCTGGTTCGTCACGCCGGACGTGGTCGACGGGCCGCTGTTCACGAACGACCAGATCAGCATCTTCGGCGACCCCACGTTCCTGAGCAGGGTGACGAGCGCCTACGGCGGACCCGGCGACAACAACGACAACCACGAACCGCTCTTCCTGTACTATAACGGATCGTCGACGAATCACCTCGAGTCGGAGCTCGAGAGCAACGCGCCGCACGACGAGCCGACGTTCGTCGACAGCTACACCCTCGGCGCGCCGCAGCTTACCCTCCCGTCCACCGGCGACATTAGCCTTCTCAAGGATGAGGCGCGCGCCGGCGGAGTCAGCGTCTCGGGCGACTACGACTTCTACTTCGGGAGACCGGACGAGAACGGCGACCCGATGCTCGGTTACGTGAGCTACAGCAAGCCCGGACTCGGGTGGGTCGACGTCGACCTGAGCTCAATCAACGGACTCATCTATGTCAACGGGAACCTGAGCGTCCACGGCGTGGTCGACGGCCAGGTGACGATCGCGACGAACGGGATCATCGAGATCACCGACGATGTTGTCTACGCGGGGAGCGACGAGTACGGACCCCTGGAGGGCTGCGACGATCTCCTCGGGCTCATCGCTTGCAACGACATCGTCATAGGCGACACGGCCCCCAACCAGGACGACTGCGAGATCCACGGGGCGCTCATGACCCTCGCGAACTCGTTCACCGCGCAGAACTGGAACTCCGGGGTCCCGAGGGGGGACCTCACTGTGCACGGCAGCCTCGTCCAGAGCTTCCGCGGTCCGGTGGGTAGCGGACTCATCCAGGGCGACGAGGTCATCATCACGTCGGGGTACGCGAAGGACTACCACTACGACTGGAGGCTTCAGGAGATGTACCCGCCGGGGTTCTATCGCTTCTCACAGACGGGCGGGTACACGCGTCTCGGCTGGCGGGAGGTTCCCCTGGAGGACGGGCAGCAGACCTAGAAGGAAAAGAGACGAATCCGCGGCGCCCTCGTCTGCGCCAACGAGACGGCGGGCCCCCAGCGGGGCCCGCCGTTGGACTTCGTGCGTCCGGGCGGCCATCTCGCGACGAGCGGCTCACGACCGCTACCCGCTCGTCACCGCCACGTCCTCGAGCTTGACGTACGGCAGCACGTCGCTGAAGAGCCGCTCGCGCTCCTTCGAGACCGCGGAGATGCCGGGCAGGAGCCCGAAGATGTTCCCAGCGATCATGGTCCCGCAGAGCGGTTCCTCGAGCTTCCCGCCGCGGATCATCCTGCCGCCCTTGACCGAACCAGAGAAGTCGCCACTCACCGGGTCGACGTTCCCGGAGAACCTCGTGACGAGGATCCCACGGTCGATGCCCGCGACGATCTCTTCGAGCGGCGTCTCCCCCGGCGAGAACACGAGGTTCGTCGTGGAGATCGACGGCACAGCTCCGGCGCCGCCTCCCGCGTGGCCCGTGCTCTCGAGGCCCTCCTTCCGGGCAGTGTACGAGTCATACAGGAAGTTCCTGAGCACACCGCCGTCGACGATCGGGAGGATCTGCCGCGCCAGGCCCTCGCGATCGAACGAGGAGGACGAGAACCCGTCCTTGAGCGTGGCGTCGTCGGTCACGGAGAGGAGATCCGAGGCGACCGCGTGACCGAGCTTGCCGCAGAACTTGCTGGTCTCCTTCTGGACGGTCGACGCCCGGATCGAGTACTCGATCGGGTATCCGACGACGTCGGCCGCCGCTTTAGGGGCGAGCAGGATCGGACCCTTGAAGCTCTCGCCCTGCACGGCGCCGAGCGAGCCCACCACGTTCTCCGCGAACTTGCGCGCGACCGCGGTCGGGTCGAACCCCGCGGGCGACACCGACCCGTCGAACTGGTAGTCGAACGAGGAGACGGTTTCCCCCTCCTTCGCCATCCCCAGGATGTAGCAGTAGAAGACGCTCAAGGCCTCCATGGCTCGGACGCCCTTCGAGGACACGATCGCCTTCCAGCCATGCTGGCCGGCGAGCTCGCCGACGTCGACGGTGACGCGCGGGTCGTAGTCCCTCGCAGCCCTCAGCATCGCGAGCGCCTGCTCGACGGCCCTGTCGATCCCGTACGACTCGGCGTCTTCGTCGAAGAGCCCGTCCTGATAGTCGACGCCCGTCGGCTCGGGAAGCCCGTTGTGGTCGTCGCGCGGCGCCGCCGATGCGATCCCGAGCGCCCGCTCGATCGACTCACCGACGCCCTTCTCGTCGAACGCGTTGACGAACGCGAACCCGAGGCTCCGGTCCTTGAAGAGCCGGATTCCGAGCCCGTCGCTCATCATGCTCTTCGCGATCTGGAGGTCGTTCTTCTGGACCTCCACATTGATGCTCTTCTCCCTGACGGCGAACGCCTCGGCCTCGTCGGCGCCTGCCCCGAGCGCTCGGTCGACGGCCCGCTCGCAGATCGTGAGAAGCTCGTCCATGCGCTCTATCTCCCTCCCACGACGACCTGACATCTGACGTACGGTCCGCCGCCGTCGACCTTGGCCGCCTGTCCCTTGCCGCAGTATCCGCTCCCGATCGCCCACTCGAAGTCGCTGCTCAGCATGTCGACGCTCTTCAAGACCTCGAAGGCGTCGCCCGAGATCGACGCGCCCCGGAGGAGCCTGCCGACCTTCCCGTCCTTGATCTCGTACGCCTCCTGCACGCCGAACATGAACTCGGCATTCGCGTCGGCCTGCCCGCTTCCCGCCCCCTTGAGCAGGAAGCCGTCCTTGACGCTCCCGATGACCTCGTCGTACGAGGCCTCGCCGGGCTCGAGGTACGTGTTCCGCATCCGGATGAGGGGCTCGTCGCTGTACTGCCAGGCTCGCGCGTTCCCCGTGGGCTCGACGTCGAACCTCGCGGCGGTCTCGCGGTCGTGCAGGTAAGACTTCAGGACCCCGCCACCGATCAAGACCGTGCGCCCCGTCGGGACTCCCTCGTCGTCGACGAGCACAACACCGCCAGCGGACCTGTGTCCGAGCGTTGCCGGTCCGCTGTCGACCATCGTGACGAGGTCGCTCGCGACCTTCTGACCGATCTTCCCGCTCGCCGCGGAGCCAGAGAGGATGAAGTCGGCCTCGACCGTGTGGCCGATGGCCTCGTGCGCGAGGAGCCCGACGAGCTCGGGGTTCATGACGACCGTCGCCTTCCCGCCGGGCGCGTACGGCGCCGTGAGGAGGTCGACGGCGACCTGGCTCACGTGCTCGGACATGCTCTCGGGAGTCCACTTCCGGAAGAGCTCCGGCCACCCCCCGGTCACCCCGATCCCGTGGTAGCTGACCTGCATGTCGTCGCCTTCGCCTGCGACCGCGCTCACCGCGAATTCGAGCTTCGAGTCCTCGATGTGCGCGTCCGCCCCGTCGGTCGAGACGATCCACTTCTCGTCGACGATCTCGGAGTATTTGCACATCGCCGACCGTACGAACCTCGATGACTCGCGCGTCGCGCGTTCGGTCTCGACGACGAGCTCGGTCTTCTCCTCGGTCGAGTGGGAGGCCGCTTCGGCGGCGTCGCCCGAGACGAAGTCGCCGACCGCCAGCTCGCACTCGGCGAGCGACTCGATCTTCTTGTTCCTCCCGCCCGACGACTTCTCAGCAGAGACGGTCGCGTCCCTCACGGCCTCCTCGATGCCCTCGCGGTCGAGGCGGGCGGTGCTCGAGAAGCCCCACGTCCCGTTCACGAGGACACGGACGCCGACGCCCGCGTTCTTGTTGGACGACGCGGCCTCCATGATCCCCTTCCTGGACAGGATGTGGAGGGCGCGCCTGTCGTGAACGCGGAGCTCGAGCCAGGGCTTCGAGTCCGCGACGATCGTCTTGAGTGTCTCTCTCATTCGCTGCTCCAGTGGCGGATGGCCTAGCGCTCGCTCTCCGATTTCCTGTAGGTGAAGACGTAGCCCGTGAGCGGCGGGACGCTCACCTCGAACGAGAGGCCGTCGCCTGACTCCGCGACCGCCACGGTCTCCTGCGTGAGGACGTTCAGGAGGTCGTGCGGCGGCGCCTCCTCGAGCGGGACCATCACGGTCGACCGCTCGGTCCCCGCGTTCATGACGACGATGGCGTCGTCGCCGGCGGCGCTCCGGTGGTAGGCGTACACGCGCCCCTCGGCGAGAAGCGTCCGGAAGGAACCCCGCGCGAAGCACGGGTGTTCCTTTCGGAGCGCGATGAGCCGCCTCGTGTACGCGTGCACGTCCGCACGCACTGGGTCGTCCCTCCACTTCCAGTGGAACGGCCGGCGGCAGTCCGGATCGCGACCGCCCTGCATGGCGATCTCGTCCCCATAGTAGAGGGCCGGTGCGCCCACGTAGGTCATCCCGAAGAGGACCGCGAGCTTGAGCCGGCGCGTGTCGCCCCACGCCGTCGTCAGGAGGCGTTCTGTGTCGTGGCTGTCGAGGAGGTTCATCATCGCCCTCACGCCCTCGTCGGGGTAGACGAACCTCCCGGGCGCGATCGCGCTGTCGAACGCCGCGGCGTCCATCTCGCCGCGGACAACGAACGCGAGGAGCGGGTCGCGGAAGAACGCGTAGTTCATAACCGCATCGTAGTACTTCCCGTTCACGAACTCGGGCGACGCGCCCCAGAGCTCGCCCAGGATGTAGGCGTCGGGCTTGGCGGCCCGGACGCGCCCGCGGAAGAGCTCCCAGAACCAGAACGGCACCTCCCCCGCGACGTCCAGCCGGAACCCGTCGACGTCGATCTCGGTGAGCCAGTAGATCGTCGCGTCGAGCAGGTGATTCACGACGGGCCAGTTGACCTCGGCGTCGTCGATGTCCCTGACCGTGTGTTCCTCGGGGTTGGGCCGTGAGAGGTCGAAGTTGAGGTTCGGCATCTGCCCGAACCCCCACCAGCAGTCGTAGTACTCGAGGCCTCCGCTCGTCCAGCCGTCGGGCAGCGGCCACTTCTTCCACTCGTACCAATCCCAGTACTCCGATCGCTCACCCCGCTCGCGCGTGTCGACGAACGCCCAGAACGTCTCGCCGGTGTGGTTGAACGCGAGATCGATCACGACGCGGATCTCGCGCGCGTGACACGCCTCGACGAACGCGGCGAACTCTTCGTTCGTCCCGAAGTGCGGGTCGATCTCCGTGTAGGTCGCGGCGTCGTACTTGTGGTTGCTCTTCGCCTGGAAGATCGGGTTCAGGTAGATGATCGTGATCCCGAGGTTCGCGAGATAGTCGAGGTGCTGATGGATCCCGGCGACGTCGCCCCCGTAGAACGAGTACCAGTCCGGCTTCTCGTCCGTCCGATACGGGCTCTTCGCGAGTCCCTCGATGTCGTACCAGTCGTCGACGAGGTGGAAGTACTCCTCGTTGGACCGTCCCGAGTTCGGGAGGTCCGTGAGTCCCTCGTAATACCACTCGGAGAAGTCGGGGTCGTTGTCGGGGTCCCCGTTGGCGAACCGCTCGGGGAAGATCTGGTAGATGATCCCCTCTTTCACCCAGTCCGGCGTCTGGAAGACAGGGAACTCATCGGCGTCGAATCGGAACTCCCCCGCCGACCCCGGCGCCTCCACCAGGCCGTCCGGCCCCTGGCGGAAGACCGTCCCGCCGTCCTCGATCTCGAAGAAGTAGTCGAAGGTGGCGCCGGCCACGATCGTCGCCGCGTAGTAGTCGAAGAGACCGTCGCCGTCGACGAGGTCCATCGGGATGGCCCCCGCGGGCGCCTCCGCACCGGCGGCCCCTCCACCGTCCACGCGCCATCGAACAGTGACCCCCTCGACGTCGCCGCTCCAGACGCGCGTCCGGAGCGACACGCTCCCGTCGGCTGCCCGCACGACCTCCCACGCGTTCTGCCCGTGCCCCAGGTGCTCAGTCACGATGCGCCCGTCGCCGACCTCGAGTGGGACCGCCTCGAAGGAACCGTCGACCGTCACGACGGAGTTCTGCCCTCCGAAGCCGTCGGGCGCGAACGCCTGAGCCGTCTCGTCGGTAATCCAGTCCCCGTCCGCCACGAACTTGTACTGGTACTGCCCGAGCGGCAGGAGGAGATCGATCTCGTACCTCCCCTCGACCTCGTTCATGCGCGTCGCGTCGGTGCTCCATGCGTTGAAGGTCCCCGCGAGGAAGACCCTCGCGTAGTCCCTCTCGGGAACGAACGTGAACGGGACCTTCCGGAGGACCGATCCCGAGTCCGAGCACGGCGCCGGCGCCGCGACCGCGACGACGCAGACTGCCACGACGACGAGGGCGATCGGCCGTAAGGCTCTGCCTGGCATGGAGTTCCTCTCCTTCGGACTACGGGTCAGGCCACGTGGACTCCCGCGATTCCGAGGGTCCGCACGATTCGGTGGATTTCGGGCGTTCATCCATTCTACCTGCCGTCCCCGCGTCCCCACAACGAGAAAGGGGCGGCGCTGGGCCGCCCCTTTCGTTCGCTCTCAGGCCGGCTCGGCGCCGGCTTCGCTGTCTCACCGGTACAGGGACTTGATCGTCCCCCAACTCGCGTCCTCGACGGGCACCGGTCCACAGTAGCAGCCGGGGTCGCCCGGAGGCGGGTCGGCACCGATGCCGGCGTTGTCGGCTACGCAGTACACGTCGGTCATGTTGTTGCAGTCGAGCACCTCCTTGCCTGCAACCTCGGCCGCAGCGATCTTCACGTAGCCGGGAGGACCAGTGTAATAGTAGAGAACGTAGCCGACGATGATCATCCCGTTCGCGTCGGGGTAGATGCACTCGCCTTGGGTAACGATGTACCATCCGAACTCCGGGTCCTCGACGTCCCCGCCGCTGAAGAAGCCGATCAGGCAGACCTCGTCGTGAGCCGTGGCCCCAAAGGTCCGCTCGAAGTGAATCGTGCACCCGTTTATTCCGCTGTCCACTCCGAGGCAGTCCAGCACAACGTAGATGTTCACGACGGGGTCCGGGGGCTCCTCGATCCGGTGAACGCCGTCCGGCGGGTCGAAATCGAGGTACATCCGGGCGTCGGGGTTCAGGCCTGCGGACGCGGACACTGCGAGGGCCGCGGTCAGAAGAACCGTGAGCACAAGTCTCATGGCAACAACCTCCCTCTTTAGTGGAAGGGTGTGTCCGGCCGCGTCCAACTCCGCTCTGCCGGCTCCCGAAACTCGGGCACGACTGTCATCGCACCGTTCCTGAAGCTCAGCGGAACGCAGGCAGGAGATCCTGTCTGTTGGTCATTATATCACTTCGAGGGCTGGGCGGGAATCAGGATTACTGGGAGGGCTGGTTGACTTCCTGGACGGATGGCAGAGCGTGAGATCCTGCGATGACGTCCTTCGGCGCTGCTCACACAGCAGCCTTGAGCGCGCCGTCGTAGTCGAAGTCGTCCCGGGCGATCGCGTCTCCCCACTTCCGGACGTCGACGCCGTGCTCGATCATCTGCGCGAGCTGCCTGACGCCGTTTCTGGAGCCTATCACGATCGCGCCGATCGGCTTCCCGCCCCGCACGAGGATCTTCCTGTAGAGGCAGTTGGCGAGGTCCTCCTCGACGTACTCGCGACACCCCTCGGCCTCGCACGTGACCGTGCCCGCGGAGAAGACGTCGATGCCCGTGATCTTGAGCGTGTTGTGGGGCGTCACCTCGCAGACCTTCTCCGAGGCGTCTCCGGTGATCGTCTTCGCGGCCGAGTCGGCCTGCGCGAGCGCGACGGGGATGATCCCCCACACCCGCTCTTCGTACTCGGCCACGTCGCCGGCAGCGTAGACGCCGGGGACGTTCGTCCTCATGCCGCAGTCGACGACGACTCCCCGGTTCACATCGACCCCGCTCCCCTTCAGGAGATCGGTCGTGCACCGGACGCCGGTCGAGAAAAGGACGAGCTCGCCGGGCACCTCGGTCCCGTCGTCGAGCGCGACGCCGGTCGCCTCTCCGTTCCCGGTGACACCAGACATCTTGACACCGATGTGGAGCTTGATTCCCAGTCTCTCGATCTCCGTCGCGAGCACGTGCGCCCCGCGATCGTCGAGCTGCCGCGGGAGAAGCCGCGGCGCCGTCTCGAGAACTTGGACCTCGACACCCGACGCCACGAGCCCGCGCGCGGCCTCGAGACCGAGCAGCCCTCCTCCCACGATGACCGCCCGCTGCGACCGCCTCGCCCGATCGCGGATCGCGATCGCGTCGTCGGCCGTCCGGAGCGCGAAGACGCCAGCCCTGTCGACGCCGTCGACGGGCGGGATGAACGGGTCGGCGCCGGAAGCGATGAGGAGTGTCTCGTACGGGACAGTGGAACCGTCCTCGAGGGTGAACGTCCTCTCCCCCGCGTCGACGGAGGCGACCGGGGTCGAGAGATGGACGTCGATCCGGTGGGAGTCGTACCAGTCCGGAGGGTTGGCGACGATCTCGTCGATGTCGATCTCGCCGGCCACGACCTCGGGGAGGCGGAGCCGGTAGTAGTAATGATAAGGCTCGCGGGCGTAGATCTCGATTCCGCAGTCTGGATCGTGTTCGCGGATCCACCTCGCGGCCGTCACGCCCGCAACGCCGTTCCCTATGATGTGGACCTTCATGGTCCCCGCCCTGCCTGTTGTCCTACAACTCTTCGAACTGGTCCTTCGTCGCGCCGCAGATCGGGCAGACCCAATCCTCGGGCAGGTTGTCGAAGGCCGTATCGGGGGCGACGCCGGCGTCGGGGTCACCCGCGGCGGGGTCGTAGACGTACCCGCAGATCGTGCACCTGTACTGCTTCAAGTCCTTCCTCCGTTCCGCTACTTCTTCTTCGCCTTCTTCTTCCGGAGGTTGTCGAGGCGCTTCTGGATCTCGACGACGTGCCCCTTCTCCTCGTCGATTAGCCTCGAGAGAGCCTCGCGTGCCCTCTTCTTCTTGTTCGCCATGTACGCTTCGGTGTAGTAGAGCACGGCGTCCTTCTCGACCTGGAGCGCCAGCTCGAGCGCCTTCTCCGCGTTGAACTTGGCTCGCGCGACGACGTCCATACTCGCGACGCTCCTGAAGATGCCGCCGTCCACGATCGAGCAGACGTACCTCGACAGCTCCGCGTCCTGCTCGGCCGGTCGTGAGCCCATGCCGCCGGCGGTCTTGAGGTCCATCGACTCGAAGAAGGCGAGGTGCTGCTTCTCGTCGCGGGCGAGGCGCCGGAAGACCCGCTTCGTCGCGGCGTCGTCCGCCTTCTCTGCCATCTTCGTGTAGAAGTCGAGACCCGCCTCCTCGATGCACATCCCGACCCGGTACACCTCGTCCTCATTCAGGTACTCGATCATCAATCTCCTCCCGTCGTCCAGCGGTTCCCGCGCTGAGCGCGTCGGTCAGTTCTCCGTCAGAACGTGTTCGTCGTACTCCATCTCGAGGTCGAGCTTGTGCTTGGCCTCTTCCTGCGCCAGGACCTGGAAGAGCTTCCTCAGCCCCTGGTCATCCGTGTTTGATGCGAGACTCATGTACAGGTTGTGCGCCTTCTGCTCGCGCTTGATCGCCACGGTCAGGACGTCCTGGTAGCTCATGTCCGGCGTCACGTCGACGTTGTCCGAGTAGTCCGCGATCTTGAGGTCCGGGACCCTCGTTATGGCCGCGCTCTCCACCTTCTCGCGGTTGATTCCGCGCAGCTTCGCGGCGTGGCCTGCCTCCTGCTTCGACATCCTCATCAACATGTCCCTGACGTTCGACCGTTTCGCCGCCTCGCTCAGCGCCCGATAACCCTCCGCGGCCTCGTCCTCCTTCTGGATGGCGAAGTCGAGGATCTCATCGAAGGTGCGCTTCTCCATGAGGTCTCCTTGTCTCGGCAGATGTGTGCGGGGTGTGTCAGGTCGCTCAAGATAGCTGAAGGCTGACCGGAGGTCAATAGCATTTGCCCGCGCCTGGTAGCTGCGCGGGCAATCAAAGAGGCCTCCGGGAGCACGGTCGAGGATAGGAGCTGGGCTGCGGCTGACGCTATCTTCTTGGCACCTTTAGTCTAGCCCGTCTTCTCTCGACGTACCCCCAGCGGCCTCATGTCTTTCGTTTCAGTTGCGCTCTGTGACGACGGCCGACGCTCTCGCATTCGGCCGTGGTTCACATTCCCTCCGGGTGTCCTTCGAGCGCGCAGGGCGGCTCAGATCCACCGGCGATCAAACGTCGCCGACGCCTCGAGGTCGACTCGAGGGAGTGCGCAGCTCTGTGGGGACTGTCCTTGAGTGGGCGGTCCGTCCAGACGATCGCTGCGGGATCGCGGTTCTCTGATGTCGCTCTCATCGGTGCGTGGTCGTCTCAGATCCCTGCTGCTCTCGGGGGGGGTCCTGCTTGGGTCCGGACGCTCCTTCCTTCTGAAGTGGGGCAACCACAATGTACCACCAGCCTGTTTCAGGGTCAAGTTATTTCCTGCACTCCCGCGCTCGACGGAACCTCGTCACGACCGTCCTCCCCGGACGCATTCGTGACCCTCGGTCACCAGGTCCAGCTGGCCTCACACCCAACCTCCAGCCGCGCCGATGATCCGGCGCGGTTCCCCCCGCCGTGCCGTTCCGGCGCTCCTGCGGGCTCTCGCGGGGCTTCCGTGCCCTATTCGGTTCTTGCGCGGCGAGACGGTATCGGATATCAATGTGGCTTGAGGCGTCCGTGCGCGGCGTCGAAGTCCGTCCCCCTTTCCAGTCGCGAGCATCCGACCAGAACATGCAGAACCACCAGGCGGAGGTGACGCGGTGAGAAACCGCCTGCACAGCACCGGCGCGAACGCTGCCCTCAGGGCGGTCATCGTGGTGGTGATCCTCGTCGTCGCGTCCGTTCTCTTCGTGAACTTCTTCTCGCGCGTCGGCCCGGACGAGGGATCCGTGCAGACGGAGCGAGCACCTCGCACGGTCGGGTTCCTGACGGGCCACGGGGAGCGCGAGATCGGAACGCAGTATCGTTCCGTCGTCGCCGCCCTCGAGGCGGACTACGAGGTCCGCGAGGTGAACCTCGCCGACACACCGTCCGTGCTCGCGGAGGTCACGACGCTTGTCGTCGCGGGGGCGCCGGACGTGCCGGACGCCGAGCTCTTCGAGATCGACCAGTTCCTCATGAAGGGCGGTCGCGCGCTCTTCCTCCTAGACGGCGGCGTAATCGAACCCGGAACGATGCGCGGAAGAACGGTCGTGGTGAACGTCTTCGACTTCCTCCGGTCGTACGGGGTCACCGTGAACCGCGACTTCGTGCTCGACGAGGTCAGTGCGGACGTGCCGTTCCGGCGCGGCGACGAGACGGGGACGAAGCCCTACCCGTGCTGGCCAAAGGCGGTCCCGCCGAACCTGTCGAGGGAGCATCCGGTCGTCGCGAGTCTCGAGGCGGTCGTCTTCACGTGGACCTCGTCGATCGCCGTAGCAGACCGGCTCCCTCCTGGTGTTGAGGCGACGGTGCTGGCAGGCTCCTCCGGGAGATCGTGGACGGTGCCGGTGACGTCCGATCTCGACCCGAGGGGGTCGTTCGTCCCACCGGACGAGCAGGCGGACGCCGTCCGGGCCGGCAGCGGTCCGAGTCGCCCGCTGGCCGTCGCGGTCACGGGCGCGCTCACGAGCGCCTTCGCGGGGATGCCGGTCATCGTCGAGGACGACGAGGGGAACGTCCGGTTCACGCACCCGCCGGACGCGATCGACAAGGGGATCGGGACACGTTTCGTCGTTATCGGGAACGCGCGGATGTTCGAGGACGTGCTGCTCGCAGAGAACCAGTCGAACCTCGTCCTCTTCGTGAACGCGATCGATTGGCTCTCTTGGGCGACGGAATGACCGATGACTGACTGCGGGAGTACGCGCCTCAGACACCCGATCTCCCGGACGGTCTAGCGACTCGTCGGGGACTCCCCCGGGATCGCGCGCGCCGTGCCCTCCCCGCCCGGCCCGGCAAGCACGGCTCTCCCGAAGAAGACGAACGCGATCGCCAGCAGCACCCCGAGTGCCGCGAAGTACGCGACCCACCCCGGGATCCCGCCAAGCAGTACCGGGAGCCTCCCCCACCGCCACCAGTCGACCGATAGCACGAGGAACGCCACGAACAGGAGCTCCCACGCGACCCTGCCGCGGAGCGGCATCCGTATGGCGGCGTCGACCCACCCGGCCGGACGCGTATCGCCGCGCCCCGCGACGAGGCCAACGGCGATGAGGACCACCCCGGCGAGCGCCGTCGCGGGGAGCGCCGGCAGGAGACCGAAGGTCGGCAGGAGCTTGAAGTGATAGAGGACGACCGCGAGTTCGCCCGTTGCGATCGACGCGAACGACCCCCAGGCGGTCACGCGCGGCCAGTATATCGCGGCGACGATCGCCGGGAAGAGCACGGCGAGCCCGGCGAACGTCTCGGTCGCGATTGTGAGGATCGTCGCCGGGGGCCTGAGCGCGAGCAGGAAGCCGACGACGGCGAGCACCGAGAGGGCGATCCGCGTCGTCGCCAGCTCGGGACGTTTTCGCGCCGATGGCTCGGCCCGGCGGTGCCCGAAGATGTCTCGCTCGACGATCGAGCCGAGCGTAAGGAGCTGCGAATCCATCGTCGACATGATCGCGGCGACGAGACCGGCGCTGGCGAGCGCCGCGAGGCCGCTTCCCCCGAAGCGCTCCATGAGAAGCGGGAGGATGGTGTCGGTCTCCTTGCCCTCGAGCCCCGGGAAGTGGAGGCGCCCGAGCACGCCGATCGCGACCGGGAAGAAGAAGAGCACGGTCGTGACCAGGGGGTAGAGGACCATCGTTCGAACGAGCGACCGCTCGCTCCGCGCGGCGTAGAATCTCTGGAAGAGCTGGGGGAACATCGGGTCGGCGAGGAACCACAGAAGCATGTAGCTCGCCCACACGCCGATGAGGAGCCCGCCTCCCGCGCCCGGGCGCATGAAGAGCTCGGGCACCTCCCGGTAGAGCCGGCCGTAGCTCGCCGCCGGTCCCCCCGACCCGCCCGCAACGACAAGGAACCCGACGAGCAGGACGGCGAGCATCGTGAACCCCTGGAGGACGTCGGTCCACGCGACGGAGCGCATGCCCCCGAGGAGAACGTAGCCCAGGACGAGCGCAGTGACGAGCCCGGCCCCGAGCGCGTACGGAATCCCGAGGAGCGCCTGGAGCGCGTAGCCCGCGGCCATCGGCTGGATCGCGAGGTACGGGAGCGTGAAGACGGCCATCGCAAGCGCGAACAGCACGGTCAGCGGCCGCGACCCGTGCCGCGCGGTCAGAAGCTCGGGCGGCGTGATGAGGCCGAGGCGCTTCCCCAGGCGGTGCACGGGTATCCCGACGATCACGAACGTCAACGCCATGAACCCTGTGCCGAACGCCATCACCGGGTAGAAGGAGAACCCGAGCCGGTACCCGGCGCCCGAGAACCCGACCACGGTGAACCCGCTGAAGTTCGTCGCCGCCATCGTGGCGACGAGCACGAGCGGGCCGAGCGTGCGTCCCGCGAGGAAGAAATCGGCTGCTCCTCCTTCGCGCCTCGCTCGTCGGCCTGCGAGACCGACGGCCACGACGGCCGCGAGATAGCCCAGCACGATGGCGGCCTTCAGGAACATGCGCCCTCCCGCGATGCGGACAGGTCGACCGCGCCGGCCCGCACGGCCGGTCGGTCGGCGGCATCCGGCGGTCCGTCCTCCGGATAAGCAAACCGGCCACCCGTGAGTCTGGGTGGCCGGAGCCTGGCATGACTCGAGCGGAGTGTACGGGCCCTGTGTACGACCGTCAAGTCCGCGCTCACGCGGGCGACGCGGAGCGGGGTCCCTCCCCCCTCCGACGTGACCGTACCGCGATCGCGACCACCGCGGCCAGCGCCGCGAGCGTGATCCACAGAGGCCACGCCGGCTGCCGGTAGACGAGCTCGAATTCGTGTTCGCCGGCCGGAAGTCCGTCGACGATCGTGAGCCCGGAGTCGTGGGCCCGGAGCGCCACGCCTCCTTGCGCATCTGCCCCCGGCCCGACGTACCGCCAGAACCGGTGATACGACGACTTCACGAGGAGCGCACCCCCGTCTCGCTCCGAACGGTATCGGACGGCGAACCTCGACGCGTCGGGGGCGCCGTCCGCGCCGGTCCCGGGGTCGCCCTCCGCCGTGAGCCCCTCGCTCAGCGGTTCCACCCAGCTCGACGCGTTCCCCTCGAGCTCGAACACAGCGAAGCGCCCCGCACGATGGAGCTCGTTGAAGACCTCGACGGTCGCGATCCTCTCCGCCGCGGTCGGGTCCGACGTCACGAGGCGCCCGGCGTTGCTGTACCGCATGAGAAGCAGGAGCTCGCGGACCTCCCGCGGGTCGTCGAGCCGGAGGTTGTAGAGCCTCCCGCCCTCCCCGCGCGTCCACTCGGCCGTGCGGTACGGCGCGACGCTGTAGGTCGCACCGAGCTGCCGGACCCCTGTCCGCTCCGACGTCATCGCGAGGACGTGCGAGCGCGCCAGGGCCGCGTCTCGCGGCGGCGTCGCAAAGGTGTCCTGTACGTAGACCCGGCCCCCGTCGCTCCGCGCGCTCGCGGCGAGCCACTTCCAGAGCGATTCGACCTCCGCCATCTCTGACCCGGAAGCCCTCGGCGGGACCGCGCGCCTGAGCGGCGCCCCCCAGACCGATGCCCCAAGGAAGGCCGCGACGACGAGGACCGAGGCGACCGCCGCGCCGGGGACTCGAACTCGCCCCGGGCGGAACCCGGCGAGCGCCGGCACCGCGGCGAGCGCGAGCCCCAGCCTCACGAAGTAGATCATGCGCCAGCTCACGGGCCCGAGGAACGCCGTTCCCGTGAGCGGCACGACCACCGCGACCAGGACGAACACCGTCAGCGCGAGCCACGCGCCGAGGAGCGGCACGTCATCCTCGCGCTTCCTGATGAGGGCGACACCGACGAATCCGAGCGCGACGAGAACGAGCATCGGCGCGGCGTCGAGCAAGAAGCGGGCGTCGACGGCTTCGAACCTGCCGTTCAGGAGCGCGAGGACGTCGGTCGGAACGGCGAGCCTCGCGAGGGCCGCGGGGAACGAGAGGTTCTGTGCGTGGACGACCGTCTCCCCTCGCGCGATGAGTGCGGGGAGCCAGTAGCGTCCGGCGAGTCCCGCGCCGAGCGCCCACGCCGCCAGCCTCATCGCGGCCTGCCTTCCCGGGGGCTCGTCCCTCCCCCGGCCCGCGCCGGACTCGCGGCGCGCCAGCGCGGAGCGCGCGAGATCGACGACGACGAGCACAACGATCGGAACCGCGGCGAACAGATGCGTGAGGCCGACGAGCCCGGAGAGCCCGGCGACCCACGCGACGTCGCGAGGGGTCCGGCACGGCCGCGCGAGTCGGTCGATCAGCAGGGCGATCGCTGCGGCCGCGATGTAGAACGTCCACATGCCGCCGAGAGCGGACCCCACGCCCACGACCGCCGGCCTCTGCACGAGCAGGAGGAACGCGAGCGCACCCGCCCCCGTCGCCGGCAGGCGTCGCCTGGCGACCGCGTAGACCGAGAGAGCCGGAGAAACGAAACCGATGAAGGCGAGGAGCGGATACGCGCGCGCCGCGTCCACCCCCGCGCGGATGAGCCATGCCAGGAGCCCGTACCAGAGAGGCGAGTGGAGGACGCCGATCGGGAACCCGCACCAGGCGATGTCGGACCAACCCGCCCGGGCCTCGCCCGCGAGGGAGATCGCCTCGGCGAGGTGCGACGGGTTGTCGAGATACGTGAGGTACCCGTCGGTCAGGACCGGCCAGGCGATGACGACGCCTGCCGCGAGGAGCGCGGCCACTGTGACGAGGTCGGCGATTCGGTTCCGGCGTGCGGCCATTCGGCTGCATCCTTCCGCTGGAGGCGCTGACACCGTAACCCCGTTGCAGGCGGGCGGTCAAGGCGGAACGCCCTCGGCCCGCCCGGGGGATCATCGTCCGGCTCTCTTGACTTGCCGCGGCCGGGGCAATACCCTCCTTGTGGAGCCGGGACTCACCCGGCCTCCCCCCCACCGAGAGCGGTGCGGAAGGTGACGATGCCGGACGGACCCAGGCACGCAGCGTGGCGCGAACGGGACGGGTTCTATCCGTACTCCGGCCCGCCGGAACACGTCGAGGTCTATCCCGAGCATCGACGGGGGGCACTCCGCATGACGGAGGTCCGCTTCCCGAGCCTGGTCCCGTCCGGGCACGCGCAGAACGACACGGCGCGCGCGCGGCTCTTCCGCCATCGGGAACGTTCACCGGGACAGCCGATCGTCTTCCTGCACGGGTTCGGCCAGAGCTGGCTCTGGCTCTGGGAGTCGTTCGCGATGACGCTCGCCGCGCGCGGGTTCCCGACGCTCCTGGTCTGTCTCCCCTACCTCTGCGAACGGAGCGTGCCCGAGTTCCCGCACGGCTCGGCGTACTCGAGCACGGATGCCTCGGTGGCGCTCCCCGCGTACGAGCAGGCCGTCGCCGACACGAGGGCGGCGCTCGATTGGCTCCTCTCGAGCGACGAGGGAGCTCCCGTTCCTGGAAGGCCCGGCCCCGCGATCCTCGGGGTCAGTCTCGGCGCGATGGTCGGCATCATCGCGGCGGCGCTGGACCGGCGATTCGAGAGCGTCGTGGCCGTACTCGGCGGCGGGGACCTGCACGTCATCGTCTTCCAGGGGAGCTTGAGGACGATCGTCGAGCGGCAGCTCGAGGACCGGAACGTCACCGTGGAGCGTCGCCGCGCGGCGCGCGAGACCTACCGCCGGTACCTCGATGACGTCAGGCACGCCGGCCACCCGCTCGACGTCTCCCCTGCCCACGCCTACTTCCTGTTCGATCCTCTCACGTTCGCGTGGCACCTCCGCTCGCGGCCCGTGCTCATGCTGAACGCGCGCGTCGATCCCATCATCCCGCGGCCTGCGACCCTGCAGCTCTGGAACGAGCTCGGGCAGCCGCCGATCTCGTGGCTCTGGGGAACGCACTGGGCCGGAGGACCCTGGAAGCCCTACGTGATGCGGAGGATCACCGGGTTCCTGAGAGACCTCGAACCTGGGGAGACGCGCGTGCCGGCCGACTCGTCCGCGACGATCGATCTGGACGAGACCGTCTGAGTCCAGCCGCGCCGCGCCCAAAGACCGCGCCCGCCGGCGAACCGGCGGGCTTCCTCACGACGGGCGCTCGAGCCGGCGACCTCAGGTCGCCCTGGCGCGGAGCACGATGCACGCGGAGCGCTCGACGTCTCGCTTGACGACGTCCTCAGCGAACGCCTGGCAGTTCGGCGAGCCGCAGGCGCCGCAGTCAATCTTCGGAAGTGACTCGTAGATCTCGTCGCGATACCGCACCATCTCGATCGCCTTGCCGATGTTGGGGTCGAGCGGCGAGAGCGGCCGCGGGGCGAGCGGGTTCTCCATCGAGAAGAACCTGTCGCGGTACAGCTCTTCGACCTCGGTCGCGTGTCGCTCGATGTTGCGGCCGCACTTCTTCCCCAGACGGTAGGTTCGGCTCCTGGCGACGTAGATGTTCTCGACCGTGAGCGGTCCGCCGATGCAGCCGCCGAGGCACGCCGACGTCTCGATGAACTCCACGTCGCGGAGGCGCGAGTTCTCGATGTCGTCCAGGATCTGCGTGACGTCGCTCATGCCCGAGACCGCGATCCACCGGTCGGTCCGGAGCAGGCTCGTCATGCCGCCGAGTCTCGACCAGCCGGGGCCGTACGTGGCGCTCTCGAAGAGCTCGTTCGACGGAGCCGACTCGGTGGCGGCCAGCGCCGAACGCAGCGGCCCGTAGACCTCCGAGATCGCGATCGCTCGGTCGAGCCAGGAGCGTTCCTTCTCCGCCGGCTGCCGGATCACCACGACCTTCGCCGGGCACGGCGTGATGTAGACGGCCTCGATCTCCGAGACGTCCAGGCCGAGGTCGTGGCTGAGCTTCAGCTTCGCCTCGCGGGCCGTGATCTCGCGCGGGACCTCCAGAGGCATGATGTGCTCGGTGAGCTCCGGGTACTTGACCTGGATGAGTCGAACGACGGCGGGACAGAACCCGGAGATCATCGGCCAGCGCCCCTGGTGCTCTCCCAGGAAGATCCTCGACGCGAGTGTCTCCCAGTCGCAGGCGCGTTCGACGTGGGGTCGAGGGGGTGCGCTCCGGGGGCCTACGCGACTGTCTCCTCACCCACCGCGAGGGCGTACTTCTCGACCACCTGGCCGCCCAGGACATGCTCCCGCACGACGTCGACGATCGCTGCGGCATCGAGGTCCGCGTACTTGACCGGCCTCTCGCCCTCGCGCTCGACCGTCGCCATAGGCTCGCGGCAGCAGAGACCCGCGCAGCCCGTCGTGGCGAGCTCGACGGCGTCCGGAGCGAGTTCCTCCAGCGCCTGGCGCGCGGCGTCGAGCACCTTCCCAGCGCCCGAAGCGAAACCGCACGTCCCCAGGTGCACGGTGAGCCGCGCCCGGGTCGTGGCGACTCCGGTCCGTCTCCCGGATCGGAGTTCCTCTCTCAGGCGTTCGAGTCCCTCGCGGGTGAGTTTGGTCATCGGCTGTCTGCCGGCACAGTGCCGGCGCTCCCGGGACCGGGCCCGGGGGAAGGAGGGTTGGGTCGGGCGCCCGCGGGGTGGGGCGAGGCGCACGGCGCTGGATGCGTGCCGGTCTTCCGGACGGCCGCCCGGAAGGCGAGCCGTCCTTCGGAGCCGCTACACCCCGGCTTCGTGGAGCTTCCCGACCAGGCTGTACGTGTCCAGATCAGTGGAGAGGATCGTCAGTTCGGCTCGGCTGGCCATCTCGAGAGTCTCGTCGGACACCGGCCTCCCCCGTGTGACGATGACGGCGGCGACGTCGACGAGGTTGGCCGCCGCGACCACGTTCTTGTGGGTCTGCGTGGTGACCCAGACGTTCGCGGGCCTGGCCCCTGCCATCACGTCGCTCACCATGTCGCTGACGAACGCGCCCTCGACTTCCTTGTCGTATACGTCGTTCATTGGCTTGAGGGACAGCTTGTCTTTGAGCTCAGCCAGCCTCATCGTTCGTGCCTCCTCTTCTTGCGTTGGCCCTTCGGGTCGTAGTCGTTCGGTCCTACCTGTCGCGCGGGACCTCGTCGCCCGGCTCGCCGGTCATGTCGTCTGCGGCTCGGGCTCGACCTCGAACATCCCGACGTCCCGCAGCACCGATCCGTGGCACGTGTCGATGTCGTGCACGAGCCACCCAGGCACCACGAGTATCTTCTTCCCCTCGGTCCTGATCCTGTCGTTGAAGTACTGGCTCAGGACCGCGAGCTTCTCCGCCATGTGAGCCTTCATCTCGACGTCGGGATCGTAGGTCAGGGCTGCGTACACCCAGATCCTCTGCGACTCGCAGATTCTGGACAGGACGTTCAGATCACACTCGTCGGTGCAGCCCGAACACGTCATGAGCCCGAGGAGCTCACGCAGATCGACCACCTCCGCGCACTGCTCGCACTTCAGGTTCAACTGGACGGACTGCGAGCTGCCCATGTAGTCCCAGAAGTGCTCCCCCTCCCGGTACTCCTCCTTCGGCGGGACGTGCTCCGCGGCGAAGTAGCTACGCTCGTCGTTGCAGTGGTAGCACTTCTCGACGACGATGAACCCGTACCGGACGTCGGTCATGCTCCAGGAGTGTCTGCAAGCTTCGGTCGCCATTGACCCCTTACCTCTCTGCATTCGCGGGAGGGCCTTCGTCCCGTTGAGCGTCGCCCGCGAGGTCGGACCTCGTCCCCCGCGTCTGAACCAGAGACAGAGCGAGGCACGGCGCTTCGCACCATGCCTCTCACGCGGAGTAAGGGATCGAGACCAGCTTGAGGTCCGCCTGCACGAATACGGACCGCGTCGCGGCAAAGCCGCAGCGGCCCCCGCGGCATCCCGATTCTCGTCTGTCAGCCGTCGTGCGGCGCTCTCGTCATCGACCCCCGAGACGTGGTGGTCCACCAGACGGTGCGGCAGGTATTCGTCTCTGTTCGGTTCCGTCCGATGGTATCCGGGCGGCGAGCGGAGCGTCAAGCCCTCTTTGAGTGACCGCCACTCGCGAGGTGCGCACCGCCCCGTGAGACGCGGTCGCGTGAAACGCCGCGGCCTCGCGCGCGGGACTTCCCGTTAGCGTGACGCCGGGCGCGACCGGGCGCGGGGCTCGCGGAGCGATTCGCCTCCGGGCGCTCCTCCCGGATCGTGCGTCCCGGCTTCGAGCGAGTCGGCCGGGCGACCGCCACGACCGCACCCCGGCCTCCACCAAGGTCTTCCGGGAGCGGACGAACACTGGTAACGCGGGCAACACTAAACAGGTCTCGCTCCTTGATACCGTCTCAGAAGCGGCTTCCGAGGCGTCTCCGGAGACACCTCGGAGCGCGTAGACAGCTGTCTGATGGTCAGTTCCGAGCGTCCGCGTCCGGGCACACCTCTTGCAAGCAACACACGGCGTAGCGCTGAAGCTCGGCCCTTTAGCGCAGGGACGGGACGCTCCCCGTGGAGGAAGACGAATGTCGGAAGTCAGGCACATCCTGATTGCGGACAGCGACGCGCAGACGCTGGAGCGTCTCGCGAGCGCGCTCCGCGCCACCGGCTACGCGACCTGGGAGGCCGAGAGCGGAAGGGAAGCTCTCCGGTACGTTCAGATGGAACGTCCCGACCTCGCCATCGTGAGCCTGGCCCTACCCGACATGCGCGGCAGGGATCTCGCCCGCATCCTCGAGACGAACGGCGACAAGGAACCGATCAGGACGATCGTCGCCGCCGGTCCGGGGACTCCGGCCGAGGACACCGCCATGATGGAGGAGTCCGCCGAACGATCCGTGATGCGCTGGTCGCACGTCGACCAGATCGTGACGCTCGTGAACGAGGCGTTCGATCTGAGCGAGGGCAACGCTCCTGAGCGCTTCGCGGAGAAGATCCTCTGCGGCGAGGTGATGATCGACCCCGTCACGATGACCGTCGAGGTATCGGGGAAACACGTCGAGCTCACGAAGAAGGAGTTCAAGTTCCTCCAGATCCTCGTGCTGAACGAAGAGCGCACCTGCACGAGGGAGGAGCTCAAGAAGCTCGTTTGGGGGAACGAGGACGGCGTGATCGGAAGAACGGTCGACGTACTCGTGAGCAGGCTCCGCTCGAAGCTGGGGGCGGCGACGGGCCGCGAGCTCGTCTCGACCGTCCGGGGAATCGGGTACCGCTTCACGGCTTGACCCGACAGACGTACTGAGGACCGACCTCGCTCGCACACGGATCCGCCCAACGGCCGGGCCGGAGGGGCCGGACAGAATCCAAACGAAGGCCCCGGACACTCCGGGGCCTTCTCTCGTTCACACGCCGCGTCGTCGGGCGCTCCGCCCTCTCAGCCGCCCGCCGTCGCGCGCCGACCTTCGGTCGCACGACCCTCTATCTATAGAGAGCCTTGATGACGCCCCAGCTCGCGGGGCCCGATGCGGCGCCCACGTTCGCGCAGGGGACGTAGCTCGTGAAGACGGCCGGCAGGGACTCCCCCCCGACCGTCACGAACCAGACTCCGAGCGGCTCGTACGTCCAGGATCCGTCGAAGTTGTCGTAGGCCTTGACGACCTCGACCTCGTAGTCACCCGGATCGAGGCCCGAGACGCTCGCGGAGACCTCGAAGCAGCAGAAGCAGAAGCAGGGTCCTTCCTCGAACCTCTCATACTCGGTCACGACGATGCTGTAGCCCTCGTGGGCGACGTCGACGTCGGTCCAGGAGCAGCAGTTGAACTCCGCGTTCGAGTGGTCGACGTAGATCGTGCCCGGGCCGGCCGTGACCTCGACCGCCTCCTCGCAGAACTGCGCGGAAGCCAGCGTGGTCAGCGTCAGTACCGCGATGAGTGCGAGCGGAACTGCGCGTCTCATCTGCGGTCCCTCCTGTTCCCGTTCCTGTACGAGCCCTTGATTGCGCCCCAGCTCTCGTGCTCGCCGTCGATGTCGGTCGACTCGCAGGGGGCGAAGGTCGCGTAGACGTAAGGCTCCGACTCCCCGCTGACCTCGACGGTCCAGACGCCGACGAACTCCATGCCACCGTGCTCGGTGTTCTTCCACAGTGTCACGGTGTACTCGCCGGGCTCGAGCCCACCGATCTCGACGTTCGTGTCCATGCAGCAGTGGCAGTCGCACCCCCCGTAGTTGAGGTGCTCCCACTCCACCACCTCGATCGAGAATGCGTCGTGAAGCACGTCGAACCCTATCCACGAACAGCAGTTGTACTCGCTCTGGTTGTGGTGAAGCTCGATCGTTCCCGGCGACGTTGTGAACACGACGGACTCGCCGCATTCCTGCGCCGCTGCGAGAGACGTGAGGAAGAGCACGACGGTTGCCGCTGCGACGGCGATCCCCTTCATGGTGCTCACCTCCCTTTCGATGTACTTCGGGAATGACCGCTACGAGTCCGGAATCGCTTCGTCCGCCCCTCCGTGCTCTCGGTGGGCCGCCTCCAGATCCTCCGGCGTTCCGATGTCGCGCCAGTCGGAGTCCAGCTTGTGGCAGCGGACGACGCGTTCGTCGTCGATCATCATCCGGAAAGCGTCCGGCAGCTCGTATTCACCTCTCGGCGAGAGCTCGAGCCTCGCCGTGTAGTCGAAGAACAGAGGAGTGCTGATGAAGACACCGGCGTTCACCAGGTTCGATGGCTCCGTGCCCGGCGCCGGCTTCTCGACGATCCCCGTGATGTGTTCGCCATCGAGTTCGACGACTCCGAACCGTGACGGGTCGTCGACGTGGCGAACGGCGAGTAGGAGGTCGGTCGGTGTCTCTCGAAAGGAGCGCGCCATCGCCCGGTACGCGGAAGGCTCGGTGAGGATGTCGCCGAAAGCGTGGAAGAACGGACCGCCGCTGAGGTACTCGCGTGCCGGGTCCGCCGCCCTCCCCGTCCCGTCCTGCACCTCCTGGACGAAGTACGAGAGCGGAACCCCGACATCGGCGCCGCTGCCGAAGTACGACCGTATCGACTCGGCCATGTAGCCCACGACGATCGCCGCCTCGGTCACGCCGGCGCCCGCAAGCGCTGTGAGGACGTGCCAGAGCACGGGTCTGTCGCCGACCATCACCATGGGCTTCGGGATCGAGTCGGTGATCTCGCCCATCCGCGTTCCCTTGCCTGCGGCAAGGACGACGGCCTTCACCCCTTCACACCTCCAGGAGATCGGTCGGACCCCGCTTCTGGGATCATTGTAGCACCATCACTCGAAGTTGCCAAGGGGTCGTGTGATGGAACGTGGGAGCGGGCCTCGGCGCGAGGACCGGGATCACCCCCGGATCGTGCCACCTCCGAGCACGCGGTCTCCGTCGTAGAACACGACCGCCTGACCCGGCGCGAGCGCGCGCTCTGGCTCGTCGAAACTGACTCTCGCCTCATCTCCGACGACCTCGACCGCGGCGGGCGCCGGGCGCGCGGCGTAGCGGACCTTCGCGCTGGTCCGGAACTCCGCCGCCGGCGGCTCGCCCGCGATCCACGAGAGCTCGTCGGCGGTGAGCGAGTCGGCGAACAGGTCCTCGTCGTCACTCACTACGACCACGTTCCGCGGCCGGTCGATGCGAACGACGTAGGCCGGACGCGGCCGCGCGAGCCCGAGGCCGCTCCTCTGCCCTATCGTGTACCGCGCGATGCCGCGGTGCTCGCCGAGCACGCGTCCGTCGAGGTCCTCGATCGGCCCCGGCTCGAGCGCCGACGGGAGCCGCTCGGCGATGAGCTCCCCGATGTCTCCACCCGGGACGAAGCACACGTCCTGGCTCTCGGGACGGTCGGCGACGGGAAGGCCCGCTTCGCGCGCGAGGGCTCGGACCTCGTCCTTCGTGAGCCTCCCGATCGGCATGAGCACGCGAGCGAGCTGGTCCGGGGTCATGGAGTAGAGGAAGTACGTCTGGTCCTTTCGCGCGTCCTTCGCCCGCCTGAGCGCGAAGCGACCGTCGGGACCGGACTCGACGATCGCGTGGTGTCCCGTCGCGAGGTGTGTCGCTCCGAGTGCGTCAGCCTTCGCGAGGAGCGGCTCGAACTTGACGTATCGGTTGCAGCGCACGCACGGGTTCGGAGTGCGCCCGCGCGCGTACTCGGCGACGAAGTGGTCGATGACCAGTTCCTCGAAGACACCGCGCATCCCGACCACGTAGTGCCGGATCCCGATCTCCTCGGCGACCCGGCGCGCGTCGCTGATCGCCGCGGGACCGCAGCAGACGCGAGGATCGACGGGGGCGTCCTCGTCGCAGGTCCAGATCTTCATCGTGAGACCGAGGACCTCGTGCCCCTGCCGCTTCAGCATGTACGCAGCGACGGAGCTGTCGACTCCGCCGCTCATGGCTACCGCGATTCTCATGTCGTCGGAAGTGGGCGCCTCCGGACGGAGAATCCGGAGGCGCCCCCTCGTGGTTAGAGCCTGTATGCCACGGTGAAGTAGAACCCGTAGTTCGTGGTCTGTCCGGAGACGTCTCCGTTCAGGTCGAACTGCTCCAGCGTGATCGCGGTCTCGAACGCGTACTGGGTGAAGTTCCAGACGCCTCCCAGTCCGAACGAGTACGCGGGGATCAGAGCGCCTTCGATGCCACTCTCGAGCTGGAACGCAGCACCGAGACGGGCGACGTACTTCCCTTCGGAGAACTTCCCCTCGGCGCCCAGTGCGATCGTCCTTAGCGGCTTGTCGAACTCGTCCCTGCTCCCCCCGTTGTCGGAGTGGGAAGAGACGGATGCCGACGCCTCGTCCCAGCCCTCGTGGATGTAGCTGAGGTAGAGATCGTACTTCTCCGACGGGCTGAACCTCACTCCAGCGACGCCGATGGGAGCCGTCTTCGATGTCCCGCTGACGTCGCCCGTCTGCCCCAGGGTGTCGGGGTCGTCGAAGTCCCAGTCCCCGTCGACGTCGAACTGGGTCCCCCAGCGGTAGCCGAGACCGATGCCGATCTGCTCGGTGACGTCGTAGGTGAACCCAAGCGCGATCGACGCCGCCGACCCGTCGAGGTTCGCCGACTCCAGATTGCTTCCGTCGTGGGTCTCGCGCGCCGACTCGGTCAGCGTTGCGAGGCCGGCCGCGATCCCGAAGCCGCCCTGCCCGCCTTCGCCGATGCTGACCGCAGCGATGGCTTCGAAGAATCTGACGTCGCCCGTGAACTTGCCGGTGTAGCTCTCGGTCGGCATTCCCTCCGGCGTGTAGCGTCCGGAGATCTCGACATTCCTGTGCGACGGGTTCGAGTAGCCGATCCCGAAGACCCACTGGGCCGACCCCTTGGCCGCAACGGCCTGCGGGAAGTTGAAGCCGTCCTCCGATACGCTGAGGTCCCGTGGCAGGTAGTCGCGGTTCTTGACGTTGTACCTGACCGTCGCCTCGCCCTCCGCACCCATCACGTCGGACGCGCAGGCGGGATTGTAGAAGTAGGCGTTGAGCCCGCCGACCGCGACGTTCGCGCGCGCGAGCGCCGCCTCGGTTGAGTTCAGGAAGTGGGTGTTGGTTCGGGGGATGTCACCGATCGTGATGTGCGTGAGGTCAGCGTAAGCGACCGCGGCGCAGAGCAAGATTGCCACAACGCAGATGTGCAGATATCGCATTCACCCTCCCCGTTGACGCAGGGTTGTCCGGCCGAACTGCTTCGGAAATCCGCTAGCGGTACATGTTCTTGATGGAACCCCACGTCGATCGCTCGACAGGAGTGTCCATCAGCACGAATTCCACGTAGTCGACCCTTGCCCGGTCACCGGAGAGGTGTTCGATGAGGAACATGTAGACCCCAGGCTCGAGACACACCTGAGCGCCGCCGGCGCTCATCGAGAAGGGGCCTCACCCGAATCCGTAGCCCTCCGTGAGCGTGAAGTCCGAGACGACAGACTGACCCGGCTCGGGATAGTCGACCACCCTGAGCCTGAGCCCGACGGCGTTCTGGAAGTAGGACTGGTACGCGACAGTGACGTCGTAGCAGCCCGTCTCCTCGACCATCACCTCGAGCATGATCCACTCGCCCGGAAGGTCGATGCCGTCGGCCGCGAAGTACTGACTCGCGCTGCCGCAGTACTCGGTGCTGATGGGGTAGCCGCCAATGTTGTGCGAGCCGTAGAGGTTGTAGTCCTCCCCCTCGACCCGGACGCCGTCCGCGCCCCACGCCGATGTCGTCAACGCGACCGCGACGAGCATCACTGCCGCCGCGACCGCCCTCGCTGTCTTCCCCCACCCTGTCGTCACGCTCATCTCGTCGAACTCCGTTCCTCAACGCCCGATCGGATGGACGGCCAGAGCCGGCGCGTTCTGCGCCGATCCCGCTCCGCCCCTGAATACGCACTCATTTACTTAGATGCTCAGGGACGGGGACCGTTTCCGGTCAAGGGTCCTGCGTGTAGAGGTCCCGCATGACGCCCACCTCGAATCTCCTCCCGGGCTGCGGGAACCCAATCTCGTCCTCGTAGAGCACGTCGAACAGGTTCTCGACGCCGGCAAAGAAGTTGCCCCATCTCGTCTCGACTACCCCGCGGAGGTCCGTGAGGACGTGCGCGGGGAGACTCCCGCCTCTGCCGTCGCTCCTCGCGCCCACCCTGGCGACCCGCGCGATGGCCTGGTACGGCCCGTGCCGGTACGAGGCGCCTACCGCCCCGGTCGTCCGCGGAACTAGGGGGACCGGGTCCTTTGTGTCGTCGTCGCGCGCCGACGTGAGGGCCAGGCTCACGTCGACCCGGAAGTCCCTCGTCACATGGTGCTCGGCTCCGAACTCGGCGCCCCATGACGTGACGGAGCCGAGGTTTCTCGCCGGCTCGCCCCAGCCCGAGGTCACTATCATGTCACGGACCCACTGCTCGAACAACAGGAGCGAGAACCGCGAGCCGGCAGTCGTCCGCTTTGACAGTTCCGCCTCGACCGCCGCGCACTTCTCGGGTCTGAGGTCCGGGTTCCCGATCTCCGGGCTGAACCACTCCTTGAGCGTCGGGAAGCGCGTCTTGAGTCCGCCGAGGAGCCGGAGCCCGTACCCGGCCGGGAGCGCGCGCGACCACGACGCCTGCGGGTTCACGCTCACTAGGAAGCGCTCCTCGCCGGCCATGAGGTCGGTGTTGAGCGCGAGAGCCACGCGGTTCGACTTCCCGAGACGGAAGACGTCCTGGCCGAAGAGCGACATCGTCGTCGACTCGTACTGGTTCCAGTCGAGCTCGACGTCGCGCTGGAGTCCGGCGATGTCCTCCCTCAGGTTCAGTCCCGCCGAGAGCTTGTGTCCCTCGATGCCCAGGTACTCCGAGAAGAAGTAGCCCCCGTACGCCTCGTTCGAGACGGTCGAGAGCCACGTGGGATCGGTTCGGTCGAAGTCGCTGTAGGCGGCGAGCTGGTTGTTGTTCGTTCCGTAGAACAGCTTCCCCTCGACGAACAGGAACTCGTCCGGCCTCCAGTCGACGGAGCCGATGGTCCTCACCTCCCGCCAGTACGGGAACCGCCAGTAGCGCGGGCGGGACGAACTCGTCGAGGCCGGGACGTCGCGCCGCCCGTCGGCCACCTGGACGGAGACGGAGGCGTCGGCGTTCTCTCCGAGACCCCAGGAGGCGTTGCTCCACAGGAGCAGCTCTTCGCCGCTGGAGTAGTCACGGGTCCCGCCGTCCTCCCAGTCCTCCGGCTCGTAGGACTCGGGGAGCGTGAAATCCGACCGCGAGTTGGCCGCGACTCCACCGGAGAGGTGGACGGGTCCGACGCTGCCGCTTCCGGTGACGTAGCCCGAGTAGCGCCCGTCGTTCCCGGCGACGAGCTGGAAGCCGATGCCCGTCCGCCCGAGGCCCGCCGTGGTGACCGCGACGACCCCGCCGATCGCGTTCGCGCCGTAGACGCTCGCCGCAGGGCCCTTCGTGACGTTCACGGCGCCCATCGCGCCCGAGAGCACCATCTGGGAGCTGACCGATCCCGTGTACGGGTCCGAGATCGGCACGCCGTCAACCGTGACAACCATCTCGCGCTCGCCGAGCCCTCGCGTGGAGAGCCGGGCCTCCCCCCTCGAGTCGGTCCTGACGACCATCCCGGGCACGAGCTCGAGCGCCTCGGCGAGGTTGTCCGCGCCGACGTCCTGGATATCGCCCTCGTCGATCTCGAATACCGAGTACGGCCCGAAGAGCCGCGAGCCGAAGACGGTGATCTCGGGGAGCGCGTAGATCGGCTTCGCGCCCGCGTCTGTCGTCTCCGCCGCTCCGTTGCCCGCCCCGAGGGAGGGCCCCGCGTCCTGAGCGCGAGCGCCGGGCGCGGCGGCGAGAAGGAGTGCGGCCGCGATCGCGACGATCCCGGCCGCGGTGCCGCCGCCCGCCCCGCCCGAACCGGGCGGCCGGCTCTTGTGTCTGCCACGACCCGAGAGCTTGCGTCCGATGGGCACGCCGGCGCGACGTCCTGGCGCCAGGAGGATCTTGTCGACGAACAGCACGGCGCTCACCCCCAGTGCTGTGTGGACGACGATGAGGAAGAAGAGTACGAGGAGTGCCTGACCCGCACCGGGCGACGCGGAGCCGGCGATCCGCCCGATGGTGTCTCTGTACATCGTGGCCGGCCCGATACCCGCGATGTAGCCCTGCACGAGAAACGGATGAACGAGGGCCCAGAGGACCGCCAGAATCCCCGCGAGCATCCTCGCGGCCTGCTTCTGCCGAGGCGAGAAGGTGAGCACGAGCTCGACGATGAGCGCCTCGACGATGATGCCGATTGCCGCGAACTGGGCGGCAGCGAACCCGGATGTGAACCTGATGCCGGCCGCGACTATTCCGACGAGGAGTGTCGACCATCGCCCGGGGACGTTGGCCCTGGCGGTCAGGAGTATGACGACCCCGAAGCTCGCGAGCAGGGCTCCGCCGAAAGGGACGCGCCACGGCTTGATCATCCCGCCGACGGTGATCTCGATGACGCCCCAGAGCGCAGCCATGAGACCGAGGATGGCGATCTCACGGCTCGTGAACCGCGCGCGGCTCCGCCCGTTTCGGGCACTGGACTCCGTCCCGCTCTCGCCGGTACCCAATGGGCTCCTCTTCCTTCCCGACCGCTCCGGTGAGGCGGTGGCCCGACGCACTGGGCCGCCCGGGCTCCGTGCCACCGTCCCGATGGTACACAAACGAGCGTGAGGGATGCAACAGCCTGCTCGGGAGGTCATGAATCCGGCGCCGGTCCTCGCTGAACCGCCGTCAGGTAAGAGGGAGCCGGCCGTCAGTTCATTCGAGCTCCGATCTCGTCGGCTCTCACGCTGTCTCCCGCCGCGCGCTCCATCTCGACCCAGGCACCCCAGAACCCGGGGCCGTCGGCGCCCAGCGTCTCCGCCGACTCGAAGACCCGCCGCGCCTCGGCGTAGCGGCCGAGGTCCCCGAGTATGCTCGCCTTCAGAACGCGCGCCCGCCAGATTCCGGGGAGGATGCGGATGGCCTCCTCCAGGAGGTCGAGGGCCTCGTGGGGACGGCCGGAGGCTCTCAGCATCACCGCGAGGTCGTACTTGAGCCCGGGATTGAACGGCTGAAGCTCGACAGAGCGTCTGAGGGCGGAGATGGCGCGCTCCGCATCGTCGACCTCCCAGTAGCACCGCCCGATGTTCCGGAGCGACACCGCGGAGACCGGGCCCAGCTCCTCCGCTCGCCGGTAGGCGCTGACGGCCTCGGGGTACCGCCGGTGTCTCGCCAGGAAGTCGCCGTAGGCGAACTTCACGGACCACTCGTAGGGAAGCACGCGCTCGGCGCAACGGTAGACCGAATCCGCGCGCTCGAGCTCGTCCATCCGCTCGAGGAGCGCCGCGAGATCGAGCCGGTACCCCGCGTTCCACCGGTCGAGGCGGACCGCCGCGGTGAGCTCGTCGCGCGCGCGTTCCAGGTCGCCACCACCGAGATACCACTCGTGCAGGTGGTAGCGCGTCTCCGCCAGGCCGGGAGCGAGTTCGAGCGCGTGCTCAAGCTCGACGAAGGCCTCCTGCACGCGGCCCGCCCGCAGGAACGCGACGCCGAGAGCGTTCCTCGCTTCCGGGAGCCACGGCGCAAGGTCTCGCGCGGCCTCTAGCACGGGGATCGCCTCTTCCACCGCGCTCTTGGCGAGGGCCAGCCGCCCGTACTCCGCGAGCGTCCCCGCGTAGGTCTCGAGCGTCGCCTGCGAGGTGCTCCCGCCGTCGGTGAGATCGCGGAGGTACCCGCTCCACGGCGCATCAGCGGTGAGCGGCGTCGCGGACGGGACCGTCACGATGCGGGACGGCGCGACCTCCACGAGGAGGCCGGCACGAACGCACCTGTCGGGGAAGGACGCCGCTCCGAGCCGGACGTCGGCGAACTGCGGACGCTCGCCCGCGTTCTTCGAGAGGACGAGGGGCAGGTAGTCGCGGACGGGAAGCACGTCCCGAGCCAGGGGCTCGCACGGCACCGCGCTCTCCTGACCGAAGAAGGCAGCGAGTTCCGACTCGACGGGAAGGGCGACGCCCGTGGACAGCGCGTCGACCCGCCGCGCGCGGTCTCGGACGTCGACGACGGAGACATCGTGCCGGACTCCCTCGACGGACCGTGCGTAGCGGAGGAGAGAGACGAGGTGATCGGCCTCGGTGTATACGATCGAATCCCCGGGCAGCCCGTCCAGCAGGCGGCCCAGGTAGACAGAAGGAGCGTCCTCCGCCCGTCGGTCGTGCGCCGGCCAGAGCGACTCGATCCTGTTCGTCATCACGACCGCGAGGACGGCGACGGGGACGGCGAGAACGGCGACCCGAATGACGCCCGACCGCCAGTGCGCCTTCGCGACGACAGCGGTGAGACCCACCCCCGCGCCGATCGCCAGAACCGTGTACGCCGGAACCAGGTAATCGCCGGAGGCGCGCAGGAAGAAGCCGACCGCGTGCGCTGCCGCGAGAACTCCGGGGAGCGCCAAAGCGACGAGGAGCAGCGGGCTCCTCTTCCACAGCACCCAGAGCCCCGCCGCCGCTGCGGCGAGCACGGTCCAGTGAATCTCGGAGGGAAGCCGCACCGCGGCCGCCACCGCTTCGCGGGCGACCTCGAGGAACGGAGCGATCCTCTCCGGGGTGACCGCGGACGAGGACGCCACGTACCGAAGCACGTCGGACCAGCCGGTGAGCTCCGCGCTCGCGACGCCCGGGCCCTGCTGCGAGCGGAGCAGGAGGTAGACGTAGGCCGACAGTCCGACCGCGAAGAGCGTGAGCGATCCCGCGACCGCGAGGAAGCCCGGACGTCTCCTCAGCCCACCCCAGGTGAGGATGACGAAGGTCGGGACCAGAAACACCGCGGTCGGCACGTGCGCGAGGGAGAGCCCGAGAAGGAACCAGGCGGCGTAGAGAGCGCGGTCGCCCCCTGCCCCTGCCTCCTGCGAAGCCGGGCCCGACTCCCCTTCCGCGGCCTCGCTCGTGCCCCCGCCTGCGGCCCCGCGCCATGTCCCGGCCCCCACCCAGGCGATCAGGAACGCGAGCCCCGAGAGGCCCGTCAGAGCTGTCATCGGGTGGATGCCGGCGTCCGTCGCGTGCGTCCAGAACGTCGGCGAGAGGGCCAAGGTGGCCCCTGCCAGGACGGAACCGGCCGCCCGACCGACCGCCGACGCCGGCGAGGGGCTCGGTCGGAAAGCGACGCCCGTGAGCTCCCACGTCAGCCGGGTCAAAGCAGCGACGGCACCGGCTGCGAGGAGCGCGGAGAGAGCAGAGAGGCGGAAGACCGGCGCGCCCAGAGGGACGCGGACGACGAAGGCCGAGACGAGCGTGTAGAGGGGGTGCCCCGGCGGGCGGGCGACGCCGAGCGTGCGAGCGATCGTCGCGAGCTCGGCCGTCCCGCCCCACGTCAGGGAGCGAGCCGCCGTCGCGAGGTAGACGGCGAGAGCGGCGGCGAAGACCGCGAGCGTGAGGATGAACGCCAGGTTCACCCAGCGGCGACCGAACGAACGCACCCTTCGGCTCCTCTGCTGAACGCGTCGCTGTGTCTGCGGAGGGTCGCGGCGGCGACCCAACGGGGATGCTAGCACAGCCTCACGCCGGGGTCGAGGGGCCGGGCGTGGCGGGCGAGTCGAGCCGCACGGTGGATTGGCTGGCCCAGCGGGGTCTCCGGGGGTATACTGCGTGGAGAAGCGGGCTTCGGACGACGAACGCCGTTCCCTCGAGGGGCGGCGGAGTCAGAACAAGGGGTCGCCCATGACGAACGAGAACGAACCGAACGGCGGCGCGCAGACCGAGGGCGCTCGCTCGGAGTCCCACGAGCTCGCGTACGACGAGGTGTGCACGGCGAACGGCGAGGTTGAAGCGAACGGGATCAAGTCGGCGCTGGAGGCCGCGGGCATCCCGGTGGAGTTCCAGTACGAGTCGGTCTCGACGGTGCTCCCCGTGTCCGTCGACGGACTCGGCGCCGTGAAGGTCATGGTGCCCACGGAGAGGCTGGAGGAAGCGCGGGCGATCGTCGAGACCCCCGCCGAGCCGGTCGGTGACGGCGAGTAGCCGGGGCATGCCCCGGACGGAGGCTCTATGGCCGAAGTGGATCTCAGGGACGACCACATGTGCTTCGCCTGCGGCAAGAGGAACGCCGACGGGCTGAAGCTCGAGTTCACCTTCGACGGCGACGAGGTCGCCACGTCGGTCGCGTTCCCCAAGAAGTTCCAGGGCTACCGGGACGTCGTGCACGGTGGCCTCCTCTCGACGGTCCTCGACGAGGCCATGGTCACACTCATCAACATGAGGGGCAGGCTGGCGGTCACGGCGGAGCTCAACGTCCGGTTCCTGAAGCCTCTCCCAGTCGAGAGCCCGCTCGAGGTCCGCGCGCGCCTCACCGGGAAGCGGGGGAAGGTCTACGAGGTCGAGGCGGAAGGGCTCCTCCCGGACGGGACGGAGGTCGCGAAGGCCACCGCCAGGTGCATCGACATGGGCCCCCTGCCCGCCGAGTGGCTCGCCGCGCGGCAGGATGCCGGATCCCCGTAGCCCCCGCAGGCCTGGTGAGAACGCCCCCTGGAGTGGACGCCGCAGTCACACGGAACAGAGCGCCGATGCCCCCACTGGTTGACGAATGACCATTCATGTGATATACTGGAACGGTTGCACCACATGGCCTTGGCCGTGGTGCAGGATCACGCCTTTGAAGAGAGGGAGGGAAACGTGCTTCGTGGGTCGCGCTTGAACGTGGGGTTCGCGCTCGCCATGACGGCCGTCGTTCTGGTCGCATCCGGGGCAGTCATCACTGAGACCGCGTGGACCGGGGGGATCACGCGGGCCGTTCACACCAGCGACAGTCCGCCGGTCGTCGAATCGTCGGTCGAGGTCGAGGAGAGCACGGCGGACGCCGTCGTGCTTCGCTTCGAGGCGACGGGGCCGCCGGACGCATGGCGCTCTCCGGGCGCGGCCGACGACGAGACGCCCGAGCTCGCGAACGCGGCGTACGAGAGAACGGAAAGCAACGGCAGTGCCTTCCCCGACGGAGCGTGGTCCGCGAGTGCGCGAGGTCCCGCCGCGTTCTCGATACTCGTTCAGGTGCCGGACCGTGGAGCGGTAGAGGCGACCCTTGAGTCGGTCGACGGCGCGGCGAGCGAGCTCGAGGTCGGCGACCTGTTCCGGATCTCCGAGCCCGCGATCATGCGCGACGTGCGTCTCGTGCGTGTCACCTTCTCCCCCGCCGCGACCAGCGGGCGCGCGCCCGTGAGCGCCGCGGTTCTCTCGCTCCGCGCAACCTCCGAGCAGGGAGCGAACGAGAAGGTCGGCAGGCGGATGCCGCCGTCTCCCGCGTTCCGCCGCATGTACGAGACGAGCATCGTGAACTACCGGCCGGAGCCGGCGGACGCCGTCTCCCCGGACCGGGGTCCCGGCGGACGCGACCCGTTCGGCGCGCGCTACCTCATCATCACCCGCGACCTGTACGAGGGCCTCGTCGAGCCGCTCGCGGAGTGGAAGCGACTCAAGGGTGTGAGCACGATCGTCACAAGGCTCTCGCTCATCGGCTCCTCCAAGTCGCAGATTCGCGCCTACATCACAGAGGCCTACAACACCTGGGACATCCCGCCTGAGTTCGTGCTGCTCGTCGGCGACACGGAGGCCCTCCCGATCGGCGACGGCCTCACGCCGACCGACAACTACTACGCCGCGATAGACGGCGGCGACTACCTCGCGGACATCCTCATCGGGCGGCTCTCGGCCGACACGTCGGGGCAGTGCGCGACCCAGGTCGTGAAGTACTTGAAGTACGAGAGGACGCCGCCTCGCATGTACGCGCACTGGCCGGCGAGCGCGACTCTCATGGTGGCCGACGACTACGACAACGGCGATTACATCTACTACGACAACACGTGGGACGTGTACGACCTCATGGACGAGATGGAGCTCGCCCCGATCGACACGCTCTTCCGCAGGAACGACTCGACGACGGGCGACGTCTACGCGTCCGTCAACGCCGGGAAGGGCTTCCTCAACTTCCGCGGGCAGGCGTTCTACAACTGGAACAACCCGTTCGACATCGACCCGTACAATCTCACGAACGTCAACCGGCTCCCGGTCGTTGTCTCGGCGACCTGTGGGACGGGGACCTTCCATCATGACTTCTACGTCTGCGAGGCGTGGGTGCGGGCGGGCACCAGCACGAACCCCAAGGGCGGCGTCGCGTTCTTCGGGTCGAACACCGCGATCGAGGGGAGTCAGCAGCTCTCACGCCGCCGGGGGTACGTGTGCACGGGCTTCTTCGAGAACGCGTTCGGCGAGAACGGACTCACGCTGGGCGAAGCCTGCAACGCCGGGAAGCTCAAGCTCTACATGATCGAACCGGAGCAGATGGAGTACGAGGGGATGAACCTCCTCGGCGATCCGGAGCTCTCCCTCTGGACCGCCGACCCGGTGGACATGACGGTCGAGCACGTCCACGCGGTGCAGATCGGACTCCAGGAGTTCGCCGTCTCCGTGACCGTGGAGGGCACCCCGGCGGCCGACGCGCTCGTCGCGCTGACCAAGGACGGCGAGGTGTTCTCGTTCGGGTACACCGACGCGACCGGCAACGTGTCGATACCGATCGAACCCCTGACGCCCGGCGAGCTCGCGCTCACCATCACGCGGAGGAACTGCTACGCGTACGAGGCGGTCGCGCAGGTGCTGGACAGCGGGCCGTTCGTCATCTTCTCCGAGCTCACGCTCGACGACTCGTCCGGAGGGAACGGCGACGGCTACCTGAGCCCCGGCGAGACGGCGACGGTCGCGGTCGAACTCCATAACGTGGGAGACGAGACGGCCGTCACGACGGCCGCTGCCCTGCGCACGGATGACCCCCACGCGACGGTGACCGACAGCACTGCCGCCTACGGGACGATACCGGCCGGCGAGACGACGTGGGGACTCGACGACTTCGAGCTGACCATTTCGGCGTCGTGCCCGGTCGGGCACGAGGCGCCCGCGTGGCTCTCCATCACGTTCGACGGCGAGACGATCATCTCCGACATGCCGCCGATCCCGATCGCGACCGGCAGGTTCGTCTACGACGGGACCGCCGTATCCGACCCGACGCCGGGAGGCGACGGGGACGGGAACGTCGGCCCCGGTGAGACGGCGGGACTGGTTCTTACGCTGACGAACTCCGGGCTCTGCGGTCTTGCCGACATCGACGCCACGCTCGTGAGCGAGTCGTCCTTCGTCGCGGTCACGACGGGACATACGACGTTCCCCGACGCGGCTCCCGGTGCCGACGTCGCGAACCACGCCGTACCATTCGTCGTGTCGGTCATGCCAAACACGCCGACCGGCCAGACGGCGTCGTTCGATCTGATCCTCTCCGCCGCGGGCCACAGCTACGCGTACGCGGAGACGCTCGACGTCGACCTCACGATCATCGGACAGCCGGCAAGCTTCCCCACCGGACCGGACGAGTACGGCTACTACGCGTACGACGTCACGGACACGCTCTTCGCGCCGGTTCCGACCTACGAGTGGTTCGACATCGCTCCTCCTGGCCCCGGCACGATCGTGAGCCAGATCACGGACGAGGACGCGGCCATCACTCCGCTGCCGCTCCCGTTCGGCATCCAGTTCTACGGCACCATCTTCTACTGGTTCTCGATCTCGTCGAACGGCTTCGTGACGGCCGGACCCAACGACTACATCTACGGTGACAACTCGGGCATCCCGAGCCTTCACGGCCCGGCGGCCATGATCTCGCCGTTCTGGGACGACCTCGATCCTTCGGCGGGCGGCGACGTGTACAGGTACAACGACGTAGCCAACCACCGCTACATAGTCCAGTACGAGGGCGTCTATCGTTGGGGGACGACGGAGGCCGAGACGTTCCAGGTCATCATCCGCGACCGGAACTACTATCCGACGCCGACGGGCGACAGCGAGCTCCTGTTCGTGTACAAGACCGTCACGAACCCCGACGAGTGCACCGTGGGCATCGAGAACCCGATCCAGACCGACGGCATCGAGTACCTCTTCGACGGGTCGTACGGCCTGCACGCCGCGCCGCTCGTGGACGGGAACGTGATCCGGTTCACGACGATCGAGCCGGGCGAACCGCAGGCGCCGTGGCTCGTCCTTAACGATGCAACGATCGACGATTCGTCGGGCGGAAACGGGAACGGGAGAGCCGAGCCCGGAGAGACGATCGAGATCTCGCTCGAGTTCACCAACCAGGGCATCGAAGCCGCGAACGGAGTCTCGCTCACGCTGACGTCGGCGGAGAGCGCGATCACCGTCACGGACAGCACCGCGGCCGTGCCGAACATCCCTTCGGGCGGGACGGGAAGCAGCGCCGAGGGAGACCTGGAGCTCTACGTCTCGGACGCGGCGGCCGACTCGATCGCGACGCTGTGGGCGCTCGTCGAGGCGAACGGCGGCGCGTACCAGGGCAGCGCAAGGTTCGACCTCCACATCGTCGTTGATGAGACCGGCATCGATGACGGCGAGGTGCTCGCCTTCAGGTTCATGCCGTGCTTCCCGAACCCGACCCAGGGCAGCACGACCATGCGGCTCACCCTCCCCCAGTCCGAGAGGGTGACCGTGCGCGTCTACAACACGGCGGGCAGGCTCGTGAAGACCGTCTGCGATGCCCCGCTCGAGGCCGGCGAGCACGCGCTCCCGTGGGACGGAACGAACAACTCGGGCGGGAGGGTCGCGAGCGGCGTCTACCTCGTCCGCGTCGAGGCCGGCAGCAACACGGCCTCCAGGAAGGCAGTCGTGCTGAGATAGCCACGGCCGCGGAACACGCGCGGCAGAGCGGCACCTGACGCAGATGGCTTGCGCTCAGTTCGAAGCGCCCGTCGAACGACGGGCGCTTCCTCTTGGGGCGGCGGCGACGGCCCGTAAGCGACGCTCCCCGAACGGATTGACAGGGGCGACTCGCGATGCCATAATGATGAGGAGGCTCCGCTAGCCGGACGCGGATGGGCCCCCGATAGGTCTACACCGGAGGACACTGTGTCGCGTCCCGTACCTACCGTCATGGCCGCGACGTTCCTGGTCGCGGTCTTCGTTCTGTCACTCCCGCACGTCGGGACGACGTCTTCGTCGAACGGCGAGGCGTCACACGTGGCGCGCGCGTCGGAAGACACTCCGCGCTGCGAGTCGACCGCGACGGTCGTCTCGGAGAGCGACGACTACGTGACGCTCCGCTTCGAGGCGGACTGGCGGCCGGGCACCCCGCGCGGCGGGTCCGCGGAAGGCGGGCCCGTGCGATTCCGGCCCGAGCGCGCGGACCGTTACGGAGGAAGCTCGTGGCTCGCGGTCTCGTCGGCGATCGGGCCGTTCACCGTCCTGGTCGAGGTCCCTCCGACGGGTGCGATCGAGACAGAGGTCACGGGAGTCCCGGCACCGGCCGGGACCGGTCCCGCCGCGTCCCTCGACGTGTCCGAGCCGGCGATCCTGCGGGACGTCCGCGTCGTGCAGGTGACATACGCGCCGGGCGACGGCGCCCCCATCGAGCTCACGCTCCGATCCGCGCCGGGCGCAGGCACGAACGAGAAGTCGGGACCGCCGAACCCGGTCTCGCCGATCTTCCGCCGGATCTACGAAGGGCAGATCATCAACTACTCTGGCGCGCCGACCGGCGTCGGCCTGGCGCCCCTCCCCCGGGACGGGGGACGCGGACGCGACGCCGCGCCCACCGGGGCCCGCTACCTCGTGATCACCGGCCACTCGCTCGAGGAGGCCATCATGCCGCTCGTCGAGTGGAGGGCCGCGGCGGGCCTTCGCCCGAAGGTCGTGTCGATCCTGGAGACCGGCTTCGATTTCGAGGACGTTCAGGACTACGTCTCGAACGCCTATCACACCTGGGATATACCGCCCGAGTTCCTCCTCATCGTCGGCGACTCGGAGCTCGTGCCGACGTACCGGCCGAGCGTCGAGTTCCACTCGGACAACCGGTACGCGGCCGTCGACGGGAACGACTTCCTGTCGGACATCCTCGTCGGTCGGCTGCCCGCCGACACCGTCGATGAGCTGGAGACGATGATCGCGAAGTGCTTCGCGTACGACAGGCCGTGGCTGGCGGACGACCCGACGTGGATGCTCTCCGGCAGCCTCCTCCTGCGCGACGACTTCGACATGGGTGACATGATCTACTACGAGAACACCGGGTTCGTGGAGGACCTGATGGACTCGCTAGGGTTCGCCCCGGTCGACTTCCTCGCGGCCGCCGACGGCATCGACATCTCCGACACGTACGCTTCGCTGAACGCGGGGCCGGGGTACGTGAGCTACCGTGGGGTCGCGGGGGACTTCTGGGCTCAGCCCTTCACGTTCGCGCCGACGATGCTCACGAACGTGGGCGAGCTTCCGATCGTGATGTCGGCGACCTGCTTCACGGGCGCGTTCGTAGGAGATCCACACTTCTCCGAGCTGTGGCTCAAGGCGGGATCTCCGGACGACCTCATAGGCGGAGCGGCCTTCTACGGGACGTGTACCTTTGGACAGGGAGAGGCTCTCTCTCGGAAGAGGGGCTACGTCTGCGAGGGATTCTTCGGAAGCGCCCTCCGCGAGGGCACCGTTCTCGGGGAGGCGACCCTCGCCGCGAAAGCGAACCTCTTCGCGCACGTCTACGACCAGGAGGAGTACGAGGGCTGGAGCCTGCTCGGGGACCCGGCGCTCTCGCTGTGGACCGCCCAGGCTTCGCCCCTCGACGTCGCGCTCGACGTGGCCGTCGACTACGAGGACGTTGCTCTCACGCTGACCGTGACGTCGGACAGGGGGCCCGTCGCCGACGCAGCCGTGACGTGCGCGATGGACACCTCGCTCTTCATGTGGGGCGAGACCGACGGCGGCGGCGAGATCGTGTTCTCCTTCGAGGCGGCCCTCCCCTGCAGCGTTGACCTCACGGCCGCCACGAAGAACGCCATCCCCTGGAACGGACGGAGGCTCCTCGGTCCGGCCGCGGCGTATCTCATCGACGAGAGCGCGGACGTCGACGACGCGGGCGGCGGGAACGGAGACGGCTACCTGAGCCCCGGCGAGACGGCGGAGGTCTCCTTCTGTGTCTCCAACATCGGCGGGACCGAGGCGACCGACGTCTCGGTGACACTCCGCACGCCGAACGAGTTCGTGACGCTCGTCGACAGCGTCGCCACGTTCCCCGACATCCCGTCGGGAGGGACGGCGTGCTCCAATACGCCATTCACGCTCGAGCTCTCGGAGACGTGGCCCGGAGGCGCCCACATCCCGGTGACGCTCGCCATGGCCTACGCGGGCACCTCGAGCACGTGGCGCCCCGCGCCTCTCGAGACCGTGACGGGCGACCTCGCCGTCACCTCCTTCACCGTCGACGACGCGACTCCCGGCGGGAACGGCGACGGGGCCGCGGCGCCCGGCGAGACGGCCGGCCTCACCGTGACGCTCGGGAACGAATCCGGTTCCGGCCTCGATGCGGTAAGGGCCTACCTCTCGAGCGACGACCCGTACGTGTCGGTCGCCGCGGACCACGCAGCGTACGGTGACGTGGACGAGGGGTCGAACGCCGTCAACGTGGACGCGCCGTTCGTCGTCTCGATCGCACCGAGCGTCCCCTCGGACTACACCGCGACGCTCAGGCTGAGGGTCGAGGCCGACGCGGCCTCGTACGCTTACGCCGAAAGTCTCACGATCGACTTGGACGTGTTCACGTCGCTCCACACCCTCCCTTCGGGACCCGACTTCCACGGCTACTACGCGTACGACTCGACGGACACCCTGTTCGCGGAGGCGCCGGAGTTCGAGTGGATCGAGATCGCGCCGCCGGGACCGGGCGTCCGCATGAACCGCGTGAGCGACAACGACGACGACACGAAGCTCGTCTTCCCGCCGTTCATTAACACGTACTACGACGACCCCACGCCGTACGCGGTGCTCTGCTCGAACGGGTTCGTGGCGCTCGAGATGACCAACTTCGAGTACGGCACGAACACGCCTATCCCGTCGGACCTGGGGCCGCCGAGCATGGTGGCTCCCTTCTGGACCGACCTCGATCCCTCCGTGGGCGGCGACGTCTACACCTGGAGCGACATGATCGGCCACAGGTTCGTCGTCCAGTACGAGGCCGTCCGGCACAAGAACAGCCCCGACGCCGAGACCTTCCAGGTCGTGTTCTACGACCCGAACTTCTACCCGACGCCGTCGGGGAACAGCGTGATCCTCTTCCAGTACAAGACGGTCGCGGACCCGGACAGCTGTACGGTCGGCATCGAGAGTCCCGACCAGCGTGACGGGCTCCAGTACGTCCACAACGGCGTGTACGATCCGCGGGCCGCGCCTCTTCAGGACGACCTCGCCGTCCGCTTCACGACGGTTCCGCCGGAGACACTCCTTCTTCCGTGGCTCGTGTTCGAGGGGCTCGCCGTCGACGACAGCGAGGGCGGCAACGGGAACGGGCAGGCGGAGGTCGGCGAGACCGTCTCGCTCGTCGTGGAGCTCTCGAACGAGGGGCTCGCCGCCGCCAGCGGCGTCGAGCTCACGCTCTCGGCCGGGGACTCCTCGGTCGCGGTCGTCGACAGCACGGCGGCGATCGCGGACATCCCCGCCGGCGGGAACGGAGCGAACGAAGGCGACCCCTTCGTGCTCGTGGTGTCTGACGCCCGCGAGGATTCTCTCGCGACGCTCTGGCTGCGCGTCGGCGGGAACGCCGGAGCGCACCAGCGGGCGATCCGCGTCGACCTAGGACTCACCTCGGTCGAGCCGGCGACCACCAGGCACCTCGCCCTGAACCCGGCGTTCCCGAACCCGTTCGGGAACGTGACGACGATGCGCTTCTTCCTCCCTGACAGCAGGGACGTCGAGCTCGAGGTCTACAACGTGGCCGGACGCCTGGTGAAGGTCGTGGCGTCGGGTCCGTATGACGCCGGCCCCCACGAGGAGACCTGGGACGGCACCGACGCGGGTGGGAACAGGGTCGCGAACGGGATCTACTTCGTGAGGCTCGCCGCGGGCGGCGAGAACCGGACCAGGAAGACCGTTCTCATCAAGTAGCCGCCGCGACCGGCGCGGGCAGGCGCGCCCGCAACGGAACGAAGAGAGGGGCTCACCCGCGGGTGAGCCCCTCTTTCATGTTGCTCCTGTTTCGCGGCCCTGGGCCGCGGTCACCGGCGGTCGGGGGACTACCGGTACAGCGCCTTAATCGTTCCCCAGGTCGCATTCTCAACCGGGGTCTGGTCGTCGAAGGCGAGCGTCATGGCCCCGTAGTTGTTGCCGACCGTGAAGAAGCTCTCGTCGACGAAGAACGAGTAGACCCATCCCGTGACGTGGATCTGGAAGTTCTGAACCTCGCCCGGATGGAGGACCTGAAGGATCGGGTGGATGGGTCGCGGAGGCTCCTCGTCTATCCTGCGGTAGAAGAGGCAGACGCCGTCAAAGCACCCGTCGGGCTGCCCGTTCGTGCAGGCCTCGCCCGTCACTGACATCGAGTAGAACTGCTCCGGTGTCAGGATGATCTTCGCCGCGCCCATGTCCTCGAGGCCGATGCAGTTGAAGATCGCGTTGACGTCGAGAGTCTCGCGCGTGCCTCCGGCCGCCTCGAACGTCAACGTGAAGATGCCTGAGTTGTCGGCGACGTCCTTCAGGGTCTTGTCGACCAGGAACGCGTAGAACGGAGTGTCGCTCGCGACGAACACGAGCGGCTCGTTCTTCGGGAGGAAGTACTGGATCGGATGGTCCGGTGCCGTGCCGTCGTAGTAGTAGACGAACAGGCCGTCGAACTCACCTCCCGGAAGCGGGTTCGCGCGAGCGTCGCCGTCGACCGTCACCGTGTAGATCATGCCCGGCGTGAGCGAGATGTTCACCCCACCGACCTGGTCGAGGCCCAGACAGTCGCCCGCAGGAGCGCCCTTCGCGCTCACCTCGAGGTACTCCGTGGCGAACGCCGACGTGGCGAGGGCCAGCGCGAGGGCGACGATCGCGATCTGATAACACCTTCTCATTCCTGCCTCCTCTCAATCTCTCCTGCCCCGCCCGGGCATGAACATACGCCTACCTCGGCCCGAGCCGGGGCTCTCGTTGCGAGTCCTTAGATAACAGGATAGCACACATGTCCCGCCCGGTCAAGTACTTGTGGGAATGGAGGTTCCGGGGCCACTCGCGCCCCGGCGCCCGTGCCGCACTCCCGGGCGCACGAGAACGACGGGACAGGAACCTGGGTTCCCGCCCCGTCGCGGAATGACTCTGTTCTGCGGAATCGCGACCTACCGGAAGAGCCTCTTCCGGAAGGCGGCGCCGAATCCCACCAGCCCGGTGCTCAGAAGCGCCCACGTAGCAGGCTCGGGCACGGGCGGCGGTGGTGGATCCTCGATCTCAGGTGTCATCAGGTCGCCACCGGATCCGCCCGGTCCGCCCGACCCGCCGCTCCCCTCGACCGAGGTCCCGTTGCTCGAGCCGCGAGCAGCGAACGTGGTGCTCTCGGTGTTCGAGTCGTAGTCCTCGTAGAGGAAGATGGTCGCCGACGCGCCGGTGGCCACGAACAGCGCCGCGAGCAACACTGACACCAGCAGCAGCTTCCTCACGCTGCCTCACCTCCCCGGGAGCGCAGTCCCGGTTCCCTTGAGCCGCATGCGACGGCTCCTGTTACACCCATCGCATGGCAGATGCATGAAGCGCGCCATGACCGGACTCCGTCCCGCCACAGGCGCCCCACGTGCCGATCACTTGTACAGGTAGAGCATATGGCGTCTGGTGTCAATGGCTTTCTTCGGAGAGCTGTGCCCTCACGCAGGACGGGCGCCCATTCGGGCGCCCGTCCTGGATCCATCGGTGTGAAGCCGGGAGCTCCCGGGAACCTGCGCAGCAGCTCCCGCGAGCGACGTCCCGGCCCACCTACTTCAGCTTCACGACCTTCTCGCTCGCCACCTGTCCGTCCTCGAACGTCATGCGAACGAAGTAGATCCCGCCCGCGCACTCGTGGCCACCCTCGTCCAGACCGTCCCACGTCACGGCGTGAGGCCCGGCCGGGAGGACGTCGTCCTGCAATACAGCCACGTGCCTCCCCGCCACGTCGTACAGCTGGATCGTGACCCGGCCGTTGTCGGGCAGGCTGTAGGCGATGCGGGACTTCCCGGAGAACGGATTCGGCGAAGGGGCCGAGAGCGCGAACTTCGCCTTGACGCCCTCGGGCACCGACGTGCCGCCAGCCGCCATCCAGCTGGACTGGAGCACTTCGTTCTTGTTCCCGATGTCGCCGTAGGGGCAGGGGCTCGTGTTCGTGCCGCCGGGCCTGCTGACCCACGCCGCGACGCCCATGTCACTGTAGTCCCACTCGGGCTGGACGGTGAACGTCTTGTTGATGTCGACGCTCTCGCCCATCAGAAGGGTGAAGGGCTCCCCCGAGCTCGGCGGGGTCATGTAGACCTTCACGTGGTGCGGGAGGTGCGACATCCCGGAGGCCGAGGGTACGTACTCGTCGAGCGTCGCGACCATGAAGAAGTCAGCGTCGACGACGTCTTCCTCGGCCTCGATGTGCGCCGTGAAGTCGCCCTGCCCGTTCTCGGTGATGGAGATGGTCAGCGGCGAGGGGACCGCCGCGTGCGCCTGGAAGTCGGCCTCGAGCCAGGTGAGGGGCCAGCAGTCGGAGAGACCGCTCCCGCAGACGGTCGGCCACGCCGACACGCCGAGGAACGACACCCTCGCGGAGTTAAAGGAATCGTCGTAGTCGTTCTGAACAAGACAGATCTCACCAGCTTCTGTGTGTGGCAACTGCCACGCGTCCAGCGTGATTGCGGCCGCCGGACACGTGCTTCACCACACGGCTGTGAAGTGTTCGTAGTGTACGATCCTCTGCGCACCGAACGCCGTACCTGCCAGCGCCAGGAGCGCGAGGGCGACGACAGACGCGTACTTCATCTCCCAGTCTCCCCGGCCTCACGGCCTCATGGACACGCGCCGCGGGCTCAGGCTGCTGCGAGCCGTTGGGCAGCCAGTCCCGCGACATCTCATAATCCGCTCATTGGAGGGATTCTAGCATATAGAGCACGGCTCGTCAAGCAGCAGCCCGCGGCCGAAGTCCGTGGGCCGGCCCGTGGCGGGCGGGGCCACGCGCCTCCTCCGGCGGTTGCCCGTTGCAAGTCCCCTCCCCCCCGGATACCATGGCCGCACGCCGAAGACGAACGACCACCATCCGGATCGACCGGGCAGAAGCGGTGTGCCCGCGCCACGCGTCGCCCGTGCCGATCGGAAAGGAGCCCTCATGGAGTTCGATCCCGAGATGCTCGTGAGACCGAGGAAACGCCTCGAAATCCCGGCGCTCCGGGGCGACCTGGCTCGCTGGGTCGTCATCGGAATCGTCGCGATCATCCTCCTGTCGACGACCTTCTACTCCGTCGCGACCGACGAGGTCGGCGTCGTGAAGAGACTCGGAGCGTACGCGCGGACGGTGCAGCCCGGACTCCACCTCAAGCTCCCGTTCGCGCTCGAGAAGGTCCACAAGGTGCGCGTGAGGTACGTCTTCAAGGAGGAGTTCGGTTTCGCGACGGAGCGCCCGGGGATCCGGACGGTCTACCGGCGCGGGGACTTCTCCGGGGAGTCGCTCATGCTCACGGGGGACCTCAACGCGGCGGTGGTTGAGTGGATCGTCCAGTACAGGATCAGCGACCCGGTGAAGTACCTCTTCAAGGTGCGAGAGGTGCCGGAGACCCTCCGGGACGTCTCGGAAGCGGCGACAAGACGCATCGTCGGCGACCGGAGCGTGACGGAGGTCCTGACGGTCGGGCGCCGGGAGGTGGCCGACGAGACGCAGCAGATCATGCAGGCCATCCTCGACGAGTACGAGACCGGCATCCAGATCGTGACGGTGAACCTCAAGGACGTGAACCCACCCGACCAGGTGAAGCCCTCGTTCAACGAGGTGAACGAGGCAAAGCAGGAGAAGGAACGACTCATCAACGAGGCCTGGGCGGAGTACAACAAAGCGATCCCGGCCGCCGAGGGCGAGGCCCAGCGGATGATCCGGGACGCCGAGGGCTACGCCCTCGCGAGGGTCAACCGCGCGCAGGGCGACGCGGAACGGTTCGTCGCCGTGTGGCGCGAGTACTCGCAGGCGAAGGACGTCACGAAACGGAGGCTCTACCTCGAGACCCTGACCGACGTCCTGCCGGGCATTAAGAACAAGTACATCGTAGATCCCGAGCTCGAGAACCTCATCCCCCTCCTTCAGCTGCAGCAGAAGGGAGGTGGAGAATGAGAACGGGAACGATCGCGACCACAATCATCCTCGGCGTCGTCGTGCTCATCCTCCTGACGAGCTCGATCTACGTCGTCGACATGACGCAGCAGGTTGTCGTGACGCAGTTCGGCCGTCCGATCGGGGACCCGATCACGACTCCGGGCCTCAAGATGAAGGTCCCGTTCATCCAGAAGGCGAACGTCTTCGAGAAGCGGATACTCGAGTGGGACGGGAACCCCTCCCAGATCCCGACCAAGGACAAGAAGTACATCTGGGTCGACACTTTCGCGCGCTGGAGGATCGTCGATCCCCTCAGGTTCATGCAGTCTGTCTCGAACGAGCTCGGGGCGCAGGCGCGGCTCGACGACGTCATCGACGCCGTGACGCGAGACCTCGTCACGAGCCACGACCTCATCGAGGTCGTCAGAACCTCGAACCGCAAGATGGCGGCGACCGAGCTCGACGTCCAGACTCGCGAGGGCGAGGTAATCGAGGTCGGTCGGTCCGAGATCACGCGGCAGATCCTCGAGAAGGCCGAGGAGCAGATGCCGCGGTACGGCATCGAGCTCATCGACGTCAGGATCAAGCGGGTCAACTACGTGGAGGAGGTCAGGCTCAAGGTCTACGAGCGGATGATCTCCGAGCGGCAACGGATCGCGGAGCGCTATCGCTCCGAGGGGCAGGGGCAGAGCGCGGAGATCCGGGGGCAGAAGGAGAAGGAGCTCGAACGCATCACGTCCGAGGCCTACCGCATCGCTCAGGAGGTCCGCGGCGATGCCGACGCTGAGGCGACGGGCATCTACGCGGCCGCTTACGGCAGGGACCCTGAGTTCTTCTCGTTCCTTAGGACGCTCGAGAGCTACAAGGCTACGATCGGCGGGGACACGTCGGTCATCCTCACGACCGAGAGCGACTACCTGAAGTACTTGAAGAGGATGTCCGGGAGGTAGAACCCGGCCTCCGAGAGCGAACGTGTGAGCGCGCGGTCACCGGGCTACCGGCCGGCCGCGCGCTTCCGCACTCCTCTGCCCCGCCGCTCCTTCCGCGGAGCGCGTCCGGGTTTCCGCCCGACGGCCGTCAGCCGCCGGCTCCCTCTCGTGTAGTCGGAGCCGTCGGTCCCGTCGTAGAGCCGCTCGAGCAAGAGCCCGGCCGACGCCATGAGTCGCTCCATCTGGGACGGCGTGTAGAGGCGGATCGAGCTGTGCCGCCGGACTCTCCGCCCTCCCCTCGAGAAGACCCAGATGCCCTCGACCCGCTCGGCCTCCGCGTCCCACCGGTTCCTCGTGATAATCCGGAGTCCGCCGTAGTCGAAGGCGTTGTGCTCCCGGAAGTCGCGAAGGATGCGCTCGCGGTTCACCTGGTCGACGAGCACGCGGCCGCCGGGTCTGATGACGGAAGCGAACCCCCGGAGAACCTCGAGGTTCGTCCCGTCGTCGAAGTAGCCGAAGCTCCCCCACCAGTTCACGACGGCGTCGAATCCGGAGCCCGCCCGGAGGCGCCGCATGTCTCCGACGTGGAACCTGCCCGTGAGCTCCGCCGTACGGAACCTCCTACGCGCCCGCCGAACGCTCGGCTCGCACCGGTCGACGCCGACGACTTCGCAGCCGGCCCTCGCGAGCTCGAGTGAGATGCGCCCGTCCCCGCACGGCACGTCGAGGACCCTCGAGCCCCTTCGGAGCCTGAGGAGCCGGCGCATGTGGCGCGCCTCCTCGGGCGCGGACTCGGACACGACCGGAGCCCGCTGCATGAGACCCCAGAATCCTTCGAAGAAGGTATCGGTCCAGTCGGCCATGCTTCCTCCCGGAACGAGGCAGGCCCACGCTGTCGCGCGGGCCTGCCGGAGAACGGACGGCGTCTACGCCGAGCGTAGCGGGAGAGTGCCGGCCCGTTCAAGAAGGAAACGGAGGGACGCGAAGTCCGCGCCGCCCCGTCGCGGCTCACTCGGTGAAATAGCCGTCGGGGTTCGGGAGCGTGAGCTCGAGCTCGCTCTCGGAAGACGTCAGGAGCGACGCGAAGTCGGCGCCGCCGCGCCTTGCCATCTCGGAGGCGTCCGCGAGGTACCGCGCCCATGCGAGCTCGTCTGCGGTCTTCTCGGCGTGGTGCGGGAACTGCTTCCCGCTCGTCGCGAGCGTCCTGCCGAGAAGCCACTCCACCGCCGCCCTCGCGGCCTCCGTGTAGTCGACCCCCGCGGGCTTGGCCGCCACGACGGTTCCGTCGCCCGCCACGCGGACCTTCTCCGCGTCCTCGAGCATGCCGGCGACGAGCATCGACGCCCGTCCGTACTGGACCCCGTCGGAGAGGCCCTCGGCCTCCGTGAGAAGTGAGTGCGAGCGCTCGAGGCTGTCCCGGAACTCGGCGTACCGGGTCGCCCTCGGCAGCTCCTCGGCCGCCACGATGAGATCGTAGGCCTCGACGACGAGCGCCTCCTCCCTCGCATCCCGGAGAAGATCGACGCCGTGGAGGAGCGACGGGTCTGCGCCCATCTCGACCGCCGCCAGGGCGAGGCTGTCTGCTCTCGAGAACCGATGCTCGGCAGCCTCCGCCCGAGCCGCGGCGTCGAGCTCCCGGGCACGCTCCGCGCGGACGGCGGCAGCGAGCGCGGCGTCGAGGTCCGCGCACGCGGCGGTACCGCTCGCGTAGACGCCGGCCACCTCGGCCCTGAGCTCGCGCGCGACCTCGAGATCTCCCGCAGCGAGCGCTCGTCCGGCTTGGTCGATCCTGGCGAGGTCGGAGCGGTTCGCCGCCTCAATCGCCGCGCGCTCCGCGTCGATCAGGGGCACTCGAATCAGCTCCCCTACCTCGAGTTCACGCACGCCGTTCAGATCGGTGAGGACGTCCCACGTCCTGTGGACGTCGGGGTCGGCATCGGGAACGTCGGCGGGCATGACCCCGCGGTCGGCAGCGACCGCGCTCCGCGCCAGGCTCCACAGGCTCTCGCCCGGCAACACGACCGCGAGACGCCACGCGGACTCGACGTTCCCGCCGGCGCCGTACTCGACTGCGTCGATCTCGCCGCCACGGAGTCTCGTCCGTTCGGCCGCGATCGTCCTGCTCCGCCACCGCGCGCGCCGGATCCCGGCGAGACGCTCGGCGTACTGCGTCCCGGGCTCGACCTTCTCCGCCGTCTTGATGCATGCGAGGGCGCGTGCGTGTGCTCCCTCGGCGCTCGCGCGTTCCGCCAGGGCGACCCACTCGCGCGCCGTCTTCCCACGCAGTCTCCGCTCCACGGTCTCGGGAGGCGGAGCGTCTCCCCCGCTCCTCACGAGCACCGGGATCAGCACCCCGGCCAGAAGGACGGCGACCGGAAGAAGTCTGGTGAGTCGATCGTGTCGTCTCATCTCCGGACCCTCCTCGTCACGTACCTGATATCGGCATCCGGTCCGCGCCCGTCCGCGATTCCCGCGAACAGAGACGGCGCGACCCGTCACCTCAACGGACGTCTGTGAGAGGGGGTTTCTTCCCTGAGAGGCCGGCCGGGAGGCCGGCACGAGCGGGCGTGGCAGTGCGTGTGAGGTCCGGCTACTTGTCTCGTTCCGGCCCTGCGGCGACCGGAGATCCCGGGAGGTCGGGGGACATCGTCTCGCGGACGTGGTCGAAGAACCGCGTGGTCGGGTAGGCGAACTCGATGTCGGGCGATTCGGCGAACCGGGTCAGGATGTCCTCCCACATCTCGGCCTCGGTGACCCGACGACGCTGCGGCTGCGTGAGGTAGCGGATCGTCAGGAGGACGCCGCTCTGGCTCACGGTCGTGTAGACCGCCGGAGTGAGCTTCGTGTAGTAGATCATGAACCGCTTGCTCGCCTCGCGGAGCTTCTGCTCGGCGGTCTGACTCAGGCTCTCGGCGTGCTCGCGGGCGATCTCCTCCAGGAGTTCCTTGCCCCTCCTCCAGTTGCTCTCGAATGTCAGGAGGACGGGGATCTCGTTCCAGATGTGGCTGAAGCCCTGGTTGTAGTTCGCGAGCGGCTCCCTGAGGAGCTGCCCGTTCGGAATGTGCACCACGCGGCCGGTGCTCTGGTCTGCTTCGACCCAGTTCCGGATCTCGAGGATCGTGAACGCGAAGAGCCGGATGTCGATCACGTCGCCCGCGTAGGTTCCGATCTGAATGCGGTCGCCGACCACGAGCGGGCGCCGCGCGACGATGTAGAGCCAGCCCGCGAGGTTCACGACGATGTCGCGGAGGGCGATGGCGACGCCGGCCGCGACGAGCCCGACGAACGTCGCGACCGAGCCGACGTCCTCGATCCAGATGACCGCGAGCGTGACCGCGCCGATCGCTGCCCCGAGATACCCCGTGGTCTTCCGCCAGGCGTAGCGGCGGCGGGCGTCCTCGACGCGCCGGAAGACGATGAAGAGGACGACGCGGCGGACGGCCCAGATCACGAGGACCGCCACCACTGTCCGGACGATGCCGTGCGCGGTGTCAGGACCCACGTTCGCGGTCGTCGAGATGAACTGGGTGATGTCGGGAATCACGGTGCGTCCCTCGGTAGCGTCGGTCCATCGAGCCGGGTAGCGGCGGGTCTCCGCCCCCGAACCATACCAGAGTCGGGACACCTGTCAAGGGCGGTCCGGGCATCCCGTCGGCCTCTAATCTTGACTGCGGGCCGAGAAACAGGTATACTGCGCGCGTTCGATCGTGCAGTGCCGGTCCGGGAGTGCAGTGAGTCCTCGGCGATGACGTCGTGCCCTTCATCGCCGCTTTCGTCGGCGGTCCCGCGCGCGAGGGGGGATCTCAGAGTGCCACTCGGTAAGATCAAGTGGTTCAACGTGTCGAAGGGCTACGGCTTCATCGAGGTCGAGGAGGGCGAGGACATCTTCGTCCACTACTCCGCTATCCAGATGGAGGGGTTCAAGACGCTCGCCGAGGGCGACGAGGTGGAGTTCGAGGTCGTCAACGACGGCAAGGGACCGAAGGCGGCGAACGTCGTCGTGAAGACACGGGCCGAAGGCCAGCCGTCCTACTAGCCGAGCCGACGAACGAATGCGAGGAGGCCCGCCTGGAGCCAGGCGGGCTTTCTCTCGTTCCTGGGCCTCCCGCCACCGGGCTAAGGGACCCGTGCTTTCTCCTGAAACGCGCCCGAGAGGCCCGCGTCTTGCAACCACCCGATGGGAGGCCTGCGCGTATCTGCATTGACACGCAGGCCGCGCGGGCTTAGCATGGGCCCGCCTTCGGCATATGAACGCGATATAGTGGGGTTCTATCCAAGAAAGGGAGGTACCCCGATGAGGCGACTGACCATTCTGCTGGCCGTGGCTGCCGCGATCGCGGCGCTCGCGATGATCGGTTGTGAGGACAAGTCGAGCGATCCCCAGGAGCCGACCTGGCAGAGCCTGGCCGATGCTCCTGAGGGTGTCTACTGGGGCGGCTCGATGTGCTGGGACGGACTGAACACGATCTACGCCCTGCGGGGCTCGTCAGACGACCGAGACGAGTTCGACCGAGCGTTCTGGGAGTACGACATCACGAGCGACACGTGGGAGCGACTGGCGGACGCCATCGCCGATCCGTACTGGTCATCCTCTCTCGCCCACACCGGCGATTACATCTACCACCTCCAGGGGAACGGCACGAACAACATGTTCGCGTACTCGCCGCTCTTCGACGGGTGGGAATACGAGACGGACACCCCGGAGACCGGCGTCCGCTGGGCGGGCAACAGCCTGGTGTACCCGAACGAGGGCGACTACGTCTACGCAGTGCGCGGCTTTGACACTGATGACTTCTGGCGGTACGACTTCACCTCCGGTGAGTGGGACACGCTCGCCTCAGTGCCGGGACCGATCGGCCACGGGAGTTCCATCACCTGGGGTGGCAGCGACTGGATCTTCGCAACCGCCACCGACACAACGTTCTGGGTCTACGACATCTCCGAGGAGACGTGGACGGAGAAGGCTCAGAGCCCGGACGAGTTCGCCGATGGCGGGTGGCTCGCCTACGACGGAGCGAACTCGATCTTCGCGACAGTCGGCGGCGGCAGGCCGGACTTCTGGCACTACGACATCGTGACCGATGAGTGGACACGGCTGGAGGACGCGCCTGACGGCTTCGACGAGGGAGGCGCGATCGTCTCGGACGGCGACGGGGTCTACGCAAGACCCGGCGGGGGCTCGTCGGAGTTCTGGGTCTACCGGTAGCGGAGCACACGAAGCTCACAGACCCACGCACCCACCAGATAACGCGGGAGGTTGACGGAGTGAAGGGGGGACTCCTGCTCGCCGCCGTCCTGGCGGCGACGGTCGCGCTCGTCCTGGGGTGCTCGACCCCGGAGGAGGGCGAGATCGAGATCATCTTCGCGGCGGGGAACGACCCGTCCGGCGCGACGGACTCTCTCGTCGTCGAGTACAACGCCTCGCATCCCGGCGTCATCGTGAAGTTCCAGCCGATGCCAGCCAACACCGACACGCAGCACGACAACTACGTCACGATCCTCTCCGCGCGCGGAACGGCGATCGACCTGTACAGCCTCGACGTTATCTGGACGGCGGAGTTCGCGAAGGCGGGATGGATCGCGCCCCTCCCCGACGGGCTCATCGATCCCGGGGACTTCCTCGAGGGGCCGCTGGCGAGCCTCACGTACGAGGGAGTCCTCTACGGCGTCCCGTGGTTCACCGACGCGGGCGTCATGTACTACCGGAAGGACCTCCTCGAGGAGGCGGGCGTCCCGGTCCCCGAGACGTGGGACGAGTTCAGGCGCGCGTGCCGCCAGGTGGCCCTCCCCCGCGGCATGGACGGCTTCGTCTGGCAGGGCGCGCGGTACGAAGGGCTCATCTGCGACTACCTCGAGTTCCTCTGGGGGCTCGGGGGATCGATCGAGCTCGACCGGATCCGGACCGACCCGGCCGCGGTGGAGAGTGACATCGCGGCGGCGATCGAGCTCGCCCTGTCGTTCTTCGACGACGGGCTCTCCCCCGAGAGTGTCCTCACCTATAAGGAGGAGGACTCGCGGAGGCTCTTCACGGAGGGACAGGCGCTCTTCCACAGGAACTGGCCGTACGCGTGGAGCATGGCCGAGGGCGAGGAATCGAAAGTCAAGGGGCTCGTCGGCATCGCCCCGCTCATGCACGCCGACGGCGAGAAGAGCTACTCCACGATCGGCGGCTGGAACGTCGCCGTGTCGAGCTACACAGAGCACCCCGAAGAGGCGCTCGAGTTCCTCGCGTTCATCACGAGCGAACGCGCGCTCAAGCTGCGCGCGATCGAGGGCGGGTACCTCCCGACGAGGAACGCCACGTACGAGGACCCCGACGTCCTCGCCGCCAACCCCCACTTCGGGAGCTTCTTCGAGGTCTTCCGGAACACGAGGAACCGACCTAGCTCGCCGCACTACCCGCGGGTCTCCGACACAATCCAGGAGCACGTGCACGCCGCCCTCGCGCGCGAGACGGCGCCCGGCGACGCGGCGGCGGCAATCGTGAGCGAGCTTGCGGAGATCGCGGACCTGTAGCGGAGCGGCCGCCGGGACGGGGAACCCATGATCCGGAGACACGAGACTCGCCTCGCGCTGTGGCTCTTGACCCCTGCGCTCGCCTTCGTCATCGTCCTCGGCGCGTTCCCCGTGTGCTCCCAGTTCGTCCTGAGCCTCACGGATCTGAACCTCAAGTTCCCCGCCGAGCAGGGGTTCGTCGGCCTGTCGAACTTCGCGCGCCTCCTCGGCGACGACGCCTTCTGGCGCGACCTCGGTCAGACCTTCACGTTCACGGTCGTCTCCGTCTCGCTCGAGCTCCTGCTGGGTCTCGCCATCGCGCTCATCCTGAACAATGTCATCCGCGGCAGGACGGCGATGAACTCGTCGATCCTCATGCCGTGGGTTCTGCCGACGGTGGTCGCGGCGACGATGTGGTCGCTCCTTCTCAACGACCGCATCGGCCTCGTGAACTCGGTCCTCGGGCGGATCGGCCTCACGGACGCGCCGATCGTCTGGCTCGGTCCGCGGCTCGCCATGACCTCGGTTATCCTCGCCGATGTCTGGAAGACGACGCCGTTCGTGGCGATCATCCTGCTCGCGGGTCTCAAGTCGATCCCGCGTCAGTACTACGAGGCCGCGGAGATCGACGGAGCGGGTCGGTGGGCGACGTTCCGCGCGATCACGCTTCCCCTGCTCAAGCCGTTCATCGCGGTCGCCGTGCTCTTCCGCGCGATGGACGCGTTCCGGATCTTCGACCTCATCTGGGTGCTCACGGGTGGCGCCTCCCGAACGGAGACGCTCTCGATCTACATCTACCGGGTGCTCTTCCGGTACTCCGACCTGGGATACGGCTCGGCGATGACGGTCGCGCTCTTCGCGATCATCTTCCTCATGAGCCTCGGACTCATCCGGTTCATGAGGCTCTCCTCCGAGCCGCGGTAGGAGCGACACATGCGGAGGCTTCGACACGGCAGGATCCTGCTCTGGCTCGCGAGGGCGCTCGTGGTCGCCGCGTGTCTCGTGCCGCTCTACTGGATCCTGAACGTGAGCCTCTCGACGTCGCAGGCTCTCTACAAGACGCCGCTCGACTACTTCCCGAGGCCGCCGACCCTCGAGAACTTCCGCGCCGTGTTCCGGGTGAACCAGTTCCCCAGGAACGTCCTGAACAGCTTCGTGGTGGCGTCCTTGACGACGCTCCTCACGCTCGTGCTCGGGTCGCCGGCGGCGTACGCGCTGGCGCGCCTCCGGGTCCGGCGCAAGAACGTGATACTCGCGACGTTCCTCGGCCTCGCGATCTTCCCGGCGATCGGGATGATCGGCCCGCTCTACATCGCGATGGCGCGGCTCGCTTTGATCAACCGCTACCCGGCGCTCGTCCTTCCGTACACGCTCCTCTCGCTCCCGCTGGCGATCTGGATCCTGACGCAGTTCTTCTCTACGCTTCCGGGGAGCCTCGAGGACGCGGCCCTCGTCGACGGGTGCACGCCGGTCCAGGCGTTCGTTCGCGTCATCCTCCCTCTCTCCGCCCCGGGGCTCGCGACGTCGGCGGTGCTCATCTTCATCTTCGCCTGGAACGAGTTCCTGTTCGCGCTCATCATGACCTCGACGCCCGAGTCCCGGACCGTGCCCGTGGCGCTCGCGCTCTTCGCGGGGCTTCACGAGCTCCCGTGGGCGACGATCGCCGCCGCCACCGTCGTGAGCGTCCTGCCGGTCCTCGCTCTCGTCGCGCTCTTCCAGCGGAGGATCGTCGAGGGCCTCACGAGCGGAGTCGAGCGCTGACCCTCGGGGACGGGGCGCCCGGTGGTTGCCACGGGCCAGGGGATTCGAAGTTGACCCCCCGTCCGAACGACCAATACCATCGTGGGTGGACACCGAATCACGAACTCGCGGACACGATCATGATCCGGAACGTCATCACAGCTCTCCTCACGTGCGCTGCGCTTGCCGGCCCTCTGCTGACGGGACGTCTCCCCGCCAGTGTCGTCCTCGTGGACTCGAACGGCTTCGGCCAGTTCCTGACGATCCAGGAGGGAATCGACGCGGTCGCCGGCGGCGACACGGTGCTCGTCCGTGGCGGGCTGTACAGAGGAGAGGGGAACCGCGACCTGGATCTCGGCGGCCGGAACATCCTCCTGCAGGGCCTCGCCCTCGCCGGCGAGCCCGACTGGGAGACTCCCCTCGTCGACTGCCAGAACGCGGCGAGGGCCTTCGCCTTCGGCGCCGCCATCGACTCGACCACCGTCATCGACGCTTTCCGCTTCATCCGGGGGAGCGCGACGACGGGCGGGGCCATCGACTGCTGGGGAGGTTCCCCGATCATCAGGAACTGCCTCTTCGAGGAGAACTGGGCCGTGAGAGGCGGCGCCATCCAGGTCTCCGGAGGAGCGGCGAAGGTCAGGAACTGCGAGTTCCGCGGGAACACCGCCGACGATACCGGCGGGGCCGTCTCCGTATCCTCCGGCTCGGTCGCCGTCGTCGGGAGCACCTTCCACGACAACACCGCCGCCGACGGCGGGGCCCTCTGGTTCGCGAGCTCCGAGCCCGTGGTCCGGAGCTGCACGATCGCCGGCAACTCGAGCTTCACCGCCGGAGGGATTACCCTCGAAGGCTCCGGCGGGACGATCGAGAGATGCATCGTCGCCTTCAGCACGAACGGGAGCGGGATCGAGGGCGGCGATCCGGAGATCTTCCACTGCTACGTGTTCGGGAACGAGGGCGGAGACGCTCTCCCGGGCGACCACCACGACAACGAGTCGGAGGACCCCCTCCTCTGCGATCTCGCAGAGGGGACCGTATCACTCTGCTCGAACTCGCCGTGCCTCGCCGCCAACAACCCCTGGGGCCTCCTGATCGGGAGCGAGGCGCAGGGGTGCGGCGACTGCACGACAACGGTGAGTCCTGCCTCCTGGAGCGCGATCAAGGCACTCTACCGTTGACGTCCCCACGACAACCTCCAGTGACTGACGCCCGGCCACGCACGGGCTCACGAGCGCTCGCCCGTTCGCGAGCACCCGCGCCCTGCTCGAGTCGGAACGAGTGAGGCTCGTCCGCGCACAATCGTCTCGCGCTGTGCGATTCCATTTGCGTCTGGCCCGCTTCTCGCACACATTCCAGCCGAGCGACCGGAGCCCCACCACGCGCAAGTTCCGGCACAAGCGCAGAGATTTGTGCACACCCAGAACGTGCCGAAAAACGCGCACTTACGGCTTGACAACTTTCTTGCTCGCCTCTATCCTCGGCGCAACCTGAGCCCGGGAGTGCACATGATCTCCGCGGTGGCGCGTGGAGAACATAGAGCGGTACCTACAGCTGTACGCCACACCATGAGCGCGGCCTTCATCGCAACGCTGCTCTGCTTGGTGGTGGTGCCCTTCGTGCATGCCGAACCCCTCGTACAACCCGGTGAGACGGCGCACGTCATGGTCGGCATCACGCCGAACATGGCCTTCGACGTGAGCTGCAGCATGTGCGCCGAGCGCGGGTCCGCTATCTCCGACCCGCTCGGGTTCCTCAGCTTCACACTCGAGCACGACCACGACCAGACCGCGTCCATCATCTGCGTGGGCGGGGGGAACGACGGTTCGTTCACGATCTCCGGAGCCTACGTCTGCGTGGTCTCCGACGTGAGCGCCGCCGTCTGCTGGCAGACGAACTCGCCGGCCACGTCGCAGGCCATCTACGGGCAGACGGACCTCTATGGGAGCATAACCCCCGTCCAAACATCGCTAGTGACGGACCACGAGATCGTCCTCGACGGCCTGACTCCCCTGACGACGTACCACTGCCGCGCCGTCTCGTTCGACGACTTCGGACGCGGGGCCATCTCCGCGGACATGTCGTTCACGACGTATCCGCTTCGGCCGACGATCATGGGGGTGACCGTAGCGGACACGACGTCGAGCACGGCGACGATCACGTGGTCGACCTCGACGCCGGCGACGTCCTGCGTCGAGTACGGAACCAGCGCGGGCTACGGTCACATGACGGAGCTCGATCCGGCACTCACGAACGAGCACACCGTCGTAATCGAGGGTCTCGATCCGGAGACGCTCTACCACTTCCGCGTCCTGTCGGCCGACGCGTACGGGCAAGAGGTGAAGTCGTCCGACCAGACGTTCGTGACCGAGGAGTCGGGACAGACGAATCTCGTGATCATCTACGAGATCTCCGTCGGGCAGGTCGGACCGCACGATGTGACGGTCCGGTGGCTCACCAACCTCCCGACGACTTCGATCGTGGAGTACGGGCCGGACGAGGGCTACGGGCTCGTGGCCGGGGATGAGGACTACGAGACGAACCACGCCGTCCATCTCACGAGTCTCGAGGCGGGCGAGCTGTACCACTTCAGGGTGACGGCAACCGAGGCCGAGGGCGCCTACGCAGTCTCGGAGGACATGACCTTCGAGACGCCGCCGAGCGAGCTCACGATCTCGGATCTCACCGTCATCGAGGTCACTCCGTCGTTCTTCACCGTGGGCTGGGTGACGAACCGCCCCGCGGACTCCCAGGTCGAGTACGGGACGAGCGAGGCCTACGGGAGCGCGACGCCGGTCGATCCGGACCTCGTGGCGGTCCACACGGTCATCGTGGACGGGCTGCTCCCCTCCTCCACCTACCACTTCCGCGTGAGGAGCACCGACACATTCGGCAGCGAGGCCGTGTCGGACGACCAGATGGTCGAGACCGACGCCAACGAGCCGCCTCCGGTCGGGCTCTTCGGCATCACGGTCTCCGACACGACGACGTCCTCCGCCACGATCTCCTGGTGGACGAGCCTGCCCGCGACCTCGGTCGTGGAATACGGGCTGACCGACGACTGCCAGCTCGCGGTCTCCGACCAGGCATACGTCACGGACCACGAGATGGACCTCACGGGTCTCGCCCCGGGGAGCTTCTACTACTACCGCGTGCGCTCCCGGGCCGTGGCCGGCAACGAGGCGGTCTCGCCGGTGGGCACGTTCTCGACCCTGGAGGTCGTCGATCTCATGCCTCCGCAGGTCCCCTCAGGTCTCACGGCCGTACCCGACGGGAGCAGCGTGAGGCTGAACTGGAGCCTGAGCGGCGATCCGGACTGCGCCTTTCACGTCCTGTACCGCAGGCCCGAGGGGGACGCGTTCTTCTCCGAGCTTGCGACCCTCGCCTGGAACGAGACGGGCTTCGTCGACCGCGACGTCGAGGAGGGTCTCATCTACGTCTACGCGGTCACGGCGGTGGACGACGCCGGGAACGAGAGCGCCCTCTCGACTCATGCGACGGCGGTCCCCGGAACCGGGGAGGGCGGCCGGCTCTGGGTCTACCCGAACCCCGTGAGTGATGGAACCACGATCCGCTTCGCCCTGCCCGGCTCCGAGAGGGGCGGCACCCGCTACACCGTGTCGATGTACGACGCCAGGGGGCGTCAGATCGACGTAGTGGCCGAGGGCAGGACCGAGTCCGGAATAGCGACGGCGTACTGGGACGGCACGGACTCGCGCGGCAGGCGCCTCGCGAGCGGCATCTACTTCTGCGTGGCGTCGTGCAGCAGCGGGAGCCTTCGCACGAAGGTCATGGTGCTGAGATAACGCGGCGACAGCGGCCCGACCGTTCGACCGCACACCGACCACCCCGCCCGAGGCGGGGTGTTTTCGTGTCCGCTCGGGAAGAGGAGAATCGCATTATCTCCGTCTGTCAAGATACTCCCGACCCTGTGGGCGCCGGCGCAGCGCCACTTCAGAGGGGCATCCTGGTCCGGGTGAGTGAGAGTGAATGGAACTGGAGCCACGCGCGTCAGTCACCTGTGAAGCGCGGCAGGAGACCGTCCGGCAAGTGGGCGGGCGCTGTTGACTCGAGTGAGACCTTCCCCTAGCATCGGGCGTCGCAAACGGAAGAGGACGGAGAGGACGCGCTCCCGGGAGGGAGCGAGAGAGGAGGGCGCGGGCTATGCGGAGAATCGTGACGAGCGTCCTGATCGGACTCCTGGTCGTTGGGCTCGTGGGCTGCGCCGGGATGAGCAATCAGGACAAGGGCGTGGCGATCGGCGCGTCGGGAGGCGCGGTGGTCGGTGGGGTGATCGGCGCTGCGACCGGCTACACGGCGATGGGCGCCATCCTCGGCGCCGTCATCGGTGGAGCCGCCGGCGGCATCATCGGCAACTACATGGACGAGCAGGCCGCGGAGATCGAGGCCGACCTCGAGGGAGCGACCGTCGAGCGTGTCGGCGAGGGCATCAAGGTCACGTTCGACTCGGGGATCCTCTTCGACGTCGACAAGGCGGACTTGAGACCCGAGGCGGAGGAGAACCTGGCCGAGCTCGCAGTGATCCTGGTGAAGTACGCCGAGACCGACATCCTGCTCGAGGGCCACACGGACTCGACCGGCCCGGAAGACTACAACATGAGCCTGTCCGAACGTCGCGCGAAATCCGTCCTGATGTTCCTGATGCAGCAGGACGTCATCGCGAGCCGGATGACGGCGATGTGGTACGGCGAGATGCAGCCGATCGCCGACAACGAGACCGAGATGGGCAGGCAGGAGAACCGGCGCGTCGAGGTCGCGATCTGGGCGAACGAGGACCTCAAGAGCTGGGCCGAGGAGGAGGCCGCGCGCGAGGAGGGACAGGGCTAGAGTACCCTCACCTCACCCGGACCCGCAGGCAGGAGCATCCTGCCACGTGTGATCCCGATATGAACACGGGGCCGCCCCTGATGGGCGGCCCCGTTCGATTCCATCGACATCGGACGAAGGCTATTCCTCGATGACGGTAACGTTCTCCGCGGCCGGGCCCTTGTCGCCCGGGACGATGTCGAACTCGACGCGGTCGCCTTCGTTCAGCGTCTTGAAGTCGCCGCCGGTCTTGATCGCCGAGAAGTGGACGAAGCAGTCCTTCGATCCATCATCCGGCGTGATGAAGCCGTAGCCTTTGCTGTCATTGAACCACTTCACTCGTCCGGTCGTGCTCATCCAGCCACACCTCCAACCTGCGGTCGGCGCCCGGAGCCCCCGGTGCTCCCGACCATCCTGTCGCGCGGGCCTTCCACCCGCATGGGTGCGCCATCACCCTGAACCGATGACCTCCGTCGCCGGATCCGCACCGCCGACGGCCCCAAGTGCGCAAAAAAGGACCAGCGCGTGCGCCAGGCCCTTTCGTGTGCTCTCGGACACATCCGTACACCGACGTGGCTACACCTACACCAGAATCCAATCTACCAGACATCCCTGTTCCCGTCAATCGGAATCACACTCGCCGCGCGGGATGGGGCGGGCGCGACCGACGCCACGGGGACGGCCCTCGAGCACCCTCTGGAGCCCCGAGAGGGCCCGTGGCCGCCGGAGGCGAGCCCGTCAGCGGACCGCTCGGGCGGGGTCTGGAGAGTCTTGCGTCCGGCCCCGGGCCGGGTCAAGATGAGAACCAACGGACTACGATGCCGAACCGACGTACCGCGGACCGCGATATGCAACCGGGGCGCGAGTGCCCGTGTCGGTAGAGGTGGAGAGCATTCACCGCCGACTTGTCGCGAACCGGGTTTTCCGCTACAATGAAGGCGTCGCTCCCCCCCCACCGGCGACGCACCCCTGCCCCCCAAGGAGGTCTACCGTGAAGCCGTATGCTCCGGCCGTTGGCTTCATTCTGTTTGCAGCAGTATCTCTCGCCGGCGCGGCCACCTACCGCGTCGACGTGAACGGCGCGGGTGATTTCCTGAGCATCCAGGAGGGCATCGACGCCGCGCAGTCGATCGGAGACACGGTTCTCGTGGCGCCGGGAATCTACACCGGCGCCGGGAACCGTGAGATCGACCTGCAAGGCAAGAACCTCCTCCTGAAGTCCGAGGGCGGGGCGGAGGTGACGATTATCGACTGCGAGCACGCCGGACGCGGCTTCTACTTCCACTCGGGCGAGTTCTGGTACACCGTCGTCCAGGGGTTCACCGTCACCAACGGCTCGAGGTACGAGGGCGGGGCCGTCTGGATCGAGAACTCCTCCCCCGCCATCTGGGACTGCGTCTTCGACGGCAACAGCGCGAGCTTCGGCGGCGCGATGCACGTCGGCGTCGGCGCGGCCCCGAACATCGAGAACTGCATCTTCAGGAACAACGTCGCGATCGACTACGGGGGCGCGATCTACTCGTACCAGGGACAGCCGTACGTCCTCGAGTCGGAGTTCATCGACAACGAGGCGGGCATCAACGGCGGAGCGATGTCGATCAAGGCGTCGAGCTCCGTGCGGCTGCTCTACTGCGACTTCGAGGGCAACACCGCCCAGGACGGAGGGGGCATCTACGTGGGGATGCTCGGAGCGCCGGGAGGCGAGGGGTTCATCCCGACGATCATCTCGTTCTGCACCTTCACGGAGAACGAGGCGACGAGGGGCGGGGCGTTGTTCTCGAACAGCTTCGCACTCGTCTCGTTCGCCTTCTGCACCGTAGTCCGGAACACGGCCTACCAGGGTGGGGGGCTCTACTCGCACACCGACTACGCAGGGTTCTTCGACGTCCAGAACTGCACGATCGTGTGGAACAGCGCGCACAACGGCGGCGGGCTCTGCTGTGCCGGGGATCCCGACTACAACATGACCACGGTCTCGACGTCGATCATCGCGTTCAGCGAGAGCGGCAACGCGCTCCACCGCCTCGGCTTCACGCCCATCACCGCGACGTTCAACGTGACGTTCGGAAACGCCGGCGGGGACCAGGTCTCCGGAAACAACCTCGTGGTCGACCCGCTCTTCTGCGACGGCGCCGGGGACGACTACAACCTCTGCGAGGACTCGATGTGCAGGGGCAACAACAACGACTGGGGTATCCTGATCGGCTCGCACAGGCAGATCTGCGGCCCGTGCGGAACGCCGGTCGAGCACCAGACGTGGGGCGCCATCAAGGGAAGGTACCGATAGAGCGACCGCGACCCGAGAGGGTCGCGAACCGGCACGGATGCGACTCAAGGAAAGGCCCGGCCTCACGGCCGGGCCTTCTGCGTGCGTGGGGCATGCCGGCGCGCGACTCCGCGCCCTGCGGATCAGCGAAGCAGAACGACCTTCCGCGTCGCGGACGAGCCGTCGGCCACGAGGCGCACGAAGTAGATGCCCGAGGGCACCTGCCTCCCCGTCTCATCGACGCCGCGCCACGTCACCTCGTGCACGCCCGGACCGAAACGGCGGTCGGCAAGCACCGCCACCTCGCGTCCCGCGACGTCGTGCACGGCGATGCGGACGGAGCCACCCTTCCGAAGAACCACCGGGATGCTGGTGCGCGGCGTGAACGGGTTGGGGTGGGCGGCGAGGAGGAGCGCCGACTCGTCGGCGGCCTCGCCCCCCGGGATGCCCGCCCAGTGCGTGTGCTCGAGACCCTGGTAGAGCCGCACCAGGCCGTCGCTCGCACCGAGGAGGACGTCGAGCTCGCCGTCGCCGGTCCAGTCACAGAGGCCCGGGCGCGACCGCGGGGTTCCGGAGAGGTCGATCGGAACGCTGTCCGCCTCGACGGCGACGTATCCCGAGAAACTCGGAGCCGCGTCGCTCGAGACGTTCGAGTAGAAGAGGAGCTGCCCGTTCGTATTCCCGAGGAGAAGGTCCTTCTTGCCGTCTTGGTCGATGTCGAAGACCTCGGGACTCGACCGGACCGAGGGCACCACGAGGTCGCCGCCGTCGTCTTGGGCGAACGTCTCGGAGCGAAAGTCCGGTAGCGTGTCGAGCCCCTCGTTCAGAAAGACGTGGATCCTCCCGTCGATCCCTCCGATCACCAGGTCCTTGCGTGAGTCCGAGTTCCAGTCGACCACGACGGGCGTGGCCCTCGAGCCGACGTCGATGGCGACCTTCGAGCCCGGCTCGCCCACCTCGAGGAGAACGCCGGCGTCGAACGTCGGCTCCGCGTCGGTGCCGATGTTGGTGTACAGGTTGATCGTGCCGTCGGCCCGGCCGATCAGGAGGTCCTTCCGTGTGTCCGCGTCCCAGTACACGACTCGGGGAAAGGTCCCCAGTCACCCGCTGCCGACTTCCTCGAGCGTGTCGCCCAACGACTGGGCGTAGA
>JALGZK010000040.1 GCA_025774935.1 bacterium | reverse complement strand
CCCGAAGTAACCTCGGTTGTCGAAGATGAGGATGTTGCCGTTCGGGAGGACCGTCGGCTGATGCGGCCTGACCCACGGGGCCTTGAGTCCCCAGACGACCTTCTCGGTCTCGACATCTACGACGGCTATGACGTCGAGCTCGCGAGGACAGATGAGGAGGTTGCCCCGGTCGAATCCGGGCACGCGGTCGGCGAGGCTCCCGTCCAGGATCTCGATCGTGTTCGTGTGGAAGATGTCGCCCTTGTCCTTCATGCCCTCGAGGAGATCGGCGTGGTCCGACTGCTCGAACGCCTCTAGGAGTGGGATGCGCCGGAGCTCGTTCCCACCGGGGTCGAGCACGGCGACGAAGTCGACGAGGACCGCATGATCCGGGTCGACGCGGGGGACGATCGCCGGCTCGCGGATCAGCGTGTAGATGCTCCCGTCATCCGCGACCTCGAGATCGTGATGGGCTCCCGCGAGGTAGGCCCAGATGAGCTCGGAGTTCCTGTCGACCTTGATGAGCCCCATCCCGTCGAAGACAGCCAGGACGTCCCCGTTCTCGAAGAGATGGGCGCGCCGCCAGAACCCCGCTCCCTTCGTCGACCTCGGGAGCTCCTCGCGCGGCCCCGTGGCCCACGCGTCGATGAACGAGTGCCGCCACTCGTGGAGGATGTTGCCGTCCATGTCCATGAGGAACGCGCCCGGGACGTGCCCGGACGTGAAGAAGTTGAGTCCCGCGTACGCGCGCGTCGGGTCGTGGACCGTGATGCCCCTCTCCTCGGGCGCCTCGGTCGAGCCGGAGAGGTAGCCGATCGACTTGAGCCTGTCGAACTCCTCCCGCTGCTCCTCGGTGAGCGTGCCCGTGTCGGTCATCATGTGCCAGCGCCCGCCCGGGTCGGTCCACTCCTCCCCCGGGACGATCGCGGCGTGCCCGGCCCCGCGGTCGGCGTCGGAGTCGTCTGCAGTGTCGCATCCGGGGACAGCGAGACAGGCCGCCGCGAGGGCCAGGAAGATGGCGAGGAGCGGCGGTTGGGGCGGCCGGCGGCCGCGCCGCGCTGCGAGTGACGGCGCTGTCTGCATCCGGGATCCTTCGCTCGAGGTCCTTGAATCGGGCTCCCCGCCACGCCGCGCCGGGACCCCGCGAGAAGCTCCACGATAGCACGGACTGCGCGACCGTCCAAGGGATGGGGCCGCGCCGATCCCCGCTTCGCCGCCGCGTTCGCATGTGGGCACATGCGGCCCGCCGTCTCGCCACGAACCGGGCGCGCGAGCCCGGGGAGACAGCCGTCAGCTCCGCGCCTCGATCTGTCTTATGAGGTTCGTGAAGATGAAGTGGTGGAACGGCATGAATGCGTACCAGTAGGCCTTGCCGAGGGGACCGCGGGGCTGGTAGTAGGCGTTCACGGACAGCCTGTTCGAGTCCCCGTCGGGCGTGATGCCGAACTCGAGCCACGCCCGCCCCGGGAGCTTCATCTCCGCACGGAGGAGGAGCATCTTGCCGAAGACGAGGTCCTCGACGCGCCAGAAGTCGATGACGTCGCCGACCCTGAGCGTCGACAGGCTGCGTCTCCCTCTGATCGTCCCGACTCCCATCAGGACCCTGTCGAGCGCGCCGCGGAGCCTCCACATCCACGTGCCCTGCGCCCAGCCCTCGGCGCCCCCGATGCGGCACACGGACCGGAACAGGGACTGCGGGCCCTTGGACGTGAGCACGGACCGCGACGTCCTGTAGCGCGGACGCTCCCCGAGTTCGTGGAGCTTGATGGAGAGCTCGTGCGCGGGCGGGTAGGCGTCAGACCATCTGGTGTGGACGTTGTCCTGCTCTTCGCGTGACATCGCGCCAACCAGGGCCTCCCGGTACGTGATCGGCCGGAAGGGCACGACGCGTGTGATCTCGCTCTCCTGGCAGACGACCGGAGTCCTTCCACCCTCCAGAAGCGACCGGACGATGGGAGCGGGAACGGGTGTGAGGAGACCGGCGGCGTAGGCGTAGAGCCTCGTGCTCGAGATCGGCGTGCGCACGAAGAGCCGCCTTCGCCCGAGGAGGTCCGCGAGGATCCTGAGCATCTTCTCGTAGGTGAGGCGGTCTGGTCCGCCGATGTCGTAGGACTCCCCCGCGGTCTCCGGCATCTCGAGAACTCCGACCAGGTACTTGATCACGTCGCGAATCCCGATCGGCTGGCAGTTCGTGCGGGCCCACCTCGGGAGGAGATGGACGGGGACCCTATCGACCAGGTGCTTGGCGATCTCGTATGACGCGCTGCCGGACCCGACGATGACCGCTGCCCTGAGGATGGTCGTCGGGACGAGACCGCGCTGGAGCTCGAGTGCCACCGCCATCCTGCTCTGGAGATGCGGCGACATCGGAGCCTGCACGTCGCCGAGCCCGCCCAGGTAGATGATCCTCTCGAGATTCCTCCCTTCGGCGACCTTTGCGAAGTTCATGGCGGCGCAGATGTCCGCGAGCGCGAACTCCTTCGCCCCCAGGAGCATGGAGTGGATCAGGTAGTACGCGGTGTTGATCCCCTCGAGAGCCCTCCAGAGGGCGGCCTCGTCGGTAGCGTCCGCTACGACGATCTCCGCGTCGGGCCAGCGCTCCCGGTGTTCGGGCGAAGCCGCCCGGACCATGACCCTGACTTGGTACCCGCGCGCGAGGAGCTCCGGCACGAGCCGTCCCCCCACGTACCCGGTGGCCCCCGTCACGAGGACCGTCCCGGTGTCCGGGCGCGGAGTCGTGGGCAGGTCGTCACAGAAGAGCTGGTCCGCATCAGGTGCCATCTGACTCCCCGCTGCTACTCCCGTGCACGCCTCCTCGCCTTCACGAGCGTCTGCCAGAAGGGCTTGTGGAGGAAGCTCCTCTCGTCGAGCGCGCAGAGCCGCTCGAACATCGGCTTCGTGACGGTGAACGCGAGAACGTCCGGCGGCAGGAACTGTCGCATTGCGACGTCCGTCGACCCGATGATCGCCTGCGGAGACTCGAGGTCGTCGAAGAGCGGCGCCAGCTCCATGCATCCGGACCCGAACGGCGCGATCACAGCGGGCGCGTCGCCCGGCGCCGCGTCGTAGTTCGCGCCGATGACGAGCATGCTGAGCTGGTCCGGGTCAGCGAAGAATGTGACCGAGCGAAGCCACTCGTACTGATCCTCGCGCAGCGGGCCGAGCAGGATGCTCGAGTGCTCGGGGCAGTACGGCCGCTCGTGGTCGAGCCATTCGTTCATGAGCTCGTGCGAGGCCTTGAGGCCCTCCTCGTCGACCAGGAACTCGACGAACTCCTCGCG
>JALGZK010000039.1 GCA_025774935.1 bacterium | reverse complement strand
GAGCTCCGGCGCATCCCGCTCCTGGAGGCGTTCGAGCAGTCCGAACACGCCGACCTCCTGGAGGGGATGGAGGACAAGGGCGACATCTTCCACACGAACACGATCGAGATCCTGGACGGGAGCCTCGCCGACCGCGTGCCCGGATTCGACCGGGGCAACCTCCTCATCTGTCCGCGCGAGCTCGACGTCATCGCCGTCGTCGACGTAGAGACCGAGAAGGTCGTCTGGGGACTCAAGGCCCCGTGGGTCAGGCCGCATCAGCCGACGGTCCTCCCGAACGGCAACATCCTCATCTTCGACAACCGAGGTTACTTCGGGGCGTCGCGGCTGCTGGAGTTCGACCCGGTCACCTTCGACATCGCGTGGGGGTACCAGACCACGAACCCGATGGACTTCTACTCGAAGGAGTGCGGGTCCAACATCCGCCTCCCGAACGGGAATACGCTCATCACGGAGACCGACCGCGGGAGGGCGTTCGAGGTCACCCGCGGGAGTGAGATCGTCTGGGAGTACGTCAATCCCGCGTACGCGGGCGACAGCAACGAGTTCATCGCCTCGCTCTTCGAGATGATACGGCTCGAACCGGACTTCCCGGTCGGCTGGATCGAAGAGGAGTAGCGGGCAGAGAGCCAGCTGGTCCCGCGTGTGTCGGGGCCTCAGAAGAAAGGAACCGTGATGCAGAAGCCGGTGAGAGGTTCTTGTCTCCTCGCGGGCGCCGTCGCGCTCGCGGCCGCGTTCGCGATGTGCGCCGGCTGTGCTCAGGAGCCGCCCGAGCCGCCCGTCGCCGCGGCGATCGCTCACGCCGACACGAACTTCGGCGACGTTCGCATCGACGACTACTACTGGATGAGGGAACGCGAAAACCCCGAGGTGATCGCCTACCTGGAGGCTGAGAACGCCTACACGGAGGCGATGATGCGCCACACGGAGCGACTCCAGGAGACACTCTACGAGGAGATGGTGGCACGCCTGAAGGAGACCGACGAGGAGGTTCCCTACCGGAAGGGCGACTACTTCTACTACACGCGGACGGAGGAAGGGAAGCAGTACTCGATCTACTGCAGGAAGAAGGGAAGCCTCGACGCGGAGGAAGAGGTCATCCTCGACCAGAACGTCCTCGCCGACGGTCTCGACTTCTTCGAGCTCGGAAACTTCGTCGTGAGCCCCGACCACACGCTCCTCGCGTACTCGACCGACACGACCGGGGCGGAGGAGTTCACGCTCCACGTCAAGGACCTCGCCACAGGCGAGCTGCTTCCCGACACGATCGAGAACGTCGACTACGACCTCGCCTGGGCGAACGACAACAACACGCTCTTCTACACGACGTTCGACGACGCGAAGCGGACCGATAAACTCTGGAGGCACGTCCTCGGGACGGAGCCGCGTGCCGACGTGCTCGTTCACCACCAGCTGGACCCGCCGCTCTGGGTCTCGATCTCACGGACCCTGAGCGACGCGTACCTCGTCCTCACGCTCTCCGACATCGAGTCTTCCGAGGAGCGCATCCTCGAGGCGGATGATCCGACGGGCGAGTTCCGGCTCGTCGCCGCCCTCGAGGACGGCGTCGAGTACTACCTCGGCCACAGCGGCGAGCACTTCTACATCCGCACGAACCTCGACGCAAACAACTACAGGATTGTCAGGGCGCCGGTCTGGGCGCCGTCGCGTGAGCGCTGGGAGACAATGATACCCCACAGGGACGACGTCAAGATCGAGCGGTTCAGCACCTACGCGCGTCACCTCGTCCTCCATGAGCGCTACCGCGGATTGCGACGCATCAGGATCATCGACCTCGAGACGGGCGACGACCATTACGTCGACTTCCCGGAACCGGTCTACGCCGTCTGGGGCGGAGACAACAAGGTCTTCGATACGAACGTCTATCGGTACGTCTACATGTCCTACGTCACGCCGAGGTCGACCTTCGACTACGACATCGACGTGCGCGAGGCCGAGCTCCTCAAGCAGAGAGAGGTGCTCGGCGGGTACGACGCATCGCTCTACAAGACCGAGCGGATCTTCGCGACGGCCGAGGACGGGACTGAGGTCCCGATCTCGCTCGTCTATCGAACGGACGCGCTCGATGGCGGACCGGCGGCACTGAAGCTGTCCGGGTACGGCGCGTACGGGTCGAGCATGGACCCCTGGTTCTCCTCGAGGAGGCTGAGCATCCTCGACCGCGGGGTCGTCTTCGCGATGGCTCACGTGCGGGGTGGAGGAGAGATGGGAGAGGAGTGGTACGACGACGGCAAGCTCCTGAACAAGATGAACACGTTCACCGACTTCATCGCCTGCGCGGAACATCTGATCGCAGAGGGATACACGACGAGCGACCTCCTCGCCATGTCGGGCGGCAGCGCCGGCGGCCTTCTCGTCGGCGCCGTAGTGAACATGCGGCCCGATCTCTTCGCGGTCGCCATGGCGAGCGTCCCGTTCGTCGACGCCGTCACCACGATGCTCGACGAGACGATCCCGCTCACGGTCAACGAGTACGACGAGTGGGGCAACCCGAACGAGGAGGAGTACTACTTCTACATGAAGTCGTACTCCCCGTACGACAACGTGGCGGCCGTCCCGTACCCCGACATACTGATCACGGCGAGCCTGAACGACCAGCGCGTGCAGTACTGGGAGCCCGCCAAATGGACGGCGAAGCTCCGGGCCACGAAGACCGGAGACGGCGTGCTTCTGCTCAAGATGAACATGGGAGCCGGGCACGGCGGATCGTCGGGCCGGTACGACTGGATGAAAGAGATCGCGTTCGAGTACGCTTTCATGCTCGACCGCCTCGGAGTCGGGGGGTAGTCCCGCGAATGGCGGCGGGGCGCGACGCGCCGCGGGAGCCGGGCACACGACGAACGACGGACGCTGCGGGGTAAGCTCCCCGCAGCGTCTTGATTGTGGCTCACTTTCGTGGTACACTTGTCAAGACAGCTACGGAGGTGACACATGGCAGTCCCGACCGTCAAATGGCGGGTCGTTCCGATCGCGGCCGCCTGTCTGCTCGCGGCGGCACCCGTTGCCCGAGCCGATCTCTTCCTTGACGCGGAGGTTCTCGTCGAAGCCGGCGGAGTCGCCATCGATCTGCCCGGGTACTCGGTCCCGTCGTTCGTCGACTGGAACGACGACGATATTCCGGACCTCGTCGTCGGGCAGGGGAGCGGAAGCACTCCCGCGAGGGTGCGCGTCTACCTGAACACCGGCACGGCGAACGCGCCCGCGTTCACCGACTACTTCTACGCCCAGTCGTTGGGCGACACGCTCGAGGAAGTCGGCAGCGGGTGACTGGGGACC
>JALGZK010000002.1 GCA_025774935.1 bacterium | reverse complement strand
GCCGGGCTCTCAGCGATCGACGGTCCTGCGCGGCGGCGGATCCAGGAACTCCGGACGCGGCGCCGGGCTGACCTTCCCGCTTCCGTAGAAGAGCTTGTCCGCCTGCACCATGAGCGACTGGTGAGGACCGGGGATGCCGGCAAGGTACGACATCGCTCTGTGAAACCGGGTCGGCGGCTTCGTCCAGGGGCAGGTCGTCAGGCAGAGGCTGCAGTCCGAACCCACGCTGTTCCAGTACTTGTAGCAGCTCTCCGCGTCCATCTGCCACTTCATGATCCCGTTGTACTCGATCTTCTCTCCCGTCGGGATCGCTCCGGAAGGGCAGTTCTCCGCGCAGATCTTGCAGCGCTCGCAGAACGACTGGACGCCGATGTCGACCGGCGGATCGTGCTCGAGCGGGAGATCGGTCGTCACCGTGCCGAGCCTGAGACCGAGTCCCATCTCCCTCGTGAGGAGGAAGCCGGCCCGGGAGAGTTCACCCAGTCCGCAGTCCACGGCCACGGGGACGCTCAGGACGCGGTAGTTGAAGAGATGATGCGCCCGCGCCGAGTACCCGAGGAGTCGGATATAGCGGGCGAGCTGGACCGAGACCCACGCACCGACGCTGTAGCCGCGGACGGTCGCGAGGAGGACCGGGAAGTCCGGCGCGCTCTGGATGAGGTCGTGGTCCATCCGGAACTCCATCGAGACCGCGTCGGTGTGGTGGCGCAGATCGACCGGCGTCCCCCACGGCTGGAACCCCTCGCGGTTCCCGAACGAGCGACCGACGTGACTGTGCACCCACTCCTGCCGCAGGGGCCCCGTTCCGACCATCTCGGCCCCGAGGATCGTCGCGAACTCCTTCACCTTGAGGGCGGCGCGGGCGGGCGGGATCTTCGCCCGGGCCGCCGCGGGCCTCCCGTCGACGGCCGCCTCGGAGGCAATGTCCAGCACCGACTCGACGACGGAGAGGTACATCGCCGCGTCGTTTCCCCCCGACCAGGCGAGTCCGGGAAGGCGGCTGATCTCCTCGTCGATCGGTAGATCGCTCGGGTGCGCGCGGTAGTACGACTCGTACTCCTGCGAGTCGTCGCCGAAGTACCGGAAGAGATCGTGGCGCGCGAACGTGTTCTCTCGTTCGTCGCGCCGACGGATCTCACCGACGCGGTCGCGCTCGTAGGTCGGCACGTCGACGGCCCGCGGGAGCCGCAGCACGCGCGCCATCGTCTCACCGGGACCCATCGTCCGCGTCCGAAGTCGCCGCTCCGCAGGCAAAGCGGAAGACGTTACATCACGGTCCTCGTCGACAGCCGGGCCCACCCGCTCCCGCACGTCCCTCTCTGATTCCGCCACCGCTCTCTCCTCGTCCTTCGTCGGCACCTCAATCCCCCTCGCTTCGGCGGCACTTGCCTCGGGCTGCGACTCTACCCGCCCGGGCGCGGCCGTCCAAGACGAATGTGCCTCGTGCGACACTGGCCCCGAGGTGCCTCAAGAGACAGCGGCGGGCGCTCTGCGCCCGCCGCCGCTCCATGCGCTCTCGTCTGTCAATCGCGCCTACTTCAGAAGCGTCATCTTCGCGAGTTGCTCGTTGGAGCCGCCCACGGAGAGCTTCGCGAAGTAGATTCCGCTCGGGAGATCGTTCCCCGCGTTGTCCTTCCCGTCGAAGACGATCTCATGCTCTCCGCCGCCGTAGATCTCGCCTGCGACCAGGCGCCTCACAACGCGGCCGCCCGGCGCGACGACCACGAGGTCGACGGGCTTCGAGGAAGACAGCTGGAACCGGATGGTCGTCTTCGGGTTGAACGGGTTCGGGTACGCCGGAAAGAGCCGCATGTCCCCGTAGAGCTCACCCTCGACGCCCGTGCCCTCTGCGGAGAAGAGCTGGTAGCTGAAGGTCTTGCTCCCGCCGGACCAGTCTGTGTTCGGGAACGCGAGGCCGAGCTCGCTGATCTCGCTGAACGGGATGTCGAGGGTCTTCTCCCCGTGGCCTGTTCCCATGTCGACGTCCACCTTGTCGAACTCCACCGTCCCGTCGGTCTTCTTGATGATGAACTGCGGGCGCCAGTCCACACCGACCGCGCCCTCGAACACGAGCTTCGGGTTGTCCGGCAGTCCGCTCGTGCTGTGATGTCTCGCGTACCGGCACGCGAGGTGGGGCACGTTGTACGTCCGCTCGATGCCGAGGCCGCTCACGTTCAGCCAGATCGAGCAAGTCCGGAGGTCCGGTGCGTCGGGATAGCCGTAGCCGTCCACGTGCCAAGCGCCGGTCAGGTAGTTCCAGCGCGTCCAGAGCCCCATCAGCTCCGCACAGCTGCAGGCGTGCTCGTTGAGCACGTGCTCGTAGCTGTTGAGCATCGTCCAGCCGGTGTGGCCAGCGCGGAACTCCCAGAGGTCAACGATTATCTGATCACCGAAGACCTCGCTCATGAACTGCTCCCATATGCAGTCCTCGTAGCTCCCCGAGCCGCCATCATCGAGCGACAGCTGTGGTGAGGATAGAGGGCTTCCTGGGGCCTGCAGGTACGTGTGGTAGTCGTTGGTCAGCGGATAGACGATCTCCTCCGCCCACGTCGCGTCCAACTCCACCCAGCCGCCTTCCGTCCAGTGGCTGGTTGTGTACTGGCTTGCGTGCTTGAACTCGTGCGCGCAGGTGACCTTCGCCGCGCCCAGTACGTCACCGTCGGGATCGTCGTTGGGAGGGAATCCGATGAAGGTGTTGTGGAGAACGATCCTCGTCGTGCCGTAGTACCCCTGCGTGTAGCCGTAGATGCCGGACATCGACTCGAAGCCCACCTGGTAGTACCCGCCGAAGAGACCCGGCGCCCTGAACCCGAGGTCGTCGATCTCCACCTGCCAGGAGGTGTCCATGTACTCGGCGCACAGCTCGACGCGGTCGGGAATACCGTTCGAGTTCCCGTCCGCGGAGGGCACCGCGTGCGGGCCCGTCGTGTAGTACGTGAGTCTGAAGTGACCGCTCGGCGAGATGTAGGTGGCCCTGCCCTCGAACGGCGCATCCAGGAACTCCTGGAGCTCGGCCTTTACCTCGACGCCCACATCGGGGTCGGTCATGATGGAGTGGATCAGGAACGTCCCGCACTTGCTCGGTGGCTCTTCCTCGACCAGGAACCGCTCGTCGACTCGCGAACCGTCGAACATGTAGTAGATCTTGTTGAGAGCCGCCTCATCATGAGTCAGAACACCGGACTCCTCAGCCGCGTCGATCTTCGCCAGCGTCGTCGACGCGGTGAACTCCTCAGGGGAGCTCGCGCAGACGGTCGAAGCCACGAGGATCACGAGGGCTGCAGCGATCAGCTGCACTGAAGAGAAGCGCATCGTTTCCCTCCTGTAGGGTAGGGGTCGCACTTCCTGCACGCATCACAACATATGTGTGAGCAGCGAGGTCGCCCCCCTGCCCACGGACTTGATTCTAGCACGATTTTGTGCACAATGCAAATGATTCCTGTGTTATGGCCTGAACTCCACTTCGGCCGGGGCGTTGCGGCCCGCGTGTCCCTCTGCTACCTTCAGACAACGACACACGCTCGTAAGTTGCCTGTCAAGGAGGCGCGAAGATGAACTCCCGTTCGTCCTCCGTGTTGCTCGCTGTGACGCTCCTCGCGACGGCCGCACTCACTGCCCTCTCCCCCGGCACCGAGGTCCGCGTCGACCACGCCGGCGGCGGCGACTACCTGACGATCAAGGAAGCCGTTCTCGCCGCGAGCGAGGGCGACACGATCTGGGTAGCCGAAGGTGTATACACGGGCGACATGAACCGGGACGTGAGCTTCGGCACCAAGAACCTCGTGGTCCGATCGGAGCTCGGGCCGAACCTCACGACGATCAACTGCCTGGACCTCGGGCGCGCCTTCAATCTCTCGGGTGGACAGGACGGAACCTCCGTCATCCGTGGATTCACGATCAGGAACGGGAGCGGCAACAGCGGAGGTGCCATCTACCTGCAGGATGCGTCTCCTGTCATTGAGAACTGCAAGTTCCTCTACTGCAGCACGACGGGCGGGTCGAGCTACGGAGGGGCGGTGTACTGCCGGGGCGCCTCGTCACCGACGATCACGAACTGCCAGTTCGCGGAGAACTACGCCATCTACGGCGGCGGGCTCGGCTCCTCGACCGGCGCGACCCCGAGCCTCGAGGGGGTGGTCTTCGTCGACAACGTCGCTTACTCGCGGGGCGGAGGCTGGTACTGCGAGCAGCCTGCAAGCCGGGTCGCGATGTCCGACTGCGTGTTGGTCGGGAACTCGGTGACGAACGGACCGGGAGGTGCGATCTACCTCTACGAAGCGGACACCGCGATTACGAGCGTGACGATCTCCGGGAACGCGGGAGACCAAGCCGGTGGAATCTGGTGCTACAGCTCCTCCCCGGTGGTCTCGAGTTCCATCATCGCGTTCAACACCCTCGGGAAGGGGGTTGCGTGCGGCGGGGAGAGCGATCCGGTCGTCGTGCACTGCGCAGTGTACGGCAACGAGTACGGCGATGATCTCTGTGGAAGCCCCGGCGAGAACATGTTCGTCGACCCGAGGTTCTGCGACATGGCCTCGGACAACCTGACCCTCTGCGCGAACTCGGACTGCCTCCCCGAGAACAACAGCTGGAACGAGCTTGTCGGAGCGGCGCCCGAAGGTTGCAGCGCCTGTGACAGCCCTGCTGAGGCCACGACGTGGGGAGCGATCAAGGGACTCTACCGCTGAGCCTCAAGGCCCCGCCGTCGAACGTGTGAGATGAGGGTCTCGCCTACGTAGGTGTTCTCGTGGATCCCGCCGAAGTCGTCGGACATCGGGCCGTACGCGAAGATCGGCACGAGCGACGCCGTGTGACCTTCTGCTGCATAGCCGCCGTCCGTGACCGCCCGCTCCTCCACTGAACCGTCTCTCACCGCGAACCCGCCGGTCTCGTGGTCGGCCGTTACGATCACGAGCGTCCGTCCGTCCGCCTGCGCGAAGTCGAGCCCGACCCCGACCGCGCCGTCGAAGTCGAGCATCTCCTCGATGACTCCCACGGTGTCATGGTCGTGCGCCGCCCAGTCGATCTGAGATCCCTCCACCATGAGGAAGAAGCCGTCGTCGTCCTGCGACAGGATCTCGATGCTCTTCGCGGTGAGGTCCGCGAGCGAGTACCCGCGAGCCCCCGCCTCCGGCGGATGCCCGGGCGCGAAGAGACCGACGACCCCATCGACGTCCGCGGTCGCGACGAGCTCCTCGTACGACCGCACCACCGGCAAGCGCTCGCGCAGGGTCGAGACGAGGTCCAGTTCGTCCTCCCGCCGGCTCTCCGGGTCGGACCTGGGCGCGAAGTAGGACCACCCACCGCCCAGGAGCACGTCGACGCCGCTGACCGCGAGATGCTCCGCGATTCCCGCATGGTCGCCCCTGCTTTCGACGTGTGCGAAGAACGACGCCGGAGTCGCGTGGGTCACTGAACACGTCGCGACGATGCCGGTGGCCATCCCGAGCTCCTCGGCGTGCTCGGCGACCGTCTTGAGCTTGCGTCCCGACGGTGAGAGCGAGACGGCCCCGTTCAGCGTCCTGTACCCGGTCGCGAGCGCGGTTCCTGCCGCGGCCGAGTCCGGGACGAGGTCGTTCGCAGGATGGGTAGCGAGGTGACCGGCCACCCGGAAGCGGTCCAGGTGCAGGCCACCGGCCGCGACGCGCCCCGCGGTAACGTGCGAGGCTCCCATGCCGTCGCCGATGAACAGGATGATGTTGCGCGGAGGAGTCCCGCCGAACGCGGCGGCCGCGAGGACCGCAATCAGAAGGGTGGCGAGCGCGACCGGTGCTGCTGCGCGAGTGGGCGCGCGGGTGGGCGCGCGCGGGGGTCCGACGTGGCTCAAGGGTTCTCCTGGTTACGAGAGGGCGGCGCTGTTTCCGAAGCGCAAGACTATCACCCACCAACCCCCGTGTCAGCACCCGCCTCGAGTCGGGCGTGGGCGACGCCCCCAGACGGACGCCGCCCGGCGCCGAAGCGCCGGGCGGCCGCACCAGACAGGGGGGGGTCCGGCGAACGCCTAGAATCCGAAGAACGCCTTGATCTTACCCCAGGTGCTGTCCTCAGTCGGCGAAACGGTGGGAGTCACCGTGATGTTCAGACTGACATCGACGATGTGGCACCACTGACCCCCGACGAGGATGAAGTCGCACACACCGAGAACGCCGTCGCCGTTGTCGTCCCAGCCCTCGATGTGATGTTCCTGGCAGAAGTTCGGGTAGACCTCGTGCCAGACCTCGCACGTCGGGTCCCCGCCCGTCTGCGGCTCGGTGGGCTCAGCGCCCCACGGCGGGATCCCGGGCTCGCACTCGATCCAGTACGTCGGCCCAGCCCAGTCGATGTGATAGCGCGTGCCGCTCAGGGTGATGAAGTCGCAGGCGCTGACCATTCCGTCCCCGTTGTCCTCGTAAGCATCTTGCGTCGTCATCGTACAGTACGCGGGGAAGATCTCATGCCACGGCGAGCCGTCAGGTGGGATCGGGTCCCGCACTTCATCCGCCAGCTCGAACGTCTGTGCCCCCGCCGGGATTGCCGACGCCAGAATGACTACCATCGCGATTGCTGTCCACGCTCTCATCGTCTCTTCCCTCGCTTTGCGTTGTCTTTGTCTGGCCCCGTGGTGCACTCACGAAGCTGTCGGCTCCAAGTGAAGGGCCTCGTCGGCTCGGATCCGTCACGCGGACCGCCTCACGGCCGCGCGGGCATCGACCTCCGTTTCGCGGGTACCTGAGCCCGTCGTCCCCAGAAGCGCCCGTCCGATCCGCTCGAAACCGTGACGTGCATGCCTCACTCCCCCTTCCGCGACCACGTCGCATGACCCAGCGTCTCACGCCGGGCAACTCCTGAGTGGATTCAGCAACTGACCACCACTCACGCTTCACATTATTCTGATGCAGGCCGGGTCAAACCGGTGTCGGGGTGTCAGGGGCTTTCGTCTGTAGTTGCGGGATAGGGGTGCGCCGCCGGGAGACCGGAGACAGTCTATGCCAGCCAAGCAAGGCTGTGTCCTCCCAGGTGCGTCCCGACGGCGCGATCTTGAGGGAGGAATGCGATGTCATCTTGTTCGACTCGGCGCGCGAGCGGCGGGTTGCACGCATCGGCGGAGGGCGAAGACGGGGTCCCCGGACGCGGGGTCCCGCTAGGTCTTCCGCTCCTTTTTCTTCGCCGCCGGGAAGAGGATGTTGTTGAGGATGAGGCGATAACCAGGTGAGCTCTTGTGCATCGAGAGGATGGTCGGCGGGTCGCCGACGAGATGGCGGTAGTCCTCGGGGTCGTGTCCCCCGAGGTACGTGAAGGTACCGCGTCCGAAGCTGCCGTGAACGTACTTCACTTCGGCGGTCGACGGGTAGTCGGCCAGGACCGTCACGTGCCGCTTCACGAGGTCGCGGCTGTAGCTCGTCGTCTGCCCCATGAATCCCTTCACCACGTTCACGTGGTTCTGCGTGAGCATCGTCGGGACGGGGTCGTGCTTGGCGGCGAACTCGAAGAGCGTGAAATAGTCGATCTCCTCCGGACGGAGCTTCGCCACCTCCGTCATGTCGATGTCGGAGAACTCGTAGACCATCGGGTTCGGGATCAGCGTGAAGTCCTCGAACGCGAAGCTCAGGGTGTAGTCGATCTTCGTCTGATAACGCGCCTCGGGCGGGTCGCCGTCGAACGGCGCCGCGACGATGTCGACCCCAGCTGATGAAAGCGCTACGTCGAAGCTGTCCGTCCCGGAGCACATCGAGAAGAGGAACCCCCCACGCCTCACGTACTCCCGAATCGCGCGGGCGCTCGCCTTCTTGTGCTCGGAGACGGACGGGAACCCCTGATCGGCGGCGAGCTGCTCGTAGAGTACCTTCTGTTCCTTGTACCAGTCCGCGTTCTGGAAAGACGCGAAGAACTTCCCGTACTGCCCGGTGAAGTCCTCGTGGTGCAGGTGCAGCCAGTCGAACCGGTCGAGTTCTCCTCCGAGGACCTCGCGATCCCAGATCACCGTGTAGGGGATCTCCGCGTACTCGAGCGCGAGCATCACGGCATCGTCCCACGGCTGGATGTTGTCCGGCGCGTATAGCGCGACCGCCGGCGCCTTCTCCAGAAGGACGACCTCCATGTTCTCCGCCTCGATCGTCGCGTAGATCGACGTGAGCTCCCCACCACCCGGCTCCTCCCAGAGAACGCCGCGGTAGCGGCACTCCGCCCAGAGGTCGTCGCCCCCGTCCAGGATGAGGAACGAGCCGCTTCGGTAGTTCAGGAGCCACTCGACGCGGTAGCCCCTCTCGAGCGCCCAGTAGGCGACGCCGTACGACTTCAGGTGGTCGGTCTGCGTGAGGTCCATCGGGATGAGCGTCGCGGCGCGCGCCAGCGAGGCCGTTCCCGGCATGAGCCCGGGGGCAAACACGAACGCGAGCGTGAGAGCGAGCGCCAGAGTGATGCACGCGGCGCAAGCGGACCGGTCCCTCATCCTTCGAGCTCCCCTCCCCTTCTCAGCCGGTCGAGCTTCCGCCTCGCCTCGCCGGAGAGGAAGTTCGGCGGAAGGTCCTCGAGAATCGCGGCGTACTCCGCGATCGCGTCGTCGTTGCGCCCGCCCTCTTCCGCAAGGATGTCGCCCCGCCGCATCCTCGCAACAGCCAGAACCCGGATCGCCTCCTCCGACTCCACCACGCGCGCGTAGACCTCGAGGGCGCCTTCGGGGTCGCCCGCTTCTTCCTCCATCGCCCCGAGGAGCATGAGCGCCTCCGGTGCGGCCGGCGAGCCGGCGTGGCCCGAGGCGATCTCGTTGATCCGGTCGCGCGCAGTGATGGTGTCGCCCGAGAGCTTCGCCGAGTGTGCTGCCGCGAAGAGCTCGAGCGACTCCTGCTCGCCCCCTTCTTCCGATTCGGCAATGACGAGCATGAGACGGAGGGCCTCGTTCACGAACCTGCTGCCGGGGTCGCCCTCGACCATCGCACGCAGCTCTTCGATCGCCTTCCTCGCGTCGAGCTTGAGGAACGAGACGTACCCGAGCTGGAACATCGCCTGCGCCCTCACCTCGTCCTTCGTCCGCTCCTCGAGCAGGAGCGCGGCGCGGGCGTAGGCGTCGTCCAGCCGCCCGAGCATGAGGTATGCGTCGATCTCGAGAAGCGCTCCCGCGTGCCGGATCTGGTGGAGCCTCGCGCGCGTCCCGATCGAAAGCTCCTCGATCGTGCCGAGGGCGGCCTCCGGGGCGCGCAGGTTCACGACCTCGATCCGTGCCGCGGCCAGGAGCGCCTCTCCGCCCTCGCGCCATGCGGGGAACTCGTTCGCCACCGCCTTGAGCTCCGCCACCGCGCCCCGCGGGTCCCCGAGCGCCGGGAGGATCCGCGCGGCCTCCACCCTCGCCGCGGCCGCGGTCTCGGACTCGGGATGGCGCTCCGCGACCATCAGAAACGCTTCCCGCGCCTCCTCGAGGTCTCCGCCGTCCCTGAGGATCGTCGCGAACCTCACGAGCTCGCGTCCGCCCTCTCCGGTCAGCTCGTCAGCGCGGAGGAACGCCTCGAGCGCGCGGTCGGGCTCCTCCAGCACGAGGAAGACGCTCCCCGCGAACGCCAGACCGGCCGGCGATGCGTCGGGCGACTCGGCGATGTCGTCCACCCAGCGCCTTACGTCCCGTCTCGGTGCTCCCGCGTCGAGCATGAGCTCGATCCGGTTCGTCGCCCACTGGACGAGGCCCCCGCGCTCCTCGGCCACGACGAGGCACTCCGCGACCGCCTTCTCGTACTCGCCGAGAACCGTGTACGCCTGGACAAGCTCCTGTCCGTAGAGGCCGGGGTGCCCGATGACCATCCTGCCCTTGAGGTAGATTCCGGCGGCGTCCTCGTACATCCTGTGCCTGAGCTCGAGAGCCCCTATCTCGTAGTAGCTGTCGGGGTCGTCGGGCGCCTCCGCGATCGCCAGGAGCCAGATCTCGTGCGCTAGGCCGAACTCCCCGAGCCTCGCGTACGCGGATCCCATCTCGACCATCGCGCGCCTGTCGTGCGGTCTCTCTGCGAGCCGCTGCTCGAGGAGCACGAGAAGCTCGCGGTCCATGCCTGCCGTCGAGTAGGCCCGGACGAGACCCCAGAATGCGGCGGTGTTCTCGGGCTCCCGCTCGAGGATGCTCTGATACAGCCGGATCGCCTCGTCGGTGTCGCCGAGGACGAGCGCCTGCCGCGCCGCGTTGAGATCGAGCTCGGTCGGGTCGATCTCGGCGGACGTCCGCCTGGCCGCGAGCGGCGTCGAGGCGAGCACCGTCGTCACGACGATCGTGATCGCGAGGACCACCGCGAGACCGCGCCGGGACCGTCCGCTTCCGCGCTTTCCGCGCGCGCTCATTCCGAGGAACGCTGACGTCACGGCGCGACCTCCCCCCGTCGCCCGGGCGCGGGCTCGTCCGACAGCATGTCGGCCGAGAGGCCTTCGAAGTAGGCCCGGATGAGCTCGCGGTACTCCGACGGGTAGTCTCGCTGCATGGCCCGCAGGAGGTCCTCACGAAGCTCCTGCGTCGCGCGCGTTACGTCGTCCCCCAGAGCCCGGGGGGCGGTGCGCGCGTAGGCGTCCCCGGAGCGCGAGCGCCGCTCCCGCGTGTAGTCGCGGCGGCGGAGAGACCGCTGCGCGTCGAGGAGCCTCGACAGGATGCGCCGCTGCCGGTCGATCGTCTCCTGTGACGCTCCGGTCCGTTCCATCTCGGCGAGCGTGTTCTCGATCTGCTCGACGGTGTCGTCGAGCCTCCCCAGGATCTCGTCCCTGTTCCCGAACTCCTCAGCGAGCCTCCGCGCCTCCTCCAGGATCCGCTGCTGCTGCCCCTTCATCTCCGCGAGCTGGCGCTGGAGCTGTGGGTTCATCCCCATCTCCTCCAGCCTCTGCCTGAGCTCCTCCGTCGAGTCGTTGAGCTGTGACTGCTGCTCCGCCATCTGCTGGAGCTGCTGCATAAGCTGCTGCATCGAACTCCCGCCGCTCGACGGGGAGTTGGACTGGTTGGCAGTGAGAAGCGACACGATGAGACCGTTCACTCGACCGAGCGCCTCGCGCGCCTCGCGGCGTCCGGCCGACGCTCCGCCGTCGGCGATCTGCGCGGCGGCGCGGATCATGAACATCTCGACGATTCCAAAGGCGCGGTAGACCGACGGGTCGATCACGAACGACTCCTTCGACACCACGAACATGCGCTCGGCGATCGCCGACATCGACTCCGCGAGGTCGGTCTCCTTCGCTACCAGTTCGACGATCTCGCTCCTCGGAATCCGCGCCCGGTCCTCGACGGCGTCGACGACCTTCTCCTGTTCCGAGGATACCCCGAGCAGCTCGTCGATCGCCCGGAGCGTTGCCTCGCGGTCGCGCTGCTCGAGGCTGCACGCCATTCCACCCTGGCAGCTCGACAGGCTCGTGAAGAGAGTCAGGAGGTCGTTCGACGCGGACTGGCACATGGGACCCGCCTCGCCGGGCTTCTTCTCCATGAACGACGACCGGGCCTGCTCCATCTTCTCGAGCATGCCGCTCATGTCCATCTCCTCCGCCGCCTCCTGCATCTGCTCGGCGGTCTGCCGGTCGACCTGGCTCATCTCCTCGATGGCCTTCTCGAGATCCTCGCGCAGCTGTTCGGCTTCCTTCGAGAGCTCGGCCTGCTCCTCCGACATCCGCTCGCACTGCTGGCCTCCCGGCGACTGCCCCGCCTCCTCTGCGAGGCGCTCCTGGCGCTCCGCGAGGTCTTCGGCGCGGTTCGCGATGTCCGCCAGGTCCTGTTCGGCCTTGACCCTCTTCAGGAGGTTCAGTGTCTGCTCCAGCCGGCGCAGGTAGTCGTCCTGCGTGATCTCCATCTGCTCCATCGCCTGCGATACCTGCTCGGGCGATATCTGTTCCATCGCCTCACGGATCTGCTCGATGAGCTCGCGCATCTCCTCCGTCGCGACCTCATCAAGGAGCTTCGTGATCTCTTCGGTCTTCTCGAGCGTTTCGAGGGTGACGCGGTCGCTCTCGCTCATCTTGTCGGTGAGCTCGCTCATCTTGTCGGCCATCTCGCCGACCTCCTCCGCGAGCTCCTCCTGACGCTCGAGCGCGGCCTCGATCTCCTCCTCCTTCTGCCAGTCGACGGAGGGGTCGCTTCTGAGCTCCTCCTGGATCTCCTCGAACTCCTCGCGGAGATCTTCCTGCTCGTCAACGAGCTCTTCGAGGTCGTCCACCATCTCGTCCTGATCGCCGGACACCTCGCTGTAGAGCTCCGCCATCGACGGGAACCGGATCAGGTAGCTCTCGCTTCTCGAGATCTTCGGACCGCTCACCCGGTCGTTGTCGGTCACCTCCGCGAAGTAGACGAGGACCGCTCCCGGGAGGATTCCGGTCTCCGAGAGGTCCCAGACGGCCTCCTTCACGAGTTCCCGCTCCCCCCTCCTGCCGAGGTTCGCGAGGGGGAGGACGCCTTCCGTGGCGAGTCCCTCGATCGAGTATCGTATGGTCAGATCCGAGACACCGTAGTCGTCGAGAGCCGAGATGACGAGCGGGAACGACATGTCACGCGGGACCTCGCGGTCCTCGCCGGGCTCGACGATGCGCACGAGCGGGTACTCGTCTCGCACGGCGACGATCGAGTAGGTCGCCGGGTCGCCGTTCGAGAGCCCGTCGGTGTCCGTGATCTCGATGGAGTAGGTCGCGCTCTCGACTACGAGCATGCCGCCCCTGAAGACCGACGCGCCCTCGCGCTCGAGCGGGAGGGGCTCCCCTGATTCGAAGACCAGCCGGGCGCTCTCGAGGGGCTTGCTCGCGGTGAGGGTGAGGCCGATGCGCGTGCCCGTGAGCGCGGTAACGTCGCCGTTGTTCTCGTCGACGGTGCGCGCGAGAAGACCGCTGTATGCCGGGAACTCGTAGTCGAGTCTGAGCCCCGTCACGAACGGTCTCTCGATGACCGTCGCGGTGTAGGTCGGACTCTCGGTCTCCCCGACGGACACGGAGTAGCGAAGGTCGGTGCGTACGTCGCCGAGGGTTGCGCGGTGCGCGCTCTCACTGCTCGGGTCCGGTACCGCCGTGCGTTCGCCGGTGACGTCCGACGTCATGGCTCGTTCCCTCGGAATCTCGCCCTCGTACTCGTACGTGAGGACCGCACCGTCGCCCGAGGGTCCCGTCACTGTCGCGGTGATTATGAGGTCGTCACCTGAAAGGAGGGTGGTGTCGCCCGGCTCTACCGTGATCGTCACCGCCTGCGTCTCGACGACCGCGAACGGACGCGCGAGCCTCCCGAGTGCGGGGCCGAGTCTCGAGCCCAGCCCGGCCAGGCCCAGCGCCCCCACGACGACGATCCCGAGCGCAAGAGCCCAGCGACGCGCCCGCGCTGTTCCGCGAACGGCCCCGAAGTCGATCCCCGCCGCGTCCGCCACGGTCTTCTCGATCAGGGCGTCGATGAGCTCGACGGAGTACCCGTGCTTCCCGCGCCCGCGCTTCTCCCAGAGCTCGGCCGAAGCCTCCAGCCTCTCGCCGAGCTCTGGATGCTCCGCCTCGATCCGGGCGGCGATGCCGACGGGGTCGAGCTTCCTCATGAGCGGCCGAACCACGAGCACGGCGAGCCCCGCCAGAAGGAACATCGCGGTGCCCGTGAGCCAGACGATGCGGACGCCCCGCGGAAGGACAAACAGAGCATCGAGGGCGAGGTAGAGCACCACGGCCGCGATCGCTGGAGTCAGCACGCGCAGAAGCCCGTGCGCCGCGGCGCGGCGCCGCCACCGCCGCCCCGCGGAAGCGATGCGGCGCATGAGCTCGTGATGTCCTCGCTCGGCCTGTGTCATCGATGCTCCTGCCCCGTCGACGACGGGAGTCCGTCAGTTCGAGAGCACGTAGACGGCGATGTTCACTCCCATCCTGAGCGCCGCCTCGTGCTTCTCAGGGGGATCGTCGTGCACCTCGGCGTCCTCGAGCCCGTCGCCGATGTCCGTGTTGAAGCTGTAGAACACCACAAGCCGCCCGTCGTGGAATATCCCGAAACCGTGGGGTGGGCCGCCGTCGTGCTCGTGGATCTTCGGAAGGCCGTCCGCGAAGCTGTAGAAGGAGTGGTAGATCGCGTGGTCGAAGGGGAGCTCGACGAACGGGTCGTCAGGGAACACCTTCCGCATCTCCTCTCTGAACGACCGATCCATTCCGTAGTTGTCGTCGGCCCAAAGGAAGCCCCCTCTCTCGAGGTACTCCCTCAGGTTCGCCGCCTCGTCGTCGCTGAAGGAGATCTTCCCGTGCCCGGTCATGTGGAGCATCGGATACAGAAAGAGTCCGTCCTCGTCGAGAGAGACGGTGGCCGCTCGCGCACCGACCTCGATCTCGGTCCGGGACCGGAGCGCGGAGAGGAGATTCGGGAGCGCCGTGGGGTTCGCGTACCAATCACCACCGCCGCGGTATTTCACCTGCGCTATCGTGAATCCCCGACCCGTCTCGCCCGCCGCCGCGGACGCCGCGAGGACCATCACGACGGCGAGAACGGCTCTGAACGCGGTGGTGGATCTCAAGCGGCCCTCCCGGTAGTCCGGTTGGGACGGCCGGCGCCAGGAAGACGCCGGCGTCGATCTCACGGCCCCTCACCCATGTTTGACGCGGAAGCGACAGTCCCGTTCACGATCAATATGGTTCTCGACACACGTCAAGTCTACCAGCTGCGGCCGCGGCTCACCTACGTGGAATGCCCGCGTCCTCCGGTGCCGCACGGGACACCGGACCTCGCAGGGACCCTCAGAAGACACGCACCCCCTCCCCGTCACGGCGTCAGCCGTGTCGGAAAGGGGGCACCGTATGAAGCCGTTGTCCGGGCCGTACTCTGCCCGGTCCTCGGCCTAGAGACTCCTCATGAACGCCCACGCCCAGGCGACCCACCCGAGCAGTACGACGAGTGCGCCGAGGGGGAGCAGGATGACCATCAGCAGGGGGTTGTGCACCAGCACCGTGATGGCGAGGAGCACGATGCCGACGATCTCCAGTATGCTTCCACGGCGGATGAGCTGCTCGTCTGTCTGCCGCCACGGCATCAAAGCTGAGAGACTAGGCATCTTCGTCCTCGAAGTAGTGAGCCTCATCGTGGCACTCCAGACACGACGTCTCGCCGGACCGGAGTTCATCCATGAAGCCCTGGTGTCCGCCGCCCTCCAGGAACGATCGCGCTACCCCGTGGCAGTGGAGGCAGTCGGTGTTGATGTACGGCTCGTACAGTTCAATCTCCCCCTCGTGCCCTCCCAAGTAGTGCGCCTGAACGTGGCGCAGCCCCCTGAGCTTGGCTTTCAGACCCCCGAATGCCACGTAGCTCGTGTGGCACACGTAGCACGCCTTCTCCCGGTCGACCAGGTTGTTCTGGAAGTGGACCGCCGAGAGGGCCCAGTCATCGTCCGCGTGAAGACTCTCACCGTAGGGGACCATGCTGTGGCACCGGACGCAGAAATCGACCTTCTTCATTGCCGCGTCCGTGTACTTCATGGTCCCGCCGAGCCAGATCATCGGCAGGAGCCCCAGCACCACGAGAGCCAGGACCTTGCCCTGGCGTGTCGCCAATGTCCCGCTCGCCCTCCTCACGATCAGGATGAGCACGACGAGAACGATGGCGGCTGCAATCAGCAAAAAGGCCATACCGCGCTATGACCCTCCTCTCCTCGGACGTCGTTGGGCGAGTCTAGTCGGTCTCTTCGGCGGGTGCTTCCCCTGATGGAGCCTCCTCGGTGGGAGTCTCCTCCGCGGGAACCTCCTCGGCCTCGGGCTCCGCTGCGAGCGTGTCGCCCGGAGCCTTCATGGTCATGAGCCAGCCGATTATGGCCGCGAGGTCTTCGTCTTCCCCCTTGAACTTCTTCACGTGCTTCTCGTCGCCGAGCGTCTCCTTCTTCTGAAGGTACAGCGTGAGCCATTCGGCCTCACGCAACGACCCGACGGTCGAGAGATCCGGCGGAAGGACGATGTCCGACTCTTCCTCGGACTCCTCGCGAGGCTCACCAATCCCGGCTGCCACAACTGTGTGGCAGAGGTTGCACTTGGCCTTGATGAACGCTGTCTGGCCCTCGGGCAGCTGCTCCTGTTCCCCCTCTTCTCCCGGCGCCGTGGCCGGGAGAAGAGGAAGAATCATCAGAGCAACGGCCAGCGAGAGCGTCAGGTGCTTCTTCATCGCTGCCGTCCCCTAGAACATGGTCCTGATGTTGATGTAGTACTCGTTGAGCTTCTCGTCGTCCTCGACATCCCGCATGTCGAATCTCGAATAGAGCCCGATGCGGATGTTCTCTCTCGGGAACCACGAGATCGACGGCGTGACGTACTGCTTCACGAGGCTCTCCACATCGTCCGAGTCGACGTTGTCGTACTGGAGGACGTAGTAGAGCGACTGGCCGGTCTGGAACACCTGCATGTACGCGCCGATGAGCGAGTAGCCGTTGTACTCGATCTCCGTGTCGGTGTCGTCGAGCGCCCAGTTCGCGTCCTTGCCCATGAGGTACGTTCCCATGAACTCGAACTCGCCCCAGCGCACCTCGGTGTCGAACGTGGTGCGCGTGTACTCGTTCTCGTACGGCCCATACCTGTCGCCACCGTCACCCGTATCCGTGCCGTTGTAGTACCAGGCGGAGACGCCGGTGCCTTCCCACTCCGAGCCCGTCGGCACCTCGAGCCTGCCGCCAGCCCAGTAGTGGATCTTGTCGTTGGCGTTCCAGCCGATGTCCGAGCTCTTGCCGTTGTCGCCCGGACTAACGCCTCCCCAGAGGAGGACCGGCCCCTGATAGCCGTAGTACTGGAGTGCCGGCCGCGACCCGCTCGCGTTCAGCGCGTTCCCGTCGATGTCGCCGGACGATGCGCCTCCGGACGACTTCACGTTGAAGACGTCCGCCTTGACGGGCCCCATGATCCTGAGGCGGTTCGGGTAGCAGCCGTAGTCCCTCGCCGGGACGTTTCCGACGATGAGGTTGCCCCAGGTGCTGTCGAACCAGTTGTGGAACCCGAACTTATACCAGCTGTAGTGATAGCCGCGGTCGTCGAACGCCATCTCGATGAAGATCGACGTGTTCTTGTAGATGCTCCCGGCGACGAAGAACTGGACCCAGTCGGTATTGCCGTAGGCCATCTGGTCCTGCTTCTTGCCGTCGGCGTCCGTGAGCTTGTTCGTCTTGATGCCGATAGGCGTGACGCTCAAGCGGACGCCGAACAGGTTCCCGAGCTTATCGATGAACGTGGCGTCGTTAATCTGCGTCTTCTCGAACGTGTCGCCGTCAGCCTCGTCCGCGTCAGGATCCTGATAACCGTTCCGCATGAACCGCTGGCCGTAGTGGTTGAGTCTCGGGAACGCGGAGTGGCAGTCCCGGCACGAGGCCTGGTACTTCCTCGCCCACTGAGATGTTGCGAACGCCGCCGGGGCGAACGCCGCCACTATGAACGCCAACATCACGCACAGTAGCACGATGCGGTACGTGGTCCTCATTCCCCCTCCTTGGCTCTCGCCGCCGCAGGGCGGGGCGGTTCTCCCGTGAGCCTCAAACGATTCGATCGACTTCCTCTCCTTCGCGCTTCGTCGTGCCTGAGTAGCCTCCTTCCGACTCCACTTCGTACAGGGCCTCCTGCCCCTGGCGTTCTCTTCAGAGAGCGGCCGACGACGAACGGGGCGTGCTTTCGACCCGGGGACTCCCAGCAGGAAGCCGTACCGGGTGGTTGGGCAACCCTAAGCGCCCCGTGGAGCACCTGTCAAGCCGTGATTCCCCGCTTCTGCCCTCTATTCCTGAATGCACTCAGTTGTGCGACTCCTCGACTCCTCCGAGACACAGGATACCCAGCCTGAGCACAGACAGCAGGACGACGCTCGGCGAGCGCCGTCCCGTGTTTCGCTTTCTTGAAATCGGTCAGGACCGCCGGTCCGTCTGCGTCTGCGCCGCTACCGGCGCCTCCGCCGCGCTTCTGCGTGCACCTGCCACTCGACGACGAGCGGACTCGCAACGTAGAGCGACGAGTACGTCCCGACGATCACGCCGATCATGAGCGCGAACGCGAAGTCGCGGATGACCTCGCCGCCGAACGCGAAGAGGCAGATGACGACGACGAGCGTCGTCACCGAGGTGACGATTGTCCGCGAGAGCGACTCGTTCAGGCTCGTGTTGACGATGTCGACGAAGCTCTTCCCGTACATCTTCCTTCGGTCTTCCCTGATCCGGTCGTAGATGACGATCGTGTCGTTCAGCGAGTAGCCCACGATCGTCAAAAGCGCAGCGACGACCGGCAGTGTCACCTCGAGCCCGAGCAGAGAGAAGACCCCGAGTGTGATCAGAACGTCGTGGACGAGCGCGGCGACGGCACCGACCGCAAACTTGAACTCGAATCGGAGCGAGATGTAGATGAGAATGCCGACCAGGGCGTAGAGGATTGCGAGCGTCGCCCTGTTTCGGAGCTCGCTCCCGACCTTGGGTCCGACGAGCTCCACACGTCTCACCTCAGCGGGATTGCCTGGGTGCGCGTCGTTCAAGGCTCCCATGATCTCGTCGGTAACGTCCTCCCCGCCTGCCTCTTCCCCTACCCTGATGATCGCCTCCCGGTCGCCTCCGAAGTGCTGGATCTCGGAGTCCGCCAGGCCGACGTTCGCAAGGGCGTCCCGGATGTCCTGTGCCGGGATCGGCTGCTCGAACTGCACCTGCATCAGGATGCCGCCCTGGAAGTCGATGCCGAGCCTCGGACCGCCGTGCGCCAAGAGCGAGATCGCACCCGCGACGATGAGGACCACCGAGAGGATGAACGCGGCCCTCCGGTGCCCCAGGAAGTTGAACTTCGTTCCTACCAGAAACTCCATGCGGTGTCCTCCGATCGGATTCCCTGAGGTGCCTCTAGATGCTCAGATGCTTGACGTTCCACTTGACGGTGATCAGGTCGAAGACGACGCGTGTCGCGACGATCGCGGTGAACATGCTCGCGAGGATGCCGAGCGAGAGCGTTACCGCGAAGCCCTTGATAGGGCCGGTGCCGAACCTGAGGAGGACGGCTGCCGCGATCAGCGTGGTCACGTTGGCGTCCAGAATCGTCGTGAACGCCCGCTCGTATCCGTCCCGGATGGCGGCACGGATCGTCTTCTGGTTCCGAAGCTCCTCCCTGATGCGCTCGAAGATGAGCACGTTCGCGTCGACCGCCATGCCGATGGTCAGGATGATCCCCGCGAGTCCCGGCAGCGTGAGCGCCGGTTTCGGGCTCACCGGCAGGCTCGACATGAGGGCCACGATCAGGAGGAGGTTCCCAGCGAGGGCGCCGACCGCGACCGCCCCGGCCGCCTTATAGTAGATGAGCATGAAGATGACGACCAAGAGGCCGCCAATCAGCATCGCGCGGATGCCCTGTGTGACCGAGTCGCGTCCGAGCGACGGGCCCACCGTCCGCTCCTCGACGATCGTCATCGGCGCCGGCAGCTTGCCGGCCCGGAGGAGGATCGTGGTGTCGCGCGCCTCCTCGTCTGAGAAGTTGCCAGTGATCGACGCCGGCGTCCCCGCGGGGATCCTCGAGCGGATCACCGGTGCCGAGTGGACCACGCCGTCGAGCACGAGCGCCACATACTCACCGATGTGGTTGCCAGTGTGCTCGGCGAAAACCCTCCCGCCGGCGCGGGTCAGGCGCATCGAGACGCCCGGCGCGTTCGGATAATCGGGGTCGAGGCCGGGCCTGATGTCGGCGGAGATGACGACCGAACCCGTCATGAGGGCGTCGGCCGCGAGGACGTAGAACGCACGGTACTCCTTCTCGTCCTGGAGCGTTCTCGTCTCCTTGTCCCATCCGAGGCGGACGCGGGGTCGCGTGGGATCGTCCGGGTCGAGCGGGAGGATTGCGTCGAGGTCGAGCCTCGCGAGCTGCTCCTCCGCCCACTCGACGTCCTCCTCGAGGAAGAACGGGATCTGCATCGAAAACCGGATCCTCGACGAGAACGGACGCTCCCTCGCCATCTGTTCGGCCTCGGAGAGCGGCATCCCCTCAGCCGGTTCCGGTGGCAGCTCGCCGTGCGCCGCGAGCGTGTCGCGGAGCGCGCGGTCGATGGCGCGAATCGTGAGGTCGGTCTGGTCGGGTGTCTCCACCGGCACGAACTCGAGGAGGGCGGTCCTGCCTATGAGGCGCTTCGCCCTCTGCTCGTCCTGCAGCCCAGGAAGCTGGACGATGATCCGGTCGTCGCCCTCCCTCTGGATCGAGGGCTCCGCGACCCCGAACTGGTCGATCCTGTTGCCGATGACCTCGAGTGCGCGCTCCATCACGTCGCTCGCCTGGTCCGCCGGGAGTCCCTCCTTGTCCACCTCGAGCACGAGGTGCATACCACCCTGCAGGTCGAGACCGAGATTCAGCGACTTGTTCTCGAGTGCCTCGAGCTGTTCCGCGGGCGTCGCCGCCTTCTGCTCCTCCGAGAGCGAGAAGAAGCTGAAGGTGTACGAGGCCCGCCAGGCTGCCCAGATCAGCACCACGACCACCAGAACGATCTTCCACCGCATTTTCGATGTCATGTAGTCCCTCCGACGCCGCTTCCGGAGCCCTGCTCCGGGGCGCCCGCGTAGAATCCGCTGTCTAAGCTAACTCTTGATGGTAACCGGCTGCCACGCGCGGGTCAACGGGAATCGGGGACATCGGGGGGGTTAGGGGCTTCGAGAAGGCGGAGCGCGCCTGCGACGCCTGGACGCAAGGGCCCGGGCCGGGACGAGAGGCTCGATTCAGCGGTACATCGCCTTGAGCATGCTCCAGGTGACGGCGGTCTCGCCGACCGCGGTGGGCCAGGAGCAGCCCGCGCCGAAGGCCCCGACGTCTTCCCCCCAGGGGTTGTTCCGCCCGAGACAGGGTGAGAGCTCGTGCACCGTCAGGTCGTTCGCCCCGGGGTCGCAGAACATCGGGTCTACGAAGAGATTGTCGTGGTACTGGCCACAGAGCGAATCCCCGGCCGTGTTCGCGAAGATCACGCTGTGGGTGATGGTCGGGACTCCCATTCCGGTCTCGCAGAAGACGGGAGCCCCGCCGGACAGAGCGATGATCGAGTTCGTGATGAGCTGCTCCGTCTCGATAGGCGGAGAGCACCAGAACCCGGCGCCCCTTTCTGCGGAATTCCCGAGGAACGTGCAGTGTGAGATGGTGGTCCCGGTCGTGAACGAGAACGCGCCGCCGCGGAAGCCGGAGCTGTTCTCGATGAACACGCTGTTCGTCAGGGTCAGGTACGACCCGTTGCCGCTCCCCATTCCGCCGCCACTGTGGAACGCTTCGTTCCGGACGAAGATCAGGTTGTCGAGGACCGGGGACCCTCCCTCACATCGGAGCCCACCGCTGAACTCCGCCTTGTTGCTGTCGAAGATCGCGCCGGTGATCGTCGGCGAGCTCCCCCCGCGCGACATCATGCCGCCCCCGTAGTGCGCCTCGTTGTCGACGAACGCGACGTCTGTCAGAACGGGGTCGCCGCCGCTGTCGCACCGGATGCCGCCACCGGCGGTCTCCGCAACGTTCTCCTTGAAGACGCAGTGTTCGATGATCGGCGAGGCCCCGCCCGTGCAGCTCATACCGGCACCCAGGTCAGCCACGCACTGCGTGATCTCGCAGTTCCGGATCGTCGGAGAGGAAGACGTGCAGAGGATCCCGCCCCCGCCGATCGCCCACCCTCTCGTGATCTCGATCCCGTCGAGGACGGAGCCATGGTGCTCGTTGCTGTTGAAGATGAATCCCCGCCCGAGGCCCTCGCAGTCGACCGTGACCGTCCCGGCGCCCGGGCCGCCGGTGACGAGCAACGGCCGCCCGTAGAAGCTCAGGTCGCGGTTCTGGGGACCGGTGTAGACGCCCGGCGCGATGAGGATCGTGTCGCCCGCAGTAGCGTGGAGAAGTCCTTCGTCGATTGTCTCGTAGTCACCGCCGCCGTTGAGGTCGACATAGATCGTGGTGGCCGAGGCGGTGCTGAAGAGGAGGAGGATCGTCGCAAGACCGGCAATAGTCCGGGTGTGCATGGCAGGCCTCCCCGCCGGGAAACCGGAGACCGGCTCCCGAGCGTGGCGTGATCCGCTCACACACGATGGTACCACAGGCGGAGCCGCCGCACGAGGGAGAGATCTTCACCCACCCGCCGCTACCCGGCGACGTCCATGAGCGCGATCATCTCGCGGACGGCGAGGTCCACGCCCACGAGCACCGCCCGGGCGATGATGCTGTGACCGATGCTGACCTCTTCGATCTCGTGGATCCGGGCGATCGGCTCGATGTTGCGATAGGTGAGGCCGTGGCCGCCGTGAGCAACGAGACCCATCTCGTTCGCCGCGATCGCCGCGACCCGGACCTTCTCGAGCTCGCGCTGGATGGTCTCGGGAGCGCGCTCGTCTGCGTAGATCCCCGTGTGCAGTTCCACGATGTCAGCGCCGACGGCCTTCGCCCTTCCGACCTGGACGACGTCCGGGTCGATGAAGATGCTCACGACGATCCCCTTCTTCTTGAGCCGCGCGACCGCCGCCTTGACCTCGGCCTCTTCGGCCATGATGTCGAGGCCACCCTGGGTCGTCAACTCGTCCTCGCCCTCCGGGACGAGCGTGCACATGTCGGGAACGATTCTCTCGGCGATGCCGAGCATCTCCTCCGACGCCTTCATTTCGAGATTGAACACGCCGGCGACGGTCTTTCTGAGGATCTCGACGTCCCTGTCCCCTATGTGCCGCCTGTCCCGCCTCAGATGAACCGTGATCCCGCAGGCACCGGCGAGCTCCGCCTGCGACGCCGCCCAGACAGGGTCGGGTTCGTCGGTCATGCGCGCCTGCCGGATCGTCGCCACGTGATCAACGTTGACCGAGAGTCTCATGTTGTGGTTCCCCCTATTCCACCAGTTCCGACACGAACACGAGTTCGATGCCCTGCTCTTCCATCCGCGGGAGGAGCCTCGCGAGGGCCGAGATCGTGTCCTTCCGCGGGTGCCCGATCCCGACCGCGCTTCCGCGCCTCCGCGCGATCGCGGCGAGATCCTGGAGCTTCGATTCGACATCTGTGGTCCCGTGCTCGTCGAGGGTGCTGTCGATGAACATGCGGTTCCTCACCGCAGGCACCCCGGCGCGCGACGCCTCCGAGAGACCAACGGACTCCGGCGTCGTCATGCTGTCGAGGAAGAAGACGTTCTCCGAGCGGAGCGTCTCCATCACGACTCTCATCCTCGCGCGGTCCATCGTGAACGCGGATCCCATGTGGTTGTTCGCCCCGACCGCGTGCGGGACGTCCTCGAGGGCCGACCTCGCGAGCTCCCTGATCTCGGAGTGCGTCTGGCTCGTTAGGAGAACCCCCTCCCCCGCGTTCACTTCCGGATAGTCACGCGGTTCCATCGGGATGTGGGCGAGAACTTCCTTCCCGGCGAGATTCGCGGCGTTCGCGATCTCCGCGGTGTACGGGGTGTGCGGGAGGATCGAGATCGTGACGGGGACTCCCATGCTGATGAGCTGGTGCGTCGCCGCGGACCTGTTGTACCCGAGGTCGTCGATCACGATCGCCACCTTCGGGCGGTCTTCCGCCGGGGCGCGCGGTGCGGGTTCCTCCGTAGACTCCGACAGGACGATGCGGTGCGTCTCGAAGTCACCCAGCGCGATGTGCATCTCGAGCTTCGTGAGCCCCCTCCAGTCGGGTCCCTCCTCCGTGACCTGGACGACGCTCCCGCCGGCGCTGCGTACGGCCTTCGTGATCGCGAGGTTGCCCTCGTAGATTCCGACGTCTCGGGGTAGGCGCCCCTTCGTCTCCCAGTGGGGCCAGTGGTGACGGCCGCGGGTCCGTTCCTCCATCTCGCTCGTCACGCCGCTCGCGCCGATCTCGACGAGCGCCGCGCTCACGGCGCGATCGACCCTCGCCGCTCGAGGGGTCAGGTCGCGCGTCCTAAAGACCCGCTCGAAGAAGGCGACGCCCCCGCCGCTCCCGGCGATCTCCCCTACGATGAGAAGGAGCACGACAACAAGGGCGGCGGCCACGAGCCACACCCGCGCGAGGGTCCAGAATCCCACCCGGTCCCCGCGCTTCCGCTTGCGTCTGCTCTTCTTCTTCGCCACCGGCCGTCTCCCCCGTGTCCGGGACGGACTCCGCGAACCCGACGACACGCATTCTATGGGCGGACGGTCAGGCAGTCAACCGCAGCGCTAACGCCCGGCTCGAAGGCCGCCGCGGACACGGGCGGACCCGAACGCAAAGAGGGGGACGGTCTCCCGTCCCCCTCTGATTCTGTTGTCTTGTCATCCTTCGCGGCTACTCGAGCGACTGCGTCTTGATGCGCCCGAACGATGCCAGCTCGGTCGTCGAGCCCTCCGGAGCAGGGCTGCCACTGCGGTCATCCAGGTCGTGCCACTCGATGATCTCCCAGAGGATCTCGCCCTCCGAACTCACTTCGTTCGGGTCGACCCGGAATACGAACATGTTGTTGGCCGTCGCCAGCAGGATGAGATCGTCGCCCGGGATCGGGATGTACACCCTCAGGTCGACCGCCTCGACGTGCGAGTAGCGATCATCCAACTCGCTTACCGGGTCCGCGCCTGGGTCGTACTCGATGCCCTGATTCGTGAGGGTGAGCGTGATCCGGTCGATGTCCGTGTCGTCGGCGAACATGTTCTCGTGGATGGTGCGCTCGGTCTGCTTGTCCCAATCCTCGGGCAGCGGGTTGTCCGGATCGTTCTGATCCGCCTCGGCCGTGTAGAAGATGAACTCCTCCGCCAAGCAGTCGAGATAGTCCTGCGCGCTCATGTCGACGTACGATCTCCTCAGGACCTCAAGGACGTTCTCGGGAGTCGTCCGTTCCGGCGGTGGCTCGGGGTCGCTCGGGTCGGTTATGTCCGGCGCGAACGGATTGCAGCCCCCAAGGCCCCAAGCCGCTACGGTCAGCGCCAGAACCAGCATCGTGGTTCGATTGAGAGTCCGCTCCATCTTCGAGATCACCCCCATCGTTCCCCACTCACAGTCAGCGCTCGCTGCGGACGGCCGCCTGGTTCCCGGCACAGCGACCGGGTCATCAGCCCTTCGACCTCATCCTACCACGCGAGCGCGCGCGAAACCTATGCCACTCAGCCACGGAAGTACAGACGCGGCGAACACAGGTTTCTTCAACTGGCCAGTGACTCAGCCGCCACGACGCTGACCGTCCGCCATGGCCACCACGCCCGGACGGCCCGCCATAGTAAGGAGGGGGGCGACACGCGCCCCCCTCCGGATAAGCACGCTGTGGAGCGCGTCTACTCGAGGAATTCCGCCTTCAGACGCCCTACAGACAGCGGGTCATCCTGGCCGGGGATGGCGCGGCGGGCGTCATCCAGGTCGTGCCACTCCTTCACTTCCCAGAGGTTCTCGCCGTTCGGTCCGACCTCGTTCGGGTCTACCTGGAAGACGAACATGTTGTTGGCCGTCGCCAGCAGGATGAGATCGTCGCCCGGGATCGGGATGTAGACCCTGAGATCGACCCCCTCGACGTACGAATAGCGATCGTCCAACTCGCTTACCGGGTCGGCGCCTGGGTCGTACTCGATGCCCTGATTCGTGAGGGTCAGGGTGATTCGGTCCACGTCAGTATCTTCGCCGAACATGTTCTCGTGGATGATGCGCTCCGTCTGCTTGTCCCAGTCCTCGGGAAGCGGCTCCTCGGGGTTGTTCTGATCCGCCTCAGCCGTGTAGAAGATGAAGTCCTCGGCAAGGCACGCCAGATACTCCTCGGCGTTCTTGTACTCGTAGGCAGTGTCGAGGTTGTGGAGCACGTCACCAGGGCTCAGCCGGTCGCGGTAGCTCGCTTCGCCACCGCCACCGCCACCTCCGCCCCCCGGTGGCGCAAACGGGTTCGAGCAGCCCCCCGCTAGAGAGAGCGTCAGCCCAAGAGCCACGAGAATCGTCAGAACTCGAGTGTGTCGCCTCGTCATGATATACCCCGCCCTCCTGTGTCCTCACTCACACAGATACTCATTATATCAAGTAGAAACGCCTCGGTCAAGCCGCGGACCTCATGGCCGGAGCACCCAGACACGCCGCCAGGCGCGCCCCTCCGAGCCAATGTGCCTGCCAAATCGCTAAACCGGTGCAATTCCCGTGCCCGTGACTAGTTGCACTTCCGGGGCGATGCTTCACCGGTGAGACGCCTAACCAACTGCCTGTCAAGGGATTAACCTCGGTAGTCCCCGCGGAGCACGCCCCACGTCTCGAGCTGGCCGGGGTTGGCCACCCGGCGGTCGACCCATCGGAAGATCGCCCACCTCCCGGAGTTGTCTCGCCGCATGTGCATCCTCGCGACGCCCTTGTAGGTGATCTCCTCGTTGACGTGCTGACCTGAGCCCCACGCGATGGTGAGCTCGTAGACTTCCTCCCGATACGTGACGTCGAGGGTCTCGTCGGGGGGCCAGATGTTCGAGAACGTCAGATTGCTCGTCGTGGCATCGTTGAAAATCCCGATCGCGGCATGCTCCTCGTCCGTCACGACCCAGTTGGCGTATCGCTGGTATCCCTCGTCTCCGGCATCCAGCGAGTCTTGGGGATCGACGTGAAAGCGGTAGTCGTCGGTGAAGCACCCCCGGTAGTTGCTCGAATTCTCGTGCTCGAAGGCCGCCTTCATGTTCGCAAGCACGATCGCCGTCGTGAAGGGAGGTTCCCAGGGGGTCTCGTCGGTCTCGGGCGGGCCGTCGGGCTGGCGCGGTTCGAAGATGCACCCGCCCTGCAGGAACAGCGCGAGCGTGAAGAGCCCGAGAACCAGAGCGAACCGTCGCGACCTCACGTTGCCGTCTCCGATCATCTAGAAGGTCTTGCTGAGCTCCACGACGATGTCCCACACCTCACGCTGCCGCTCCACGATGTTGGTGGCGTCCCGATGCGTGCGCGCGACCGAGAACGAGAGCGCCGTTCCGCTCTCCCACGTGTGGTCGGCGACCGCCCTCCCCGTGATGCTCGTGTCGTACTTCTCGGAGGAGAGGAACTTCTCTCCCTCGTCGTACCTGTACCTCTTTTGGACGGAGAACTCCTGCCGAACTTCAAAGCCGATAATCCCGAATACCCTATATCGTAAGGTGATATCAACTCTGTTGTCGTCCCTCTCGCTGTTCCTGCCGTACCGCTCCACGCCGTCCTCGTCGGGTGTGTAGGAGCCCTCGTCCTGGCCTCTGTAGGTGTGGTTCAGCTGAAGGTTGAGACCCATCATCGGCTCCCAATCCAGCCCAGTTGTCACCGAGAAGCTCCTGATGAGGAAGTTCGAGTCGGGGTCGTAAGTGTAGAACGTGTAGTCCGCAGAGAGCTCGTATCTCTGGCGGACGGCGACCTTGGGGGAGAACAAATACCTGATGTAGGGCTGGACGGAGTACGTCTGCGTCTGTTTGTTGTCGCCGGTTCGGCTCGTTCGGATGTAGATGAGCTGGTCGTCCCTGATTCTGACCGTGAGTCCGGTCGTCAGCGCGTCCTTCGGCTTGTACTCGGCGCGGGCGGTCAGCTCTCTGTCGTAGAGATCGCGGTCCTGGTCGTTCGCCACGATGTCGTCGTAGTGGAGCGACAGGAGGCTCATCCTCGCGCGAGCCTCGAGGTCGAGACGCTCGCTCACGGCGTGCGTGTAATTGGCGGAGACGGAGTTCGTGAAGACGTCTCCCGTCTGGAAGTCGAAGTAGTTGTTCCTCTTCTTCTCCGACTTCAGGTCGATCGCGAAACGCGCCTCGCTGAGCAGGTACGCCAGCTTCGCCGTCACCCCGCGTGTAGCGAGATCGCTGTCCTTCGTCGCCTCGATCGCGTAGAAGTTCTTCGTCCGGTCGTACGAGTAGGCGAGCCTCGTCTCGAGGTTCTCCATGAGCATGATCGTCGCGTCGACGGCGGCCCCGTCGCTCGTGAAGTCCCTGGTCTCCGTCTCCTGGTTCTTCGGATACTGCGACTCCGAGTACGCGCGCCGGAGGTCGGCGTTGATGATGTGCGCGCTCCACTCGTAGCGAATCCTCCCCCCGAGGTTGTGCGCGAACGACTCGTCGGTGCTTTGGACGCCCGCCTGGTTGGCGTCGAGGAGCGAGTGGGACCCGGAGTAGTCGAAGTCCGTCGTGAGCCCCGGGAAGACCTGGTAGCCCACGCCCGCGTTGACCGTCTGTCTGGAGCCGCTGCTTCTGATGTCGGAGTAGTGGTTCTTCTCGATGCCCGTCGTCGCGCCGAGCTTCAGATTGATCCCGCTCAGGTACGTCTTCGAGTAGTTCGCTGTCAGGTCGAAGTTGTCCCTCTCCCTGAAGCTCGTCACCTCGTTCGGCAGGCCTTGATTCCGGACGTCACGCTGCACCGTTCGCGTGTATCGAACCCCCGTACGAATGGCAGGCGTCAGGGCGATGTCGAGGCCCGCGTTCCAGTTCTCGTTGCGGTTCTCACGGCTGAGAACCTCGTTGTCTCGCGTCCTGATTCTGGTCGTCGCGGTGAACCGGAGCTTCTGCGTCAGCGGGTAGGCCATGTCGAAGTCGTGACGCCACTCGACCACGTCCTGGTCCTGCCCGTAGGTCAGCTTGTAGACAGGATGGAACTCGCGCGACCAGACCTGGGCCCCTACCTCTGGCCTCTGGAAGGGGCGATCGGCCGCGGGCACCCAGTCGTCGTCACCGGGCTGTGGCTCGCCGTCTCCATCGTCGGGCTCGCCCATCTCGCCGCCTTCACCCTCGCCGCCTTCACCCTCGCCGCCTTCGCCCTCGCCACCTTCGCCCTCGCCACCCCCCTCGTCCTGAGCAGCTGCCGGGACGACGAGCGCGAAGAGAGCGATCGCGAGGACCAGGATCAGCCAGTGTCTGGTTCGAAGACGCATCCTGTGCAGGTTCCCTCTACCAGGTTCCCCCGTGCGTGCCACGGCACGCAACTAGCGTCGCCCGCGCCCGTCCGAGCCTCCGGGTGCCGGTGGCAGGGCCGCCGCGAGGGTGTCGAGCTCCTCGACCGAGAGCGACTCCCCTCTTCGTGCAAGGTCGATGCCCGTCACGGTCTCGACCGCTTGCGGAGAGGTCCCCGCGGCGGCCAGGAGTCCGGCGAGCGATCCCCTCAGCATCTTCCTGCGCTGCCCGAACGCCGCGCGCACGATCTCAGAGTAGGTGTCCGGGTCCGAGCGACGCTCCGGGACGCCGGTGAACACGACCTCTACGACTCTCGAGTCGACCTTTGGCTTCGGATGGAAGCAGGTCCGTCGAACACCGAAGAGCGGCGCCACCCGAGCATGGTACGCGAGGACTGCGGTGAGCGACGAGTAATCGGATTCGCCGGGCGCCGCGGTCATCCTCGCCCCCACCTCGTCCTGGACCATCAACACCCCGCGGGACACGATGCCCCGGTGGTCGATCAGGAGCCGCACGACCGGGCTCGTCACGTTGTACGGCAGGTTGCCCACGACCACGAGCCTCGAGCCGCCGTACCGGGCGAGCGCCGTCCCGAGGTCGAAGTCCAGGACGTCGCCCGCGACGAGCGTGATCCCGGGCTGCTCCCCGTACTCGTCCCGGAAGGCACGCGCGATCCCCGCGTCGATCTCGACTCCTACCACATGCCACGCCGTCTCGGCGAGGCCGAACGTGATGGCCCCGAATCCCGGACCGACCTCCACGATGAGGTCGTCCGGCCCCGCGCCGACGGCAGCGACGATCTTGTCGACGATGTTCCCGTCGACGAGGAAATTCTGTCCCCGCCTCTTCGACGGCGCAAGTCCGTACTTGGACAGCATCTCGCGAGCGGGCGTCGCCCTCATGCCGGCTGACTCCCCCGGGCCCGGCGTCGCCTCGGTACGCCACCCCCTCGCACGCGCAGCGGAACGCCAAGCCCCCTAGCGAGCTCCTGGACCTCCCCGAGGTCGATCTCGGGAACGTCCACGACGCTCACGCTCACGGGCAGGCGGGCCTTCAGGCACTCCTGGATGAACCCGACGACGTGGTCGAAGGTCGCCAGCCCGAACTTGGGGCCGCAGACACTCTCGTATGTCGCCGCGTCCGCCGCGTTCAGGCTGACCGAGACGGCATCGACCGCGCGGACGAGCTCGGGCGCCACGTTCCTGTTCCAGATCAGACTGCCGTGTCCGTTCGTGTCGAGCCGCACCTTCCCGCCGAGCTCGCGAAGCCGCTCGCCGACCTCGAGCACGACGTCGAGTCTCACCGTCGGCTCGCCGTAGCCGCAGAACACGACCTCGCGGTAGCGAGTTGGATCACCAACCGCCTCGAGGACCTCATCGACGGCGGGCTCGTGGTCGAGCCGGAGGTTGTAGCCCCAGAGCGTGTCGGACTCGTAGCGGACGCAGAAGTAGCATTCGTTCGTGCAGCGGTTCGTGATGTTGAGGTAGAGGTTCTCCCCCATCTCATAGGCAATAGACGGACGGGAGGCGTCGGGGATTCGAAAGAGCTTGATGGCGTTCCCAATCGTGATCCTCGCGAGATCCGTCAGGCTCATCTCCCGGATCTCCGCGAGCCTCGCGGCGACCAGGGCGACGTGCGCGGGCTCGTTTCTCTCACCCCTGTGAGGGGCGGGCGGGAGCCACGGCGCGTCTGTTTCCAGAAGAAGGCGGTTCGCCGGGACACCCTTCACGACCTCGAACAACCTCCCGCGCGTCGAGTAGGTCACCGGGCCCCCGATCCCGACGTGGAACCCGCGCGCGACGACCGCCTTCGCGTGCTCGACGTCCCCGGGGAAGCAGTGCATGACGCCGCCAGCGGCGCCGCCTCCCTCATCGTCGACGATCTCCAGCACGTCGGCGAGCGCCCCACCGCGCTCGTCCTTCGCATCGCGCGAGTGCACGATGAGGGGAAGCTCCAGGCTGTTCGCGAGACGGATCTGCTCCCGGAACGCACGCCTCTGGTCGTCCCGCGGCGAGAGGTCGCGGTAGTAGTCGAGGCCCGTCTCCCCGATGGCGACGACCCTCGGATGCGCCGCCAGTTGCTCGAGCTCCTCGAGGAACGCATCGTCGAGCTTCGCGGAATCGTGAGGGTGGAGCCCGACCGACGCGTAGATGGACTGGTGGCGCTCCGCGAGCGCGATCGACTCCCTGCTCGTGTCGAGGTCGAAGCCAACGTTCACGAACAGCCGCACTCCGGCGTCGCTCGCGCGGTGGATGACGGCCTCCCGGTCGTCTTCGAATCGGTCGAGATTGAGGTGGACGTGCGTGTCGGAGAGAAGGGGTGGCGCCTCGCGCGGAGCCCCCCTGGACGGTTCGGGCAGAGTCACGGTCGCTCATCCCCGCTCGTGATCGTCAGCTGACTCCCGTTCCCGGCGGCAGATCCTTCTCGGGAACGACGAGTGCGATCGACCCTCCGTCGACGGCCGCGAGGAGCATCGCCTGCGACTCGATCCCTCTGATCTTCGCGGGCTCGAGATTCGCGACCACGACGATCGTCTTGCCGACAAGATCGTCGGCCGCGTAGTCCTCGGCGATTCCGGCGACCATCTGCCGGACGTCGTTGCCTCCGAGATCGACGCGCATCTTGATGAGCTTCGACGTGCCTTCGACCTTCCCGGCTTCGATGATCTTCGCCAGCTTGAGGTCGAGCTCCTGAAACTGCTGGAAGGTCATCATCTTTCCCGCTCCCTTGTCCGTCGAGTCGGTGTCGTCTGCGGGCGCTCCCTCCGGCGCGGCCTCCGTGCGGGGGGCCGTCGCGGTGGTCGCCCCGGAAACGATGTCGAACTTCGCGGCGAGGTCCTCGTCGGTGTACTTCGGGAACACCGGCTCGCCTTTCGCCACGCTGATGGCGTCGCCCCACTCGGATCCCCAGGCGAGAAGCTCGTCGAGGGTGGCGCCCCCCGGCTCGAGCGTCAGGCCGAGCTCGCGCAGGATGGCCTCCGACTTCCCCGGCATGACGGGCCAGGCGAGGACCGCCACCTGTCGGATTGCCTCGAGCACGTCGAACAGCACCTGCTCGAGCCTCCCGCGATCTTCCTTCGCCAGCACCCACGGTTTCTCTTCTTCTATGAAGCTGTTCGCGCGGCGGACCAGCTCCCACGTCTTCGCGAGCGCGGCCTGCGGAGCGTACGCGAGCATCTCCGTCTCCACTGTCGCGCGCACGTCGGCCGACAGCGACCTCAAGGCGTCGCCGCTTCCGGATGAGAGGTTCCTGAGCTCACCACCGAGGAACTTCCCGACCATCGCGGTCGTGCGGGACACGAGGTTGCCGAGGTCGTTCGCGAGCTCGGAATCGTACCGCGACCGGAACTGCTCCCACGTGAAGTCGACGTCCCGGCCGTACGTGCCCTCGCGCATGAGGAAGTAGCGGAGAGCGGACGGGCCGAAGACGTCCGCCGCCTCGAGCGGATCGACCGTCACACCCCGGCTCTTCGAGAGCTTCTGGCCCTTGAAGTAGACGAACCCGTGGCCGTAGATCGTCTTCGGGAGCTCTATGCCGGCGGCCATGAGCATCGACGGCCAGATGACGCAGTGGAAGCGCGTGATATCCTTGCCGATGATATGCGCGTCCGCCGGCCACCACTTCGCGAAGCGCTCGTCGTCGTAGCCGTACCCGATACCGGTCGCGTAGTTCGTGAGGGCGTCCACCCACACGTAGATGACCTGGGACTCGTCCATCGGGAGCGGCACGCCCCAGTCGGTCCCGGCACGCGTGATGCTGATGTCCTCGAGCCCACCCTTGATGAGCTGGACGATCTCGTTCCGTCTGGACTCGGGCCGAATGAAGTCCGGGTGCTCCTCGATGTGCGCCAGGAGCCGGTCGGCGTACTTCGAGAGCCTGAAGAAGTAGTTCTCTTCCTTGATCCACGCGGGCTTCGTTCCGTGGGTCGGGCAGCAGCCGTCGACGAGGTCCTTCTCCTGGTAGAACGCCTCGCACGACTCACAGTAGTGCCCCTCGTAGTGCCCCTGATAGATGTCGTCTTCGAGCGCACGAAAGAGGGTCGAGAGCCCGCGTACGTGGTCGGGCTCCGTCGTTCGGATGAACCGATCGAACTCGATCTCGAGCTTGTCCCAGATCCCGCGGAAGACGCCCTCCATCTCATCGGTGTACGCTTGGGGATCCATGCCCTTCGCCGCCGCGGCACGGAGAACGTTCAGGCTGTGCTCGTCGTTCCCCATGAGGAAGAAGACCTCGTCGCCGATCAGGCGGTGGAAGCGCGCGAAGACGTCCGCGGAGATCTTCTCGTACGCCGTCCCGATGTGCGGGGCGCTGTTGACGTAATCGATCGCTGTCGTTATGTAGTACTTACTTCCCATTCTCGTCCTCGTCGGGGACCGCTGCGTCCTCGTCCTTGGTCCAGTAATCGTCGAGCACCGGGATCTCCTCGTCTTCCGAGCCGACGGAGGTGATGCGGCCCTTCTTGAAGTCCTCGATCGCGACGGTGTTCGATTTCCCGTCCTCGTCGGTGAGCGTCACCCTCCTGCGGAAGATGTCGACCGCCACGACGCGGTGCTTCTTCTTCTCGATCTCGATCTTCGTCCCGATCTTCGGGAACTCCTTCCCCGACTCCATGTAGAAGCTCCGCTCGTAGCGCAGGCAGCACATGAGCCTGCCGCACCCGCCAGAGATCTTCGGCGAACCCGGAGCGAGATGCTGCTCCTTCACCATCTTGAGCGTCACCGGGTCGAAGTCGTTGATCACGCCCCGACAGCAGTAGTAGCGCCCGCATCGTCCGTAGCCGCCGAGCCGGCGTGCCTCGTCCCGGACGCCGATCTGCCGCATTTCGATTCTCGTCTTGAAGATGCCGGCGAGGTCCCGAACGAGTTTCCTGAAGTCGACGCGCCGATCGGATGTGAAGTAGAACCGGATCTTGTTGCCGTCGAACTGCCACTCGACGTCGACCAGCTTCATCGGAAGCCCCTGCTTCGCGATGCACTGCTGGCAGATCCGGTGAGCCTCCGCTTCCTTCTCGTTGAGCTCGGTCATCGTGGACAGGTCGACGCGCGTGGCGCGCCGTAGAATCGGTCCCTGGATGCCCTTCTCCTTGAGCTTCCGGCTGACGTCCTCGCCCTCGCGAACGATCCTGCCGATGTCGTTCCCGCGCTCCACGTCCACGATCGCGAAGTCGCCGATCTGGAACGGGATGTTCCGTGGATTGGAGAAGAGGGCCTTCCTCCCCCCCTTGAACTCTATCTCGAATGAGTCGGGTGTCTTCCCGACCAGTCCCTCAGGCTGCATATCCGGCACCCCTCGTGATCCCCGCCCTCTTTCGGGCGACCGCCATGTCGAGGAGGACGGAGGTGAAGACGATCGTCGGGTTCGAGTAGCGTTCGATCGCCTGTCTTGCCTCGTCCAGCTTCTCGATCAGCCGACCGAGCGTCGCGAAGTCCAGCGCGTGCGCCTGTTCTTCCAGGACCTTCCGGTGCCGCGCATAGAGGACCTCTGGAGGTCGACCGATCTCGTCCCACTGCGAGAGCACCAGCACGTCTCTGAACCAGAGGAGCATGAGGTCGAGGATCTTCTGCTGCTCCTGCCGGCCCAGGCGGAACGCGAGCGCGCTCGCTTCGTCCGCTAAGGACCTCACGTCGCGGATCTTCCTTCCCTGGATGATCGAGGCCACTCTCTCGAGCTCCGCCTCGAGTCCTTCCTTCTCGGTCCTAACGGCCCGCCCCGCGCTTCCCCGGGCGAGGATCGCGGCCGCCTTCGCCCTCTTCGCGTCGAACCCGAGCCTCGGGTCCGACAGCAGGATGTCCTCGATCGTCCCGGCGTCGAGCCGTGAGAACGGGATCCTCTGACAGCGCGAGACGACGGTCGCCGGAAGGGCAGTCGGTCTGGACGTCGTCAGGATGATCACCGTCATCTCCGGCGGCTCCTCGAGTGTCTTGAGGAGCGTGTTCGCCGCCTCGGTCGTCATCCTGTCGGCGTCCGCGATGATGAACGCCTTCCACGGACCCACGTACGGTCGCTGGTTCGCCTTCCCCACGACCTCTGAGAGCACCGACTCGACCGAGACGATCGCGCTCTTCCGGCCGAAGTCCTCGTCGCGATATCCGTCCCGGATGTACGAGGCGATGATCCCTGCTCTCGCGTCCGCCTTGATGTCTCGCGGTGCCGGGAAGATCAGGTGGATGTCCGGGTGCGACAGGTTCGCCGTCATCCTGCACGCGCGGCACACACACCCGCTCTCGCCGCCTGACTCCGAGCAGTTCAGGGCCCTCGCGAGCTCGAGCGCCGTCGTCTCCTTGCCGACGCCGTCGGGGCCGTGGAACAGGTACGCGTGCGACAGCCGACCCGAGTCACATGCGGCGGAGAGGAGTTCCACCGCCCGATCCTGGCCCTTGATGCGCGAAAGACCCATCGCTTCCCCGTCAGATCGCGTCCGCCGGAACCCGGCTGGACGCCGCACACGGCGCCGGTCGAGCCGGAAGCCGCAGGTTCCGGAGAATCTATAATGATACCGGCCCCGGGGGCGGGTCGCAAGGCGGTTCGCCCGAAGGGGCCGCTCGCGCGGCGTCGACGTGACGTCGACCGCGCAGCGGTGGTGTCTCGCTACGCCCCGGCCGCCCTGGCGGCGATCTCGCCGGCCAGGCGCACGGCCGCGATCATGCTCTCTGGGTCGGCCGCCACACGGCCCGCCCGGTCGAACGCGGTCCCGTGGTCCACAGACGTCCGGACGATCGGGAGACCTAGCGTGACGTTCACGCCTCCCCCGCGCCCGCGGAGCTTCACGGGGATCGTCCCCTGGTCGTGGTACATCGCGAGCACCGCGTCGAACCCCGAGCCGGGTTCGTCTCCACCGGGACTCCCCAGCCCGAGGAACACCGTGTCCGCGGGGAATGGACCGTCGACCCGAAACCCCGCGGCCCGAACCTCCTCGATCGCGGGCACGATGATCGTCTCCTCCTCGCTCCCCGTGCGGCCGCTCTCGCCGGCGTGCGGGTTCAGGCCCGCCACCGCGATCCGCGGCTCGCTGACGCCGAGGCGCTCGTCCAGCTCCTGCGCGAGGAGCACGAGCTTGTCCACGAGGAGCTCGAACGTGATGGCCGCCGGAACGTCGGCGAGCGGAAGGTGCGTCGTGGCGAGCCCGACCCGGACTCCCCCGTGGACGAAGAGCATCAGCACGCTCGGCGCCCCCAGGAGGTTGGCGAGGAACTCCGTGTGACCGGTGAACTCGTAGCCCGCGTCCGCGATGGCCGCCTTCGCCACGGGTCCGGTCACCATCGCGTCGGCGGCGCCCGACCGGCACATCTCCGCCGCGCGCACGATCGACTCGACGGCGGCGCCAGCGCCCATCGTAGACGGCCGCCCCGGCTCCACCGCGACGATCCTCGTGCACGGATCGACGACCGAGGGCGCCATCGGGACGCCGAGCCGCGAGGCCCACGTTTCGAGGACCCCCACGCTGCCCACGATCGAAAGGTCGAAGTCCCGGGCGAGCTCGGCGGCCGCGGCGGCCCGCAACGCGACCTCCGGCCCGATGCCGGCGGGATCACCCATCGTCAGGACGATCCGCGGACGGGGGCCTACCGGTCCTCCGGCGCTCCCCGCGCCGGAGGACGCGACGCCTCCTCCAACAGAGAGGGCCAGCCTCGGCTGGCCCCTAGAAGCTCGATACATCTCGTTCCTCGACGATCTCGTAGAGGGTCTTCGCCCTCTCCTTGTTGACGTTCCCTTTGGGAATCTCCAGGATCCTGATCCGCACGTACCGGTCGCGCAGGCTCAGCGCAACCTCGTCGCCGACCTTCACCACTGTTCCCGCCTTGGCCTTACGGCCCATGAGCGCCACGCGCCCGGCGTCACACGCCCACTTCGCGACGCTGCGCTGCTTGATGAGTCGGGACGCTTTCAGGAACTGGTCGAGCCTCATGACCCGGGCGCCATCTGCGTGCGGATGTCGACGTGGATCTCCTCGGCGAGACGATCGAGGAGCTCCCGATAGGCCTCCTCCGCCTTCAGGCCGAACAGGTACTCCCGGAGGTTCGCCCGGACCTCGTCGAGCGTGGCCACGCGCGCGTCCTCGCGCGCGAGAAGGGTGAGGACGTAGTATCCGCTCTCGCCGCGCGTCACGTCTGAAACCTCGCCCACATCGAGATCCTCGACCACCGTCAGGAACGCGGGGTTGAGGTCCTCCCGCGTGAACGTGCCCAGCTCTCCTCCGCGCTCGGCGGATACGGGGTCGTCCGAGTACTCCTCCGCAACGACCGCGAAGTCCTCGCCGTCGACGATCATCTGCCGGAGGCTCTCCGCACGCGCGAAGGCGCGCTCGTCGTCCTCCGGTCCGGGGACGACGCGCGCGAGGATGTGCCGCGCGCGGACGCGGGCTTCCTCCTTCTCCACGACCTCGATGAGGTGGAAGCCGAACCTGGTCGGGACGATGCCGGAGACCTCTCCGACCTCGAGCGCGAAGAGGGCGTCCTCGAACTCTGGTACGGTCGTGCCGCGACCGATGAACCCCAGGTCCCCTCCTCGTTCGGCGCTCGCGTCGTCCGAGTTCTCGCGCGCGAGCTCCTCGAACGACTCGCCGGCCTCGAGCCTGTCGCGAATCGCGGTCATGCGCTCGATCGCGGCGAGCTTGACCGGCTCACTGATCTTCGGAACCGACAGGATGCCGGCGACCGTAAAGGTCGCGGGCACCTGCGACACCTCCGCGCCGTGCTCCTCGTAGTAGTCCTCGACCTCCCTCCACGTGACGGAGATCTTCGAGTGGATCTCGCTCCTCACCACCGTCTCAGCGAGCAGGCGTCTCTCGATGTCGTCGCGGTAGATCTCCTTCAGCCGGTCGAGCGTCAGCCCCTGCGACTCGAGCGCGGCGGCGAGCGCTTCCTCCGAGTCCTGCCGCTCCTTCAGGTCGCTGACGCGGCGATCGAGCTCGCGGTCCACGGCGGCGGGATCGAGCTCGATCGTGTCCCGCTTGGCCTTCGCCACCAGGAGGAGCTCATCGACCATCTCCTTCACGATCTCGCTGCGGACGCTCAGTACGTCGCTGTCAGGAATGCGGCTCGACCCCATGCGCATCTGGTAGATGTAGAATTCCTCGTCGATCTCGCTCTCGAGGATGATCTGGTCACCGACGACGACCGCGATCCCATCGACGAGCTGGCGCTCCGCCGCGGCGGAGCAGAGCAGGCCGAACGCCAGGAGCGCCGCCACGGCCAGAAGAAGAGTGTGCTTCCTCGTCCCCTCGATCATCGGTCGTTCTCCCACGCGCCTCTCGGAGAGTCCTACGGAGCCTCGACGCCCGTGCTCTCAGCGGCGGCTTCGTTTCCTTCGGGGTAGTCCTCGCCGGTCGTCGGCTGAATCCGCCGCTGAGCGGCCAGACGGAGCTGCGCCGTGTCGATGACGACCGTCGCACGCTCCTCGAGCTCCACGAGCCATTCGTCGAACGCCTGCCTCCGCCTCTGCGAGGTCAGGAAGTTCAGCACGGCGGCCCGTTTCGAGTCGAACGACGGTTGCCCCGCGCCGGGGTGCCGGTCCAGGACCTTGATGATGTGGTAGCCGTAGTTGCTCGGTATGACGTCGCTCACCTCGCCGACCTTCAGGGCGAACGCGGCTTCCTCCAGCTCGTGCACCATCTCACCGCGTCGCATGTAGCCGAGGTCGCCGCCCATGGCCGCGGTCTGGTCGATCGAGACGGTGGCCGCGACGTTCTCGAACGGCGTGCCCTCCCGTATCCTGGCGAGCGCCCTGTCCGCTTCGGCGCGGCTGCGGACGAGGATGTGCGCGAGTCTGATCTGGATGGCGTAGTCGCTGTCGTGGGCGTCGAAGTAGATTCTCGCTTCCGCCTCGGTCACCTCGGGGACCTCGGCCATCGAGCGCCTGATGAGTTCTTCCGCGACGATCTCCCGCTCGAGCTCGCGGAGCCTCCTCCTGATGGACCCGTCGTCGTCGATTCCGCGGCGGACCGCCTCCTGGTAGAAGAGCTCAGTCTTCACCCAGGTGCGGAGAGCCTCCTCCTGGTCCTCGACACTCATGACCGCCAGGAGCTGCTCGGGAACCGAAGCATAGAACTCCTCGACGGTGAGGACCGCGCCGTTGACGCGCGCGACCTCCTCGCCTTCCTCGGTTCCTCCGCAGCCGTGAGTCGCTGCGGCGACGGCCGCAAGAGCGACCGCCGCGACGACACCGCGCAGTGCAGACGCGGCCCGGCCGCGGCGGACGCCCGTCACGCCAGTGATCCGTGGACCCACGAAGGGTGTCCTCCTCCCGCCAGAACCCGCCGGCCAGTGACCGGACGGGAACCGTCTAGCCGATCGTCTTCGAGACGGTGACCCGCTCGGACTCCCGCTCCTCGCGAACCTCCGTCGGGTCCTTGACGTACTTCAGGTTCCCCTCGGTGTACTCGACGGCGCACGAAGCGCGAATCCCGTCGAGGAGCTCGAGAAGCCGCGCTTCCTTCGCCAGGTTCCACACGGAGATCTTCACGACGTCCGCAACGTCGCTGAAGGCGAGCATCTCCTCGGGGTAGGCAGCAAGCACGCGGACGACCGCGTAGCCCCCCGGCGCCCGGAACGGCTGACTGATCTCGCCGACCTCGAGGTCGAAGGCGACGCCCTGCAGGTAGTCCAGCCGGCGCTCGCCCTGTTCATAACCGGTGATGATGCCGTCCTTGGACTTGCTCCACTCGTCGATCGAGTGCTTCTGGACGAGGTCGAAGAACTCAGCCTCGCCCGCCTCGAGCCGCTGGACGATCAGGTTCGCTTCGTTCTCGGTCCCGACGATGATCTGCTGGACATCGACGGCCGCGGGCTTGATGAAGTCATCGCGGTGAGATCGGAAGTAATCGCGGACCTCCTGCCCCATCGGCTCCGCGACCTTCTGACTCACCTCGGTCTCGTACACGAAGTCGATCATGAGCTCTTCGGAGCGCGACTCGACGTAGTCCGCCACCTCCTGAGAGTCGCGGTATCCCCTCACGTCCACCTCGTACTCGATGATCTCGTCCCGCACCGTCCTCTTCATGAAGGACGTAATCCGCTCGTACTCGCCGCCCTTCGGGGTCTCCATGCCCGGCGTCTCCGCGATGAGGTCGTGAAGGTCGGCGAGCGACATGACGATCTCTTCCCCGCCGATCGTGTACCTCATGAACTCGATTCCAGCCTCCTCGTCGGTGAAGTCCGGGACCACCTGGACGCGGGCGCGCTCCATCCGTTCCTCGAATGGAGCGTCGTCGGGCAGCGGGGGAAGGACCTCGTCCATCTTCTCGACGATGCGCCTGCCGGCGATCTCCACCGCTTCATCGTTGAAGACCATGGCCGCGGACTCCATCATCTCGGCGAAGACCGCGTGCTCGACGATCTGCCGCTTGAACGTGCCGGCCTCCAGTTCCACCGCGGTCAGGAAGGCCCCCTCGTACGGCTTCTCGGGCGGCCCTACCTTCCGGGAGAGGATCTTGAACATGTACCAGGTCGTTCCGATGAGGATCGGCTCCGTAACCTCGTCCTTCACGTAGTCCTTGATCGCCACGCGGATGAGGGGGTGCATGTCCAACCAGTGCTGCACCTCCCGCCTGCCGTGGTCTTCAGCCGACTGCGCCGTCGAGAGCTCGGCGGCGACTGCCCCGAAGTCCTCGCCTCCCTCCGTCACGCGGCGATACGCCTCGTTGGCCACTTCCTCGCTCTGGACGATGATCTCGAGCACCTGGAAGCTCGTCGTCCGGAGGTCCAGGAACTCCTGGAGTTCGCCCTCCTCGAGCTTGCTCGGCTCGGTGACCGTCTCGTCGGTGAACATCGAGCGCGCCTTGGTGTCCGCGAAGTACGGCTTCGCGGTCGCGAGCCTCTCGTCCTCGTGGAACCCCAGCCGGTGCGCCTGGATCACGAGGAGTTCTTTCCTGATGATCTCCTCGATGAACTGCTTCTTGCCCTCCTCGCCCGGGACGTCGGGCAGGAGCGTGGGCGCTATCCTGTCCAAGCGGTCGTTCACGTATCCGACGGTCACGACGCGGGCCTCGATCTGCCCCTCGTTGTCGGAGATCGTCACCACGGCCCGGTCCTCGACGTTCCCACAGCCGGCCAGCAGCGAGGCGGTCACAACAGCCAGCACTCCAAACCCCAGGATCCTCTTCATCGCGCACTCCTTTCGCAACGGCGGGAGAGCGGCCGCGCCGCGCTCCCGGGGTGCTTCACGCTTCCTTTCGCTCGTCGATGCGGAGCCCGTAAGCGGGCTCCGGATAATAACTAGTGGATGGTAGCACACTCGACAACCCGCTTCAATACCTCCGTACCGAGCCTCAGGACCTGCCTCTTGTCCCTCGGGGCCTTGAACCGCATCAGAAGGCCGCGCCTCGCGTCGAACTCGAGCGGGACGCTGCAATGCTCCAGAAGCACCCTCATCTGGCCGGGTTTAGGCTCCCGGCCAGGGATGAACTCCGCCTCCGCCATCCCCTCCAGCAAGCCGAACCGCCTCACCCCCGCGGCCGTGCAGAGGGCCCTCAGCTCCTGCACCCTCAGAAGCGCCCGCACCTCCTCCGGGGGCCGGCCGAATCGATCTCCGAGCTCCGCCAGCAAGGCTTCGACCGCTTCCACCTCCGTGCAGTCCCGGACGCGCTTGTATATGTCTATCTTCATGTCATTGTCTGCGATGTAGCTGCTCGGAATATATGCATCGACCTTTATATCGATTCGCGCCTCGGGCTCCTCGGGCTCCGTCACGCCCTTGAGGCGACGGACCGCCTCCCGCAGGAGCCGGGAGTAGAGGTTGAACCCGATCGCCAGCATGTGGCCGTGCTGCTCGGCTCCCAGGATGTTCCCGGCTCCCCTGATCTCGAGGTCGCGCATCGCGAGCTTGTAGCCGGAGGAGAGCTCCGTGAACTCCTGGATCGCACCGAGACGCCGACGCGCGATCGGCGTGATGGCACGATCTCGCGGGACAAGGAGGTATGCGTACGCTCTGTGGTTGGAGCGCCCGACCCTCCCCCGGAGCTGGTAGAGCTGCGCCAGACCGAACCGGTCGGACCGGTTGATGATGATCGTGTTGACGTTCGGGATGTCGAGGCCGGACTCGATGATCATGCTGCAGACGAGCACGTCGATCTGTCCGTCGAGGAACCTGAGCATCACGCTCTCGAGCTGGCGCTCCGGCATTTGGCCGTGTCCGACGTCGATCACGAGGTTCGGGAGAAGCTCTCGAAGGTAGCTCGCCATGGCCTCGATGCTCTGTACCCTGTTGTGCACGAAGTAGACCTGGCCGCTCCTGTCGATCTCTCTCATGACTGCCTCGACGATCAGGTCGTCGTCGAACGCGTTGATCACCGTCTTCACGGGAAGCCGGTCGCGCGGGGGCGTGTTGATGATCGACATGTCGCGCGCACCCATGAGCGACATGTGGAGGGTGCGGGGGATGGGGGTCGCCGTCATCGTGAGGACGTCGACCGTCTCCCTCATCCGCTGGATCGTCTCCTTGTGGAGCACGCCGAACTGCTGCTCCTCGTCGATGACCAGGAGTCCGAGGTTCTTGAAAGTCACGTCCTTTTGGATGAGCCGGTGGGTGCCGATGATGATGTCGGTCTTCCCCTCGGCGAGCCGCTCGAGAATCTCCTTCTGCTCCCGGTCGGTTCTGAACCGCGAGATGACGTCGACCTCGACCGGGTAGTCGGCGAGGCGGTCGCGGAACGTGGTGAGATGCTGCTCCGCGAGGATGGTCGTCGGAACGAGGACGGCGACCTGCTTGCCGTCCATGACCGCCTTGAACGCCGCGCGGATCGAGACCTCGGTCTTCCCGAACCCGACGTCGCCGCACACGAGGCGATCCATCGGTTTCGAGGACTCCATGTCCTCCTTGATCTCCTCGGTCGCCCTGAGCTGGTCCTCTGTCTCCTCGTAGATGAACGAGGCCTCCAGCTCCTGTTGCCACACGACGTCCTTGCCGAACGGATGTCCCGGCCGGGACTTCCGCGAGGCGTACAGCTTCAGAAGCGACCGTGCGAGTTCCTGGACGGCTCCCTTGGCCCGCGCCTTCGTCCTCGACCACGCGGCCGTCCCGAGCTTGTTGAGGCGCGGCGTCACGCCCTCCTTCCCTATGTACTTCTGAAGCCGCTCGATCTCGTCGGCCGGGACGTAGAGCTTCCCACTGTCGGCGTACTCCACGACGACGCAGTCGACGAGTCGCTCGTCCGCTTCGACCCGTTCCATCCCGACGTACCGGCCGATCCCGTGGTTCATGTGAACGACGTAGTCTCCCTGCACGAGCGACTCGAAGCTCGAGATCGGAGCCCCGCCGCGGTACTTCGGTCTTCGCCGGCGCCGGTAGCGGTCGAAGACGTCGTGGTCGGTGTAGACGGCGAGTGCCGCATCCGGCAGGATGAACCCCTTCTCGAGGCTCCCCACCTCGAGTGCGGTGTCGGCCGAGACGTCGCCGAGAAGCTCCGAGAGCCTCGTCGCCTGCCCCTTGTTGTCGCACATCACGAAGACGCGGTGGGACCGGGAGAGCTCGGTCAGCCTCTCGCGCAGCGTGTCGAGGTTCCGCCCCGTGGACTCCTGGAGCTTCGACTTGATCTCCCACCGCTCGTACTCGGAGGCAGCTCCGCTCCTCACGAGCCCGGTGGCCACGACCGGGCGGGGCCCGACCGCCGCCAGGATGCGCTCGAACGGAACGAGGAGCGACTCGGGGTCGCAGAGCGGCATCTCCTCACGCTTGTCCGTGTAGATCTTCGCGGCCTCGAGGGACAGCTGGTCGGCCCGGTCCCACACTTCCTCCTCCCGGAGGATGCAGACGCCGGCGCCCTCTGGCAGGTAATCGACGAGGGTCTCCGCGTCCTCGTGAATCGCCGGGAGGTACTGCTCGACCCCGTCGAAGTAGAAGCTCCTGTCGAGGCCGTTCAGGAGGTGCTCTTTGTCCTCCGAATCCGTCGGGTTCGCCAGCCTCAGGCGCTCGGCCAGCTCGGCCGAGCCCTCGCCGACGAGGACGACCTCCCTTCGAGGAAGCACCGAGACCTCATCGAGTCCGCGCAGCGACCGCTGCGTGTAGACGTCGAACTCGCGAATCGACTCCACGCGGTCGCCCTCGAGCTCGAGACGGATGGGATTCTCGTGACCGAACGGCTGGATGTCGACGATGCCGCCCCTGACGCTCATGTCGCCGGTCTCCTCGACCATCCTGACCCTCCGGTATCCGGAGTCGACGAGCGCGCGGGTGAACGCTGTGAGGTCCAGCGTCCCGCCCCGGATCACGTGCCGGGTCGCGTCTTCGAGAAGGCGTCGCGAGAGCGTCCGCTGCATGATCGCCTTCGGGGTCGTCACCACCACAAGGGACTCGCCGGCCGCGAGCCTGTTCAGTGTGACGAGGCGGGACTCCGTGATGGACGGAAGGGGGGATCTGCGTTCGTACGGGAGGGTCTCCCACTCGCCGAAGAGCTGGAGCTCGCCGGCGCCGAGGAACGTGACGAGATCGTCGTGGACGTGCTCCGCGTCCTGGACGTTCGGCGCGACCACGACCCACGTGTGCGGAAGCCTCTGCCTGAGCACCGCGGCGAGAAGCGATTTCGCGGAGCCCATGAGGCCGCCGACCCAGACTCGCGCCCTCTCCTCGGCCAGTCTCTCGCTCAACCGCGCGAACGGCTCGGCGTCCTGTGCGATGTCGACGATGACCCTTCCGGGCATCGGTCCCTCCCCGCGCCGCCGAGCGTCGCCGGCGCGCTCCTACGCTCCCCGCGGTCGGGCGAGGAGCATCTCCATCGCAATAAGGACGAGCGCGATGTAGACGAGGACGCGCCAGAGCTCCCGACCCCGGCGCGCCTCCACGATCTCCCCCTCGAGCGAGCCGCTCGCGTCGAGGGTCCTGAACGCCACGCCGGGCACGCGCTCGCCGAGATCGTCGGGGTCGAGTGCTGCGAGGTCCGACTCCCTCGGGTCCACGTTCACGACGCCGAGCGCGGCCTCTCGACCGTCGACCAGGAACCTGTAGACGCCTGGCGTCTCGGCGGCGTCAATCGAGGCCCGCCCGCCGCCGGCACCGAGTTCCGCGATCGCCGTGCCGCCGCCCGGGAGCTCGACGTCGACCCTACCCACGGCGCCCCCGTCCAACGGGACGACGAGGTCCTGCCCGACGAGCGCGCCCTCACCCCGCGCCCGCGCTCCCTCTAGGTGCGCGACCAGTCGGTGGATCAGCGGGACCAGAAACCCGCTCTGGGGAAGGTCGCTCCACGCGGGGTCGATGCCTGTAAGGATGACCCCGACCTCGCCGCTCCTCTCGGTTCTGCCGAGGACCAGCATCGGTCCGACTCCGGGAATCTCGAGGATGTCCTCCGGGGCGCGCGCCCCGTCGACGCCCGTTTCGATCTCGAACCCACGCCTGACCGTGACGTCGTCGATCAACCGCTCGCCGAAGACGAGCCCGTCAAGAAGCGGGTGCCCCAGGCCCACGGGGGCGAGCCGGGCGCCCGACGGACGGTCGAGCGTTGTCTTGAGCCTCGTGCCAACGAGACGAGGGAGGAGATCGGCGTTCCAGTACCGGAGGTCGGTCCGGCTGCCGAACACGAGGAGGAGCCCACCGCCGCCCTCAACGTGTCGAACGATCCAGTTCTCGCCCGACGAGTCGAGCCGGCCCACGTCGCCGAGTACGGCGACCGGAAACCTGCCGTCCTCCTGACTACCGAGCGAGACCGCGTCGATCTGGACGGGCGAGAAGCGCTCGCCCGTGCCGGATGGGTCGAGGGCCCGCGATACGTAGTACGCGTCGTCACGCGGCTCGTCTCCGGCCGCACGTACGACGAGGACCTCCGTGCGGGTCGCCGGCGGAATCACGAAGTGCCGCCGGTTGTCGATCTCGAGCGCGTCGGGGGGGAGCTCGACCCAGCCTGAGTGCCATCGCGTCTCGTCGACCGTCGTCGCGAGCGTAGCGACCGCCGCCCCGCCGGGCTCCAGAACCGCGCCAGCCTGGCCGACCTGCACACCGTCGACGAAGAGCTTCACCGGCACGTCGACACGGCGCGCTCCCCGGTTCCTCACCTCCGCGGTTATCGAGAAGAGCCCCGGCGTCCCACCGTACTTCCGCCCGGCTTCGACCGACGCGACGCCGAGATTCCCCGTCGGTCCGGAGACCGGCACGACGTACCCGCGCACGGGCTCGCCGGTCCCGCCCGCGCCCGGCGGCTCCTCGGTCGACGGTGCGGCCGCACCCGCGCCGCCTACTCCCCACCCGGTCCGCTGAAGGTCCCCTATGACGTACAGCTCCCTGTTCAGATTCCGGGCGCCGTCCAGGAGCCGCGCCGCCTCCGCGACCGCTCCGGCGTAGTCCGTCGCGGACGACGTCACCCCGAGACCGGTCACGGCCTCCACGAGGGCGTCGCGGCTGAAGGTCCCTTCCGGGAGCACGTCGCGGGGTGGATCGGACGCGGTCACGAGGAACGCCTGGTCGCCCTCGTCGAGGAGACCGGCCACCCCGCGGCAGATCCGGGCCGCTTCGTCGAAGAGGGGAACGCCCTCCAGGCTCCGCCCCATGCTGGCGCTCTCGTCCAGGACGATTGCCATCGACGTCCTGGCTCTTGCACCGGCCGCGCCCGCGAGCGGACCCCTGATCGTCGGGCGCGCGAGCGCCAGGGCCACCGAAAGGAGGATGAGGCTTCTGACAATGAGGAGCAGGATCTGCCGGAGGCGCACCCTCCGAATCCGCTTCCGCTCGAGCTCCTTCAGGAACCGTAGGGAACTGAAGTCGACGGTCTCGACACGCCTCCTGCTGATCAGGTGGATCACGACCGGCACGAGCGCGACGAGCGCCGCTACCAGGAATGCTCCGTTGAGGAACGTCAGGCCCAAGTAGTGCTCCTCGCCCGCGGACGGGCCGCGGCATCACCCGAGCCGCTTCCGCTTCTCCAGGTATGAGAAGAGGGCGCGGTCGTACGGCGTCGACGTCAGGACGGGCATGTAGTCGATCCGGCTCTCCGCGCACTCGCGGCGCAGGAGGTTCATCCACCGCTCTACCGCCTCGACGTAGTCGCCGCGGATCGAGAACGGCTCGGTCGTCATCAGCTCGCCGGTCTCCATGTCCCTGAACGTCGCGTCGGTGTCGAACCCGAAGCGCGCCTCGCGCGGATCCAGAACGTGGAAGACGATCACCTCGTGCTTCAGGTGCCGGAAGTGCTTGAGGCCGGGGAGCACGTTCTCCGGATCGTCCAGGAGGTCGGAGATGAGGAGCACGAGACCCCGGCGCCTGACGCGGCGAGCGAGCTCGTGGAGCACGACGCCGATCTCGGTCTCGGCCGCGGGCTCCGCCCGCTCGAGCTCCGAGAGGAGGATGTGGAGCTGTCTCGGGTTCGAACGCGGCGGGATGAACTCGCGAATCACCTCGTCGAAGACGAGGAGCCCGACCGAGTCCTGCTGCTTGAGCATGAGATAGATGATCGCCGCAGCGAGGTAGCGTCCATACTCGAACTTGGAGATCCCCTCGGACGCGTAGCCCATCGATGCGCTCGCGTCGAGAAGCACGTGGCCCCGGAGGTTCGTCTCCTCCTCGTACTCCTTGACGTAGAACCTGTCGGTCTTCCCGTAGACCTTCCAGTCGATATGCTTGAGCGGATCGCCCGGCATGTACTGGCGGTGCTCGGCGAACTCGACGCTGAACCCCTTGTAGGGACTCCTGTGGAGCCCGGTCACGAACCCCTCGACCACGAGGCGCGCGCGAAGCTCCATCGTCGCGAGCTTCGAGACGACCGTCGGATCGAGGAAGCGCCTGTACGACTCGTCGGGCATGGGATCTCCGGGCGGGGACTCCCGGGCGCGGACCGCCGGGTGCGGACCGCGGGGCGGGGTCCTCGGGCGATCGGTCTACTTCACGTCCGACACGAGGCGGTCGACGATGTCAGCGGCGGAGACGCCGTCGGCCTCGGCGTTGAAGCTCGTGACGATCCGGTGGCGCAGGACGGGGTGGGCCGCCTCTTTCACGTCGTCGGTCTCCGGTGCGTACCTGCCGCGCAGGACCGCGCGCGTCTTGGCCGCCAGCACCAGATACTGCGAGGCCCGCGGGCCCGCTCCCCAGCTGACCCAGTTTCGGATGTAGTCGGGCGAGTCCTCGGTCGGCCGCGTGCCCCTGGCGAGACGGATGGCGTACTCGAGAACGTGGTCCGGCACGGGGACTCTCCGAACGAGGTTCTGGAGGCCGGTGATCTCCTCGCCGGTCAGGATCTTCTTCAGGTCGGGCACGTATGCGCTCGTCGTCGACTCGACGATCTCCTTCTCCTCGCCCTCGCTGGGGTACTCGACGTAGATGCTGAACATGAACCGGTCGAGCTGCGCCTCCGGAAGCGGGTAGGTTCCCTCCAGCTCGATCGGGTTCTGGGTGGCGAGCACGAAGAACGGGAGATCGAGCGGGAACGTGTGGCCCCCGGTCGTGACCTCCTTCTCCTGCATCGCCTGCAGCAGCGCCGCCTGCGTCTTCGGCGGAGTCCGGTTGATCTCGTCGGCGAGGACGACGTTGGCAAAGACGGGACCACGGATGAACTTGAACGTCCGCGCGTGGGTCGCCGGGTCCTCTTCGATGATGTCGGTGCCCGTGATGTCGGACGGCATGAGGTCCGGCGTGAACTGGATTCTGTTGAAGGAGAGGTCGAGGATGTTCGCGAGCGTGCTCACCATGAGCGTCTTCGCAAGACCCGGCACCCCGATGAGGAGGCAGTGCCCGTCAGCGAGAATCGCGGTGAGGAGCTGTTCGATCACCTGGTCCTGGCCCACGATGACCTTACGGATCTCCCCGAGGATGCTCTCCCGCGCGGACGCCAGCGCCTCGATAGCCTTGAGATCTCCCCCTCCGGTTCCGCCCGGTCGTCTCTCGGTGCTCATCTCAACCTCGTTTCTTGTCGGCACAGCCTGGCCGGAATGCACTAATCCGCCGCACCGGGCCCTTCCTCGGCCCCGCGCCGCGGTTTCCATCGTCCGGTCTCGAACCACACACATCACTGGGACACGTGCGGCCTCAGTCAGTTTAGCAGTCCCCGGAGGCGCAATCAAGAAACCGCCCCGGCGCGCGTACGGCCTCCTGAACGGGCAAACTCGCGGAAAGCGGAAGCTACGTGTATAATCGACAGGGTGCCCGCACGCACGGGCGGACCGCACCCCCGACACGCCAGAGGAGCCGGAATGGCCCACCTCCGGAGCCCACTTCCCGCCGTCATAGCAGTCGTGTTCGTCCTGGGTCCGTTCGCCTGCCCGACCGGGCCGGCCCGAGCGCAGTCCGCGGACGTCCCGCCGAGCCCGCACACCGACCGCGAACCACTCGCGTTCACGCTGGGGGCGGCCCCTCGCCCACCGGACACCCGACCGCCCGAGGCGCGCGCCCGGTCCTGGCCCGCCGACGATCTCCTGCTCCGGGTACCCTCGGACGAGACCATCGCGGCGCTCATCGACTCCACGAGCGCCGACAACATGATGGCCACCATCCAGCGCCTCCAGGACTTCGTCAGCCGCTACGTCGTAGTCGACTCGTGCTGGGCCGCGGGGTACTGGATCCGGGACGAGTTCGCGTCCCTCGGCTACGCCGACATCCGGACCGACACGTTCCGAACGTGGACTTTCCAGGACTCGGTCAGCGCGGTGAACGTCGTGGCGGTCAAGCCGGGCACCACGAGGCCCACGGAGTACGTGATCCTCGGCGGACACTACGATTCCGTGACCAACGAGAACTTCACCGACCCGGACGCCCCCGCGCCGGGCGCCGAGGATAACGCGACGGGTACTGCGGCGGTGCTCGAGGCTGCCCGCGTCCTCAGGGACGTGGGTCTCGACCGCTCGGTCATCTTCGCCTGCTGGTCTGCCGAGGAGGTCGGGCTGTGGGGAAGCAGGGCGTTCGTCGCAGACGCGGTCGAAGAGAGCCTCGACATCGTCCTGTATCTCAACGTTGACTGCATCGGCGTCGAGACGGCGGAGGCTCCGTTCGCGACGGTCTACTCCGACTCGCAGGCTCTCGCGGTCGGCGCCTTCATCGCCGACGTGGCGCGCACCTACACCGCGCACCCGTTCGACACGACCGTCCAGCCGATCGGCTCTAGCGACCAGAACAGCTTCTGGGAGGCCGGCTACAACGTCGTCGACACCGACCCGAACGGGCACAACCTGTACCTCCACACGCCGAACGACATCATCGATCACGTGGACCCTGACCTCCTCTGGTCGATCGCCGCTACGAACCTGGTGGCCACCGCGGCAGTCGCGGGAGTCGTCGGCGAGGACCCGAACCTCCTCCCCGAGACGACGCTCGTCGAGAACTGCGCCGCCACGCGTGAGACCCTCACGCTCAGCCCGACATTCGAGTGGGACGGCGTCGACTTCGACGGCGAGGTCGTCGGCTACGAGTACACGGTGGAGCAGCCCGACGGCGCGACCCGCCGCGAGGATTCCGGCGGCGCCGGCCGCAGCTGGACCCCGCTTCCCGCCGGCCAGCGCTCCATCACGCTCGAGGGTTTGTCCGAGGATACGTACCGGTTCCTCGTGCGCGCGGTCGACGACGACGGCGCCCGCGACCCGTCGCCCACCGGCCACACGTTCGAGGCGAGACTCCTCTACCCCACAATCACTGTCGAGACGAACTTCCTCCCGGAGACGAGGGTGTTCGTCGAGCGTTGGACCGAAGAGGACGACGTCCCGGTCTCCGTCTTCGAGAACGAGCTTCTCGTCTTCGAGATCTCGACCGACGCCTCCTCGTACTGCGGCGTGTCCGACTCCGCGGCGGTCGCGGTGAACGACTCCACGGCGTGGGCCGCCCTGGAGGAGACGCCCCGCAAGTTCGTCCTGAGACCGGCGCTGGGCGACACGGCGGTCTACTTCCTGGCCAGCGACGAGAACGGAGCGACCACGGTCGGCCGCATCGTGCTCGCGCCCGTCGCGGCCCCGATGTCCAGCGACCTCCTTCGCGTGGACGACTGGCTCGATTCGGCCGTGGACGACGAGCTGCACGACGCGTTCTACGACTCGATACTCTCGGATCGCGAGCACGACGTGTGGGACCCGCTGGAGCACATCGAGGGAGGCTTCCCGACCCTCCCGCCGATGGAGGAGCTCGGGAGGTACCGCACCATCATCTGGACGCTCGACAGGAACGGGGGGTTCCTGAGGGCGGCGCAGGCCGAGTCCGCATATCATAATATAGAGGGATACGTGCGGGCCGGCGGGAACCTCATCCTCGAGGGACAGTCGTCTCTCGCGACCCTCGGGGGAAGCGGCCCGTTCGACTACTCGCCACGCTACGTTCCCGGCGAGTTCGTCTACGACTACGTGGGCGTCGACAGCCTGAGGAACGCGGGCGCCAACCAGAACCCGGCTTCGCCATCGACGTACGGGTACGCGTTCCTCGGAGGGCTCTCTGTCGGTCCACCCGCATTCGTCGACGTCCCCGTCGACACGGTCGTGAAGTGGGGCGACGAGTACGAGGAGCTCGGGGGGATCCCGTACTGCGAGACAGTGAGGCCTCTGGGCACGACGGCGAGGCTCTACCTGTTCGACGCGTACCTGAACGACACCCTCCACGAGATGCCCTGCGCGACCGCGCGCTTCCCGACGGACGGAACCGGCACGCTCGCGTGGTTCGGGTTCCCGTTCTACTACCTCGAGACCCCGCAGGCGACGACGATGATCGGAACGGTTCTCGCGAGCCTTGACGAGTGGCAGGCCTCCGCGGACCTCGTCTTCTTCGATTGGGAAGCGACGCCGCGTTCGGTCGAATTCTCATGGTATCTCGACCCGCCCGACGACCCGAAGGGGTGTCGGATCGAGAGGCGCGAGGGTGTCGCCGGCTCCACCGACGCCTGGGAGCGACTGAACGACGAGCTCCTCGTGGCCGGACCGAACGGACGGTACGACTTCGTCGACGAGGCTGTCGCCGCTGCAACGGTCTACTCGTATCGTCTGGCGGTAGTCGAGCGGTGGGGAGGAACGACGTTGAGGGGGCCTTGGGATGTCGACGTACCTCCGTGCCCGCCGGGCGGCGGGCTTTCGCTCCCCCACCCGAACCCGTTCCGCGACCTGGTCGAGCTGGCGTACTCGGTCGGAACCGACGAACAGTGGGTCGCCGTCGGCATCTACGACGTCGCCGGCCGCCGCGTCGCGTTGCTCGAGGAGACGGGCGCGGACGCCGGCACCTACTTCCTGGAGTGGGACGGCACCAACTCGAGCGGAGAGCGGGTGGCGAGCGGCATCTACTTCGTGCGGGCTCGCATAGGCGACCAGGGTTTCCAGCGCAAGGTCGTCTTCCTGAAGTGACCGGCTCCGCGGCATCCCGCGCCCCGGGGCGGTCGGATTGACGGAGCGGGTGCGGGCAGGTATATTCCCCGGAGCCGGCCTCTTGCCGCGGAATCCGGAGCGGCCTGACATCAACCGAAGAGGGGACCTTGGAGTACATCAAGGAACTCAAGAGAACAGCAGTCAAGAGGAGCAAGGGGATGCCCGACGAGGACTTCCGCATCCGCGGTCTGTGGCGGACCGATCTCCTCTTCCGGCCGAACCCTGCCGAGCGGACGTTCAACTACACCTACCTCATCATCCAGACCGTCGGGGAGGGCGCCTGCTACTGCTCGACGATTCCGGCGCTCACCGAGGGCTTCTACCTTCTCGGCAAGGACGCCCGGACCGTCGAGCACAAGTACCGCTGTTTCGAGGTGGCGGCGGTCGACGCGATGTACTCCGCGTTCGAGAAGCACCCGGACGAGTCGTTCACGATGACCGGGACGTCCGGAGAGAAGGCGCTCTGGCGCAGCGGCATCGTCGTGAACGAGGTCCTTCGCCAGCTCGAGATGATGGGCATCGAGGGCGGCCGCGTGGTCAACGTAGGTGTGATCGGGAACATCATCAAGGCGCTCACCGAGCGCGGGATCGAAGTGGTCGGGACCGACGAAGACCCCGTCCTGGTCGGCTCGGAGATCGGCGGCATCCCTATCTTCGACGAAGAGAGGACCGTCGAGTTCGTCGAGGAGTGCGACGTCGCCGTCATGACGGGCATGATCATCTCGACCGATACGATGGAGGACATCTTCAAAGCCGCGAAGCGCGGGGGGACGCGTCTCGTCATGTTCTGTGAGACGGGCGCGAACCTCTGCGAGGAGTACATACGCTTCGGCGTCGACAGCGCGATCGCCGAGCCGTTCCCGTTCTACATCTTCGGTGGAACCACCAGGATCGACGTCTTCCGGAGGGGATGACGCCGGTCGTTCGCGGAGCGGGGCGCGCGCCCCGCCGAAGGAGGCCTTCTGCTCAGGAACTTCACACAGACCGACGGCGTTCTCGAGGTGGGCGGCGTACCCGTGACGGAGATCGTCCGCCAGTTCGGCACGCCCTTGTTCGTCTACGACGGGAACATGATCCGTGAGCGGTACGAGACGCTCCGGAGGTCGTTCCCGTCGTTCGACGTGTTCTACTCGATGAAGGCGAACCCTTCCCTCGCGCTCATCGGCCTGCTCAGGTCGCTCGGCGCGGGCTCCGAGATAGCATCCGGAGGAGAGCTCTTCCTCGCGCGAGAGGCAGGCTACGACCCGCTCGATATCGTCTTCGCCGGCCCCGGCAAATCCGACCGGGAGCTCGAGGAAGCGATCATCTCTGGGATCTACGCGATCAACGCCGAGTCGTTCCGCGAGCTCGAGCACATCGCGCATATCTCGAAGCTCGTCGGCGTGCCCGCGCGCGTCGCGCTCCGCATCAACACGTCGGTGGGGCTCACGAAGTCCGGCGGCGGCTCCGCGGGTCCTCTCCACGAGAGGATGGCCGGAGGTCCGAGCAAGTTCGGGATCGACGAGGAGAAGCTCGACCGCCTAGGGAAGTCGTGGGACAAGCGCGCGATCGAGATTGTGGGAATACACGTCTACACGGCGAGCCAGATCCTGCACGAGGACGAGATCATAGAGAACGCGAAGCGGACGCTCGCCGTCGCGGACCACGTGGAGAGCGTCACCGGAACCGAGCTCGTCGCAATCGACTTCGGAGGCGGACTGGGCGTCCCGCACTATGAAGAGGAAGCGTCGCTCGATATGCCGGCACTCGGCGCGGCCGTCGAGGATGTCTTCCGGCCGTTCTCCAGCAGGAGCGACTCCCGCCTCATCCTGGAACTCGGCAGGTACCTTCTCTCCGAGAGCGGCGTCTTCGTCTCCCGGATCATCGAACTCAAGGAGTCGCGGGGAGAGAGATTCGTCATCACCGACGGCGGCATCAACCAGTTCGTCCGGCCGGTCCTCATGAAGGTCAGGCACCAGGCGAAGGTAGTCAACAAGTTAGCGTCGACCGGCGGCGGGACCGCGAAGGTCGCCGGACCGCTCTGCACGCCAATCGACATCACGAGCCAGGAGATCGAGGTCCCGGAGGACGTTGCACTGGAAGACCTCGTCGGGATCTTCAACGCCGGCGCGTACGGGTACTCGATGAGCCCTCAGCTGTTCCTTTCCCACGCGACGCCGGCGGAGGCGCTGGTTCTCGACGGAGAGATGCATGAGGCGAGGAAGCGCGGAAGGGTTGAGGACCTCCTTCTGAACCAGCGGCCCCTGCCCGAACCCGAGTGATCGAGAGGACGGAGACCATGCACGCCAGAAGCCGGGCTGTTCCCGGGTCGACACGCGCCGCCACGGCAGTCGTCGCCGTGTCCGTCGCCGCGATCGCGTTCCTCGTCGCCGGATGTTCGGACGACGTGACCTGCACCGACCCCGGGACGGGCGACGTCGAACCGTTCATATCCGGTGGAGTCGCCGAGTTCGGCGGCGACCGCGCGGAGTGGACGAGCATTGAAGTGTTCTGTTCCGCGGATCCGCTGCCGAATCTCCTCGTCGTGCTCGTGAACGGCAGGCAGTTGGACGTGGCATCCTCGCCGGACCACCTCGGCCTGGTCGCATCGCTCGACGAGGAACAGCTTCTGTGGGCTCCCGGGACGCACTGCTCGCTCCAGGTCACGACAGACTACGGGTTCGCAACCGCCGCCACGCGCGTGCCGGGATCGTTCAGCGTCACCGCTCCCGCCGCGGTCTCACTCGGCGACACGCTCACGCTGGTGTGGGGTTCGTCTGAGGACGCCGACTACTACGTGGTGAACGCGGTCCTCGACGGGAGCGGGGACACGGAGTTCCTCTCGGAGACGCTTGCCGATACGACTGTGTCGTTCCTGCCCGAGGACATCGGGATGGCGGGGGAGTTCACGGGATACGTTGAGGCCGTCTCGGGTCCGTTCCCGGACGGTGGAACCGAGGGCAACATCACGGGAGCCGGGTGGGGGTTCTTCTCGACCTCCTACTACGACAGCCAGAGCGAGTTCTCGGTGACCGTGACGGAACTCGCGGCTCGTGCCGCGGGGGACGCCCGCTACGGGCCTGCCGCGAGAATCCTCCTCGAGTAGTAGGCCGCGACGAGCCGCCCCAGCTCCTTCAGCGCCAGAACCTCCGCGTCCCGTGCGGCGTCGGGCGACGACTCTGCCACGGTGATCTTCGCTTCTCCGAGAGTCCGCGCGGAGCGCTGGTCGAAGGCCGACGCGTCGACGGCCGCGACGGCATGCCACTCCTCCCCCTGCTGCCCGGACGATACTCCCACTGCGGCCCGAACGAGCACGTCGGTGTCGGGCCCGCACTCGCCCACACCGAAGCCGCCCGCCTCCATTCGCCGGTTGTACCCGGAACGGAACTGCGCTCCATCCTGCGCGTCCGCACCGTCGAGCTCCAGACAGACGGTCACAGCGTGGGCGCCCGCGACGAGGAACACCTGAACCACACCTCCCTCATCGAGAGCGGCGCGCCCCCAGAGCGGGTGACCGACGGCCGCGGAGACGACCCTCGCGTTCAGTACGGGAACGATCTCGTACGATCCCGGCTCTCCGTACGCAGAGAGAATGCGGCACTTCGCAGCTCCGTTCCCATCGCTCTCGACATCGCACGACAGGACCGCCCGGAAGCCGCGCGCCTCGAACTCGATCGGCACGCGCGTAGCAGCGATCCGTCGCCCGTCCCACTCGTAGTGACAAGCGAACTCGGCGGTCGCTGCTTCCCTGGCACCGATCTCGACTACCGCCGTCGCGCTGACGGGCTCGACCACAACCGCGTGACGGGCCCAGTCCATCATCTCCTCGATCCTGGCGACGAGGCCGTTCGCTTCGAGCGGCCTCGCTGCACGTTCGAGGAGCCGCCTCGCCGCGGCGAGCTCGATGAGCCCTTCGAGCCAGAGCCCCTCGCCGAAGAACGACCTTGCGGAGTCGTAGAGGACGCCTGCCTCGCTCTCAAGCCGCTGGCCCTCCCAGCGGGCGTTGTTCGCGTCGCCCTGAAGGAAAGCCGCGGGGTACTCGAGGAGTATCGTCGCACGCCACGTCTCGACCGCGCCGTGACCCACCGAGCACCGCTCGGTCACGAGCCCCGCCAGCTGGGCGCGTGGGAACTCCGGCTGGCGGCCACCGACGAGGGCGCGAGAGGTCCGCGTCCTCAGTCGCGCGCCCTCGGACGCCGTGTACTCCACATCCCGCAACCCCAGAAGTCTCAGGACATCTGAGGCGCCGGCGTCGACGGCCTCCCACACCGCGGCGTCTTCGGTGGTCTCCGGCAGCAACGCGGCGGCGCCGGGGTCGGCGGCCAAAACGAGAGACTCCGGCGACGAGCGGTGCACGATGAAGTAGCTGCCGGAATCGTTCCACCAGGACCCCGCCTCTCTCGCGTACCACGGTGCGTCGAGGTCACCGTCCACGACGGCGCACTCCCACGATCCGGCGGCCGCAGCGGGCTCGGCGACGCGACCCTCTCTCTTCGAGGCGCAACCGGAGAGCATCACGACTGCGAGCGCGATGAGCGTGAGGAGGGCGAGCACCGGAACGCAGCGTCCAGAGGTGGAGCGGGTCATTCGGGGACGAGAAGGGATGGCGGCCATGGTGCCTCCCGTGAGCACGGCATCGATCGACGAGCGCCACGCCACATCCTACCACAGAAGCCACCCCGCGCCCGACGCGCGAATACACGCCAGCCGGCGGGGAGTCCGCCGGCCGGGTGCGGTCGTACTCTGCTCTTCTTTTGTGGCGGCGCGGCTCTCTCGCGGCACGCTCACACCAAGCCGCTAGCCGTGCAGGTAGGTCTCGATCTGCGTCGCGAGGTTGTTCGTGTCGATCGGCTTGGTGATGTACCCGCGACAGCCTGCGGCGACGAGCTGCTCCAGGTCGCCGGGCATATCCTTCGTCGTGAGGGCGACGATCGGAATGTCCTTCGTCTCGCTCATCCCCACGAGCTGCTTGGTCGCTTCGAGGCCGCTCACACCGTGGAGGTTGACGTCGATGATCACGAGGTCCGGGAGAACCGCCCTGGCAAGGGAGATCGCCGTCGCCGCGTCCGAAGCCTCGATAACCTCGTAGCCGCTGGCGCGCAGCACGAGAGACGCCACCGTGCGGTTGTAGTCGTTATCCTCAACCAGGAGGATCGTCGCGGCGGTGTCGACGCGCGGCCACTCCTCGTCCTTCTTCTCGCCGAACGCCACCACGGTGCAGTTCTGTCCTTCCTGCTGCGCCTGATAGACGGCAGAGCTCGCCATTCGGATGAGCGTCGTCGCGTCGCTCGCGTGGTCTGGGTACGAGGCGACGCCACAGCTGATGGTCGCGCCGGGCCCCTCCTCATCATCACCCAGCCGGAGCTCCGCGAACGATCTGCGAAGACGCTCCGACAGCCCTTCCGCCGCCGCCCCCTCCGTCTCGGGGAGGATCAGCACGAACTCCTCGCTTCCGAACCGCGCCACCGTGTCGGGGAGGCGCGTCTCCGAGAGGAGCATGTCCGCGAGTGCCTTCAGGATCTCGTCTCCGGCCTTGTACCCATGCTCGGCGTTGATCGTCTGGAAGTTGTCGATGTCGACCATGATGCACGCGACGCTTCGGGAGTACCGGCGCGCGCGCTCAATCTCCTTCTCGATCCGTTCGTCGAGATAGCGTCTATTATAGAGCTTCGTCAGGCCGTCCCGCTCGCCGCCGCCACCTGGCTTCTTCTCGTCGTCAGCGATCCGGAGCATGGCTCTGACACGGGAGAGGAACTGAGTGCTCCCCGCAGGCTCGGTCATGAAGTCGATCCGGAAGCTGCGGCGAAGGGATGGTTCGTTGGGGTCCTCGCCTCTCCTGAGGAGAGCCAGGACGGGGATCTTGCGGGTCCGCCCGTCGTCCTCGAGCTTCTGGATCGCGCGGTGCTGGTCCGACATCCCCAGCGACTCGGTCAGGACGACGAGGTCGGGAATCTCCCGGGCGGTAGTCTGCGCGATATTGGAGGGGTCGCAACAGACGCACGACACGTAGCCGGCCTCCTTCAGCCAGGCAACGAGCCTCTCCTCGCCCTTCCCCGCAGACGTCCCGATGAGGACGTGTTTCCGGATCGACTCCCTCGCAGGCATTCCCATGCGCGCTCCCCCCGCAGGCGGACACGGAGATGTGGGACAGCACGCGGAGACACATGTCTCCCCGCCCCGGCCACCTGCACGGCCCGCCGAAGGCCCTGAAGTCCTAACTCTGCCCGTTAATCTAGCAAGGGGCGTGCCACGGGGGCGGGCGGGGCGGCGTTCGGCCGGGCCCGGCTGGTGGCCAGGAACCCCCAAGCGCTGGGCCTGCCCGGGGGCTCACGGGATCCCTTCCGAGAATGAGACAGGGGGAGCAGGGCCCGCGGGCCCTTGCTCCCCCCTTTTCTTCGCAGATCGCGTGTCGGACGTCTCCGCCCGGCCCGCCGCTAGTCCCTGCTCGGAGTGATCACGGCGCGCCTGTTCTCGGCGCGGCCCTCATCCGTCTCGTTGGGCACGAGCGGGTCCGTGTCGCCGTATCCGACCGTGACAACCCGGTCCACGTCGATTCCGCCGCCCTCGAGGTAGGCCTCGACTGCCGCCGCACGACGCTCGGAGAGCGCCTGGTTGTATCCGGCGGTGCCGACGTCGTCGGCGTGTCCCGCGATCTCCACAGTGATGTCCTCGTCCTTCTTCATCATCTCAACGACAGCGTCGAGCTTCGCGGCAGCTTGGTCGGTGATGTCGTCCTTGTCGAACTCGAAGTTGACCATGACAGCGATGAGCTCGACCTTCGGCAGCGGACACCCGTTCGGACCGACGACCACGCCCTTCGGCGTGTTCGGGCACTCGTCCCGCGAGTCCGGAACGCCGTCCCCATCGTTGTCCGGATCGGGGCAGCCGTCCTCGTCCATGAACCCGTCGAAATCCTCCGGCTTGTCCGGGCACTTGTCGTTCATGTCGAGGATGCCATCGCCGTCCCTGTCGATGTCCGGACAGCCGTCCTCGTCGTCATCGCCGTCGAAGTCCTCGGCCTCATCGGGGCACTTGTCGTACATGTCGAGGTAGCCGTCCATGTCGTTATCGGGATCCGGACAGCCGTCCTCGTCCTCGAACCCGTCGAAGTCCTCGGGATCGCGCCAGCACAGGTCGTTCCGCCCATAGATGCCGTCGCCGTCACAGTCGCCGCCGCCGATGTACCAGTAGACGCCGCCGAAGACCTCGAACGACGACGTGTTCGCGTCGACGAAGCCCGGACCGTACATCGAGCTGTAGCCGACGTTGTCGACTTCCTGATCGAAGAGGTAGCGGTACTTCCCACCGACGGTCAGGGCGACGGCCTCCGTTACGAAGAAGTCCATGCCGAGTCCGGCGATGAACGTGAAGTTGGTTCCGCTGAGCCTCTTGACCTTGCCGTCTGTGTTATACCCATCAGGGACGGAGCCGTCTTCGTCTTCGACCTGCCAGGAGGTCAGACCGAACCCGCCGGAGATCCACGGCTGGAAGCTCTTCTCGGTACTGAACTTGTACAGAGTCGTGAGCTCGAACATGCTCCACTTGGTTGTGAAGTCGTCGGAGCTTCTGACGCCGAGCGCTCCGGGCGACGATACCGATGGCTCCTCGCCGCTGCTGGTGCCGTAGCGGTAGTCGAAGGCGAACCAGAGTGCATCGTTCACCGGCTTCATGAGCGTCACGCCCAAAGTGTAGCCGGACTTCTCGTAGTCGTTGTCGCCACCCGAGGGCTGGTACCAGCCCCCGACGAGACCGACGCCGAGCTGGGCGTCGCCCTGACCCGCGAGCGCCGCGGGAGCAAAGAGCGCCAGAACGAGAAGCGACACGACAGCCGTGCGCAACATGCCACACCTCCTCTTTCTTGAAGAGTTCCTCTCCTCAGTTGAGTCGTTGGGAACGCCGAAAAGTCTATCGCAACTGCCCTAGGGCGCGCAAGTGAAGGTTTGTGCGCGCAACGCCCCCATAGGCCACGAGCTTGCGGCCTCCCCTTCCTTCTGGCAGAATCGGGGAGCGTAGCGACTTTACAACTGACTCATTTTGGGAAGTTCCCGCCGGAGGCCACATGCTGGTCAAGGACGTCGCCACGATCGACCCGATCGAGGCCGGAGACGGCACCGAGCTCCGCGAGATTCTCCATCCGATCCGGGACGGCGTGCACCTCGGCTACAGCCTCGCGCTCGCGCTGCTCCACCCGGGCGAAGCGTCGCGAAGGCACAAGCTCGCCGCATCGGAGGTGTACTACGTTCTGTACGGGACGGGGCTCATGCACGTCGGGGACGAGAGCGAGACCGTGGAGGCAGGACAGACGGTCTACATCCCCGCCGGTGAGGTTCAGTGGATCAAGAACGAGGCCGGCGTCGACCTCGCGTTCCTCTGCATCGTCGACCCGCCGTGGCGGAGTGAAGACGAAGAGGTAATCGAGTAGGCTCGCCGCGCGAGCGAACGGCTCCCGACCGCTCGCGACGGTGCCCGGCCGTGGTTCGCGCTTGATTGAGGGTCCCCCACCTGCGACACTCGATGCATCCCGGACACTAGGCGCTCACAGATCCTAAGGAGGCACGCATGCCGACGAAGGAGAGGCAGATCAGGCTCACGATGGACGAGCTCCCGAAGCGCTGGTACAACATCCTCCCCGACCTGCCCGAACCGCTTCCTCCACCCCTGGATCCGGAAGAAGGACCGTCCCGCGTCGAGAACCTCCCGAACCTCCTCATCAAGACGTGCCTCGGCCAGGAGTTCTCGACCGACAGCTGGGTCGACATCCCGGAGGGTCTGCAGGATCTCTACAAGCAGGCCGGCAGGCCGCGTCCCCTCTTCCGTGCGTACGGGCTCGAGAAGGCGCTCGGCACGCCCGCGAGGCTCTACTACAAGTCGGAGTTCTACAGCCCGACGGGAAGCCACAAGGTCAACACCGCGCTCGCGCAGGCGTACTATGCGCGCGAGGAGGGCTACGAGCGGCTTGCGACGGAGACGGGCGCGGGACAGTGGGGAACGGCTCTCGCGTACGCCGCCGCGCTGACCGGCCTCAAGTGCACGGTCTACTGGGTGCGCGCGGTCTACAGGTGGAAGTCGGCGCGCCTCGCGTTCATCAAGCTCCTGGGCGCCGACGTGCACGCGTCGCCGAGCATGCAGACCGAGTGCGGCAGGCGCCTCTGCAGCGTGGATCCCGACCACCCCGGCTCGCTCGGCATCGCGATCTCCGAGGGACTCGAGGACGCGCAGAACGACCCGAAGGCCGCCTACAGCCTCGGCTCGGTGCTGAACCACGTCCTGATGCACCAGACGATCATCGGGCTCGAGACGCAGAAGCAGTTCGAGAAGGCGGGCGACTACCCCGATCTCATGATCTCGTGCCTTGGTGGCGGCAGCAACTTCGGCGGGTTCGTGCTCCCGTTTATCGGCGACGTCCTGACGAAGGGCAAAAAGACCCAGTTCATCGCGGCGCAGAGCCAGGCCGCGCCGAACCTCCAGGGCGAGTACAAGTACGACTTCGCCGACCATGCGGAGATCACGCCGCTCCTCAAGATGTACACGCTCGGTCACCAGACGTCGATGGAGCCGATCAAGGGAGACGGCCTCCGCTACCACGGTTGCTCGCCGATCCTGAGCCTGCTCAGGAACAAGGGCTACATCGACACGGTGGCGTACCCGCAGGACGAGAAGCACGTGTTCGAGAACACGCTTAGGTTCATCCGCTCCGAGGGCTTCCTGCCTGCGCCGGAGTCTGCGTACAGCGTCTGCTGCGCGGTCGACGAGGCGCTCAAGTGCAAGGAGACGGGCGAGGAGAAGGTCATCGCCTTCAACGTGAGCGGCCATGGGTTCATGGACATGGAGGGCTACCGCGAAGTGCTCGGCATCGAGGACGCGAGCATGGAGACGGCAGAGGCGACTGCGTAACTCGGACTGGTCCGGAGACTCGGGCCGCTCTTCATGGACGAAACGGCGGGCGGAGAGGACATCTTCGCCCGCCTTCGTTGCTTCCGGAGCGCTGCACCGGGCCGACCCATGCGGAAGAAAGTGGCCTCCCGCAGCGATGCGACGGAAGCACGGAGAGAACGACGCAATCCTGGCCGCACTCAATCACTTCATCATGATCATCTTCTTCGAACTCGCGAACCCGGGCGCTTCAATGCTGTAGAGGTACACGCCCGTCCCGCACTGCTTGCCTGCGTCATCCAAGCCGTCCCACACCGCGTAGCCCGATGTACCGGCAGCCATCTCGGTATCAAGAAGAGTTCTCACCTCCCGCCCTGCCACGTTGTAGATCCGAATCGTCACTCGGCCAGCATCCTTCACGCTGTACGTGATCTTCGTGAGTGGATTGAAGGGATTGGGGTACGCCTGACTGAGTTCGTTCCTGCGCTCGTCGACCACGACGCCCGTCGGTTCGCCGGTCGGGGGCTCTTCGAAGTACTCAGCCACGACGTTCTCCACGAGGTTCACGCGGTCGTGGACGCCAGAGACATATGTGTACTCCGTCCGCCCTCCCTCTTCTACGATGCTGTCCATCATGAACTCCAGCCCGAAGCCGAGGTTCACGACGGAGTACCAGCCCTCATAGGCGTTCGCCACGCCCGCCGAGTATCTGGTGGGCTCTCCACCTTCAAGAATCTCGTAGTCGGCAACAGCCTCCCCGATGAGTGGAAACACGACGTCGAACTCCGGCATGAGTGGGCAGTCACCAGCGAGGATACACGCACCGTCGTCGCTGTCCATGAAGACGAACTCGCCGCCCGGGTTGTCAACGAGGCCCGGCCAGAGGTTGGGGTGACTCTCGTGGGTCGGCGGGTCAGGGGCGACCACCGAACCCCGCACGAACCCCGTCGTCAGGTACGTAACTTGGAAGGCCTGCTGGGTGGCATCGCCCGAGGCCAGCTCCGTGTTGTTGTTGTTGCCTGTCAGCCACAGAGACCGCGGTGCGGTCGGCATTCCCATATTCAGCCAGTCCATCAGGTTCTGCGCGTCAACTGACTTGACGCCGGCGGTGGGCACGTCGCTCGTACACCAGAACACGGTGTCGTAGTGGTCCAGGAGCCCCGACGGGGGGCCGTCCGACTTTTCGTTGGTCGCCGTGGGGACCTCGACGTCGTACACGTCATACAGGGGATTCCCCTCCGCATCGACGTATCCCATAATCTCCAGCGCCTCGCGATAGTAGTACTCGGAGTAGTGCGCGTAGTCGCGGCCCTCGCCCGGGGTCCTGCGGCCGTGCTTGTCGACGAGGAGAACTTCGGGAGGCTCCCCGGTTCCCGGGTTCGTAGTAGGCAGAAGCGAGAACTCGAGGTACCTCCGCTCACCGGGCTCGTCGGTGCCTGGAGCACCATCCGGGTACGTCGCCGCAAGCTCCCCCGCGTCGTACACCGCGTAGTAGTAGTGAATCTCGCCCCCGTCCATGCCGGCGTCGCCGATCTCAACGAGCGGTGCCGGCCCGATCCACCAGTCGGTGCCGGGGTTCTCTCGGGTGCACGGGTAAGGAGTCCAGACGGGATCCCCGGCGTTTCTCGCCCAGAGCGTCAGGGACTCGCTGCCCGGATCGATATCACTCGTGACCTGAATTCGCTCCTCGTCGTCGCGCGGACCACTGAAATCGTCCCTCCACCAGTCGTTGAACGCGTTCCACTCATCGCGGTCGAACGTGACCCCTCCGCCTTCGAGATACCCGACCTTCATCCAGTTCAGGAACATCCCGGTGCCGTTCTCAACGCCGGGCTCGGGCGGCTGAGAGCTTCCAACCTGCCACATGATCGCGAGCCAGTCGTTCCCGGCGAAGGCGTCCCAGTTGTCGCCCCAGGTGCCCCAGAACGGCCCTCCGTACCATCAGCCCGGCTGCTCATCGACGAAGAGCGAGAGATCTCTATCGACGTCTGGGCTGTCGCACGACGCAAGGGAGAGGCTGTAGCTGGTGTGTGAGTTAGCAGGGAAGTCGATCCACATGTTCCACTGGGCTACGAGTGTCGCGTCGGGGGGAAGCCCGCTGATGTCGATCGGCGGACTCACGAGCCACGTCCACGCCCAGTTCGCCATCTGCGGACCAGGATGGGCCGACCACCACACTCCGCTTCCCGATGGCGGCGTACCGCACGAGTAGTCGGCGCCCGTCAAGAAGGGGGGTGTCCCCAACATACCCCACGCGAACTGCTGACCCGAGTGCCAGTTTGACGGGCGGAAGTCGTGAGTCCACCCGTTCTCGCCCGTCTCGCAATCGTCGCTCCAGAGCACTTCGCGACCTGGCCACCCCGGGGGACCATCGTAGAATGTGATGTTATCAATCTGCCATGCACCGTCCTCACTCGACTTCCTCGCGTTGACTGGATCGTCCGCGCAGGAGTGGGTGTTGTCCGATCTGAACCTGAAGCGGACGTCGATGTGCTGGGCCGCATACTCCCATAGGTCGAGCGATACGTGGCCGTAGGTGGCGCTGTCCCAGTCGTGAGGATCCCCGCCTCCGACGGGGACCGTGTTGTGCGCAACGTACGGGGGAATCCCGAACAGACCTTCTTCCCATCCGAACGACTCCCACGTGTCGAAGCCGTCCCTCGACACCTCGAAGTACCCAAAGTCCCCGATGTTCTGGCGCGCATCCATCGCGAAGCGCTGGTCGAACTCGACCCAGAGTAAGCCGGTGCCGGTCGGGAGATCCGCGGCGTCGAAGTGGCGCTCGAGGGAGCATTCCCAGTCGTTTCCGTACCCGCGAGACTGCTCCCAGCAGTCGTTGGTCGTCCCGCACCACCAGCTGTAGGGGACTCCGTCCGGGTTGATGGGGTCGTCGAGGTAGTCGAAGGCAGGGTCGAGCGGACGCATGCGGACCGTGTCGCGGCCCCAGAAGTTCTCCTTGGGGTGGACCTGATCGACACCGTAGCTCATGTCGTACGAGGTCCAGCCTCCGCCATCCAGATCGAAGTTGGCCTCGTAGATCCAAACGGGATCCGCCCTCTCCTGAGTCCCCGGGCCGTAGAGCTCGTTCCCGGATTCGTACACAGCTTCGGCGCGGGCCTCGGCCGGATTCCTCACGAGGCTCGCCCTCAGCGAGACACCGTCTCGCATTGGGACATCTTCCTCGACTGCGTTCTTCGTGGTGCCCACCCCGGCACAGAGCACGAGGACGAGGCCAGTCATGAGAATCGTCACGGGCGCGAACTTCATCACTTACCCTCCCAGTTGGGACAGGATGAGCCGGCGGGTCATCCATCCCGACACCACACTCCCTCACCTCCTGCCCGCGGAGCGGGCGACTGAGGCGACGGCTGAGGTGACCGGCCGGAGCGGGCGAGGCACCCGTCAAAGAAGGACTCCCGCGGCAGCTGCCGCGGGAGTCGGCGTTGATGGCGTGGGATAGGCCGGCACGGAGGGCGTCCAGCCAGACCATCTACTTCAGGAAGACCAGGCGCCTGCGTTCGACATCGGCGCCCGCCTCGAGCTTCACGAAATAGACGCCCGACGCCACCGCGCTCCCGGTGTCGTCGCGCCCGCCCCAGCGAGCTTCATGCCCGCCAGGCGCACGGACCGCGGACGAAAGGAGCGTCCGTACCCTACGGCCCGAAAGGTCGTAGATTGCGAGCGTGACCTCCGCCGACTGCGGAAGATCGTACCGGATGAGAGTGCTCTCCGAGAACGGGTTGGGTGTGTTCGGGAGGAGCCTGAATGAGAGTGGTTCGCCCCCCGAGACCGACGTCCCGGTCTCCGTCAGGATTACGAACTGGTTCGCGACCAGCGTCGTCACGACATCCGTGTTCCCGGACGGCCAGTTCACGATGATGCTGTCGACGACCGTCTGCGACCCGAGTCCGAACTCGGCCGTCATCGAATCCTGCGACCGGAACCCTGACCCGCCGGACACCTCCCGGATCTGCGACCCCCGTCCCGTGACCACTCGCACTCGTGCACCGATCGCCGCACGATTCGACTCGGTTCCCTCGAGGGTCACGTGGATCCAGTTGTTCGAGCTCCCGATCTCGTTCCGGAACAGCCTGCTCAGATCCCACGTGCCTTGGTTCCCAACGTATAGGTCGACGTCCCCATCGGAGTCGTAGTCGGCGAACCCCGTTCCGAGGCTGTACTCCTGCCAGTCTCCTAGGGGCCCGGTCGTGCGGTCGACGAAGGTGTCGCCGCCGTCGTTCCGGAGGAGCTGGTTGCAGCAGTAGCCCATCGATATGTACAGGTCGAGGTCGCCGTCGTTGTCGTAGTCGCCCCACGTGCACCCGAACTCGTACCCGCGTCCCACGAGAGGTCCGCTCGTTACGTCGGTGAACGTCGTCCCCCCGTCGTTCCTGAGCAGGACGTCGTTCTCTCCGTTATTGACGATGAAGAGATCGAGGTCTTCGTCGTTGTCGTAGTCGCCCCAGGCCGCGGCGATGCCGTAGCCGGTGTCGCCGAGGGGGCCCGTCGTGACGTCTGTGAAGCTACCCGCTCCGTCGTTCCGGAAGAGCTTGTTCGCCGCCCATCCGTTCGCGAGGTAGAGATCCTGGTCACCGTCGCTGTCGTAGTCGCCCCACACAACGGCGCCATCACCCGTCGCGTCTCCGAGTCCGCCTGTGGTCGCATCCGAGAAGGTGCCGTCCCCGTTGTTCTTGAGAAGGACATTCCCGCTGTCGTAGTTGCCGATGTAGAGATCGACGTTCCCGTCGTTGTCGTAGTCGACCCAGGCGAGCGAGGACGCGCCCTGTATGTCGCCTAGAGGACCGCTTGTGACGTCGGTAAACCCGCCGGTCCCGTCGTTCCGGAGCAGCTTGTTCGCGTACCCGTCGCACCCGAGGTACAAGTCCAGGTCGCCGTCGTTGTCGTAGTCGCCCCAGGCAGAGACGGTGTTCCCGGACGCGTCGTCGAGAGGGCTCGCCGTCACGTCGGCGAAGTTCCCGAACCCATCGTTCCTGTACAGCTTGTTCGGGTTCCAGTAGCTCGAAACGTAGATGTCCTGGTCGCCGTCGCCGTCGTAGTCGCCCCACGCGATCCCGCCGCTGCCTCCCCCTTCGTTCGAGTGCGGGGCCGCGCTCGCGTCGGCCCACTCGACCTCCTCCTGAACGAGAAGCGAGTCCGCAGCGCGCACGTTCGGGCGCGGACCGATCTGACCTGTGACCGACCAGTTCTGTGGAGTTCCGGTCCACGTCAGAATCGAGCGGAGGTGGGACGGGGTCAGAAGGCTCGCGTCCCAGCCGAGTCCCTTCCAGTATCCGACGCAACAGGCCACCGCGCCCGCGACCACCGGCGTCGCGCTCGACGTCCCGCTGAAGATGGCAGTGTAGTAGTAGTTCTCGCCTTCGTCGTCGTAGAGATCGTTGTAGCCGGTCGTCACGACGTTCTCGCCCCAGCCCTGGAGATTGAAGCGGCCGCCGTAGCTCGAGAAGGAGAGCCGCTGGAGATCGGCGTTCGGGCCGATACTGGCGCCGCCAGCGCCCACGATGATCGCGCCGGAGTCCCCGTACCAGGTGAGGGCGCCGGTGTCGACTCCGCCGTTTCCACCGGCCTCCACGACGTGGATCCCGACAGCGACCGCGTTCTCGATCGCGATGTAGACAGAGCTGTACCCCTGGCTCACAGGATAAGTCGCGCCCCACCACTCGATCGGGATGTAGGTGCCTCCACCGTAGTAGTCCCACTGCTGCTCGAGGACGATCACGTCGCCAGCCTCGAGCGTGTCGGTCGCGGCCGCGATCGCGCCGGCGACGTTCCACTCGGGCGTCGGCGTGCCGTAGTAAGTTCCGGCGGTCAGAAGCCCCGCGCTCTTGCAGATTCCCGTCGTGCCCCACCCGTTGTCGTCGGAGACCATGACCCCGATCACGGCCGTCCCGTGCTCCTGGTCATTGAAGGGGTCCGACGTGTCCGACATGATCTGCGAGCCCACGGCTTTCGTGAGGTCGCCGTGGTCGTAGTTCCAGTCATACTCGATGTCGCAGACGGTGACCCCGGTGCCGTCCCCCCCGTTGAGGGTCCACGAGTACTCCGCATTGACGCCGCTCGGGACGTCGCTCGACGGATCGAGGTACCCCTGCTGCCACTCGTAGTCGTCCGGCAGGGGCGGCGGCGTGGGAAGCGGGACCGGGTAGGCCATGTGGACGCCCGGGAGGGTCTCCAGCTCACGGCTCACCTGCCAGACGTCCTCGCCGGGCGGGATGCGGAGCCGGTAGATGTTGTTCATGTTGTAGAGCCACTTGCGCGTATTCGCCTCCCCCTCTTCGTGCAGCTCGTCAAGGCGGCTCTCGGGCACGTCGATGGCCCTGCGCCACTCGTGCCAGGCGAGCGGCTCGAGGGCTTCATTGATCCCGGCCAAGGCGTCCGTCGCGCGATCAACCAGACCGTGCTCCCGGAGCCGCACCTCGGAATCCCGTTCGAACATCACCTCGATCAGGTCCTGCTCGCACGGATACTGCCCCGGCGGCGCGGCCCCGGCCGCCGCCGAAAGAGAGCCGACGAGGAGCAGGGCGAGCACCATCGCCGAGGCCCGGCTGACACGGCACTGCATGACTCTCCTCCTTCTGGAGCGAGGGCATCAATCTCCGCCCGGATCGCTCCGTTCGAAAGCTCGGGTCGAGAACCTGCGTCTACATAAGGAATGGTCTGAACCGACCCCATTATACACCCTCTGGGACGGTTTCTGAAGGACAATCAGCCGAGGTGTTCCCCCGCGGTGCGAGAACGGGGCCCCGTGGGGCCCGAGTCCGCGTGCGGTTGATCTTGGTTCCGGGCGGGAGCGTCCCGGGAGTCGTCTACGGAACTCCTCCTGCTCGCTGCCGGTCCCGGGCCTCGATGACCATCGCCAGCTCCTCCCTGGCGCCGCGGAAGCCGGGATCGAGCCTCAGCGTCTCGTTCAGATGATGAATGCTCTCATCGAACCTGCCCGTGTTCGCGTACGCGAGAGCGAGGCTGTGATGGCCGAAGGCATAGTCGGGGTTCAGGCGAAGCGCCTCGGCCAGGTGCGCGATCCCCTGGTCGGTCCTCCCCTGCATGAGGAAGGTCACCCCGAGGTCTGCGCGCGCCTGCCAGTGCTCGGGGTTGATTCGGAGCGCACTCTCGAACTCCGCGACGGCCCGGTCCAGCTCGCCCGCGCGCGAGTGCGCGAACCCGCGATCGTAGTGCCACTTGGCGGGATCGGCTTCGAACTGAACGAAGTTGATCGATGCCGGCACGTAGACCGCGACTGCGACCAACACCCAGACACCGGCGCTCCTCCAGTCGCGGGCAGCGGCGAACTCGCCGATGCGGACGAGCGCGTAGGCGGCGAACACGAGGAGAAACGGAATCACCGGTACCCGATACCGCGCGGTGACGAAGAACGGGACGATCGAGACGAACCAGGCGAGGACGAAGAGCAGAACGAGGACCGAGACCTCCCATCGGGCCTCAAGACTCGCCCTCTCGGCACGCGCCGCAGCCCGTCTCGCCCGCGCGTCCCAGAAAGCCAGGAGCACGCCCGCTGCGAACAGCGCCACCACAAGGGGGAAGTTCCCGGGGATCCTCGCGAGGACGCCGGAGGCGTCCCGGGCCTCCTGGACCATCTTGCTGTGGGGGACCTCCCACGGGCCCCAGAAGAGGAGGACCTTCCTTCCTGTCAGCCTGAGCGCCTTCCCCGGGTTCTCGCGGATGAACCCGACCGCTTCGTCCGTCAGATACGAGGATGCCTCCGAGTAAGTGAGCTCCCGCCCCAGTCTCTCCTCGAGCCTCGCGACGATGCCGGGATAGTCGTACGCAGTTTTGAACTTGCCGTACCCGGGGACCTCGCCCGCCACGAACCCGGTGGCGGCTTCGTTGTTGCCCATGAGCAGGTTCGCCCCGGCGCCCGTCGTGATCGGGACGAACTCGCGAGCGACGACGTGGTTCCGCACCGTCGCCGGCATCACGGCGACGATCGTCCCGAGGACCAGGCCCGCGAATCCGAGGAGAAGCGATCGCTTTCTCCTTCCGCGGCGCCCGAGCCAGACCGACCAGACTGCGACGGCCGGGAGGAACAGAAGCACGTTCTGACGGAGGAGCGCGGCGACCCCGAGACACACGCCGGCTGCGAGTCCCGACCACAGTGTCGCCTTCTCGGTCCACTGCGCGAGGAGGATCGTCAGAAGGAGGAGAAGCGGTATGAGAACCGGCGGCGCGTGGAATTCTCCCTCGAAGTAGATGAAGATCCAGTAGAACGACATCAGCCCGGCGAGCACGAGCCCGATCCCGGTCCCGAACCACCGCCGGGCGAGAAGGAACGCGAGGAGCGCGCTCGCGAGGCCGAGGATCATCTGGACGACGCGCGGGCCGACGTGACCCGGCCCCGTCACACCATAGACGAACCCGAGGAAGTACGGGTATCCGGGCGCCCTGAAGTAGGGCGTCGTTCTGAGTTGGGGGTCATCGAGGTCGTCGGGAAAGGCCCAATCTCCGAACGCGAGTCCGCGTGCCCAGTAGTCGTTGAAGCGTGCGTCCGCGAGGGGGTTCGTGAAGTCGGGCGCGTGCGCGATCTCGTTCAGATAGACGCCGCGCGTGACGCCGCCCAAGATGAGGATCGCGGCGAGGACAATCCAGACCCAAGCGGTGGAGCTGAGGGAGCTCCGTCGTCCGCTCGCCGAGGCGCGGTCAGCCGTTCGCTTTCTCGCCCGCTTCTTCGCCCTGTTCCCAGAGCGCTTCCCTCGTGGTGCCATGCGCCTCCCATTGGCTCGGATCCGCCAGAGGATACCACCCGGCGCCGCTCGCGTGCACCATCAACGTGACGACCCGCTGGTGCCCAAGAGGAACGGGGCCCCCGTCCGGGCCCCGTCTCACGGTACACTCGCTGGAGCTAGGCACACGCCTAGTGCTCCCTCACAATCTCCTTCACCTTCATCAACCGCGTCGCCGTCTCGCGCTCGAGCTCGCCGAGGCGGTCCGAGATGAACCGGATCGTCTCCTCGAGGCTCGGGACGAGGATGTGCTCCAGGGCGTTCACGCGCCGCCTGGTCTTCTCGAGCTCCGCCGCGATGAGCTGCAGGCTCTTCTCCATCTCGGCGACCTTGAGGAGGTGCGGGATGATCGCCGCGTACAGCTCGAGCGCCCGGTCGAGCTCCGCGGTCGTCTCGAGGTATCCGTAGCCGAACTCCGCTCCCGCGGGGAACTCGACGGTGAACTTCGGGACCTTCAGGTTCATCACCTGCTCGCGGTCCGCGTGCAGCTCGACGAGGCGGCGTGACGACGCGAGTGCGGCCTCCATCGCCGGGGCGTCCATCTCGAACCTCGCGGAGATGAACGCGCGGTACGCCTGCGCGAGTTCGGCCTCGACCGTCTCTCTGAGCGCCCTCGCCTGGTGCACCATCCCGAGGAAGCGGCGCATCAGCTCTTCCTGCTTGTCCTTGAGAAGCTTGTGTCCGCGCTTCGCGAGGACGAGGCGTCGCTTGAGCCTCAGGAGCTGCATTCTGTTCGGGTTCGCTCGAATCCGCATGCGTTCTCTCTCGCGCCCCGCTCCAGGGGCGACCCGGTCCTACTCCGCCGCAGTCCCGGCCGGCGTCTTCGTCTTCAGGTACTTCTCAATCTGCGCGGGCTTCACACGCTTGAGCTCCGACAGTGGCAGGATCTCGAGAAGCTCCCACCCGAGCGTGAGCGTCTCCTCGATCGTGCGGTTCTCATCGATCGACTGTCGCACGTAGCGATCCTCGAACGCGTCGGCGAACTTGAAGAACGCCTTGTCCTCAGGAGAGAGCGCGGCTTCACCGAGGATGACCGCGAGCTCCTGCGCCTCCTTGCCGCGCGCGTACGCGGCGAAGAGCTGGTTTGCGAGGCTCGCGTGATCCTCGCGCGTCCTCCCCTCGCCGATTCCCTTGTCGCGGAGACGCGACAGGGACGGCAGCACGTTGACCGGCGGGTAGATGCCTTTCCGGTGCAGGCTCCGGTCGAGGATGATCTGGCCCTCGGTGATGTAGCCGGTGAGGTCCGGGATCGGGTGCGTCTTGTCGTCCTCAGGCATGGAGACCACGGGGATCTGCGTGATCGAGCCGTCCCGCCCGATGATGCGCCCCGCGCGCTCGTAGATGGTCGAGAGGTCCGTATAGAGATAACCGGGATAGCCGCGCCTGCCGGGGACCTCTTTCCGCGCCGCCGAGATCTCACGGAGCGCCTCACAGTAGTTCGTCATGTCCGTGAGAATGACCAGGACGTGCATCCCGACGTCGTACGCGAGGTACTCGGCCGCCGTGAGCGCCATCCTCGGCGTCGCGATCCTCTCGATCGCCGGGTCGTTCGCGAGGTTGACGAACAGCACAGCGCGGTCGATCGCGCCGGTACGGCGGAAGTCGGAGATGAAGTACTCCGCCTCCTCGAACGTGATGCCCATCGCCGCGAAGACGACGGCGAACTCACCCTCGGCCCCGAGGACGGCCGCCTGCCGCGCGATCTGCGCGGCGAGCTCCGCGTGAGGAAGACCGAAGCCGCTGAAGATCGGGAGCTTCTGTCCGCGGACGAGGGTGTTCAGCCCGTCGATCGACGAGACCCCCGTCTGAATGAACTCGTTCGGGTAGTCGCGCGCCGTCGGGTTTATCGGAGCGCCCGCGACGTCCCGCTTGAGCTCCGGGATAATCTGCGGACCCCCGTCCTTCGGCCGGCCGAGGCCGTCGAAGACGCGGCCCAGCATGTCGCGCGAGAGCCCGAGCTCGAGCCCGCGCCCCAGGAACCGGATCCGAGCGCTGTCGACCGACACGCCGGACGCGCCCTCGAAGAGCTGCACGAGCGCCGTGTCCTCGTTGACCTCGAGCACCCTCCCCTGCCTCACCTCACCGGTCGGCAGCTCGACTTCGACGAGCTCCTCGTACTTCACTCCCGACACGCCGCCGACCAGGATGAGCGGTCCCGCGATCTCCTGGACGGTCCTGTACTCCTTCACCATGACATCTTCCCCCGTGATGCGCTCGGTTCGAACTCCCGTGTCATCGGATGGTTGCCTGTCTCCGCCGCGGCCGGTCCGAGGCCGCGCGTTCTACTCGATCCCTTCCTCCGCGCCCACCTTCTGTTCGACGAGCCCGCGAATCTCGCTCTCGATTCGCCCGCCGATCGCCTCGAGCTGGTTCAGCTCCGCCTCGGGGACGTAGCGCGAGCGCGAGATCTCCTCGTTGACGGGGAGCGCGAACAGCTCCTCCGCCTGGATGCCCTGCGAGATGGCGTCGTTCGCGTACCGGTTGAACGACATGATGTTCTTGAGCATCGCGAACTGCTTCGGGAACGACGTGTACGTGTCGACGTCGTCGAACGCGTTCTGGTGCAGGAAGTCCTCGCGGAGCGCCTTCGCGGTTCCCAGGATGAGGCGGTCGCGGTTCGAGAGCGCGTCGACGCCGACGAGGCGCGCGATTTCCTTGAGCTCCGCTTCCTGCTGGAGGGTCTTCATCGCCTCGGAGCGCATGGTCTCCCATTCCTCGGAGACCTCCGTCCGGAAGTAGCCCTCGAGGCTCTCGTGGTAGAGCGAGTAGCTCGTGAGCCAGTTGATCGCCGGGAAGTGCCGCTCGTACGCGAGCCAGTCCTCGAGCGACCAGAAGACCTTCACGACCTTGAGCGTCGCCTGAACGACCGGGTCGGAGAGGTCGCCGCCGGGCGGCGACACGGCGCCGACTGCGGAGAGGGCACCGATTCTGTCCTCCCTTCCCATGCAGACGACGCGACCGGCGCGCTCGTAGAACTGCGCGGCGCGCGCGGGAAGGTACGCGGGGTAGCCTTCCTCGCCGGGCATCTCCTCGAGGCGTCCGGACATCTCGCGGAGCGCCTCGGCCCACCTCGACGTCGAGTCGGCCATGAGCGCCACGGAGTAACCCATGTCGCGGAAGTACTCGGCGATCGTGATGCCGGTGTAGATCGACGCCTCACGCGCCGCGACCGGCATGTTCGACGTGTTCGCGACGAGCACGGTCCGCTTCATGAGGGGCTCGCCCGAACGAGGGTCGGTGAGCTCCGGGAACTCCATGAGCACGTCGGTCATCTCGTTCCCGCGCTCGCCGCAGCCGATGAAGATGACGATCTCGGCGTCGGCCCACTTCGCGAGCTGATGCTGGATGACGGTCTTGCCGGCTCCGAACGGGCCCGGCACGCACGCAGTGCCCCCCTTGCCGATCGGGAAGAACGCGTCGATGACGCGCTGGCCGGTGACGAGCGGCTCCTCCGGCGTCAGCCGCTCCTTGTACGGCCGCGCAAGGCGCACGGGCCACCTGTGCATGAGCATGAGATCCTGCTTGCCGGCGCCCGTGTCGAGCTCTCCGATCGTGTCCTCGACCGTGAACGACCCGCTCGCGAGCTTCGTGATCTTGCCCGAGACTCCCGGCGGGACGAGGATACGGTGCTCGACGAGCTTCGTCTCGTTGACGGTCCCGAGGATATCGCCGCCGACAACTTCATCGCCGACCTTCGCCGTCGCGACGAAGTCCCACTTCTTCTCGCGATTGAGACCGGGGACGTGGATCCCGCGCGTGATGCGGTCGCCCACCTGATCCCTGATCGCGTCGAGCGGCCGCTGGATGCCGTCGTAGATCGACTCGATGAGGCCCGGCCCCAGCTCCACGGAGAGCGGCTCACCCAACGACACCACCGGTTCATCCGGTCCCAGCCCGCCGGTCTCCTCGTATACCTGGATCGACGCGAGGTCGCCCTTGACCTCGATAATCTCGCCGATGAGCTTCTTGTCGCTGACGAGGACGACGTCGAACATCCGCGCCTCGCGCATCCCGTCGGCCACGACGAGCGGCCCCGACACCTTTCTGATGGTTCCCTGGACGTTCGCTTCAGCCATTCTCATTCTCCTGTCGACGGCCGACCCGCGACCCCATTACAGGACCGACTAGTCGTTCCCCGAGTCGGCCAGGATGTCCGCGCCGATCGCTGCGGAGACAGCCTGGTGGATCTCGTCTGCCGCGAGACCCCTCGAACCTCTCACGTCCGGAAGAAGCGTCACCGTCGGGATGGCCTGGTCCCGGTACTCCCGGATCTGTTCGGAGCAGGCCTCGTAGACGTCTTCGGTGACGAAGATGATCGCGTAGCCCTCGCGTACCGCGGCGGCAAAAGCGTCGCGCGCGCCGTCGGCGTCCGCAACCGGAATCGCCGCGATTCCGAAGGCTCTGAATCCCCACACCGAATCCCTGTCGCCAATGAACGCGATCTTAGACATGTGTCATCCTGAGCCGCGCTTCGATGTCGCTGCGGTCGGCCCCGTCGAGCTTCGCAATGACGGCCGTCCTGATGAGCTTGATCTCGATCTGTCGGTAGACGATGAACGCCACGAGCGGCTCGATGCCGTAGGCGATCGTCTTCGCCTTCTCGATCTCCTTCAGGAGCACGTTGTCACACACGAGCTCCAGCGTGTAGATGCGCTCGGGAGTCCACTCCCGGAAGACCGGAGTGAGCGCGCCGTACCGTCCATACTCGAGCGCCCGGGCGAAGGCGTCCATCGGTTCCCCGAGGAGTCCCTCGAAGAGCGAGAGCTCGAGGGTGCCGCCGGGAACGAACGCGGCCCCGAGGTCGGCGCGGTCCCTGTTCGCTTCCTTCATGCGGGCGAACGTCTTCACGTTTGCGAGGTCGATCTCGATCTGGAAGAAGCCGCGCAGGAACGTGTCCCTGTGCCCCGTCGCCGTGTCGAGCGAGTGCTTCCACATCGCCCGGTCGATCACGGCGTCGATGACGGACAGCTCGCCGCGATCCCGGTAAGCCTCCTCGGCCGTGCGCGCAGCTTCCGCGAGGAAGTCCGGGAGCGCCGTGTAGTCCTTCTCCTGGACGGCCTTCTCGAGAACGGAGACGTCGATCGTCCCCACGCCCGACGCGACGCCGATCTCCCCCTCGAGCTTCAGGAACGAGGCTTTCTGGTGCGCCTTCAGGTTCCGCGCGTCCCAGCGGAGTCGGAAGAGGTCGATGAGCTCGGGCACCGGCGAAATGGCGGAGACCGTCTCGAGCGTCTCGCCCAAGGCCAGCACGAGACCGCGCTCGATCTCCTGCGGTCGGCCGACGTCGGCCATGGACTCCTCGTACGCGGAGTCGGAGAGCGCCTTGAGCGCCCCGTTCGCCGTCTCAGAGAGGAGACGTTCGAGCCACTGCCGGTCGAGGAGACCGGTCTCCATGCCCCTCACGCGCGCGACCGCGTATGCGTATCTCGTGTCGTCTGCCATCGCTCCTCGTGTCCGTCGCGCCATGCGCTCCGGCGCCGTCGGCGGGCCGTGGCGCGTCGTGACTGCCGGACCGGCGCTGCGGAACTCCCCTTCCGCACCCGGCTACTTCCCGCCCTCTGTGCCGAACAGGATCGCCGCGACGTCGGCCTCGAGCCTCTCGCGCGCGTCGCGGAGGATCGTGTCGAGCGCGCAGTTCGTCTCGATCTTCCCACTCCGAAGGATGAACCCGCCCCCGATGCTGCGTCGCTCGCTCGAGAGCTTGAGCTTCCCCGGAAGGCCGAGAGCCCTCGTCGCATCGTCGAGGTACGCCTGGTCGATCCGGGTCTCGCCCTCGTCGAGAATGACCTCCTGGTCGCCCGCTTCCACGTTGTCCTTGAGGAAGTTTCCGATGAGCTTGCGGTAGTCGTCGCGGCCCATCTCGAGGATGTTCTTCCTCGTGTCCTCGAAGACGCGGTCGATCAGGGACTGCTTCTCGTTCAGGAGGTCCCGGCGCGCAGCGAGCCTCGCGAGGGTGATGATGCGGTTGCGCTCCTCGTCGGCGCGCTGGCGGGCCTTCGCCTGCATCTTCTCCCTCTCCGACTCCGCCCTCGCGCGCGCGGCGGCGAGAACCTCGTCGGCATCCTTCCGGCCCTCCGCCAGAATCTCCCGTGCGGCATCCTCGGCGTCGGCTTTGATCTTCTTCAGGATGTCGTCGACTGCCATTGCTTCCTCACTTCGTCGTCCGCGGACACGTCCGCGCCTTCGGCGCGCGACAGCCTTCCGGACTCACAGGGCGGACCCTACGAGATGTTCTGGAGCAGGAGGATCGTTCCGAGAAGCCCGAGAACCGCGTACGTCTCGACGACGATCGCGAAAATCATACCCTTGCCCATCTCGTCCGGGCGCTTGGCGACCAGGCCGCAGGCGGCGCCCGAGACCTTGCCCTGGGCGATGCCCGACGTCAGACCCGTGATCGCGAGCGGCAGGCAGGCGAAGAGGATCTGCCAGCCGTTGGCGACCGACATGGCCCCCATGCCGAGCGCACCCATCTTGCCGATCGCCAGGAACAGCCCGACGATTCCGTAGATGCCCTGCGTCCCGGGAAGCGCCTGTAGAAGGAGGAGCCGTCCGAACTTCTCCGGATCCTCCGCGACGACGCCCGTGGCAGCCTGTCCGGCGATCCCGGTGCCGACCGCCGAGCCGGTGCCGGCAAGTCCGGCCGCAAGGGCCGCTCCCGCCATCGCCAGCATCAGTCCTTCCATGCCTTCGCTCCTTCCGTGGGTGACCCTACTTACATGTCCTTTGTTATCGCTCCGAATCCGGTGCTCTCACTCTGCACGACCGAGTACTTCTTCTCCACCTTGAACGGCGTGAACGCCCGCCCCCCGCCCTCGAAGAACTTCGAGAAGAACTCGAGGTACTGCAGTCTGCCCGAATGCACGAACGCTCCAAGAGTATTGACCGCGATGTTGAACACGTGCCCGCCCAAGATCACTACGACCGCGGCGACCGGGCCCGCGAGCGGGATCCCCATCGCCATCTGCGCGACCCCGTTGATCGCCATTGCGATCGCTCCGGTCGCGAGGCCGAGCGCGAGCAGTCGCGCGTACGACAGGACGTCCCCGAAGTAACCGACGATGTCGTAGAGCTTGAGGACTCCGCCGAGGACCTTCATGATCGGGTTCGGGTTCTTCCGCGCGCCGGTCGCCACGACGACGATGCCCATCCCCATGGCGCCCTTCGTCGCGACGCCCATCACGGACGCCGGGACGTCGCCGCCGAGGATGAAGCTGTAGCCGAGCGGCACGAGGAAGAGCAGGAAGACGATCCACACCAGCTGGTCGAGGATCCCGTCGACCCAGCGACCCTCCTTGAACTCGGCGACCATCCTGATCGCGAGGCCGGTGACGATCTGCGCGATGCCGAGGATGAAGACGATGTTCAGCATCTTCATCGGCTCGTCGAGCGGGTTGATGAGGATGAGGTTCCGAAGCCACGCCGGAAGCGCCATCGCCTCGATGCCGAACCAGCCTCCCCCGAGCGCGCCGACGATCGCCGTCACGACGCCGCCCAGGAACAGGAGCTCCATGAGCTTCCGTCCCTCTCCCCCCTTTTCCATCTTCCTCCCGAGGACGAACGCGAGAATCGCGAGGGTAATCCCGTAGCCCGCGTCGCTCAGGCAGAGCCCGAAGAAGATGATGAAGAACGGCGACAGGAGCGGTGTCGGATCGAACTCCCAGTAGACCGGTCGGCCGTAGAGCGTGGTCACGAACTCGAACGGCTTCACGAGCGGCTTGTTTGAGAGATCGATCGGGATCTCCTCGCCCTTCTCCGGATCGCGCGTCTGGATCTCGATCTCTGGAGAGATCTCCGTGAGCCTCGCGCGCAGCGTCTCTTCGTCGCGACCGCGCAGCCACCCCTCGACCAGGAACGTCTCGCGCGTCGTGCCGAAGTTCTCCTCCACGCTCTTCTTCGCGAGGCGCTCCGAGACCTCGTCGAGCACGACGAGGATCATGTCGTACTCGAGCGCGAGCTCCGCCGCCTCTTCCTTGAGCTTCTCGATGCCCGCGCGGAGGTCCTCCGCCTCCGCCGCGAGCCCCTCCGCCGCTTCGTCGGGCCTGCCGGCCGCACCGGCGAGGTCGACCCATCGTGCGTTGTGCCGTTTGAGGATCGGCGTCACCGCAGCGTCGTTCTCCTTCAGGAAGAAGGCGATGGCGTAGACGGTGGAGCCGGTGCGCGAGATCTCGACCAGGTCCGAACTGGACGCCGCGTCCGCGAGCTCGCTCTCGAGCGCCGCGAGGTCCGACCCTTCGATCGTCAGGAGCGCCGCCCGCGCGAGACGCGTGTCCGTGACGTCCTCCACCGGCATCTCGAGAGCGGACCAGTGACCGAGCTCGGAGGCGAGAGCCTCCTTTCGGGCTATCTCGGCTTCCGCACTCCGCATCCGCCCTTCGAGGTCGACGCCCCGCTGATACCAGTCCTCGACGTCGAACTTCTCGAAGGTCGACTTGAGCTCATCCTGCGACAGGAGGAGCTTCGGCTTGAACATGTTCTGGAGTGGCTTGCCTTTGGGGACGTAACGCTTGAGGAAGTCGCGGAGGTATTCGAGCTTGCCGAGGTCCGCTTGGAGTTCGCGCTCCAGCTCGCGTCTCGTCTCGACGTCCGCAACGGCACCGAACTCGAGGGTCGGTTCCGTAATGTGGAGCGCCCCGCCCTCCCGGAGCGCCGCGACGATGTCGTCCTTCGCGCTCCGGTGTGCGAGAATCTGTATCCTGCGCATCCGGCTGACAGCCATCCGCGATTACCCCCGGGTGCCTCAGGCCGCAGCCGTGATCGATTCGAGGACCTTCGCTACCCCGGCGGCGACCTTGCCGCCCGCCGAGGCCCTCACCTGCTCAACGCCCGTTCTGCTCTCCGCAACAATCCGCTCGGCCTCCGCCTCCGCGTCCGCCCGCGACTTATCGACGAGAGAGCGTTCCTCGTCACGCGCTTCCTTCCGCATCGTGTCGAGCATGTGCTCAGACTGCTCGTGCGCTTCTGCGACGAGCTTCTTGGAGTCTGCCCGTGCCCGACGGAGCGCTTCTTCAGATTCCCTCTCGGCGCTCCTGATGCGCTCGATCGCTTCAGAAACCAACGCGTCCTCCTCGGCCCCGCGCTTGTCGCATAGCGGAGGTCGTCCGACCTCCGCTCGTGTGCGCACCTTGACGGCCAACTCGGTCATATCCGAGAACGCGTCCCGGTGGATAAGCCACCCACGTTCCTCCGACCGGGACCGCCTAAGTGCTCATGCTGTATGGAAGTATGTCGGTGAGGGGCCGCTGTGCACACTTGTCCACACGTGGATGTCCGCGCCTCCCGCTCGTGCGGCGGAACCCGCTACCACGTGGCCCCTTGCGCTACAGCGTTGCTTCGCTCTCCTCGAGCTCCTCTTCCAGCTCCTCGTCTTCCGTGAGGTCCAGACCACCCGTGGCGCGACGAATCACTGGCGTGTCGCCCACGTCCCCCATCTGGCAGTTCCCCTGGAAGACCACGCCGTCCTCGATTACCAGACCGCGTGTCTTGATGTCGCCGAGCAGCTGGGACCCGCGCTGAAGCTCGATCTTCCCGGAGGCGAAGACGTTGCCGTACATCTTGCCGCCGATGACCGCGTTCGCGACCGTCGCGTCACCCTCGACCTTCCCGGTCTCTCCCACGACCAGGGTGTCGCTCGCGCCGATCGTCCCGTCGAAGTCACCGTCGACTTGGATACTCCCCTCAACTTTGACGTCGCCCTTGAGGGTCGTCCCTTCTCCGATGATCGTGTTCACGCTGCCGACTGTCCTTTCGTCGTCTCTGGTGAACATGACGTACCCCCTACCATCCATGTGGATTCGAGGCACCTCGCGTCGAATCCGGTTTCTCACACGCCCCGGAGGCGAGTGAACGGTTGAACTTACCAAACGACCTTTGCCAAGTCAACATCTATCGGACGCTGTCGCGCCCCTCCGACGCCCTCACTCCTGCCTGTGGAACTCCAGCGTGGCGAGCGCCTCCAAGATCCTCTCGAGGTCCTCGTCCGAGTAGTACTCGATCCGAATCGTACCCTCCTTGCCCATGCGGTCGATCCTGACCTGTGTCCCCAGAATGCGCTGGAGCCGCTCCTCCCACTCGCGGACGACCGGGTCGTCGCTCCTCCTGGACCTCGCGGCCTTCCTGCGCTTCCTCACCCCACGAGCCAGCGCTTCGACCTCTCGTACCGAGAGGCCCTTCGATACCGCCTTTTGCGCAAGCGCCCGCTGGTTCTCGGCCGACGAGGCGCCCAGCACGGCCCTCCCGTGGCCGGCCGAGAGGCGACCGTCCGACAGCATCTCCTGCACCTCCGGCGGGAGAGCCAGGAGCCTCAGGGCGTTCGCGACCGTGCTCCGATCCTTACCGACCCGGTCTGCGACGTCCGCCTGCGTCACCTCGGCGATCTCCATCAGAGCCTCGTACCCGTGCGCTTCGTCGATCGGATTCAGGTCCTCGCGCTGGAGGTTCTCGACCATGGCCAGCTCCAGCGACATCGCCTCGTCGACGTCCCTCACGATCGCTTGGATCGTCGCCAGCCCCGCCCGCTTCGACGCGCGCAACCTCCGCTCCCCGACGATGAGACGATAGCCTCCGGCCGGCTTCGTGCGCACCATCACCGGCTGGACGATCCCGTGAATGGAGATGGAGCGCGCCAGCTCCTCGATCGCCTCTTCATCGAAGCGCGTTCGCGGCTGCTCGCTGTTAGGCTCGATCTCCGCGATCGGCAGCTCCCGCACCTGGCCCGCGCCCATGTCGTCGGCGGCGTCGGGGATGAGTGCTCCCAGTCCCTTTCCGAGCGCCTTCCGGTTCATCGTGCGACTCCTGCTCTGGCGTCCGCGGTCGGCTCGCCGCTACGCCGGCTCGCCGGCAGACATCTTCTCTGCCGGCTTGTCCTGGAACATCAATTCCTTCGCGAGCTCGATATAGCTCTCCGCCCCGGAGGAGAGGATGTCGTAAGTAATGATCGGTTGACCGAAACTAGGTGCTTCGCCAAGCCGCACGTTCCTCGGAATCATCGACTGATAGACCCGGTCGCCGAAGTACCGTCGTGCCTCTTCAGCCACCTGGCGGGCCAGGTTCAGCCGCCCGTCGTACATCGTCAGGAGTATCCCCTCGATCCTCAGGTCCGGGTTCAGGTTCCGCTGCACGAGCCGGATGCTGTTCAGAAGCTGTCCCAGGCCCTCGAGCGCGTAGTACTCGCACTGAATGGGCACGAGGACCGTGTCCGCAGCCGTGAGCGTGTTCACCGTCAGGAGCCCGAGCGATGGGGGGCAGTCGATGAAGACGAAGTGGTAGTCATTCCTGATGGCTTCGAGGGCCCTCTGGAGGCGCGTCTCCCTCGCCATCACGTTGACGAGCTCGATCTCCGCCCCGATGAGACGCTGATGAGCCGGGATGACGTGGAGGAAGGGGAGGTTGGGCGCCGCCACCACGGCGTCGTCGACTGACGCCTCGCCGATCAGGACCTCGTAAATGCTTGTGCCAACGTCGGTTTTGCTGAGTCCAATGCCGCTGGTGGCGTTCGCCTGCGGGTCGATGTCTATGAGGAGCGTGGGGCGCTCAGCAACTGCCGTACAGGCCGCTAGGTTGACGGCGGTCGTGGTCTTGCCGACGCCGCCCTTCTGGTTCGCGATGGCGATGACTCGACTCAATGTGGACCACCTGTGGATAACGTGTGTCCATCAAGTCCCCCAACGGCTTGGGGGCAGACAGGTTGCTAGAAGAATACTGATGGAGAGTTGCGAGTCAAGGGAAAAGGAGGGGGTGGAGCGAGTTGTCCACAGCTTTTTTCCTGGAGCGACGATGCTCGGTGTTTCACGTGGAACGGCGGATCAGTGAGCCCCCGGCTTCTCGGCGCGGTGTTCCACGTGGAACTCGACGAATGTCGTTGTCCGCTCCAGGCCCGGCAGTGCCACGTCGATCTCCTTCCCGAGGACGAACCCGTGCTCCCGCGCGATCGAGATGGCCAGTTCGCGTTCCTGTGGCCACTTCGGCCCCTTGAAGAGCACGAGCCGGCCAGCGCGCGCCACCAGTGCGAGGCTTGGCGCGAGCGTCTCCTCGATCTTCCCCAAGGCCCTCGACAGGGCCGTGTCGAAGGACATCGACCCCCCGAGGTCCTCGACCCTTGCGTGGACGACCGCCAGATTGGGGCGCTCCAGCACGCGCAGCACGCTCTTGAGGAACACCACCTTGCTCCTGCGCGAGTCCACGAGCGCCACTTGCAGCCCCGGACGGAGAATGCCGAGCACCACACCTGGGAACCCGCCGCCGCTTCCCAGGTCCCCGACACTGGTTCCGGTGACGTCGAAGGCCGACAGGAGCGCCGCCGAGTCGATGAAGTGATCCCCCAGCCGGTCCAGCGATCGCCTGGACACGACGTTCACCTGCGGAGCCGCCCCGATGACCCGCTCTCCAAACGACACGAGCTGCTCCCTCTGCTCCTCTGTCAGTGGCCCACAGAGGGCCTCCATCTCCGCCACCGGCAGCTCGAAGGGCATGCTCGCTGTACCTCGCGTGGTGGTCTGCCCGCGCGTGACCTCGGGACCCTGGGGTACTACTGGGGCCGGCGCCTCGCGCGAAGGTGAATCAGGAGAACACCGAGATCCGCCGGACTCACTCCCGGAATCCGCCCCGCCTGTCCCACCGTCTCCGGCCTCAGCCGGGCCAGCTTCTGGCGTGCCTCGGTTGAGAGTCCCCGGACGGCGAGGTAGTCGACGTCAACCGGGATGTCGGCCGACTCCAGAGCTCTCAGGCGCTCTATCTGCCCGTGCGCCCTGTCGATGTAGCCGCGGTACTTCACCTCGATCTCGACGTGCTCCCTCACCTCCGGCGCGATCGTCACGCTGTCCGGGAGCATGGCTGCGACGTCGTCCAGTGAGAGCTCCGGGCGCGCCAGGAGCCGTGCCGCGGACACCGCTTCCGCGAGGGCGCTCGTTCCCCTCATGGCAAGAACGGGGTTCGCGACCGATGGCGCCACGACGCTTCGCTCGAGTCGCTCCACTGCCTGGCCGGCCAGCTCGGCTCGTCGCCTGGCCCGGGCGTGTGCATCCTCCGAGACCAGACCAGCTGCCCATCCGATGGCCGACAGCCTGAGGTCCGCGTTGTCGTGGCGCAGAACCAGCCTGTGTTCTGCCCTGCTCGTGAACATCCGGTACGGCTCGTCGGCGCCCTTCGTGACGAGATCGTCGATGAGGACGCCGATGTAAGCCTCAGACCGCCCCAGGACCACCGGCTCCAGTCCGTCGAGCGCTCGCGCCGCGTTCGTCCCCGCCATGATGCCCTGGGCCGCCGCCTCCTCATACCCCGACGTCCCGTTGATCTGGCCAGCCAGGTAGAGCCCGCCGATGTGACGCACCTCAAGCGACGAGCGGAGCTCGCGCGGGTCCACGAAGTCGTACTCGACCGCGTAGCCGGGCCTTACCAGGCGCGCTCTCCGGAGTCCCGGGATGCTCCTGATCATATTGACCTGCACGTCGTACGGCAGGCTTGTCGAGAGCCCGTTCAGATAGAGCGTCTGGCCCGAACGGGTCTCCGGCTCCACTACGACTCGATGCGATTCGCGCCCTGCGAACCTGACAACCTTGTCCTCGATCGACGGGCAGTATCTCGGGCCGATGCCCGAGATTTTCCCCCTGAACAGCGGGGACCGGTCCAAGCCCGCCCGTACTATCGCGTGGGTCTCCGGCGTCGTCGCCGTCGTGTGGCAGGATAGTTGGTCAACGTACAACGATTGCGCAGAGAAGGAGAACGGTACTGGTGGGTCATCCCCGGGCTGCTCGGTCATGTCATTCCAGTCCACCGAATCCGCAGCGATCCTCGCGGGCGTCCCAGTCTTCAGCCTCCCCAGCCCCAATCCGAGGCCTCTGAGGCAGGATGATAGATGCCTCGCTGGCGGCTCCCCCGTCCTCCCGCCCCTCCACTCAGAGAGGCCGACGAAGAGACGACCACACAGAAATGTCCCTGTTGTCAAGATAACAACGGGCGCGGTCCGTTTCCGGCCACCCGTCAACCCGACACCCTTCACCCTTGCATCTTCGACCACGAGCTCCTCTACCCGACTCTCCACAAGAGTGATCTTGGGCTGCGAGAGGAGCGCGTCGAGCATCCTCAAACGGTAGGCGGACTTGTCGGCCTGGGCTCTCGGTGACCGGACGGCCGGCCCCTTGCCGGTGTTGAGCATCCGGAACTGGATTCCGGTGTCGTCTATGGCCCGCCCCATCTCGCCCCCAAGGGCGTCGATCTCGCGGACGAGCTGGCCCTTGGCGAGTCCACCGATAGCCGGGTTGCACGCCATCTCGGCGACGTGACGCTTCGAGATCGTAATGACGCAGACGCGCTTCCCGAGACGAGCGGCTGCGAGCGCGGCCTCGCACGCCGCGTGGCCGGCACCGACGACTATGATGTCGAACTCCCTCTGCATCGCTGGCGTTGGTCCTCTGCTTCGAGCTCTCCCCTACTTGCCGACACAGAACCGCTCGAAGATCCTCTCGAGTACGTCTTCCGGGGTCGTCTCTCCCGTGACCTCGCCGAGTGCCGCCGCCGCATCCGCCACTTCGACCGCGACCACTTCGGGGGGCGCCCCGTCCAGCGTCAGTTGAGCCGCGCGAGCGAGAGTGGCATCGACTACCTTCAACGCGACGACGTGACGCACGTTCGTGAGGTGCGCCTCTTCGTCGCCCGGAGGCGATCCGAGCGCCGCGGTCACGAGGAGGCCGCGCAGTTCGTCCAGCCCTTCGCCCTCCTTCGCGGACACGCACGCCGCGCATGACCAGGAACCGCCGAGCGCACCCGCCAACTCATCGCTGCCGAGCTTCGCGCCGAGGTCGATCTTATTCCCCACGATGACCGTCCGCGCCGGCTCAAGCTCGCTCGCGATCATGTCGTCAGCGGAACCGACGCCTGTCGACGCATCGACGACGAGTACCACGATCGCCGCCCCCGCCGCCGCCGCTCGTGCGCGCTCTACACCGGCTTGTTCCGCCTCGTCCGTCGCGTCACGCCAGCCCGCCGTGTCGATGAGGCGAACCGGGACTCCCTCGAGGTGAAGGAACTCCTCGATTGCATCGCGCGTCGTGCCCGGAAGTGGCGTCACGATGGAGCGGTCCCGCATCAGGAGCGCGTTCATGAGGCTCGACTTCCCGACGTTCGGCCTTCCGACGATCGCGACCGAGATGCCGTCGCGCACCGCGATGCCGAGTTCACATCGAGAGAGGAGCTCGGCGACGAGCCCCCGGCTCGTGGCGATCGCCGCCAGAACGACGTCGGGACCTCCCGGCTGCACCTCATCCGAGCCGACGTCGACCTGCGCCTCGATTTCCGCGCGAACGTCCAGAAGCGAAGTCCGCAGTTTCCAGAGTCGGCCCGACAGCCCGCCCTCGAGCTGACCCAGCGCAATCTCGAGACCCCGTCTCGTCTTCGCGCCGACGACGTCGGCTACAGCCTCAGCCTGGACGAGATCGAGGCGGCCGGAGAGGAACGCACGTTCCGTGAACTCCCCGCGGCGCGCCAACCTCGCTCCGGCATCGAGGCAGACCTCCAAGACTCGACGGGCCGGCATCGCGCCTCCGTGGCAACCGAACTCGACCATGTCCTCGGTCGTGTAGGTGCTCGGAGAACGAAGGACGGTCGCAAGGACTTCGTCCGCCTCGCGACCGTCGGCATCGAATACGTGTCCGTGGTGAACGCTGTGGCTCGGGGCACCGGAGAGATTCGACGAGCCGCGGAAGACCGAGTCCGCGATCTCGAGTGATCGCGCGCCCGACAGACGCACGATCGCGATCGCTCCCGGACCGACGGCCGTGGAGATGGCGACGATCGTGTCCCCGGGCGAGGCTCTCATAATGGAATCCCCTCGGGGCGCGGTCCGGGCGCCCCGGCCCCGGGTTACTTCTTCTTGCTGCGGGAGCCGCCTCTGCTGCCGCGGCCGCCTCTGCCGCCGCGGGAGCTGCGCCCGCCTCTGCCGCCCCTACCGCCCCTTCCACCCCTGCCGCCCTTGCCGCCTTTGCCGTCTCCCCTGGCGGGAGCGACGACGATGCTCTTCACGCGGCCTTGGCCAACGCTCGTCGTGTCGACTTCCGGGTCCTCCTTGAGCACCGCGTGGACGATTCGGCGATCGGCCGAGTCGAGCGGTTCCATCGTGATCTGCTTCTTGGCGGATTTGACTTCCTTCGCCAGGGACAACGCCTTGGACTTCAGGAAGTCCTCGCGGCGGCGCTTGTACCCGCTGACGTCGAGAACGATCTTGGCGGTTCGCCGGCTCTCTCTCTGGAGCATCCTGTTCGTCAGGTACTCAAGCGCCGAGAGCGTGGCGCCGCTCTTTCCGATTAGTAGACCGTCCGAACCGGCGGTCTCGATGTCGATGATGTAGGTGTTCTTCTCTTCGGTGATGTGGAGCTGGCTCGAGAAGCGCATCAGCTTGAGCATGGAGGTCACGATTTCCTCGGCTCTGGCGCGGGTCGACATCCGGTGCGACACGCGCACCTTCGCCGGCGACCCTGCGAAGAGACCGAGGAACCCTCTCTTGCCCTTCTGCACTACGGTGACCTCGGCTTCGTCCCTCGATATGCCGAGCTCACGGATCGCGATCCTCGTTGCCTCCGCGACACTCTTCCCCGTTGCCTCGAACGAGCGAGTCATTCCATCTCTCCCCTGCCGCCCCGCTGGTCGATGTGCACTACCTCTTCTTGCGGCGCTTCTTCTTCCGCTTCTTCGGCGGCGCGGGGTTCGTCTCGACGACCTCCGCGTCCTGCACGTCGAAGTCGGGCACCGTCGTGGTTGAGGCAGTGGTCTGGCCGGTCTGAACTCCCGGGGCAGCGGCGTCGACTGAAGACGATCCGTCCGCGGTGCTCGGGCCGCGGTGGATGTAGTACTGCTGCGCGACGCTCAGTACGGTGTTCACCAGCCAGTAGAGGACCAGGCCCGACGCGAAGTTGTAGAAGAGCACGGTGAAGAGGATCGGCATCATCTTGCCGAGCGCGGCCTGGCTTGGGTCTCTCGATGAGAAGCGCTGCTGCACCAGCATCCCGACGCCCATGAGGATTGGGAGGATGTGAATCGGGAGGCTACCGATCGACGCAATCGTGTCGGGCTGGGACAGGTCGGTGATCCAGAGTACGAAGGGCGCGCCCCGGAGCTCAATCGTCGTCCGGAGCACCTGGAAGAGAGCGATGAAGACGGGCATCTGGAAGAGCATCGGCAGGCACCCGCCGAGCGGGTTGACGCCCTCCGTCTTGTACATCTTCATCTGCTCTTTCGCGAGCGCTTCTCTGTCGCCTTCGTACTTCTTCTTCAGCTCCTCGAGCTTCGGCTGGAGGTCCTGCATCCGCTTCATCTCTGTGAAGCTCTTGTGCGTCAACCGATAGAAGAGGAGCTTCGTGAGGATTGAAAAGAGGATGATCACGATGCCGTAGTTCGGGATGATCCCGTGGGCCCAGACGAGAGCCCGCAGCATCAGAACTGACAGCGGTCGCGTGATGCTCCACCCGAGGTCGACGGCCCTTTCGAGGCCGGACCCCATGTTCGAAATCAGGAGGTAGTCCTGAGGTCCGGCGAAGACGCTGAGCCGTGTCGTGGTCTCCGCGCTCTGGGTGGAGAGTGTGGCGGCGAACCCGACCGTGCGCCTGTCGACGTCGGCGAAGACCTCGAGGGCATCAAAGGGCTCCTCCGGCATGAGCGCCGCCATGAAATACCTGGACTGCGATGTCGCCCAGAGCACCTCCCCCACGCGGCGTCTGAGCGGGTCCTTCCTGAGCTTCCCGAAGTCGAGTCGCTGTACGTCCTCGTCGATCTTCGCGACCGATGCAAGCGACCTGTTGTCTTCCTTCGCCTCCGTTGGGAGGATGCCCGGCCAGCCGATTACGACCGCCCGCTGGGCCGTCGGCTCGACGAGTCCGCCGACCGACACGGCGAGATCGAACGTGTACTCGTCGGGGTAGAACGTGTACTCCCGGACGACGCTCACACCCTGATCGGATGTCGTCTCGTACCGCACGGTCGCGGGAGGACCGCCCTCTCTCAGGCTGACCGTCCCTCGCGACAACGTCTCGAACATCCAGTCGCCGGTGCGAATCCCTCCAGGGCCGTACTGGATTCCGAGGTCCAGCCCGCGCTCCCCTGCGGGGACGAGTTCGACGTCCAGCCCGTTCTGGTCCTGATACTCTGCGAGCCGCCACGACACGATGGACGCGCCCCGGTTGCTCAGTGCCGCCGTCCAGAGAGGTCCCTCGACCGTGAGCACTTCCTCAGCGATCACCTCCGCCGGCTCAGATCCGGGCTCGTCGGACTCGATCGCTCCCGCATCGGCCCGGGGCTCCACACCCGCGCCCGCCGCAGGTGTCTCGCCGGAAGCGGATTCGGCCCCCACATCTCCAGCCGGCGCCTCCGCGACCTCCTCGACCTGCGCACCCCCGCCCGGCTCCGGCGGAGCCTGGTCCGCCTGTCGTCGAACGAAGAAGTTGTAGCCGAACAGGAGCACGAAAATGAGGATGACGGCCACGATGGCGCGTCTCTCGTCCATCAATGCCTCCCGCTGCTGCTGTTGTGGTCCCGCAGACGGTGTGAGAAGACGCGCCCGGCGCTACTGAGGCACCGGATCCTCGCCACCCTCCGCCCACGGATTGCACCGGGCGATCCTGAGCACGGACAACCACAGACCGCGGCTCAGACCGTGCCGTGTGAGGGCTTGAACGGCATACTCCGAACAGGATGGGGTGAAACGACAGCTTGGGGGAGTGAAAGGCGAGACGACGCGGCGGTAGACCTTCACGAGAAGGACCACCCCCCTCGTCAGCGCCAGGGGCCTCCTGGAGGACTCCGTCGGATTGGCCATCGACTGAGTTATCTCGGCCGCTTGCGCGGCGATCCCTTTCCCACACTAGCTGGCGTCGTCGGAGGCGCGTCGAAGCGCGGCATCAAGCGCATCTTTGAGATCTGCGAGTCGCGCTCTCGCCGCCCTGTCGGTTGCTACGAAGACGAGGGTCTGAAGTCCCGCGGTGTCCTGGGTGCTCACGCGGAACGCCTCTCGAAGGACCCTCCTTGCGCGGTTTCTATCGACCGCTCCTCCGACTCTCGATCCCGCCAGGAACGCCACTCCCGGCGGCCCCACACCCGTCCGGTAGCACATTCTGAAGTACGGCGTCCGTACTACCTTCCCCGCCCTCAGGGTCAGCTCCAAGGTCCGGCGGTCTCTCAGCCTCCGGCCCCTACCCAGCTTGTTCGAAGTCAAAGCCTCTACCGTGTCGTGAGGCGCTTTCTCCCTTTGGAGCGCCTCCGGGCCAGCACTTTCCGGCCCCCCGGACTGGAGCTGCGCTTCAGGAACCCGTGCTTCCTCTTGCCCTTCCGCTTCTTGGGCTGGTACGTCCGCTTCATCAGTTCCCCTACTTCTCAGCGTGGTCGAAGTACACTCGAACCCAATACACTACTGCCCGCCCGTGCCCCTGTCAAGCCCATTCTCCCCTCCTCATCAACCCCTCGAACCAACCTCCCCCCGCCCCCGATCACCTCCTCCAACTCCCTGTCTCTCGACCACTTCCGCCGGTTCCAGAAAAAAGTGGAGGCACCTCACAGAAAGTGCTTGCACGATTTCGGGGGGCCGTGCTAACATGCGCCGCCGTCACAGGTGCCGTTGATAAGCGGCCGCCGCCGATCGGAAGGAAGTACCGGAAACAGAAGCATAGCCGAACCTCGGGGACGCCGATCCCAACCCGCAGCCAGCTCCCCTGAGGCACCGGCTTCCAACTCAAGGCTATTCAAGACATTACACAGTTATCCACATTGTGGAGCGCGGATGTAGACAAGTGCCGCACGACATTTCCTCGCAGTTCCTCGTCTTCGCGGCCTCATCCTTGAGAATGCTCCAATTTCCGCCTCCGGTGGATAACAAGTCCACGGTTTGTTGACAACCTGCGGATTGCCATGACCCCGACCGACCTCTGGACGAGGTGCCTCGAGACAATCCGCGAAGAGACGGAACATCAGAGTTACCAGACCTGGTTCGAACCTACGAGAGCGGTCGAGCTGACGGACGACGTCCTGAAGATCGAGGTTCCGAACCGTTTCTTCGCGGACTGGCTCGAAGAGCACTACAGAGGGCTCGTGCAGCGAGCGATCCGAGAGCACCTGGGGAAAGACGCCGCGCCAGCGTTCCAGGTGGCCCATCGGAGAGCGGACGAATACGAGCCTGTATCGACTCGGCGGGCAGCACCTCCGCCACTGACCATAGCAGCGGCTGAAGATTGCCAGCTCAATCCACGCTATACGTTTTCAACGTTCGTCGTGGGGAACAGCAATCGCTTTGCGCAGGCTGCAACTATGGCGGTGGCGGAGGCGCCCGCTGATGCGTATAATCCGCTCTTTATATATGGCGGCGTCGGGCTGGGGAAGACCCACCTGATGCAGGCGGTCGGGCACTACGTCAGGGAGCACCGCCCGGAGTTCTCGGTCTACTACGCGTCGTCCGAGACCTTCATGAACGAGCTGATCACCGCGATCCAGCGAGGGTCGACGCTCGAGTTCCGGGACAAGTACCGTAGCAAGGACGTGCTCCTGATCGACGACGTGCAGTTCCTCGCGGGCAAGGAGAGCACGCAGGAGGAGTTCTTCCACACCTTCAATGCTCTCTACTTGGCGCACAAGCAGATCGTGCTGACGAGCGACAGGCCGCCGAAGCAGATCGCCACCCTGGAAGAGCGCTTGGTATCGCGGTTCGAGTCGGGGCTCGTGACGGACATCCAGCCGCCCGACCTCGAGACTCGGATCGCCATTCTCCACGAGAAGGCGGAGCTGGACGGGATTTCGATTCCCAACGACGTAATCCATTTAGTCGCTAATAGCGTTACGTCGAATATCCGCGAGCTGGAGGGATCGCTCGTCCGGCTCCTCGCCTTCTCAAGCTTGACGGGGAGCGAGATTACCGTCGATCTCGCCAAGGAGGTCCTGGGCGAGTTCCTCGGGAAGCCGCGCGGCCCCATCTCTGTGGCCCGCATCCAGCAGGCCGTCGCCGAAGCCTACGGCGTCCCCGTCGAGAAAATGAAGGCCCGGGGGCGAGCAAGCCAGATCGCCCACGCGCGCCAGGTCGCGATGTTCCTTTCGCGCGAGCTCACCCACCTCTCGCTCGCTCAGGTAGGCGAGCAGTTCGGTGGAAGGGACCACACAACGGTCCTCCATGCGCAGCGGAAGATCGCGGGCGAGGTCTCGAACAACGTCCAGGTCCAACGGGACGTCGACAACCTTCGCCGCGTGCTCCGTGCCTCTTGAGCAGGCCGTCGGTCTCTCGGCTTCGTCCCCTCTGTCTCGATCGACACACCGGCCCCGTCCCCGACGGGGCCGGCCTGCGTCGGGAGATGGGGGAGCGGCGACGAAAAGGCCGTGCACGAGGAAATGGGACAGCCGGTGGACCGAGTGTCGCTGCGTGTGGACGAACGCCCGTGTTGTCCGGTGGTGTTGATGACCCGTTAGCCGTAAGCGACGTTGTCCATCGGCTCGTCCACAGGCATGCTTGCGAACGGATGGCTCGCGGTCACTAGGAATGCCCCACGGCGCGCACCGAGCGAGAGAGCGCCGCGCCCAGCGCCGACTGCTATCAACATCTCCACAGTCCCTACTACTTCTGCTATTCTTATAGTTCAGTGAAGTAGTAGTACTTGGTATCCACGGGACGAAGCGGAATCACCATGAATAAGTCACTGTTTATGTGTCGGTGAGTGGATGTCCTTCCATATAGAACGCACACGCCTCCCCGGGAGAACCGACTTGCTGCCCGACCTGGCTGGACTCGACGAGTATAGGGCGATCTACCATCGAGCGGACGTCTGGGACCCCGTGCTCGAGGAGATCTGCCGAAGGCACGACGTCCCGGCGGACTCTGTCAGGCGAGGCCCCGACGGCACCCACGTCGTCTACATGGCGGGAGAGACCCTCGTTATCAAGCTTTTTGTGCCGCTCTTCCCGAACGACCATCCGGCGGAACGTCTCGTGATGGGACACGTCGCCGGCAGGCTCGGAGTGGAGACCCCCACGATTGTCGAGGACGGGGAGGTCGAAGGGTGGCCGTATCTTGTCATGACGGCGGTGCGCGGTCGCCCTGTCGGGGAGGTTTGGGGTGAGTTCGACCGGGAGGACAGGCTACGGATCGCGCGACAGGTGGGGGAGACCATCGCCATGGTCCGGGCTGTGCCAATCGACGGCCTCGAGGAGCTTGCCATCGACTGGCCGGAGTTCGTGGGCGGGCAGGTCGAGACGGCGCCAGCCCGCCACGATGATCCCGCCGTCCCGGCGAGGCTCGTCGACGAGATGCCGGGCTACCTCGCGGAGTCGCCGCTGTTCGAGCCCGGCTTCAGGCCAGTGCTGCTCCTCGCGGACATCACAGAGGAGCACGTGTGTGTCGATCGCGAGAACGGGCAGTGGACGATGACCGGTTGCGTGGATTTCGGGGACTCCCTCCTCGGACACCCCGACTACGAGTCGGTGTCGCCTGGACTTGATCTCGCGCGGGGGGACGGTGAGCTCCTTCGGACGATGCTCGTCGCAAGCGGGACGTCCGAGGACGGGCTGACGCCGGACCTCAGACACAGGCTGATGGCGTATACTCTGGTGCACCAGTACGTGAAGCTCAAGGATGTGCTCGCACTGGTCCCTGCGGGCTCCGGTGCGGAGGGCCTCGAGGAGCTGGCGGAGATACTCTGGCCCGTCGCGTGACGGTCGGGCCATCCCTTGGAAGCGAGGTGCAGATGGGCGATTCCCCCGCAGCACCGCAGGGAGCGACCAAGCTGGGCGTCGTAGGCCTCAGCCTCACGAGGTCGAGCGCGTCGTCCGACGGAGGTCTCTCCGAGCGGGAGGTTCTCCGGGACGTGACCTTCAGTGTGGGGGAGGGCGAGGTCTTCGGCGTGATCGGCCCGTCAGGAGCGGGCAAGACGACGCTGCTCCGGCTTCTCAATGGTCTCGAGACGGCCGATCGGGGCAGCATCGCGTTGGACGGGATGGACATCGTCGGCCTCGAGATGACCGACCTCCGACGCAGGGTGGGAATGGTCTTCCAGGCGCCGGCGCTCTTCCACGGGACCGTGGGAACGAACGTCGGGTACGCGCTCGAGCTCGACGGCGTGCCTCGGGGGGAGCGGGAGGGCAGAGGGGCCGCCTGTCTCGAGCGGGCGGGCCTGCCGCCCAGCTTCTGGGGGAGGGACGCCCGGGAGCTGTCACAGGGCGAGCAGCAACGGGTGGCAATCGCGAGGGCGCTCGCGGCGGACCCCGAGGTGCTCCTCCTGGATGAGCCGACATCGGCGCTGGACCCGGCCGCGGCGTCCCGGATCGTGTCGCTCGTTGGCGGGCTCAACGAGGAGGTCGGGGTGACGATCGTCTTCGTGACCCATCTCATGGAGCAGGCACGCCAGATCTGCGACAGGGCGCTCGTTCTCATCGGGGGCGAGGGAGTCGAAGAGGGCACGATTCCGGAGCTCTTCGACTGCCCCTCGTGCGACGCGACCCGTCTCTTCATCCAGGGGAGACTCGATCCGCACGGGCTCGTGGGGGACGCGGTGCGGGAGGCCTCGGCAGAGGCGGGAGGTGGACGATGACGGGGTACTTCGAACTCACCTGGCTCGACGTGACGGTCTCCGTCTCGCTCGTGGGTGTCCTTCTCGTCGTGGTCCTGGTGCAGCGCCTCGGCATCGCTAGGGGCGTCTTCATCGGCATGATCCGCACGTTCGCCCAGCTCATGATCATCGGGTACGTGCTCAAGTTCATCTTCGACCTCTCGAAGTGGTACTGGGTCCTCCTGATGCTCGCGGTGATGCTCGTCGTAGCCGCGAGAACGGCCGCGCAGCGCGACGAGTCCCGCCAGCCGGGCCGAATGACCACCGCGGGGGCCGCCATCGCGATAGGCGCGGTCGTCACTATGGGAACGGTCATGGCGTTCGTCGTCCGCGTAAGGCCGTGGTATACGCCGGAGATCCTCATTCCGCTCTCGGGGATGGTCATCGGGAACACGATGAACGCGGTGGCCCTGACCACCACGCGGTTCAGGAGCGAGGTCTCACATCAGCGCGGGCAGGTCGAAGCGGCCCTCGCGCTGGGCGCGACATCGAGCCAGGCCTCGTCACGCCCGTTCAGGGAGGCGATGAGGGCCGGCCTCATCCCGACCATGAACGCGCTGATGGTGGTGGGGCTCGTTCAGCTCCCGGGAATGATGAGTGGCCAGATCATCGCCGGGATCCTCTCGGTTCAAGCGGTGAGATATCAGATCGTGGTGATGTACATGATCGCCTGCGGAGCTGCCGTCGGGTCGCTGGTCGCGGCGCTCCTGATGCGCAGGCAGCTCTTCACCCTGCGGCATCAGCTGCGGTCTGAGTACCTGTGAGCGCGGGTTGGGGCGGGAGTGCCCTGAGAGTCCGGCGCGCCTGCGGGGAGGGGGTTTTGGCTTGCAGGTGCGGAAGTCCGTCCATATAATGACCGCGGAAGGCGCGGCCTCTCGTCGGCTTGGTGTGTCTGATCTCCGTGCGCCTCACCGAATCGTACCGTCGGGTGTCTCTCCGGGAGGGTGTCCATGAAGCTCTCGATCGCGCGACAGGATCTGGACAGGGCGATCCAGAAGGTCCTGACCGTCGTCTCGCCGAAGACGACGCTGCCGGTTCTCGCCAACTTCCTGGTCGAGGCCGACAAGAAAGCGAAGAGCATCTCGCTCACGGCGACCGACCTTGACATGACCGTGACGACGAGTGTGGAAGCGGAGGTGGAAGAAGGGGGAGGGGTCACGCTACCGGCGAAACGGTTCGCCGAGATCGTGAAGGAGCTGCGCGAGGCGGACGTCAAGGTGACGGCCGAGGCGGAAGAAGTTCTCATCACTTCGGGGAAGAGCAAGTTCAGGATCGTCGGAATCCCCACGGAGGAGTTCCCCACGCTCCCGAAGAGCGACCCCGCGAGCGCGTTCGCGGTCGACGCGGAGGGGCTCGCGCGGATGGTTGACAAGGTGGCCTTCTGCACCTCGAAGGACGAGACGAGACCGTCCCTGAACGGCGCGTTCTGGGAGTTCGCGGCCGACAGCATGGGCATGACGGCGACCGACGGGCACCGGCTCGCCACATTCAGAACGAAGGGGAAGTTCAAGAGCCTGGCCGGAAAGAACATGATCGTCCCGCCGAAGGCGCTCTCGCACGCGGTCAGGATCATCGGCTCGGAGGCGGACGGAACGGTGAAGGTCGCCGTGCAGGAGAACCACGTGGCGTTCTTCATCGGCACGACGACGATCAACTCGCGCCTGCTCGAGGGACCGTTCCCCAACTACCAGCAGGTCATCCCGAAGGACAACAAGAAGGAGCTCGTCGTCGATCGCGACGAGCTGATGAGTGCAGTGCGAAGAGTGGCGGTCCTCTCGGACGCGCTCACGCACCAGGTGCGGTTGTCGCTCACGAAGAAGAAGATCGGCCTCGTCGTGTCGACGCCCGACGTCGGCGAGGCGAAGGAAGAGATACCAGGCAGCTTCACCGCCGACCCGATGGAGGTCGGCTACAACGCGAACTACCTTCTCGACGTCCTGAAGCACATCGACTCGAAGGAGGCGCGGTTCCTCCTCGGAACGCCGGTGGGTGCGGCGGTCGTCAGTGCGATCGACGGCAACGAGGACGAAGAGTACATGTGCCTCCTCATGCCGCTCCGACTGACTTCCTGATCAAGCGGAGGGGATTCGGGTGTGGCTGAGGGCGCTCAGGCTCGAGAACTTCCGGAACTACGAGTCGCTCGAGCTTGAACTCGCGCAGGGCCTCAACTTCTTCTCTGGTCCGAATGGGTCGGGGAAGACGAGCATCCTGGAGGGCGTGTCCTACCTGGCGGTCGCGCGGTCGCTCAGAGGGTCGAACGACGGCGAGGTCGGAAGGTGGGGAGAGGGTGGGTTCGGAGTCGGCGGGGACGTGGTCACCGGGGAGCGCTCGAGCACGGTGGTGCTCAGGTTCTCGAAGGCCGCGGGCAAGGAAGTCACCGTCGACGGCGAGCCCCTCGCGAAACTCTCGGACCTGGTCGGCGTCCTGCGGGTGGCCTGGTTCTGCCCCGAGGACACGTGGATTACGAAGGGCCAACCGGCGGCGCGGCGGAAGCTCATCGATCTGACGCTGTGCCAGCTCGACCCGGCCTACCTCTCGTCGCTCACGGGCTACCGGCGCACGCTCCGCCAGCGCAACGAGGCGCTCCTCACTTGGACCCCCGACGAGGAGTCCGACAGGATCGTTGAGGTCTGGACGGAGCGCCTGGTCGAGTACGGAAGCGCGGTGGTCGCGAAGCGGCTCGAGTTCGTGCCGCGGTTCAGCGACGCGGTCTCGCAGTACCAATCGTTCGTCGCCGCGGGCGACACGCTGTCGCTCAGATACCGAAGCTCGGTGCCGCTAGGTGACGACGCGACGGGGGCCGAAGGGCGCTCGCTCGAGCAGGACGACGTCGCGGAGAAGTATCGCGAGGCGCTCGAGTCGCGATCGGAGGACGAGCGGAGGCGCGGATTCACGCTCGTGGGACCGCACAGGGACGACCTTGACGTGAGGCTCAACGGGCGCGTCCTCCGGACCTTCGGATCGCAGGGGCAGCACCGGACCGCGGCGATCGCCCTCAAGCTCGGTGAGGCGGCGGTCCTGGACTCGGACGGACAGGGGGTGGTCGTCCTCCTGGACGACATCCTCTCGGAGCTCGACGACGAGAGAGCGGGCGCGCTGATCGACCTCGTCGGCGGGCACGGCCAGGCACTGATGACGTCGACCAGGCCGATGGCGGGAGCCGCGGCGGAAGACGCTGCGGGCTTCGTGGTGGAGGCGGGGAAGGTGGAGCGGCAGTGAGACAGGCGTACAGGCGAGTCGAACCGATCGGCAAGGTCCTGGCGGAGGTCGTCCGGAACCTCGGGATCTCCAGGAAGCTCTCGGAGCAGAGGGCGGTCGTCGACTGGCAGAAAATCGTCGGGCGGAGGATCGCCGAGCACTCCCGTGCGACGCGCGTCGATTCCGGGAGGTTGTTCGTGGAGGTCGACAGCTCAGTGTGGGCCCAGGAACTCACCCTGATGAAGAGGACCATCCTGAGACAGGTCAACGACAGAACCGGATCCGCGACCATAGAGAACATCCACTTCGTGATTGGAGGAGCGAGCAGGCATGGCGCCTCCCACAGCGGCAGCAAAGAAGACTAGGGACATGGCGAAGCCCAAGAAGAACACGAAGAAGACGAAGAAGGCCGGAGCCGCGAAGAAGCCGAAGTCCGCGCCGAAGCGGAAGCCGGCGGTGAAGAAGCCGAAGGCCAAGGCCACAAAGCCGTCCGCGAAGAAGGCGACGAAGCCGGCGGCGAAGACGCCGAAGTCCGCGCCGAAGCGGAAGCCGACGGCGAAGAGGCCGAAGGCCAAGGCCACGAAGCCGTCCGCGAAGAAGTCGCCGAAGAAGACCACGAAGAAGGCGACGAAGCCGACGGTGACGGTCAGCGAGTCGATCGAGCAGAAGGTCGTCGACGAGTTCCCTATCGAGCCGGTGGACGACGTGGCGAAGGCCGACTACGACGCGAAGCACATCCAGGTCCTGAAGGGCCTCGAGGCCGTGCGTCGGCGCCCCGCGATGTACATCGGGGACACCGGGAAGCGGGGCCTTCACCACCTCATCTACGAGGTCGTGGACAACTCCGTCGATGAGGCAATGGCCGGGCACTGCGACAAGATCACCGTCAGCCTCCACGAGGACGGGAGCTGCACGGTCACGGACAACGGTCGCGGGATCCCGGTCGACAAGCACCCGACACAGAAGAAGTCGGCGCTCGAGGTCGTCATGACGATGCTCCACGCCGGCGGGAAGTTCGACAAGCAGTCGTACAAGGTGTCGGGCGGGCTGCACGGCGTGGGCGTGTCCGTCGTGAACGCGCTCTCCGAGTGGTGCAAGGTGGAGGTCTCGAGGGACGGGACCGTCTACGCGCAGAGCTACACGCGCGGCGTGCCCGAAAGCAAGGTCAAGCCGATCGGCAAGCGGAAGAAGAGCGGGAACAAGACGACGTTCTTCCCGGACGGTGATGTATTCGAGGAGATCGAGTTCGACTTCGACGTCGTGACGTCGCGCTGCAGAGAGCTCGCGTTCCTGAACGGGGGCCTCACGATCATCGTGACGGACGAGCGGAACGGCGACTCAGTCGAGTACCGCTACAAGGACGGTCTCAGGCAGTTTGTGAAGTTCATCAACGAAAACACGAAGCCGCTCCACACGAAGGTCGTCCACTTCGAGCGAACGAGAGAGGACACGGTCGTCGAGGTCGCGCTCCAGTACAACGACTCGTTCCGCCAGAGCATTCACTCGTATGCGAACAACATCAACACGGTCGAGGGAGGCACGCACCTCACCGGCTTCAAGCAGGCGCTGACGCGGACGATTAACACCTATGGAGAGAAGAACAACCTCTTCGGGAAGGGCCAGACGGGCGTCCAGGGCGACGACTGCCTCGAGGGGCTCGCGGCCGTGGTGAGCGTGAAGGTCAAGGAGCCGCAGTTCGAGGGGCAGACGAAGACGAAGCTCGGGAACAGCGAGGTCAAGGGAGTCGTGGCGTCGATCGTGGGGGAGGGGCTCCAAGAGTTCTTCGAGGAGACGCCTTCCGTCGCGAAGAAGATCGTGACGAAGGCCTCGGCCGCGTCGCAGGCGCGCATGGCCGCGCGGAAGGCGCGCGACCTCGCGAGGAGGAAGTCCGCCCTCGAGAGCGGGTCACTCCCGGGCAAGCTCGCCGACTGCTCGATTACCGACCCCGACCTCTGCGAGTTGTACCTGGTGGAGGGCGACTCGGCGGGCGGCTCGGCGAAGCTCGGCCGCGACCGGCGTTTCCAGGCGATTCTCCCGCTCCGCGGGAAGATCCTGAACGTGTTCAAGGCGCGACTCGACAAGGTCTTCCACAACCAGGAGATCGGGACCATCATCACCGCGCTCGGGACCGGCGTCAGTGGGACGGGCGACGGCGACGACGGCGGGTTCGACATCGACAAGCTCCGCTACGGGAAGATCATCATCATGACCGACGCGGACATCGACGGTGCTCACATCCGGACGCTGCTGCTCACGTTCTTCTACCGGTTTATGCGCGACCTCATCGACACGGGCCACCTCTACATCGCGCAGCCTCCGCTCTACCGAGTCAAGAAGGGCAAGGAGGAGCACTACGCGTACGACGAGAAGGAAATGGCCAAAGTTCTCAAAAGGGTCGGCCGGGACGGTTGCCACATCCAGAGGTTCAAGGGCCTCGGTGAGATGAACCCCGACCAGCTCTGGACGACGACGATGGATCCTGAGCGCCGCGTGATGATGCAGGTCGCGATCGACAGCGACCCGACGGCCGAGCACATCTTCGGGGTCCTCATGGGCGATGCGGTGGAGCCGCGGAGAAAGTTCATTCAGTCGCACGCGAAGCAGGTTCGCAATCTCGACATCTAGACCCATTGCGCGGCCGCGTGGACGAGGTGCCGTCCGGTCGCAGGCTGCCGCATCTTCGAGCAGGACTGAAGCGGGGGGACGATGCCACAGACCGAGAAGATCGTTCCGGTAGTCATCGAAGACGAGATGAAGAAGTCGTACATCGATTACGCGATGAGCGTGATCGTGTCACGGGCGTTGCCGGACGTCAGGGACGGCCTCAAGCCCGTGCAGCGGCGCATCCTCGTCGCGATGGACGAACTGGGACTCGCGCACAACAAACCCTACAGGAAGTCGGCGAAGATCTCCGGCGACGTGAACGGCAACTACCACCCGCACGGGACGAGCGCCATCTACGACGCGATGGTGCGGATGGCACAGGACTTCTCGCTCAGGTACCCGCTCGTGGACGGGCAGGGGAACTTCGGATCGGTCGACGGTGACAGCGCCGCGGCCGAGCGGTACACCGAGGCGAGGATCACGCGGCCGGCCGAGGATTTGCTGGGGGACCTAAAGAAGGACACGGTCGACTTCGTACCGAACTACGACGAGACGCGCCAGGAGCCGCTGGTCCTTCCCGGCAAGCTCCCGAACCTCCTCATGAACGGCGCGTCCGGCATCGCCGTCGGCATGGCGACGAACATCCCGCCGCAGAACCTCCTCCAGCTCGTCGAGGGTATCGTCCGCGTCATCGACGACCCGAAGGTGGAAGACGAGGAGCTCCTCGAGATCGTCGAGGGCCCCGACTTCCCGACCGGTGGCATCATCTTCGGGCGCACAGGAATCCGCGAGGCGTACCTGACGGGGCGCGGCAGGATCATCGTCCGCGCGAGGGCGAACGTCGAGACCCACGCGAACGGGGCGGAGTGCATCGTCATCACCGAGATTCCGTTCATGGTCAACAAGGCGAACCTGATCGAGACGATCGCGGATCTGGTTCGGTCCGGCAAGGTCGTCGGGATCAGGGACATCCGGGACGAGTCCGACCGCGACGGGATCAGGGTGGTCATCGACCTCAAGCGCGACGCACAGGCGGCGGTCATTCTGAACCAGCTCTATAAGAAGACGCAGATGCAGACGACGTTCGGCGCGATTCTCCTCGCGCTCGTGGACGGCGTCCCGAAGGTCCTCACGCTCAAGCAGATGATGGAGCTGTACGTCGCCCATCGCGAGGACGTGATCGTCCGCCGGACGAAGTTCGATCTCGCGAAGGCGGAGGCGCGCGCGCACATCCTCGAGGGTCTCAAAAAGGCGCTCGACCACATCGACGAAATCGTCCAGCTCATCAAGAAGGCGAAGGACGTCGAGACCGCGCACAAGCAGCTGATGAAGAAGTTCAAGCTCTCCGACGTTCAGGCGCAGGCGATCCTCGACATGCGCCTCCAGCGACTCACCGGCCTCCAGAGGAAGAAGATCGAGGACGAGTACAAGGAGATCATCAAGCTCATCGCGAGCCTGAAGGCGATCCTCGAGAGTAGAGCGAAGGTCCTCGGGATCATCAAGGAGGACCTGGAGGCGGCCGCCGAGGCGTACGGGGACGAGCGACGGACTGAGATCGTCGAGGCGACGACCGACTTCTCGATCGAGGACCTGATCGCCGAGGAGGACATGGCGATCACGGTCTCGCACTCCGGCTACATCAAGCGCCTGCCGGTCGGGACGTATCGTCGCCAGCAGCGCGGCGGCAAGGGCGTGACGGGGATGGGGACGAAGGAGGACGACTTCGTCGAACACATGCTCGTCGCGTCGACCCACGACTACATCCTGTTCTTCACGCAGAGCGGGCAGTGCCACTGGCTGAGGGTCCACGAGGTCCCGCAGGCCGGGAGGGCCGCGAAGGGGAAGGCGATCGTCAACATCCTCGCGCTGAACCCCGGCGAGTCGATCAGGACGTTCGTCTCCGTCCGGGAGTTCGACGACGAACGCTACATAGTGATGGCGACCAGGAAGGGAATCATCAAGAAGACGGCACTGTCTGCGTTCTCGCACCCGCGCCGGGGCGGCATCCGGGCGATGTCGATCGACGACGACGACGAGCTGATCGACGCCGCGGTCACCGACGGCGGCCACGACATCTTCCTCGCGAAGAAGCTCGGAAAGGCGATCCGCTTCCACGAGAACGACGTCCGGGAGATGGGCCGGACGGCGCGGGGCGTGCGGGGCACACTCCTCGAGAAGGGCGACGAGGTCGTCGGGATGGCCGCGGTGGTGGGGGAGGAGGGCACGGTCCTCTCGGTAACGGAACACGGGTTCGGGAAGCGGACGAAGCTCTCCGACTACCGCGTGATCAAGCGCGGCGGCAAGGGCGTGATTTCGATCAAGGCCAGCAAGCGAAACGGCCCCGTCGTGGCCATCAGGGTCGTCAACGAGCAGGACGAGGTCATGATCATGACCGCGAAAGGGGTCATGATACGCCTCCCGGTCAAGGGCATCTCGCTCATCGGGCGCAACACCCAGGGTGTCAGGATCATCACCGTCGGGAGGGACGACCGGGCGGTCGACATCGCCTGCGTGGTGACTGACGGTTAGGCAACGCGCCTCGGGCAGGTCCGCCGGAGGACAAAGTGTGGTGGTTCCGCGATAGCTTCCCGCCCCGGTGAGGAGACTCACTCCGGGGCGGGTTCTTCGTGTGGCGGCAACCCGCGGGTCGGCGGGCGGCCGCGCTGCGGGGGCGGAGACCGCGGTCGAGTCGACGACGTTCGTACATGGAACCGACCCTTTCCACTTGACACTTCGCGTCCTCGCCCGATACACTCTATCGGGCTTTTGTCCCCGGCTTGACCCGGCGCGCCGGGTGGTCGGGGATGGATTATGTGCCGCGTGAGCAAGCCGCGAGCAACAATCAGTGAAAGGGCTGAGTGTTACTTGCAGGCCGGGTCGTATCACCCAACACGGAGTTGCAGCAGCGAAGCGGTCCCGCGAACGTCTCCCGCACGGCGGATGACGTGGCGGGACCTATTTGTGATCCGGCGTGACTGATCGGCCCGCCCGCAGTCGGAACGGCGGATGGGTCGGGCGCACGACACCAAGCAAGAGGGCTGGGTAAGGATGAAAGAAGTCTTCATCGGCAAAGAGAATCTCCGGCGACTGATCGAACGGTGGGCGAAGGATCACCGCGTGTACGTTCCGGTGACGTTCGACATCATGAACAACGAGGACACGCCGGACTACGAGCTGGTGGGCGACGAGGTGCCGGAGAAGCTGCACCTCGCGGGCGCGGCTCTCGCGCTTCCCGCGAAGTCGTTCATCTTCTACCCGCGCGAGGTTGTCGCGAACTACCCGAGCAGCGAAGCGGATGCGGATGTGACGGCGCCGCCCACCGTCATCGTGGGCCCTCGGGGATGCGACGTCCGCGGCCTCGCGAAGTTCGACAAGGTCTACTGGAGCACTGCGCACTTCACGGAGGAGTACGACGATCCGTTCGTCATCGAGAAGCGGAAGAACACGTACATCGTCTCGGTCGACTGCACCGCGGCGAAGGAGACCTGCTTCTGCACGATGGTCGGCGGTGAGCCCTTCGCGAAGAATGGTTTCGACGTCAACCTCTCGCCGATCGACACGGGCTTCATTCTGACCGTCGGGTCCGAAAAGGGCGAGACGCTGATGGCGGGCGCGGACGACCTGGTCGCGGACGTTCAGCAGAACCACACCGACGAGCGCGAGCGAAGGAGGAACTCGGTCAAGGAAGCGATCGACAGACAGAACGCCGAGTTCGCCGTGGACGTCGCGTACGACAAGCACGAGCTCGAGGGGTCTGCGGACGCCTGGGCGTACGTGACGCAGAACTGCGTCGCGTGCGGAGCGTGCAACCGCACGTGCCCGACCTGCACCTGCTTCCTCCTGGTCGACCAGAGAGCGAAGGGTGGGTACGAGAGGTCGAGGAACTGGGACACGTGCCTGTCGATCGGCTACGCGCGGACGGGTGGCGGCGGCAACTCGCGGCCCGACCTTCCCCAGCGTCTGGACAACAGGATCCGCTGCAAGTACGAGTACTCCCGCGACAGATACGGTCTCGTCACATGCACAGGCTGCGGCAGGTGCATCGACGTCTGCATGGGCAGGATCGACATGCGCGAGGCCGTCAAGCACATCGTCACGGAGAAGGCGAAGGCATGAAGAATCTCTACAGGCCAATCGAAAGCGTGATTGAGGACATCAGGGAAGAGACCGCGAACATCAAGACCTACAGGTTTCGTCCGAAGGAGCCCATCACGTTCGAGGCGGGTCAGTTCGTCGAACTGACCGTCCCCGGCGTCGGCGAGGCTCCCTTCACTCCGTCCTCGAACCCGAACGTCACCGACACCATGGAGATCACGATCATGGAGGTCGGCTCGGTCACGGACGCCCTCGCGAAGATGAAGGTGGGGGACACGGTGGGAATCCGGGGACCGTACGGAGAGGGCTACAACCTGAAGGACTTCGAGGGCCGGGACATCCTCATCGTGGGCGGTGGCGTCGGTCTCGCCCCGCTCCGCTCCCTCATCCTCGCCCTCTTCGACGACATCGACAAGTACAAGAGGATCTCGATTCGCTACGGCGCGCGCTCACCGGCGGACATCGTCTACCTGGATCTCCTCCCTGACTGGGAGAAGATGAAGAACACCGAGGTCCAGCTGACGATCGACGAGCCGCACCCGGACTGGACCGGGACGGTAGGAGTCGTGACGGTTCTCCTCGAAGACCTCGCGTTCGTCACGACGGTCGACGTCGACCAGCTGCCGCTCGATACGTCGAATGCTATCGCGTGCGTCTGCGGGCCCCCGATCATGCTCAAGTTCGTGAACATGGCGCTCCTCGACAAGGGCTTCAAGCCCGAGAACATCTACCACTCGATGGAGCGGAACATGAGCTGCGGGCTCGGCAAGTGCGGACACTGCATGCTGGGCGAGTACTATATCTGCAAGGACGGTCCGGTCCTGACCGCAGCGCAGATCGCGAAGTTCGAAGATCCGTTCTAGTGGATTCACGTTGAGGGGTTAACCGACATGCCAGAGATCAAGAAGGCGTCGTGTCTCTTCTGCTCGCTTCAGTGCGGGTATGGGATGGAGATGGACAGCGGGGTGCCCGTCAGGGTCGACCTCGACACGGAGGCTCCGGTGAACCTGGGGTCGCTGTGCGTGAGGGGGCACTACAACTACGAGCTCCTGCTCCATCCGAAGAGGTTCCTGGGAGCGACGGTCAACAGGCGAAGGGTGCCGTGGTCGAGCGGGGTGACCAAGGTCGCCGGCAGGATCGGTGAGATCAAGGGCGCGGGCGGGGGAGGAGCGCTGGGTGTCATCGTGGGGACCGAGCTCTCGAACGAGGACTACGACGCAGCCGTCGCGTTCGCCGCGACCGCCCTCGGGACGAACAACGTCGCCGTCGCCTACGGCGGCAGCGACTACCCGCTTCTGAGAGGAGGCGGGGTCGGCGACGCGGTGCCGACCGACCTCGACGACGCCACCTGCTTCGTCATGGTCGGCGACGTCTTCTGGGGCCACCCGTGCATCTCGAAGCGCATCATCGAGGCGCGCCACCAGGCGAGGTCCAATCGCGTCTACACGCTCAACCCCTACAGGACGAACACGGACTGGTTCGCCGATCGACACGTGAAGGTGCGGCCCGGCGCCGAACCGCTCGTCCTCGCGGCGCTGCTCTCCGAGATGGGCATCCAGGGAGCGCCGAAGGTCGACGTCGGGAAGGCTGCGGACGCGGCCGGGCTCGAGCCGCACGAGATTACCGCGATCGCGAAGAACCTCAAAGAGCAGCACAAGGTCGTCGTGCTCGTCTCCTCAAGGCTCGGCGACTCAACCTCCGCGTATCTCACCGGCATGCTCGCCGCGAAGCTCGCGGCGGCAGCGAATGGCAAGTACGCCCCGCTCTTCCGCGGTGGGAACACGATCGGCGCGTTCGAGCGCGTCGGCTCGGCGAAGACCGTCCCGGACATTCTCAAGGACGTGGCCGACAGGAAGATCAAGGGGCTCCTGGTCTTCGGACCCGACATCGTGCAGCTCTACCCGGGCGCCCTCTCGCAGGACGACGTCGAGGCGCTCGAGTTCCTCGCGGCCTCCGCGATCTTCGAGAACGACGTCACGAAGCACAGCGACGTCGGACTCCCGCAGGCGGTCTGGTCGGAGGTGAACGGGACCTACACGGGCTCGTTCGGGATCTCGACCACGATCGCGCCGCTGACGGCTCCTCAGGGCGACGCCCGGACGATCGCGAGCATGCTCGGCGACGTCGCGAAGGGGCTGGGCGCAGCGCTCCCGGCCGCGGCCGCGGGCGCAAAGGCGGAGCACCCGCCGGTAGACATCGATGTCGAGGCCGCTCTCGCGAAGATCGCCGCGGCCGGCGCAGCAGACGGGGTCGACCTCATCGAGGGCACGAGCCCACTGCACCGCGGGGACGGGACCGTCACCAGCAGGATGAGCTTCCCACAGACGATCTCACCCTACGCCGAGGTGTGGATCGGCGAGGACACGGCGGGGGGCCTTGGGATCGAACAGGGCGCGAGCGTTGCGGTCGCGACCGACCGCGGCGAGACGAGCCTCATCGTCACGGTGACCGACCGGATGCCCGGCGGTCTCGTGGCGATTCCGACGTACGTGCCGGACGCGAGGGGACTCATGGTCTGGACCCCTAACGCGGGCACGAAGTGGTACGACGTTTCCGCCAAGGGCGCGAAGGTCGCGCCGGAGGCGTAGCGAAACGGGAGTGGCCGCGCGGCTGCGCTCAGGCAACCGGCGGCGGAGACATCTCCGGGGGACTTGGATGAACAAGAGAAACATCCTGGACTACGGGCGCTGCATCAGCTGCAGGAGCTGCATAGCCGCCTGCTACTACTCGCACAACACCCAGGATCACCTCGAGGCGTCGAAGGTCCTCACGAACATCGTGCTGCAGATGAACTGCAGGCACTGCGAGCAGCCGCTCTGTGAAGCGTCCTGTCCGCAGGAGGCGATCGTGAGGCGCGACGACGGGCTCGTGATCCGGAGCAACATCGAGTGCAGTGGGTGTACTTCGTGCGCGCAGGCGTGCCCGTTCGGTGCGATCGACCTGAACAAGACCCGCCACACGATGCCGAAGTGCGATCTCTGTGAGTGGCGGACCCTCGAGCAGAAGGACACGATGTGCGCTGGGACGTGCACGTCCAAGGCCCGGACGTTCGAGGACATCAGCGACCTCGAGGCCCAGAGGGGCGCCCCGATGAGGGGCGGCCGGACCCGGGAGAAGACGGTGCGGAGGGAGAGGTAGGGGTTCCGGTGCGTTCCACACGAGACGCGTAAGAAGATAACGGGAGAGGTAACAGGATGGCTTCTACACTGAGCATGATTCTCTACTTCATCGTCTTCCCGGGCCTGGTCTTCACTGCCGTGGTCGGTCTCCTGACGACGTGGGTCGACAGGAAGGTATCGGCTCTCGTGCAGTGGCGGGTCGGCCCGCCCTGGTACCAGCCCTTCGCGGACGTCCTGAAGCTCCTGGGGAAGGAGATCGTGATCCCCGAGGGCGCGAAGCGCACGGGGTTCCTGGTGGCCCCGCTGGCAGGCCTCGCGGCGGTGGCTCTGGTGTCGACGATGCTGTGGTTGGCGAACATGAGGGGCGCGGGCTTCGTGGGGGACCTGATCGGCGTCATCTACCTTCTGACGATTCCCTCGCTCGGGATGATCATCGGCGCGTCCGCGTCGGGCAACCCCCTCTCGAGCATCGGCGCCAGCCGCGAGATGAAGCTCATCCTCGCGTACGAGCTCCCGTTCGTGATCGCGATCTTCACCGCGGTCACGAAGGTCTCGCCGATGACCCTCAAGCTCGACGGCATCCTCGAGTACCAGGCCATGAACGGTGTTCTTCTCGGCAATCTCTCGTGCATCATCGCGTTCGTCGTCGCGATCCTCTGCGCGCAGGCGAAGCTCACGTATCCGCCGTTCGACATCCCGGAGGCGGAGACCGAGCTCATGGACGGCACCCACATGGAGTACTCAGGCGCCGCCCTCGCCGTCGTCAAGGTTACCCAGGCGATGATGCTCTTCACGCTGCCCGTCTTCTTCATCACGATCTTCTGGGGCGGCCTGCAGCTGACGGGGTGGGGCATCCTCTACACGATCGTGAAGTACGTGATCATCGTGACGATCATCGTCCTCATCAAGAACACGAATCCCAGAGTGAGGATCGACCAGGCCGTTCGTTTCTTCTGGGGCCCGGTCACGATCCTCGCCATCGTCGGTATGATACTCGCGGTATTGGGCCTCTAGGGTTCAGACGGAGCGATTCATGGGCGCAACAGGTTGGGGATTCAAGAAGTCACTGTGGGTGTTCCACTTGAACGCCGGGGCCTGCAACAACTGCGACATCGAGGTGCTCGACTGCCTCACCCCGAGGTTCGACGTGGAGCGGTTCGGCATCAAGCTCGTGGGCAGCGTCAAGCACGCCGACGTGCTCCTCGTTTCCGGGAGCGTGCCGAGGAAGGTCGTGCCGGACGTCATCGAGACCTGGGAGCAGGCACCCAAGCCGTGCGCGGTGGTGGCGCTGGGGTCGTGTGGGTGCACGGGCGGGATCTTCAAGGACGGCAACAACTTCGCCGGCCCTATCGACAAGCACATCCCGGTTCACGCCTACATCCCCGGGTGCCCGCCGAGACCGGAAGCGATCATCGGCGGGATCGTGAAGCTGATCGGCACGCTGTAACGGGAGAGCACGGGCCCGGGCGCGGTTTCGTCGCCGGGGACGGGGGGTAACGACACGATGAGCAAAGAGGTTCTGGAACGCTTGAAGACCAAGTTCGGCGACAGGGTGGACGTCGTCGAGCGATCCGCTCGCCGCGCGTACGTGACGGTGGCCAACGAGGACTGGATTCCCGTCACGCGCTACATGCATGAGGAGGAGAAGGGGAGGCTGTGCACGGCAACAGGGAGTGACAGGCCAACAGGGGTGGAGCTCCTCTACCACTTCGGGATCGACCGGGACGGCACGATCGTCAACATCAGGACGATCCTCGCGAAGCCCTTCCCGAGAATCGAGTCGCTGGCGAAGTACTACCCGGCGGCCGACTTCATCGAGCGGGAGATCTTCGACTTCCTGGGCGTTGAGTTCGACGGACACCCCGATCCGCGGAAGCTGCTCTCCTCCCACGACAGACCTGCCGACTTCCACCCGATGAGGAGAGATGAATAGATGAGCACGACCATTCCCATTGGACCATTTCATCCTGTCCTCGAGGAGCCGGAGTACATCACCCTGGAGGTCGACGGCGAGAGGGTGCTGAGTGCGGACATCGACCTCGGCCGCAATCACCGGGGGATGGAGCTCCTCGCACAGGAGAAGACGTACGACCAGGACACGTTCCTGGTGGAGCGGATCTGCGGGATCTGCTCGGCGTCCCACAGCTGGGCGGCGTCGCGGGCGGTGGAGGACGTAGTGGGGTGCGAGGTGCCCGCTCGGGCGAGGTACCTCCGGACGATCGTCCACGAGCTCGAGCGGCTCCACAGCCACATGCTGTGGGTCGGGCTCGGCGGTCACATCATCGGGTACTGGACCGTCTTCATGTGGGGCTGGAAGTACCGCGAGCCGATCCTCGACGCGCTCGAGATGATCACGGGGAACCGGCAGCACTACGCGTGGTACAGACCCGGTGGTGTGAGGCGGGACGTTCCCGACGAGATCTGGCCGAAGGTCCTGAAGATCCTCGACGAGTTCGACGAGAAGGTCGACCTGCTGACGGGGGCGGTGCTCGACGACCCGGTCATCCTCGGCCGCCTGAAGGGCGTCGGCATCCTCACGAAGGAAGACGCGATCGCCTACGGAGCGCTCGGGCCGACGGCTCGCGGTTCCGGGGTCGACATCGACCTCCGGCGGGACGAGCCGTACGGTGCGTACGCCGAGGTGGACTGGAACGTGATCACACAGGACGGCTGCGACTGCCTCGCGGTCGCCGTCATCCGGCTCCTCGAGATGAAGGAGTCGGTCAAGATCGTGAAGCAGTGCATCGAGAAGCTCCCCGGCGGGCCGATCGACGCCGGCATCCGGGAGGTCCCGAGGGGCGAGGGCATCGGTCACATCGAGGCACCCCGCGGCGAGACGTTCCACTTCATCCGCTCGAACGGCACGAACATGCCCGAGCGGCACAAGATGAGGGCGCCGACCTACAACAACATCCCGACGTTCAGGCCGAGAGTGAAGGGCGAGACGATCACCGACGCCCTCCTGTGCTTCGCGATCATCGACCCGTGCTACAGCTGCACGGAGCGAATGACGGTGCTCGATCCCTCGGGCAGGATAACCTACGGCCCGGGTGAGCTCTTGAGACTGAGTCACGAGAAGACGGAAGAGATCAGACGGAACTCCTGATGGGGAATCCGAGGGCGTCTGGCCCGAGGATCCGAGGAGCCGAACACCGAAACGAACCCTACTCCTAGAGGCGCGGGGGGAAGTTGATGTCACCGATACTCATTCCCATTGTCGTCCCAGCGATCGCGGGTGGTCTCTGTTTCCTCATACCGCGTCGCGTGAAGTACGTGCGGGAGGCCATCTCGCTCATCGCCCTGGTCTGGGCGTTCGTCTCGACGCTCCAGCTGTTCGGGTCGTGGCCGCTCTCGTACACCAAGGACTGGATGGTGCTGGGTAACTTCACGGTCCAGTTCGACCTCCTCCTGAACCAGTTCAGCAGCTTCGTCATTATCTTCGTGGGGCTCTTCGGGCTTCTGATCGGGCTCTACTCGATGTCGTGGCTCTCGAAGGAGCACGACGGGCGGAGGTATTACGCGTTCCTGCTCTGGACGGTGGCGGCGAGCTGCGGAGCGGTTCTCTCGAACAGCCTCCTCGTGATGCTCATCTTCTGGGAGGCGCTGACCGCGGTCCTCGTCTTCTTCATCATCCTGGGTAGAAAGAAGGAGGAGGCGGCCGACGGGGCGGCGAAGAGCTTCATCATGCTCGGGCTCTCCGACGCGGCGCTCTTCATGGCGATCGCGATGATCTGGATGAAGTCCGGGACCCTCTCGATGAGCGAGCTCTCGATCTTCGCGGGCGATGGCGTCACCATCACGATGTACCTTCTCATGATGGTCGGCGCGATCACGAAGGCCGGAGCGATGCCTTTCCACACGTGGATCCCGGCGGCCGCGAAGGGCGCCCCGACCCCGGTGATGGCGCTCCTGCCCGCCTCGATCGACAAGCTCCTCGGCATCTACCTCCTCGCGAGGATCAGCCTCGACATCTTCAGCATCGGCCCGGGTCTGCAGCTGACCCTCATGATCATCGGTGCAGTGACCATCCTCGGCGCGGTCCTGATGGCGCTCATCCAGCACGACCTCAAGGTCCTGCTCTCGTACCACGCGATCAGCCAGGTCGGGTACATGGTGCTGGGTGTCGGCACGGGAATCCCCGTCGGGATAGCGGGCGGCATCTTCCACATGCTGAACCACGCGATTTACAAGGCGTGTCTCTTCCTGTCCGCGGGGTCGATCGAGAAGCAGACCGGCACGACCGAGATCTCGAAACTGGGTGGGCTCGCTAGGGCGATGCCGATCACGTTCGCCGCCTGCGCCATCGCGGCGTTCGCGATTTCGGGCATCCCGCCGTTCAACGGGTTCGTCTCGAAGTGGATGGTCTATTCGGGTCTGGTCGAGCTCGGGGCGAGGGGCTTCAAGCCCTACTGGATCTTCCTGATCGCCGCCCTCTTCGGAAGCGCGCTCACTCTGGCCTCATTCGTGAAGGTCATCTACTCGGGCTTCCTCGGCCAGCGGCCGACGGCCCTGGCGAAGGTCAGAGAGTCGAACTGGGCGATGACGGTCCCGATGATCGTCCTTGCCGCGCTCTGCGTGATCTTCGGCGTCTGGGCGAAGTTCCCGATCGACAGGTTCATCAACCCGATCGTCCACGGTGCGGTCGGGACGAGTGCCGCAGGCACGCTCGACATCGCGGTCGGGTTCTGGGACCCGACCGTCGCGACGGGCCTCATCATCATCGGGATCATCGTGGGCCTCGGCATCTTCGCGTTCGGCAAGCTCGCGAAGCGCCGCACGGGTCGGATCTTCATCGGCGGGACGGTTCCATCGAGCAACATGGACCCAATGCACGTGACCGGCACCGACTTCTACAACACCATCCGCCACGAGACGGGGCTGCGCGGCCTCTTCGCCAACGCGGAGCAGCGCATCTTCGACGTCTACGAGGTCGGCGGCAGGGTGGGCAACGTCTTCGTGCAGGGACTGAGGATGCTCCACGACGGCGTCCTCTCCACGTATCTCGCGTGGTCGGTCATCGGCCTCGGCGCGATCGTCTTCGTGCTCCTGACCGTGCTCCTGAAGGAGCTGGCGAGCAGACAGTAAGCGGCGCGCCCCTGGGCGCGGACCGACGACAGAACGAAACGACCGAACGGACGACAGAACAAACAGGGGTTTCCTTTACGGGTTCAGCAGGGGTTCAGCGCGGGACTGGCGGGAGACGAGTACATGGAAAACATCGCCCCACAGTTGTACACGCTCCTCGTCTTCATGGTGGTGGGTTCGATCATCGCCATCGAGACGAAGAACCTGTTGTCCGCCGTGATCTCGGTGAGCGCGGTCGGGTTCGCGTTGTCTATCGCGTTCCTGTTCCTCGGCGCGCCGGACATTGCGATCACGCAGCTGGTGGTCGAGGTCCTCGTGCTCATCATCCTGATCCGGGGGACGATCCTTCTCGACAACACGGCGATCGAGAAGGGACGGGACACGCTGGCGATGGTCGCATCGCTCATCTTCTTCGGGATGCTCCTGGGGTTCGGGGCGCTGATCTTCGGGAGCACGGGCTTCCCGGCGTTCGGCGAGCCGCTGATGAGGGTGTCGAAGGTGTACGTGCAGACCGGATTGCCGGCGACCTACGCCGCCAACATCGTGGCCTCGATCATTCTCGACTTCCGGGCGTACGACACGCTCGGTGAGGCCACCGTCCTCTTCGCCTCGATCCTCGGAGCGCTCGCGATTCTGAGGAGGACGGGCAAGGCAGGGGAGGAGGTGGTGTCCGCATGAAGGGTCTGAGCTTGATCGTAAAGACGATCAGTGACTTCGTCGTCGCCTTCATTATCATCTTCGGAGCGTACATCGTCCTCTACGGCCACCTGACGCCGGGCGGCGGATTCGCGGGCGGCGTGATTATCGCGTCGGCCTTCATCCTCCTGATGCTGGCGCACGGGCGGGAGGTGGCGTTCTCGAAGCTCGGGGAGCGCGCGGCGCACATCCTCGACTCCGCAGGCGCCTTGGCCTTTCTCCTGATTGGGTGGGCTGGGGTCGTGGGCGGCTATTTCTTCATGAACGTCTTCGGGCGGGGAGAGCAGTTCAGGCTCCTGAGCTCGGGGATGATCTTGCCGGCGAACATCGCGATCGCGTTCAAGGTTGCGAGCTCGCTCTTTCTCGTGTTCAGCGCGCTGGCGATCTTCCGCAGGCGCTCTTTCAGGTCCATGATCGAGGGTGAACTCAGATGACGGTCTATTTCCTGTGCGCGGTACTTCTGACGATGGGGCTCTACTGCCTCGTCGCGAAGAAGAACATCGTGAAGAAGGTGATCGGCCTGGTCATCATGGACTACGCCGTGAACCTGTACCTGATCATCGTCGGGTACAAGAAGGGTGGTGTGGCGCCTGTTATCGAGCGAGGGATGAACTCGTCGATGCTCGAGAGGTTCGTCGACCCGCTTCCGCAGGCGCTCGTCCTGACCTCGATCGTCATCGGGCTGGGCGTACTGGCGCTCATGGTGGCGATGTGCATCAGGATCTACGAGAGGCACGGAACCTTCGACATGTCACAGATCAGCAAGCTGAGGGGATAGCCGATGAGCCCTGTTCCACTGTTCGTAGCGATTCCGCTCGGTGCCGCGTTCCTGATCCCGATGTTGGGCATCTGGTGGAAGAAGAGCGGGGAGGTTCTGGCCGCGCTCTCTACCGTGATCCTGGCGGTGATGGCGATCCTCTCGATCGGGAGCACGGCGGTGACCCACCACATGGGTGGGTGGGCGCCCCCGGTGGGGATCGCGCTGGTGAGCGACGGACTGACGGTGCTGCTTCTGATCGCGGTGAACGTCGTCGCGTTCCTGTGCATCCTCTTCTCGCTCAAGTACATGACGGCCTACTCGGGCCTTCCGAAGTACTACTCGCTCTTCATGTTGATGGTCGCGGGGATGAATGGTGTGGTGGTGTCGGGCGACCTCTTCAACCTGTACGTGTTCCTTGAGATCGCGTCGATCGCGTCGTACGCGCTCGTGGCGTTCGGGACGGAGGCGGACGAGCTCGAGGCGGGGTTCAAATACCTCGTGCTCGGATCGGTGGCGTCGGTCATGATCCTCTTCGCCATCGGCACCGTCTACGCGGTCACCGGCACGCTCAACATGGCTGACGCGGCCCGCGAGATCTCGTTGAGGTTCTCGGGCGCGGGGGCCATGAACCCGGCCCTCCTTCTGGCCGCGGCCATGTTCCTCATGGGCTTCAGCCTGAAGGCCGCACTCGTGCCGTTCCACGCGTGGCTGCCAGACGCACACCCTTCGGCCCCGGCGCCGATCTCTGCGATGCTCTCGGGCGTCGTCATCAAGAGCCTCGGCGTCTACGCGATCTGCCGCGTGTTCTTCCACGTGTTCGGGTTCGACCCGAACGTGACGAGCTCGGTGATCCTCGCGAACAGCATGATCTGGCTCGCCGTTCTCTCGATCATCATCGGCGGTCTGGTCGCCGTCGGGCAGTGGGACTACAAGCGGCTCCTGGCGTACAGCTCGATCGGGCAGGTGGGCTACGTCATACTTGGCCTGGGCGTCGGCGCCCGGGTGCTCGCAACGGGCGGGCCGAGGTCCCTCGCGGCGCTCGCGATCCTCGGTGGGCTCTTCCACCTCCTGAACCACGCCGCGTTCAAGTCGCTCCTCTTCCTCTCCTCGGGCGCGATTCAGCACGCGACCGGGACGAGGGACATGAAACAGATGGGCGGGCTGCGCGACAAGATGCCCATCACGTCGGCCACGACGAACCTGGCGGCTCTCTCGATCTCGGGCGTGCCGCCGTTCAGCGGGTTCTGGAGCAAGCTCATCATCCTGATCGCCGTCGTGAAGGCGGAGCACTACGTGGTCGCGGGCATCGCCATCGTGATGGCGTTCGTGACGCTCGTGTACTACGTGAAGGTGCAGCGGGAGATCATCTTCGGTTCGGTACGGGGCGCCGTGGAGAAGGCGAAGGAGGTCCCGGCCGCGATGTACGTTCCGCTCATCATCCTGGCGATCGTCTGCGTCGGGTTCGGCCTCCTCTATCCGGTCTTCGGATACCGGATCCTCGAGCCGGCCAGGGACGCTCTCCTGAACGGCGCGGAGTACGTGAAGCTCGTTCTCGGCTAGGGGGTAAGGAGCACCGATGGAAAAGTTCAAAAGAAAGCTCCTCGACAGCATCATCATCTTCGTCCTATGGCTGCTTCTGACGTGGTCGCTCGACTGGCAGGGGCTCGTGGTGGGGGGTGTCCTCGCGATCCTCTTCTCGCTGGGTCTGGCGGGGCTTCTGCCGAGGAACGCCGAGCGGTTCCTGAGTCCGGTGCGGTGGTTCTGGACGATCGTACACGCGATCATCCTCGGGTTCTGGATCATCGTCGCGAACTTCGACGTGATGTTCCGGGTGCTCCATCCGAACCTCCCGATCAACCCGGGTATCGTGAAGATCAAGACGACGCTTCAGAGCGACGAGGCGAAGACGTTCCTGGCGAACTCGATCACGTTGACGCCGGGTACGCTGACGGTGGACATCATCGACGACTGGCTCTACGTGCACTGGATCAACGTTCACGAGCGCCTCGAAGACACCGAGGCGATGACGCGTGACATTGCGGGTCGCTTCGAACCGACCTTGAGGAGGGTGTTCGACTAATGATGATCGTCCTGATGCTACTCATCATCGGTTGCTTCATGTGCCTCTTCAGGGTGGCCATGGGGCCGACGCCCGCGGACAGGTCCGTCGCCATCGACACGATCGGTGTCATGGTGGTGGGGATCTGTGCGATCTTCGGGATCGTCACGGGACAGGACTTCTACCTGAACGTGGCAATCGCGTGGGCGCTTCTGGCCTTCATCGGCACCCTGGCACTGTCGAAGTTCCTGGAGGGGAGGGGGTTCGATGAATAACGGGACGGCAGCATACATCCTCATCGGCATCGGAGTGCTGTTCGACCTCGTCGGCGCCCTCGGACTCCTACGGCTTCCTGACGTGTACAACAGGCTTCAGGCGGCGACGAAGTGTGTGACGCTGGGGACGTGCCTCATCCTGATCGGGGTTCTCGTCTACAGCGGGTGGAACGCGATGGGCATCAAGGCCCTTCTCTGCGCGGTCTTCGTCCTCTGGACCTCGCCGACCGCCAGCCACGCCCTCGCGAGGGGCGCGCACGTCTCGGGCGTGCCGCTCTGGGAGAAGAGCGTCGTCGACAGGTACCGCGAAGACACGGGCCACTAGAGGTCCGCGGACGGGTCCGCACGTTACGGCCGGCGCGACCCGTTCGAGAACGGTTCTTGCTTTGGAGAGCGGATACTACACAGGGGACCCGACACCGAGGGGACTGGAACGACCATGAGAAAGCCTAAGCTGCGGGAGCTCAAGGAAGCGATCACGGCCGTCGTGAAGGGGCCGTACACATCGACCTTCCCGGTCACGCCACTGGAGCCCGCGGAGGCGTTCCGCGGTCAGCCGGAGTTCAGCGAGGACGACTGCATCGGGTGTGGTGCGTGTGCGGAGGTGTGTCCCGCGAGGACGATCGACGTCATCGACGAGGGCGACAAGCGGACCCTCGTTCACAACTTCGACAACTGCATCTTCTGCGGCCAGTGCGAGGCTAACTGCACCTCGAAGACGGGGATCGTGTTGGGGCACAACTACGAGCTGGCGGTCTTCGACCGTTCGCAGGCGAACACGAAGATCGAGCACACGCTCGTCAGGTGCGAGCACTGCGGCGACATCGTGACGACCCTCGGCCACCTCCAGTGGATCGCGCGCAAGGTCGGGTCGCTCGCGGTCGCGAACCCCACGCTTCTCGTGTCGCTCCACAAGGGACTCGGCCTCACGACCGACCCGTCGACGCGGCCCGAGGAGAAGCCGGTCTCGAGAGGGGACAGCTATCTCGTCATGTGCCCGGCTTGCAGGCGCGAGACGTATCTGACGGAGGACTGGCAGGGATAGCGCCCCACGCGCAACACGAAGTTCCTGCAGGAGAAAGCGGGCCCCGGTTGAGGCCCGCTTCTCTTTGTGGTCGATTAGCCGTTGATCGGCGGCGCACGGCCGCTACGGCTTCTTGATGATCATGACCGGATGAGAGTCACCCAAGAGGTAACCCATCGGCGCCTCTGGGCAGTCGATTCTGTAGTGCAACCGATCTCTCTTGGGGTCTACTCCTTTGACGATTAGGGTTGCTGTGCCAGTGAAAGGACCATAATCAGTCAGTCCAAAAACAGCCCGCGAGTCGTCAATGGAACCATCACCTTCGTCATTGAAGACGAGTCTCACGGGGAGGTCACCTGTGTGCCAACAGACCCAATCGCCCGGGTTCGCCGTGAAAGAGGGAACCTTGAGAGTGTCCTGGTCGATGAAGACGTGGATTGATCGTCCCATGTGCGCACCTCCATCTCAGTGGCTCCGCTCCTTCGGAGCCCATCCTACAAGCTCTCTACGATAGCTGCGTACCGCGGGTCCGTGCAGAGTCCGCGCAGCGCAGGCGTCGTCTCACACTCGCTTCTGGGATAACCCCTCGCCAGGGCCGCACCGATCCAGTGGAGCGCGTGCTCGCGATCTTCGAGTACCTCGTAGTTGTGGCCCGCCTGGAACATGAGCACTGCGTCCTCTGCGTCGAGTGCTAGGGCCTGTTCTGTGAGGTCAATCGCAGCGGCCGTGTCTCCAAGGGAAGCGTAGTACCCACCCAAGAAGCACAGGAGCATCGGATCGTCGGGCCGAGCCCTTCGACTCTCTTCCGCTCTTCTTGCGGCTTCCCGGTACGCCTCCTTCGCGAGCCCTCCTCCGCCAGGAACCCATTCGTATGCTGATCCCAAGTATCCCCAGACGAAGTGCTCACTGTCGTCGAGGCTGCGAGCCTTGTCGTACATATCTGCAGCGTCTGCGTACTTCGCCATATAGAAGTAGAGGGTTCCGAAGGTCAAGTAGTCGTCGAAATCAAGTTCGAGCTCGTCGTTCGCCCTCTTCATTGTCTCGTGTGCCAACTCATAATTCTCTTCGGCAGCGTAAGCCTGGGCGAGGTTGGTGTAGCCAGTGGTGTTCTCGGGGGCGAGCTCGATGACCCGCAGGAACTTCCGCGCAGCGTTCTCGTACTCCTCCCGATTCACGTAGAATATCCCGAGGTGGCAGTGCCCCACCCACCGCCACGGTCTCAGCTCGATGGCCTGCTGATACTGGAGCTCGGCGCGGTCGTACTCCCCGAGAGCATAATAGGTTTCCGCGAGCCCATTCCTCGCGTGGAGGTGCAGGTCGTCGATCTCGAGCGCCCGGAGGAACTGCGCCTCGGCCTCTTCGTATCGTCCTGCATCCGCACTGATCTCGCCCAGGGTGACGTGGGGATTAGCCAGAACGTCATCACCAGCAACGGATCGTTCCAGAGCATCCACAGCTTCGCCAATGCACATGGTGTCCGCAGTTGCCCCATATAGTCGCCAGTGAGCATCGCCGAGCGCCGCGAGCGCAAGGACATATCCGGGATCGAGTGCAACCGCGTCGCCGAAGAAGCCAATCGCGGCGCGGACGCGCGACTCCTTCGTGCCGCCGAGCCGGATGACGTGACCCGTCCCCGTCAGGTACGCCTCGAAGGCAGTGGGAACGGTTGTTCCTCCCGCGGAGACGTCCCGGCTCGCCTCCGCGGTTGCACCTACGCCCAAGAGCCGCGCAAGGTGCAGGACGATATCGTTCTGGAGAGCGACTACGTTTCCGAGGCTCTCAGAATGATCTATCGTCTTGATCGTTCGACCGCTCTCAGCATCGATGAGATCCAAGTGCACGCCGACGTCGTTCCCTCTTCGCTCGATGGTACCGGTGAGCGCCAGGGTCGCACCGAGATTGGTGCGCGCGTCGTCGACCGTTGCGACCCCCCGTGAGCGCACATACGTTCCGGCCTCGACCCAGAACGAGCCGGAGTGCCTCTCGAGCTGAGACAGCCGGAACGTCAGGTATTCAGTGAAGCCATCCGCGAACGCCTGTTCCTCCGGATCACCGAGCGCGACTGGGGGGAGGATAGCGAGGTACTTCATCTCCGGAAGCGGGGGAGGGATGGCGTACCAAAGGCCAACGCCGAGGAGCACGACCGTGACGAAAGAGACGACGACGACGATCCTCTTCCGCTTGGGAGGTGGGGGCGGGGGCGGGGGTGGGACTGGCGGGGGCCACTCGCCCTGTGTTGTGGGGGCAACTCCGAGCCTGATGGCTTCCCGGAGCGCGGAGAGATCGTCGGACAGCTCCCCAATGGTGCGGTACCGCTCGTCGGCATCCTTCCGCAGACACCGTGCGATAATCCCGGCGAGCGCCTGCGGGATATCGTCCCTCAGGCCGGCAATCGGTTCAGGGGGCTCCTGACAGATCGAGTAGAGGACCGCCTGTTCGTGCTCTCCGCGAAAGGGACGTAGCCCCGAGACCATCTCGTAGAGGACAACACCGAGTGACCAGATGTCCGTTCGTGGGTCGATCTTACGTCCACGCGCCTGTTCCGGCGACATGTACGAGACCGTCCCCACTGTGCTCCCAACCTTCGTGAGCTTGGTCTGGTCTGCGAGCTTGGCCAAACCGAAGTCTAGGATCTTCGCGAGGCCATCCCGCTTGAGGAAGATGTTCCCTGGCTTGATATCGCGGTGGACGATCCCCCGTCCATGCGCCTTGCCGAGGCCGGCGGCAACTTGGAGGGCGATGTCGATCGCATCCATAATCTCGAGAGGTCCCCGCGCGAGGCGGTCCTTGACGGTCTCGCCCTCATAGCAGGCCATGCTGATGAAGAGCTCCCCGGTGTCGGTCTCGTCGATCTCGTGGATCGTGCAGATATTGGGGTGGTCGAGCGCGGATGCAGCGCGCGCCTCTTGGACGAAGCGCTCCTTCGCGTGAGCGTCGCGCGTGAACTCCGCGCGGAGGAACTTGAGCCCGACCGTGCGCCCGAGCTTGGTATCCTCGGCCCGGTAGACGACGCCCATGCCGCCCTCACCAAGCTTCTCGACTATCCTGTAATGAGAGACAGTGGTCCCGATCACGGGCGTTAACCTCGCGTTCGACCGCCACGCCGATACGGCATGGCGATGTGCTGGAGAGATGAATCACCTACCATCTTACATGATGGTTGAGTACACGCCAAGCGGGGAATGAGCAGGAGTCAGGAGGAGAGGCAGGGATCATTCCTGAGGGGATTCAGTTATCAGGTCGCTGGTCGTCCGCTAGAGACCGAATGTCGGCGACAGAACCCCTCGCCCCAGAAGACGCGCGAACGTGCGAGCGTCAACGCTCGTCGCGATGCGGACCTCCGGGCCGCCCGGCCCCGGCGGGTGGGCGAACGAACGACCGCGGTCCTTCCCGCCCGGGACGACCTCGACGCGGCCGGTGGTGGCCGTCACTATCGAAGGCTCGATGACCGACGCCACGGCGAGCGGGTCGTGCATGTAGCCGGCGTCCAGGCCGGACTCCTTCAGCTGGTAGCGGATGTAGTAATCGAGTGCACGGTAGAGGATGGCGCCCAAGTCGCGACCCGGCCGTCTCTTCGCGTCGCCCCCTGTGCCTCGGTATCCCTCGAGTACCTCGCGCGTCAGAATGGTCGCCGTGGTGACGTCGAGGGGGACGAGCGTGATGTCCAGTCCGGAGTCCATCACGATCTGCGCGGCCTCCGGGTCGACGTAGAAGTTGAACTCGGCGACCGGGCCGGTGTTGCCCGGCACCCCGAAAGCGCCGCCCATGATCACGAGCCTCTCGCAGAGCGCCATGCCGGTTCGGTCCTCCCGAAGGGCCCGCGCCACGTTGGTGAGCGGGCCGGTCGCGACGAGCGTGATCTCGCCAGGACACTCCCGGGGCAGAGCGGTGAGAACCTCGTGTGCCGGCACCTCGAGCCGCGGCCGCGATGGCGTCGGCAGCGTTCCGAGTTCGCCCCCGAGTCCGTCCGGGCCGTGCACCTCCGGCGCCGTGACGAGCTGCTTCACTAGGGGCGTCGAAGCTCCCTCTGCCACGGGAGGAGGATCGTCCGGCTGGAGAATCTCCGTCAGAAGTAGCGAATTTCTAGTGCACTTCTCCACGGAGACGTTCCCGGCCACCGTTGTGATCGCGACGACGTCCAGCTCCGGCGCGTTCATCGCGAGCACGATCGCGAGCGCGTCGTCCACGCCGGTGTCCATGTCGAGGACGACCTTCTTCACCGTCGACCTCCTACGCGAGGAACTCGCGCCACACCATCGTCGCCGACCATCCGAGGAGCTGCTCGGCTGCGTTCGACGAGATGAGCCCCGCGAACTCGCCGTGGTCCGGGTCAAGCGGCGTGCCCGGGTGATGCCTGTCGACCAGGACGCGCGTCGGCAGGGTCGTTCCGTTGTCGGGCGCATCGACGAACACGGCGTGGAATCCCTCCGGGGCCGGCCGCGTCACCGCCATTTCGACGGCGCGGGCGAGATCGTCGCCGTGGACGTACGCCCACAGCCCGTCGCTCCACTCATCCGGGTGTGCTGTGAGTCGGCTGTACTTCTCGTACTCCTCCGGAACCCAGACCCATGGGGGCCTGAGAGACACGACCGTGAGTCCGGGACCCACGAGTCGCCTGAGCGCGAGTTCGGCGGCGAGCTTGCTGCGGCCGTACGGTTCCACCGGGGAGAGCGGGTGGGCCTCGTCTACGGGGAGGTATAGCGGTTTCGTGCGACCGCCCGAGAACACGAACCCGAGGACCGCGTCGCTCGAGATGTGGACGATGCGGGGAACGCGCGATGCGATGGCCGCCTCAGCGACGGTCTCCGTTCCGGTCACGTTGACTCGCTGGATCTCCGCTTCTGTGCCGAACGAGGGGCCCGGGAGCGCGGCGGCGTGGACGACGACGTCGGCGCCGTCGAGCGCACGGAGGAGCGCTGCGGTCTCGAGGATGTCTCCCCGGACGTAGGGCGCGGCGTGTTCGGGCGGCTCACGGAGGTCGAAGTTGACGACGTCGTGCTCACGAGCGAGCAACGTGACGATGCGCCTGCCGACGAGCCCGCTTCCTCCTGTCACGACGACTCTCATGAGCGGCTACTCCCCAATCAGCTGCACTACGACCTCACGCGTCCTCGGACGGTCGTCGAAGTCGACGAGAACCACCTGCTGCCATGTTCCTAGGGTGAGCGCGCCGTTCACGAACGGAACCGAGAGGCTCGGACCGAGGAGGGCCGAGCGGACGTGGCTGTGTCCGTTGTGGTCGCCCCAGCGGAGGTGGTGCCGCCAGTCACGGTCCTGCGGCGCAATCGCCTCGAAGACCTGCTGGAGGTCAGAGACGGCGCCGGGCTCGAACTCGATGGTCGTGATCCCTGCTGTCGATCCGCCGATGAAGAGCGTGGCGACACCGTTCCCGAGCCCGCTCTCGCCGATGGCTGCGGAGAGGTCGTCTGTGAGGTCGACGGTGTCTCCGTCACCCCGCGTTCTGCGGCCGATGGTCGCCGTCACGATGGGCACGAGAGCTCCTTTGTGGGTGTGACATCGGCGTCTCCTCAATCGAGGTTACATCCCCCCGCGTCGCGTGTCGAGGGACGTGAAACGGGGGAGCCTCCAGGCTCCCCCGCTGGTCCTGCCCCTCGCCGAGAGTACCGCCGGCGAGCTCTTCTAGTCGTCGAGAGCGACGTACTGCTCGACCTGCTTCCCGACGATTCTGATGCTGTCGTCCCAGAAATCGCGGGACCGGACGTCGATCCCGATCCTCCCGGCGATCTCGGCGACCTTGCCCTCCCCGGTGCCTCGGAGGAGCTCCTTGTAGCGCGGGATGAACGCGTCGCCCTCCTTGAGGTACATCGCGTAGACACCGAGCCCGAACAGGAGCCCGAAGGCGTAGGGAAAGTTGTAGAAGTTGTACCCGTGAGAGTAGTAGTGCGGCTTCCAGAGCCACATGTACTTATTCATGTGGTCCTCGTCGATGGCGTCGCCGTACGTCTGGCGCTGCGCGTCGAGCATGATCTCGCAGAACTCGTCCGCCGACAGCTCGGCGCTCTCGCGGCGCTTCACTATCTCGGACTCGAAGATGAAGCGGGAGTAGATGTCTACGATCACCTGCGAAGCCCCGACGAGCTGGTTCTCGAGGATCCCGAGTCTGGCCTCTTCCGGCGCGGACTCGAGGGCCGCGTTGAACACGATCGTCTCGCAGAAGATCGACGCCGTCTCGGCGAGCGTCATGGGGGACCCACGCCTCAGCATGGGCAACCCCTTCTGACAGAACGAGTGATATCCGTGGCCGAGCTCATGGGCGAGCGTGATGAGCTGATCGAAGCTTCCGTCGAAGTTCGCCAGGATGCGCGACTCCTCGACGGTCCTCACGCCCATGCAGAACGCGCCGCCCTGCTTCCCGTCGCGCGGCTCTGCGTCGATCCATTTCTTGTCGAACGCGTTCCGCGCGAATCCCGCCAGTTCGTCGCTGAAGTTCCCGAACTGCTGAACGACGTAGTCCGAAGCCTCCTGCCACGAGTACGTGAGCTCGACCTCACCGACGGGCGCGGTCAGATCCCACCACGGGAGCTTCTCCTTCCCCAGCTTCTTGGACTTGCTCTTGAAGTAGCCGCGGAACATCGGGAACGAGTCCTTCATCGCGACGAGGAGCGCGTCCAGGGTCTCCTGGTCCATCATGTTGTAGACGAGCGCCGAGTGGAGAACGCTGTCGAACCCGCGGTGCTTCGCGAGAGTGATCGACGTCCCCTTGACGCAGTTCAGAGCGAACGCGACGGGCTCGCGGATCTTCTCATACCCTTCCATCTCGGTGTCGAACGCGCGCTTCCTGAGGTCAGGATCCGTGGAGTTCGAGAAGTTCCGGATCATCGTGATCGGCAGCTCCTCGGTCTTCCCCTCATGCTCGATCGGCATCTTGAGCTGGCTGGTGACCGTCCCTTGGAGCTTGTGCATGATGCCGCCGCCGGAGATGAGGAGTTCCGACGCGAGGTCCTCGAGGGCGGTCTCCATGCGGTACTTGCTCTGGTCGACGATGTCCCTGAGCGCGAGCTTGTGTTCCGCAGCGAACCCCGTGCCCTCACACACCTGGTCGAGAACGGGTGCGAGCGACCCGATCCATCCCTCGAAGCGCACGTAGACGCTGTTCGCCCGGACGCCGAGCTTTTCGAGCTCGCTCCCGCGCTTGGCGGCGGTCTTGTTGTACGAGTCCGTCGTGATGAAACTCTGGACGAACGATATGAGGGCAGAGCGCACGCGGAGTGTGTCGTCGAGGAGCGTGAGGAACTCCTCGAGCGCCGCAGCCGTCGCGGCGACGTCGGTGGGCGGCGCCTCGAGACGTCCGATCCCGTGCCTCTCGATGAGGGTCTCGAGCTCGTCGAGCTGCCTCGTGACCTTCGCGAGGTCGGCCTCGAAATCGTCGCTCTCGAGTCCTTGATAGACGTTAGAGAGGTCCCAGTGGGGGAGCTTCTCCTTGATGGCGGTCTCCGGCATTCTCGTCCTCCTCGGTTCGTGGCTGTGTTGAAGAACCTATGATAGCATGGCGCGCCGGTGTTCTGGAAGCGATACCGCGTCCATCTGGCCACGAAACCCTCCGGGTGCCCGCGCTGTCAAACCGGTAGACGGGCCCAGAGAGAACCCGCGTCGAGAGGGGGAGGTATGCACGCGAAGACAGGTTCCATCTTGGTGCTGGCAGCGGCATTCGTCGCCGCGGCCGCTGGACCTGCGGCAGGAGTGGTCATCGACAGGGAGTTCCACGAGAGCTTCGACGTCAAGGAGGGGCACCGCCTCTCAGTCGAGCACGGCGATGGCGACGTGACGATCACGCCGTGGGACAAGGACGTGATCGACGTCGAGGTCATCTACCACGCGGAGATCACGTCGCTCGGGTTCGGTGACGACCCCGACTTCACGGTGGAGTTCAAGGAGACCGATGACGGGGTCTTCGTGACCGGCTACGAGACGTCGCCGGACCGCGTGGATTTCTTCCGCGCGGTCAAGGAGCGTCGGTACACCTACACGATCAGCGCCCCGAGCTACATCGTCATCAATCTCCGCGGAGACGACGGTGACATCGAGATAGAAGGCTGGCGCGGCGACATCAGCGTCGACCTGGACGACGGTGACGTCACGCTAGCCGACGTCGTAAACACGAGCACGAGGGTGTTGTTCCAGGACGGGGACATCGAGATTGACGGACTGGAGGGCGAGCTCACGCTCTCCGGCGACGACGGAGACATCGACCTGTCGGGAGTGAAGGCGCCGTACGCTCGGATATCCCTCCAGGACGGGGACATCGACGTGGACTCGCTTGAGGGTGAGATCGAGATCGACGTCGACGATGGTGACATCACCCTCGAGAACATCCGGTCCGAGCGTGTCGAGCTCCGTGGACAGGACGGCACGATGGACGTCGGGCTTCTGAAGGTGGAGCGGCTCGACCTCGACGTGGCGACCGACGACGGGGACATAGAGGTCGTCGTGAATGCCGCCCAGTTCTTCGAGTTCCTGATCACGATGGACGACGGGGACGTCGAGGTGGCGCTACCGAACGTCTCGGGGTTCTCTGAGTCCGACCACCGCGTCGCGGGGGTGCACGGCACCGGCGACGGACGCGTGAGGATCAGGACGAACGATGGAAACGTGGTGGTCCGGGCGGCGGACTGATGAAACAGCGGCGGGCGCGAGGGAGCGGCTCCCTCCCCCTCAGTCGGGGAGTCGCCTGAATCTGAGGTAGAGCCTCAGGCTCATCCACGCGATCCCGCCGATGAAGATGGCGAGCACGACGGGGAAATCGAGCGGGAGGGTCGGCGGGCCCTCCCGCAGGTTCGTGGTGAAGATCATCTGCGCGACCGCGATGAGAAACGCGAGGCTCGCGGCCTCGAACCAGACGAGCTGCGTCGCAAGGTAAGTGAGCGTCCCCTCCCGCTGCTCCCCGGTGAACCAGAAGTCACGGTTGGGGATGTTGACCAGAGAGGCGGGGATCCGCTCGATCGCGAACGCCGATCCCAGCGCCATGAGGACGAGGAAAGCCTCGATCGCGGCGTAGATGACGACGAACGACCCCTTGCTGTCCCAGGAGTCGGCCTCGCCTCCCGCGCTGAAGTGGACCGCGATCTGGTCCGGGAGCTTCGGGTAGAAGTGCGCGAACTGGATCGCCGCCAACGCGACCAGCAGGAAGAGCACGCTGAGAGACGTGGCGCTTGCCTTCATCGGAGGGTCCCCTTTCCGGCCTCGGACCACTCGTCCTCGAGGACCGCGTACAGGTACGAGTCCCTCCACTCCCCGCGGATGATGCTGTCCCGCCTGAAGTGGGCCTCCCGTCGCATGCCGACCTTCTCGAGCACACGAGCAGACGCCGCGTTCCCGGTGTCGCAGGTGGCGAAGACCCTGTGAAGACCGAGCTTCCCGAATCCGAACCCCACGATCGCAGCGGCCGCCTCGGTCGCGTACCCCTGCCCCCAGAAGTCGGGATGGAGGCAGTATCCCATGTCGCCGCCCCTGTCGGCGGGCGCCGAGGCCCTGATGCCCGCGCCCCCAATCAGGCGTCCCGACTCAGCCAGCGTCACCGCGAACTCGAACTTCGTGCGCGGTTCCTCGCGCTGAGACGCGAGAGACCTTTCGATGAACTCCTTCGTGTCGGCCTCGGTGTTCGGTCCCCACGGCATGTAGCGCACGACCTCGAGATCGGCGCCGTACTCGTGCACCGCCTCCCAGTCGTTCTTCCTGAAGTCGCGGAGGATCAGTCTCGCCGTCGGGAGCTTGATGAACGCCACGGGTCGGTTTCCCCTCGTCGAGCGCGCCCGGTCGCCCGTCGTCACGGTCGTCGGGCGTCATCGGTCACAGCCGGAGGCACGCTTCTGCAGCCAGCCAGAAGAGCTCTTCCCGGGTGCTTCCACGCTTGTGCCAGTCGCGGTGGTCCCACTCGTCACCGCTCACGTCGTCGCCGCCGTACAGGATCTGCCCGAAGATGACGTCCCGGAACTCCGCGACCGCGAAGAACGCGGCGGCCTCCATCTCAACCGTGAGACAGCCCTCGGACTTGCGGAGTGCCACCTTCTCGGGGGTCTCCCGGTAGAACGCGTCGGTTGTCCACGTTTTGGCGAGGAGATAATCAACGCCGCGCTCGCTGAGGACCTGCTCGATCGAGGCGACCGCCTCCGGGCTCTGGCTCACCTCTCGCGCCGGGGCGGCGTAGTGGTACGACGTTCCCTCGTCGCGGATCGCCGAGGTCGGGACGATCACGTGGCCCACCGCTATCTCCGGGTCGAGCACGCCCGCGGCGCCGCACGCGACGAACTTGCGGCACCCGAGGGCGATGACCTCCTCGAGGAGCGCGGCGGCGAACGGCGCGCTGATGCCGGGTTGCAGGACACCGAGGCGCCTGCCGTCCACGTCGAGCTCGAAGAGAGGGTGACGCCCCACCTCGGACTTGAGGCACGCCGCCTCGCGGGCCCGGTCTCCCTCGCAGAGCTTCGTGATCACGTCCTGGAAGAAGCAGAGGACGCAGTTCTCCGGCACGTCCTTCGGGTCGATTTCGTTCGCGGCCTCGATGACCGCCTTCCTGGACGGGTCGAACTCCAGGATCGGGTAGTCCTTTCTGTTCACAGATGTGCTCCGCTCGGAGGTGTGCCGTCCAACTCGGGGCGGGACGGGGCTTCGTCGCTCACCGGGTCACTTCGGGAGGCGCCGGACCAGCAGAATCGTTACGTCGTCGCTCGGCGGGCAGCCCTTCACGAACGAGTCCACGTCGGTTCGGAGACCGTTGATGATTGCTTCCGCCGGAAGGCTGCGATCCCGGCGAACGAGCTCCAGCAGGCGTTCCTCCCCGTAGAACTCGTCCTCGGCGTTCTGCGCTTCGGGAATCCCGTCGCTGAACACGGCGAGGAGACCACCCGTGCCGATGTCGACGGACCCAGCCGAGTAGACGGTCTCCTCGATCATGCCGCTCGGAAGACCGGTCGCTGCGACCTCCTCGTGCTTGCCGTCGGACGCGACGAGGTAGGGCGGGTTGTGCCCCGCGTTAACGTAGTCGAAGCGCCCGGACTTGGGATCGAGGATGCCGAAGAAGAGAGTCGCGTAGTGGACGGCGTCGGTCGAGCGCCAGATCTGCCGGTTGAGCCTGGCCGCCATGTCCGAGAGATCAGGGGGGTCGTCCGTCAGGAGCTGGACGCTCGCCATGATGTTCGAGACGAGGAGGGCGGCAGGGAATCCCTTCCCCGCGACATCGCCCACGAGAAGCAGGTAGCGGCCGTCCGTGAGCTGGCGCGTGTCGTACAGGTCGCCGCCGACCTCGCGGCAGGGCTCATGGAACGCACAGATCTCATAACCCGACACGGCCTCGCAGGACTCCGGCAAGATGTGGCTCAGAACCCTCTCCGCGAGCTCCAGCTCCTGCTCTATGCGACGGCGCTTCTCCTCAAGCGCGGCGAGACGTGCCTGCGTGATCTTGACGGCGATGAGGTTCGCGAGCGCGGTGAACGTCCGGAGCTCGTCCTTCGTGTACCAGGAGGCCGGGTCGGTCGTGTCCGCGTAGAGGAGTCCGATCACGTTCTCGTCGTCGAAGAGAGGCGCCGCCATCGCCGAGTGGATCCCCTGCGACACGATGCTCTGCTGCGCCTGGAACCGTGGATCCTGCTGGGCGTCCGTGGTCAGAAGGGCCTCGCGCTGGTTGATGGCCTGCCCGACCATGGTCTTGCTGAGCACGAGACCGCTGTCGTCCGTGCCTGGCTTGAGTCGCGACGCAACGGGGACCGGCTCGGCGCCTTCCCCCTCAACAAGAAGGAGGAGGGTACGCTCCGAGCTCACGGTTCGCTCAACGAGGTCGAGAACCGCGGGATAGAGCTCCTCCAGCGGGCGTTCCGTCGCGAGGAGCTCGCCAGCGTCCGCGAGGATCCGGAAGAGGTTATGGCTCTCGTCGTCGGTCTTCGGTACGCCGAGGGCGTACATCTCGTCGACCGAGACCGACGAGCTCGCGACGGAAGACTCGTCCGACGCGAAGATCGTCTGCGCGGCCGGCTGTGCGCCCACGATCCTGAGCGTGACGTCGGAGAGCTTGATCTCGTCGCCCTCGTGAATCTCGGTCGGAGCCGTGATCTTCGCGCCGTTCACGACGGTCCCATTCCGGCTTCCGAGGTCGCTGATTCGGATGCCGTCCGCGTCCACGACGAGCTCGGCGTGCTTGCGCGACACCGAGGGGTGTTCGAGTCTGAGGTCGGATTCCGCGGAGCGGCCGATGGCGATCGTGCCCTCTTTGAGAGCGTAGGAGATGGTGCGGTCGTTGACGGTGCCCACGAGTGCGAGTGGCATGTCTGAATCTCCTGCAGGCGTGTCGGATGAGTATTCGTCAAAGGACGATGATAGCCGAGTCGGGAACGGTGTTCAACGGCGCAGACCGGCTCGCTGCCCGGCGCGCGCGCTCTGGCATCTTCCTCCGGCCTGTGGTTCAATCGCAGCGGTGGCCCGAGTGCGACCCGACGAGGGTCCCGGGCCGCGACGCAGTTGAGTTCCCGTTCGAGGAGGAACCCATCACCGGTATCAGGGACATCGCCCACGGTCGCGTGGTCGTCGTCGGCGTCGGCAACACGCTCAAGGCCGACGACGGGGCCGGGTCGCTCCTCGCCCAGAAGCTCAAAGGGCGATTCCAGGACGTCGTGATCGACGCCGCCGGGGTTCCCGAGAACTACCTCGGTCCCGTGCGGCGCGCCGAGCCGGAGACGATCATCATCGTCGACGCGGCCGATTTCGACGGTGAACCCGGAGAGATCAGGATCGTCGCGGGCGATGACGTGGGCGGCTTCCCGGGCGGGACGCACGCCACGCCACTCTCGCTCTTCATGATGGTCGTGTCCGAGGAGACGGGAGCGGGGGTCCACCTCGTGGTGATTCAGGCGACGACGACCGAGTTCGGGGGAGACATGAGCCCGGAGGTCGCGTCGGCCGTAGAGCGCCTCGCGCAGGAACTCACCGAGATTCTGGAACGGAGGGACAACGAATGACCGACCCACGTCCGATGCGCGTCCTCACGACCGCGGCCCTCGTGTGCCTCGTCGCCGCGGCATCCTGCACTTCGGTGGAGCCGCCCGAGGTCACACTCACCGGCGTCGAGTTCGTCGGGCTGTCGACAGAGGGGCTGTCGTTGATACTCATCGCGGACGTCGCAGACCCGAACGGCATCGGCGGCCGCATCCGCGATCTCGAGTACTCGGTGTACGTCGACGGCACCAAGGTGGGGCAGGGACAGCAGGTCGAGTCGGTCCTCATCCCGTCCGACGGAACGACCGTACAGGCAGAGATCCCGTTCCTCCTCAGGTGGGAGGGCGCGAAGGAGGGTCTCCAGGACGCGCTCCATTCCGGGCAGCACGAGTGGAACATCAAGGGGAGCGCGAAGCTCCAGAAGAGCGGCATGTCCCGCACGTTCAAGTTCGACGAGCACGGGACCTTCGGGTCCCGGGGAGGCGACGTCGACTTCTAGCCCGGTGCGGGCGCCGACACGAACACGGACACTATCAGCGGTTCCGGATCTCGCCGCCTCGCGCGGTCTCCGGTCCGTAGCCGATTCGACGGGAGGCACAGCATCAAGAAGAAGTACGTGCCAAAAGACGAGCGGGCCATCCTCGTCGGCGTGAGCCTTCCGGCCACGCACATCGAGGAGGAACAGGAGTCGCTCGACGAACTGGCGCAGCTCGCGAGAACGGCGGGCGCGACGGTCGTCGACCGCTTCGTTCAGAACAGGACCCGCATAGACGGGAAGACCTACGTCGGCAGCGGCATGATCGAGAGGATCAAGAACGCGGCCGCGGTCCAGGACGCCAACCTCCTCATCTTCGACGACGACCTCCGCCCCGCACAGGGGAGGGAGATCGAGAAGGCGACCGAGATCAAGACAATCGACCGCACCGAGCTCATCCTCGACATCTTCGCGGCGCGGGCGCAGACGAAGGTCGCCCGGATCCAGGTCGAGCTGGCGCAGTTCGAGTACGAGCTGCCGCGACTCCGCAGGCTGTGGGATCACCTGGAGCGACTGGGTGGGGGGATCGGAACGCGAGGGCCCGGCGAGACGCAGCTCGAGGCCGACCGCCGGCTCATCAGGACGCGCATACGGATCCTCAAGAAGGCGCTCAAGCAGGTCGAGATCGACCGCGCGGAGCAGCGGAAGCGCAGGCAGGCGATGACCCGCGTGGCGCTGGTCGGGTACACGAACGCCGGGAAGTCGACGCTCATGAACGCGCTCACCGACGCCGACGTTCTCACCGAGGATCTCCTCTTCGCGACGCTCGACGCGACGTCGAGGAAGGTCGATCTCCCCGGCGGACACGCGGCCGTCGTTACCGACACGGTGGGTCTCATCAAGAAGCTGCCCCACCATCTGGTGGTCAGCTTCCACGCGACGCTGGAGGAGGTGGCCGACGCGGACCTGCTCCTGCACGTAGTGGACGTCTCGCGGCCGAACTGCGAGCGCTACCTCGACCTCGCGACGGAGGTTCTCGAGGAGATCGGTGTGAAGGACACGCCGACGCGCATCGTGTTCAACAAGATCGACCGCGTGACGCACCAGAAGGAGCTCGACCGCCTCTCCGCCGTCTACCCAGGCTCGCTGTTCATCAGCGCGGCGAAAGGCCAGGGGCTCGAGGACGTGACGCGTGCCATCTGTGCATTCGTCGAGAACAGGGAAGAGGTCATCGACCTCGCGATTCCCGTGAGTGACGGGAAGACGATCGCCGCCCTCCACGAGAGGGGAGAGGTGCTGTCGAGGGAAGACACGGAGGAGCACGTGAAGATGTGCGTGCGGCTTCCGAAGGCGGACGCCGAGCAGATGAGAAAGCTCGGATTCGCGGAGTAGCGACGGAGACGGCGTCCGCAGCGAGGAGGGACGTTGGAATCGGGCGAGCGGCACGAAACGACCGACCCGGAGAGCCGGAAGACCGTGCTCAAAAACCGGGACTTCATGCTCCTCTGGGTCGGTCAGCTCGTCTCGCAGGTCGGGGACCGCATCCACTCGATCGCGCTCATGTGGTGGGTCCTCGAGAAGACCGGGTCGGCGGCGCTCATGGGGACGGTTCTCATCTTCGCGACCGTCCCCGCAGTCGTCCTGGGGCCTTTCGCCGGCGGCTACGTCGACCGGTGGAACCGGAAGGCGATCATAGCCGGCATGGACTTCGTGCGTGGCGCGATTGTCGTGGGCGTTGCGGTTCTGGCGATCCGGGGCTCGCTCGAGATCTGGCAGCTTCTCGTCGCTACAGCGGCGGTCTCGGTCGCGTCGACGTTCTTCGGGCCGGCCGTCATGGCGACAATCCCGAATCTCGTCCGGAAGGACGAGATCACACGCGCGAACTCGCTCTCCCAGATGGTCGCCCAGGGCGCCGGCATCGCTGGCCCGGCGCTTGGCGGCGTCCTCGTCGCGATCTGGGGCGTCGGCGGCGTCTTCTTGCTGAACGGCCTGAGCTTCATGCTGTCGGGTTTCTCGGAGCTCTTCATCAGGGTCCCGCCGACCGAACGCAGAGGGGAGACTCAGCACATCCTCGCCGATCTCAAGGAGGGGTTCGGGTTCGTCCGGAACCAGCCGACCGTCTTCGGGATTCTCAAGACAGCCGCAGTCCTGAACTTCTTCACGGCCCCTTTCGCGATCCTCATTCCCCTCGTCACCCGGGAGTATCTGGGCCGCGGCGCCGATGCGCTCGGGTTCATCATGGCGTCGTTCTCGGTCGGGTTCCTTCTCTCTTCGGCGGCGCTCGCGATCGTGAAGGAGCGGGAGCGCAAGCACCCGCTCATCATCTTCGGCATTGCGCTCATGGGGCTGGTGCTGATCCTGATGGGCGTCTTCCTCTCATATCCCAGCTACCTGGTCCTCATGGGGATCCTGGGAGTCCTCTCGGGCGTCGCCAACATCCTGATCATGGCCTACTTCCAGGCGGTGATACCCGACCAGATGAGGGGGAGGGTCTTCGGGTTCATGCAGACCCTCGCCGGAGGACTCCAGCCGCTCGCGTTCGGTGTGGTCGGCATCCTGACGGACGTCGTCGGCGTCACCCCGGTGTTCGTCGTGAGTGGGTGCGTGCTCGTGATCGGAGGGTTCTACCTGTACGCCGTCCCGGGTATGAAGAAGGTGTGACGAGACAGGGCCTGAAGTTGTGAGCCGCCCGAGGCCACGGGGCTTCGGGCGGCCCATCTTCTTTCGCGAGCGGTGTGGCCGTCACGGCGGACTGCGACCGTCGTACAGCGCCTTGATCGAACCCCAGGACGACGCAAGGACAGGCGTCTGGTCGGGGATCGGGATGATACCCGTGCAGTCGTCACCGAGGTTCCCCACGAGCCACCACTCCACGAGCAACGGCACGCCGTGAACGGGGACAGACGCGAACATCCCGACGAACCCGACGTTCGTCGCCTCGCCTCGGTGGATTCCGCCCTCAATCGGGTCCTGCTCGACCCAGATGACCGTCCCCCCGACCAGGGTCGCGACGAAGTCCGGCCGCCCGGGCTCGATCTCCTCGTAGAACGTGGTGTTCATGCGAGGGCGCATGCAATAGGGGAGTTCGATCCAGACGTGGACGATCGACTCGTCGAACAGGATGTCCTTCTCGACAACGAACTCGAACATGATCGCCGTCGGGGTGAGGGGGTTAGGCGCGGCCTCCGGCGATGTCATCGTCACCGTCGAACCGGAGATGTCGCCCCGCGCGCCGTGGGCAACGAGCAGAGTGAGCGCGATGGCCGGAAGGGTGAGTGAGCAGTTCTTCATCCTCGGCCCCCTGGGGGATGCCGGTCGGAAGGGGCGGACCGGCGCGGGGCCGGTCCGACTCGTGCCTATCTATAAAGGGCTTTGATAGTTCCCCACGTGGATCGGTCCACCGGCGACGGCTCGGTGAAGACGTCGCACGCCCCGTCGGTCACGAGCGCGTGCCCGCCGATGCTCAGTTCGGGGAAGAGGTAGTAGCGAAACCACGCGGGGGCCCAGACGTCTGTGTCGTCGAACGCCCCCGTCGGCTCCGGCGGGAGCACGACGTCCATCAAGAGGATCGGGTTCTCGTTCGGGTTCACGCCTCGCAGGAACCGAACGGCTTCGATTCCCTGCACGTCCTCGATCGTCCACTCGAGCACGATCGTCATCGAGTCAGTCTGTGTGCACAGGAGCGTACCCTCGATCAAGGGCGGCGCCGGCGCGGCGGCCGGCAGGAACAGCACGAGACCCATGACAAGAAGGAACCGCGTCACGACACAGGCGTTGGGTTTGTCTCGAGCGCGCATGAGAACACCTCCGTGATGCTGCGGGGGTGCCGGTCAGCGATAGACGGACTTGACGCGGCCCCACGACTCACGCTCGGCGGGGGTGTCGGTCTCCGACACCACCGCACGTATCATCACATTCGCAGTGTCGACCACGGTCCACGAGGTCCAGTCCCAGTACAACGACTCCCCGGCAATCGGCGGGTCGAGATCGAGCCCGATTACGGGGTTCGTTCGATGCTCCCACTCGATTCCAACGTAGAACGAGCCTCCCGGGAAGGACTCTTCGTCCGCAAGATCAACAGGCTCCGGCGGGACGAAGTCGAGCCACGCGTCTTCCTCGTACCCGGGCTCGACGTGCCACTGGTAAGCGGTCCCGCTGCCCGCCACGCCTCCTGGCCCCGTTCCTGTGTCCTCACGAACCTCGATCGTGACGAGCCGGGTCGTCGGTACCCCGGGCTGCCCTGGGATCTCGAGGCCGTCATCCATGATGTAGAGTCTCACGTGGGTCAGCCACCACGCGCCGGGCGGCGCCTGGAACCGGACGGCGAGCCGCCTGCCCTGCTGCTCGGCGAAGCCACCCTCCGCGCTCCCGTCGTCCCAGAAGAGCTCGGCGTCCCTCGGCGACCCGGCCCCGGCCGCTGCCATGCCCACGACGAGGAGCAAGGCAAGCACGCACGGAAAGCGATGGCCTCGCACAGACATGAGGACACCTCCGTGACTCTGTGAGTGCTCCTGGGCGGGTGAACCGGGTGTGCGCTTACTTGGTGGGCGCGGCTGCCTGCCCTCCCAGGGGCAGCCGCCTGTCTCTCACACCACTCATGCTAGGACCGCGAAACACGCCCCGTCAAGGAAGAGATAGTGGGGTTCCTGAGGCCCGCCCGGAGCGCCCGCCTGCGCCCTCACACCCCCTCTCTCTCTTTACTTGCCGGCGGCTCCGTGATACCCTTATGGGCCGAATCGGCCAGCGAATCGGGCCTTTTGACGGCAATGCACGCCTTTCGGTGAGAAGCGAAGGAACCCCACGTCGGCGGAAGCTCAGAGGAGGACGACCGAAATGCCGATCGTCAACTCGAAGACCGGGAAGATCCGCAAGGACTACAGTGTCGAGGATCTCAAGGAGGCCGCAAACCTGATGCGCGGCTACAACCTTGTGTCCCTCGCCGCGGCGAAGTCGGGACACTCGGGCGGAACGCTGTCGATCATGGACATCACCGCGGCGCTCTATCTCCACGTCGCGAACCACGATCCGCAGAACGCAGCCTGGCCGGACCGCGACCGGATCATCTGGTCGGCCGGTCACAAGGCTCCGTCGCTCTACCTCGGCCTCGGCATGGCCGGCTACTACAATGTTGAAGACGTCGTGACGCTGCGTAAGCTCTACGCTCCGTTCCAGGGGCATCCGCACTGGCCGAAACTCCACGGCGTCGAAGCGTCGACGGGTTCGCTCGGCCAGGGCCTCTCGATCGCGGTCGGCATCGCACTCGCCGCGGGCCTCGACGAGAAGGATTACCGCGTCTACTGCCTCATGGGTGACGGCGAGCAGCAGGAAGGTCAGATCTGGGAAGCGGTCATGGAGGCCGGGCACTACAAGCTCGACAATCTCTGCGGGATCATCGACAAGAACCGCCTTCAGATCGACGGGTGGGTCGAGGACGTCATGAACGTCGAGCCGCTCGTCGACAAGTACAAGGCTTTCGGCTGGCACGTCATCAAGATCGACGGCCACGACATGGACTCGATCCTGGACGGGTTCAGGAAGGCGGCGAAGAAGAAGGGCAAGCCGACGCTGCTCCTCGCCGATACTGTGAAGGGCAAGGGCGTCGACTTCATGGAAGACGTCGCCGGCTGGCACGGAAAGCCGCCGAACGAGGAGCAGATGTGGGACGGCCTCAAGCAGCTCGGCCTCGACAAGAAGCTCCCCGTCAAGAAGCTCTTCAAGAAGGCCGATGACTACCAGAAGAAGGCGACGAGGGAACTCGAGGCGAAGCAGCCCAAGTTCTCGAAGGACTACTTCTGGAACGCGGCGAAGAACATGAAGGTCGACATGGACCCGACCCGGAAAGGGTTCGGCCGCGCGCTCGCGGAGCACGGCGACAACAAGAAGGTCTGCGCCCTCGGCGCCGACATCTCCGGGTCGATCACGATCAGCCAGTTCTACGAGGGCCAGCCCGAGAGAATGGACCGCTGGTTCTCGATGGGCATCGCCGAGCAGTCGGGGACGGGCGTCTGCGCGGGCCTCGCGAAGGAGGGCAAGCTCCCGGTCTTCGGGACCTACGGCGTCTTCGCGTCTGGCAGGAACCTCGACCAGCTCCGAACGACGGTCTGTTACGGCGACTTCAACGTGATGATCGCCGGAGCGCACGGTGGTGTTTCGGTAGGACCCGACGGAGCGACGCACCAGGCCCTCGAGGAGCTCTATCAAATGTGCGGGCTCCCGAACATGCACGTCGAGGTGCCGTGTGACGCAGTCGAGACGAAGCGCGCAACCGAGCACATGCTCTTCAAGGTGAAGGGTCCCAAGTACGTGCGGTTCGCGCGTGAGGCGACCCCGGTGGTCACCGACAAGAAGAGCCCGTACAAGTACGGGAAGGCCAACGTCATCCGCTTCCGGGGCGCCAAGGCGAGCTTCAAGGATGCGTTCGAGCACAAGCTCGCGTCGCAGTACAAGACCGAGAGCGAGGACATCTCGATCATCGCGTGCGGACCCTCGGTGCCTGAAGCGATGCGGGCGGCGTGGATCCTGAAGGAGGAGTTCGACATAGAGACCCGGATCCTGAACGTCCACAGCGTGAAGCCGCTCGATACGACGGCGATCGTGAAGGCGGCGGCCGAGACGGGCGTCGTCGTCACCGCGGAGGAACATCAGGTCGGCGGGTTCGGGAACCAGGTCGCCGCGGCGATCGGCAAGTCGGCGAGGGTCTACGGCAAGCCGACCATCATCGGGATGGTCGGCGTCCAGGACCGCTTCGGCGAGTCGGGCGCGCCGTGGGAGCTCGTGAAGGAGTTTGAGGTCTCGGCCGAGCATATCGCCGCGGAGGCGAAGCGGCTCTACGACCTGAAGGTCGAGCGGTTGGTCTCGGGAGCCGAGGCGAAGGCGAAGAAGGCCGCCAAGAAGCCGGTGAAGAAGAAGATCGCGAAGAAGAAGGTCGTGAAAAAGAAGCCGGCCAAGAAGAAGACCACCAAGAAGAAGGCTGTGAAGAAGAAGCCGGCCAAGAAGAAGGCCACGAAGAAGAAGGTCGTGAAGAAGAAGCCGGCCAAGAAGAAGGCCACGAAGAAGAAGGTCGTGAAGAAGAAGCCGGCGAAGAGGAAGACCGCGAAGAAGAAGGTCGTGAAGAAGAAGCCGGCGAAGAGGAAGACCGCGAAGAAGAAGGTCGTGAAGAAGAAGCCGAAGGCCCGGAAGTCGACCCGGACCCGACGCAAGCGCTAGTCCGACCCTTAAGTCTCGCGGGAAGAGAATCGGGCCGTCTCCCACTGGGAGGCGGCCCGTCTTGTTTGCGGTGAGTGAGCGCCATCGCCAGGTGAGGCGCACTCCGGTCAGGCGGGTGCCCGTTCCGCGCTCCGAACGATCATGTCGACCGCCCTGCGGGCGGGAGCGAGGTGGGATCCCTTGCTGAGCCAGAGCGTCATTCCGCCGTACTTCCCCGTCGCCGGGTCGAACGACGTCTCGTCGAAGGACGTTCTGTCGACTCGAAGGGCGAGACCCTTGGGGAAACAGCCCCCGAAGCCCGGGCCGAGCGTCAGGCGAACTGTCTTCCTGCCGACCGCCATCAGGGCGACCCGCCGCCCCTTCAGATGGAAGGCCGCCCGGCCGTCGGTGACCTTCATGGACGGTCCGGCGAGGCCCTTGTCCCTTGCGAGGTACTCGATGAGCGCGCGGAGGGTGTCGCGGAGCTCGTAAGCTGATCCCAGCGGGTCTGTAAGTGCTTGAATGGCTCCGGCGATCTCCCTCTCGGTCTCGGGCACGACGTTGCGTACCACGAAGTCCCGAACGTTCTCGCGAGCCTGGTTCCCCGGAGCCCTGTCGAGCAGGAGGTCCGTGAGGAGTTCGGCAGCTTCCCCTTCGTTCGCTCGCAGCGTCCGCCAGAGCGCCGAGTCGAGTGGCTCGCCGCCGGCCCTGGCCCCGCGCGCTCCGAGTTCGTAGACGACGGCGGTGAACGGGTGCATCGAGTCGAAACCGCCTTCGTACACTGCCTCCGCGAGACGTCCCGCCGGGATCATGGCGCTCGCGTCCTTCTTCCCGAGCCTCCCCGCGATGCGGAGGATGTCTCGCGCGAGGATGCCGATCTCCTCGTCCCGCCCGTCGGCAAACGCGAGGCAGACGTCCCGGTCGATCGACGAGACGTCGTACATGGCGACGGTGCGGAGCTTCCCCCGCGCCGGGTAGAGAAGCAAGCTCCCCCGTTCTATGAGGTCCTTCAGACGGTGGCGGGTCAGGGCAGGGAACTTCCAGCCGACGCACAGGAGCCCACCCGTCCGCTCGTAGCACTCCGAGCCCTTCGCGAACCCCCAGACGTTGGCCAGGTCGTCGGGAGTCGCCACCCGCCCGCCCAGCACGCCTCGCGTGCGAGCGCGGCCCCACATCCATCGCGTGCGCGCTATCTGCCAGAAGCCCGTTCTCTCCGCAAGGTGACGGGAGGCCGTGTTGATGACGGCCGTGGAGAACCGAACCGTCTTCGGGTTGAGCTTCATCGCCTCTCGGAGCGTGGCGCGGTTGATGTTTGACGAGAGACCGCGACCCTGGAGTTCGGGGTGGAGCCTCAACCCCTCCAGCCAGACCTCTCCAGGCGCGAGGAGAGTGATCTTGGACATCCCGACGGGTCTGCCGTCGAGGGTGGCGGTGAGGAGGGCGCCGTCCGGGTCAGCCAGCCAGCGGTCCCAGATGAGCGGGAGGTAGTCGACGCCGCCCCAGATCTTCTCGGACATCGCGAGGATCGCGTCGCGGTCCTCGGGACGCGCCCGCCGGATAAGAAGCCTCTCGCGAGGCCGTCCGGCCCCGCGAGAGGATGAGTGTTTCCTGGGAGCCATCGTGAGGATGATCCCTGTGAGGATTCAGTTCTACGCGAGTCCCAGCTCGTCGATCTTGCCGATGATGTCCGCAGCGTGGCCGGTGATGCTCACCGTCGGCCATACGTGACGGACCTTCCCCTCCTTGTCGATGAGGAAGGTCGCTCGCTCGGCCATGCCGGTGGTTTTGAGCACACCGAAGTCCTCGGCGATCTTCTTCTCGACGTCGGCGAGGAGCGGGAACTCAAGTTCGTTGTTCGCGGCGAACCGCTCGTGAGACTCGGCGCTGTTCGTGCTCACGCCGATGATCTCCGTGTTCCGCTTGTCGAACTCAGCCGTCGCGTCCCTCAGGGCGCGCGCCTCTCTGGTGCAGCCTGGCGTGTTGTCCTTCACGTAGAAGAAGAGCGCAAGGTTCTTCTTCCCCTCGAAGTCGGAGAGCGAGACCTTCTTGCCTTCCTGGGTGTCGGCCGAGAAGCTCGGCGCCTTGTCCCCGGGCTTCAGATGGGTTGGCATGCCACCTCCTGTTTGCGTTCACTGTCCACACACGTCAGGCGCATCTCACCGTCTTGTGACCAGTCCGGGTGTCGAGTCCGATCACGGCTCCGCCGACGGAGTAGAGTTTTCGGGGTTCCATGATTCTACCGGAACGCGAGGCCGGGCGCAAGCGGAACCACCGGGAAATTGGGGGCCACGGCTGTCCCGCCTGCGCTACCGGCCCGCTGAGCGGGTTCCGGGAGGGTTCCTGATGCGGGGCGGAGGGGGCCGGGTGGCTGGGGATCCCGGACGCCTCGCCGGAGGCGGCCCGCGTGGGGTTCGCGCTCTAACAACGGCCGCGCAAGTGCTCTGCATGTCTAGCGCAGCAGCACGACCTTGTGAGAGACCTCCTCATTACCGAACGCGGCCGTGCAGAAGTAGACCCCCGACGCCACCCGCCGCCCCGCATCGTCTGTTCCGTCCCAGCTCAGAGTCTGCCGGCCCTCGGGCACGGCGCCCCTGAGCAGGGTTCTCACTCTCTGTCCCTTCAGGTTGTAGACGGCGACGAGCGCGCTTCCAGTTGCGCTCGGCGCGGCGAACTCGAAATCTGTCCGGCGCCGGAACGGGTTTGGGCTGGCGCGGAGAGAGGCCACGGAGCCGGTTTCGTCCCCATGGACGCCCGTGGAAGTACCGCACCCGCCGGCGCCGAACACTCCGATCGACTCGAACCAGACGTTATTCTCGGGCAGACACGGCGAGTCGTCGTGGAGCGTGAACACACCGCCGGCCAGGTCGCAGAAGAGCGGGTCGGCGGAGATGTTGTCGTAATGGCCCCCGCAGAGCTCGTCGCCGCCGTCGTTCCCGTAGACGCAGCTGAGCGTGACCGTGGGGTCCGCCGTGCCGCCGCAGGTCATGGCGCTGCCGGCAGGGCTGAACGCGATGATCGAGTTCGTGATCATTGGCGACGCGTCGACGCTCGTCACCTGGTGTCCCGAGTTCCCGACGAACGTACAGTGGGACACCGTTGGCGCCGCGCCTTCCTTGCAGTAGAGCCCCGAGCCGAGGAGCGAGGAGTTGTCGCTCACGAGCAGGTACTCGAGGGTCGGGGAGGATCCTCCGTCACAGTAGATCCCGCCGCCGAGGAACCCGCAGGTATTGCCGATGAACGCGGAGTTCCGCACGGTGGGCGAGGACCCGTTCGTGAAGCGGATTCCGCCGCCGAACCCGTCCGGAGCTCCGTTCACGACGGTGAACCCGTCGACGATCGCCGACGCACCCTCTCCGCCGTCGAAGTCGAACCCGCGATCCTCACCACCGCAGTCGATCACCGTCTCGGAGCGTCCGCCCTCGGCGAGCAGGCTCACTCCGCGTCCCCCGAAGTCGAGGCCGCGGTTCATCGCGCCGCTGTAGGTGGCGGGCGCCACGACGACCGTGTCACCGTCGCCCGCGATGTAGAGACCTTCCTGGATCGTCCGGACGTGACCGTCGCCTGACGGGTCGACCCTGACGAGCGTCAGGGGATCCGGCACGATGTCGACGGTCGTCGCGCCCGTTCCAGCGAGCGAGTCGGAGTACGTGCCCGCCGACCCGCCCGTCGCGGTGATGAGCGCTCGTGAGAAGACGTCGATCCCAAGGTCTTGAGCGAGTGCTCCCGCGACGACCTGCCAGGTCGCCGTGCCGACGGTGCCCGGAATGCCGACGCCGACCACGGGCTGTGTAGGGGACTCGCCGGGCGCCAGCGCGAGCCCGCTTGCGAGCGAGATCGTCGCCTCTGCGTTCGCGAGCGGCCGGGTGCCTTCGAACGGGTCGGGACACGTGTGGATCACCGAAGCGACGACCGTGAACTCCTCGGCAGGAGCGACCTCCGGGGACACGGACACGATGACGTCGAGCGGTGCAGTGAACATCCCCCACCTCTGTCGGCCGCAGTCCCACATGTCGTCGACGAAGAACTCCTGGTTGAAGTGGAAGTCGGGTCCCCAGTACGGGGGCGAGTACCACGGGTCGTGAACGATGAACACGTCGAGGCCGTCGTCGTAGCCCTTGACCACGCGGTAGTGCCGGAACTGGTAGGCCTCGGTGAACCACATGAGGAGCATGACCGGCTCGTCCGAGCTCACGAGGATCTTGAGATCGTCGTAGCGGTTCGGGAAGTCGTCCGGTGCGTCCCACGAGTTGACGACAGCGGCGTACCCATACCGTCGCTCGTTGTACCCGTGGAGGTCGGGATTCTGGACGGCCGTACTGATGACGCTGAAGCGGGCCGCGCGGACGAGGTCCGCGGTCCCGGTGCCGCCGATCTCCGGGCGCGTGTCCGCGACGGCCGCAACGTCGAACTGCTCGATGTCCGGGCCCCAGTAGTCGAAGAGCATCTCGAGCGACGCGGGGCCGCAGAAGATGTTCGTCTGCTGGAAGTGGTGTGGGACGTCTGGGATGTCGTAGCTTGGCGGGTACGTTCCATCCCTGCCCTTCGGGAAGTTCGGATTCCGGCTGCCCCAGCGGTCCGGGTCGCCGCTGTCCCTGGTCCCGTCGGGATCCGTGGAGTCCTCGACTACGTCGCCCGCCGGAGTGATGTCCGCGCTCGTGCGGACGGGGCCTTCCTCGTCGAGCGGCAGCAGAAGCTCGATGTTCGAGCCCTTCGTGTGTGGTTTCACGTGCCAGTAGAGACGGCGGTCAGGCATCTCGACTGCACGGACCGACTTCTCGGAACACGGTCGGCGGAGTTCCTCGGCGAAGAGGGTCGCGGCTCGCGCGCGCGACACGCGAGGGAACGGGTCGCCGTCCGGCACCTCTCCGTAGCCGTGCCAGTCGCCGTCGAACGGGTCGAGCGTCACTACGGTCGCCGGCTCGCTCTGGATGACCACCATGTAGTACGCAGGTTCGAGGGCGGGGTAGGAGTACACGAGGATCGGGACGGCCGGGAACCCCGCGGACGTCCACGCCGGGAAGGCGCCGGCTGCGTCCGGGTGGGCGCGCGTATACGCGCCGACGTCCGCAGCCAGATCCAGAGCCGCCACCGCGGCATCGGCTTCGGTCAGCACGTTCGCGGAGGCAGTCACTGGGAGCAAACACAGGAGAACAGCAAGCGTGACCCACGTGCGCTTCATGGTTGTCTCCGATTCTGTGATGAACAGCCGCTACACGACGCCGGCGCGTCGCGCTTCGCGCGGCATACAGCAGAGGGGTCGTGAACTTAGACCCTCCGACAGCGCGGAGGGTTGAGGGCTATGTGGTTGTCTGTACTATAGTTGTAGATATTCTCCCACGCGGCCGGCTGGCTGCGAGGGTCAGCGTGGCCGAGCCAGCCTCCGGTCGAGCCTTCTCATGGAGGCAAGGCGTTTTCTGTCGAAAGCAGGCGCCTCTCCGGGAATCTCGAAGACGCACGCGAGGTCGCGGAACGCCTCCTGCCGCACGAGGTTCCGGAGCCCCACTCTTCCCATCTTCCCCTCGCTCCAGAGCGCGTGAATGTCGCGGTGTGAACCGAGCTCCGCGCCCGAGTCGTTGCCGTGGATCCCTCCGAGGCGGTCGAGCCCGAGTTCTTGGTCGAACTCTTCGAGCATCGCCGTGATCGCGGGTCCCTTCCGGAAGTCGACGCCCATCGCCCAGAGGTGAGCTGTGTCGAGAAGGACTCCGACCCGCGTGCTCGGGAACGGCCCGGCCATCCGTCCCAGGTCGGAGAACGTAACGCCGATCTCGGTTCCCTTTCCGGAGCCGTTCTCGAGGAGAAGGCCGGTGTCTTCCGGAGCCCGCTCGAGAGCCCAGGCCACCGTCTCGATGGCCCGCTCGATGCCCGCTTCCGGGCCGGCTCCCATGTGATTCCCCGCGTGGACGACGACCGGTCCGGCACGGAGGTCGTGGGCCCTGACCAGCGCGTCGACCAGAGCACGCCTGGAGCGATTTCTGAGCTTGTGGTCATTGGTCGCGAGGTTTATAAGGTAGGGCGTGTGAACGAAGACCGGCCGAATCCCGGCCTCTGCGACGACCCGGGTGAATCCGTCGCGATCGGAGGGGTCGAGCCGCCCGATCGTCCACCCCACAGGATTCCCCGAAAAGATCTGGGCTGCCTGACACCCAATCTCACGGGCGTATTCGGCGGTTGCGGTCAGGTTCCTCTGTCTCGGGACGTGGACTCCGAAGCGCACGGGACCTCCGATCTGTCATACGCGGGGCGTGAGTATACCATACGGGGTTTTGCGTTGCCGTCAGCCTTGCTAAGTGGTATAATTTACTGGAATTTACGGCCGGACACCCTGCTCCCGCCGTTCAACGGGGAGGAGCGGATATGAATAGCCGACCGGTTCTGAAACCGGCTCGGGATTGGTTTGCTTTGCGAACTATCACCGGGGCGTAGTTGCCCCATTGCGTCTGCGGGTGACTCACCGTTCACTGGCGCGCGGTGTCGAGCCTGGGGGGAAGGAGTACGGCATGCGAAGGGCCGTGAGGAAGTGTCTTGCACCGGTGGTCTTCGGGATCCTCGGTGTTGTTCTGGTCGCGGGAACCTCGGCAGCCGGGGTCGTGACGCAGCACTACGACTTTGCCGAGCCCGTCGTGAAGGAGATCGACGGATACCACAGGGTCACGATCGAGGGTGCGTGGAGCTTCGGCGCCCCGGGAGATCCCGTGCTTCCGATGGTCGGCGCGCGCCTCCTGCTGCCGCCGGGCGAACTGGTCACCGACGTACGCGTCATCCCCGGTGAGATGGTCACGCTCGGGGACGGCTACCTCGTCGAGCCGGGACAGAGTCAGTATCCGCTCTCACACGAGGGCCCGATCGAGATGGCGGAGCCCGACTACGACTCCGCCCGGGTGTTCCCGGGAAGACTCCACGACGCGCCCGCGGTCGGCCGCTACCGCGGCTACTCGGTGGCGAACCTCGCGCTCCATCCGGTCGAGTTCGAGCCCGAGACTGGAGCGCTTTCGTACTACCGGAGCTTCGAAGTCGAGATCACGACGGCCGTGGACACGGGTGAGCTCAGGGCGACCGAGACCATGATTCGGAACGACGCGCGCACGCTCGCGCGCCTCGAGCGGATGGTCGACAACCCGTCGGGCCAGGTCGCGTACGCGGGCATCGAGAGGGTGAGGGTCGCGAGCCGTTCGCTCAACCCCGATGACGCTTACAAGTACCTCGTCATCACAACCGAAATGTGGGACGACCTCTGCGGTGACTTCCTCGCATTCCAGACGAACCGCGGCCTCAAGGCCGGCGTGTTCCTGAAGTCGTGGATCAACGCGAACTACAGCGGTGTCGACGAGCAGGACCGGATCAGGAACTTCATCATCGACACGTACAACACCTGGGACGTCGAGTACGTGCTTCTCCTCGGTGACGCCAGGGACGCGAACGGCATCCCACATCGAGGCCTCTACGCAAACGCGTACGGTGACATCGACGACGACATCCCTGCGGACCTGTACTACTCGGCCTTGGACGGCAACTGGAACAACGACGGAGACGCCTACTGGGGCGAGGCCGGTGAGGAGGACTGGTATCCGGAGCTCGGAATCGGGCGCGGCGCATCCGACACCGTGGCGGAGGTCACGAACTTCCTGAACAAGCAGCTCCTCTATCAGGCCCAGCCGATCGTCTCCGAGTGCGACGAAGCCCTGATGGTGGGCGAGCTCCTGTGGTCGAGCCCGCTCACGTACGGCGGCGACTACAAGGATCAGATCCTGTTCGGGGGGACATACGACGGCTACACGACGGTCGGGTTCGCCTCTTCTGCGATGAACACCGGCACGCTCTACGATCGCACGAGCACGTGGTCGAAGGGCACGCTCATCAGCCTGATGGAGAACGGTCTGAACATCGTGAACCACCTCGGTCACTGCAACGTGACCTACTCGATGAAGATGTACAACTCTGACATCCCCCAGTTCGACAACGACGGAACGAACCACTCCCTGAACTTCTGCTACAGCCAGGGGTGCTACAACGGCTCGTACGACAACCGGGGTACCGGCGGCTCGTACGGCTCGGACTGCTTCGCGGAGCAGTTCACGTCCGACGTCCACGGTGCGGTCGCTTTCGCGGCGAACTCGCGCTACGGGTGGGGCCACCCGGGCGGCACGAACGGCTCTTCGCAGTACTTCGACCGCGAGTTCTTCGACGCGATGTTCGGCGAGGGGATCTACCCGATCGGCGATGCGAACGACGACTCCAAGATCGACGTCCTCTGGGCCATCGCATACGGCGCGAACAAGTGGGTCTACTACGAGATGAACATCTTCGGGGACCCGGCGCTCGAGCTGTGGACTGCCGAGCCGACGGACCTCATCGCGACGCACCCGACGGGCATCATCGTGGGCCAGCCCGACATGGACGTCACCGTGATGTCCGCCACCAGGGGGCCCGTTGAGGGCGCGAGAGTCACCGTCTACACGGACGACTACGCCGTCTACGACGTGGGCTTCACCGACGCTGCGGGCTCCGTGACGATGCACCCGAGCGCGCAGGCCCCGGGGACGTTGAACGTCGCCGTGTCCGCGCACGACTACCTGATCTACGCCGGAACGACCGAGATCGCTCCCGCAGACGGCCCGTACGTAGCGCTCTCCGGGTTCGAGGTTGACGACGACGGATTTGACCTGAGCAACGGCAACAACAACGGCCTCGTCGACGCCGGCGAGAGCATCGAGCTCCTCGTGACGCTCGAGAACGTTGGGACGGAGACGGCGGTCGGTGTCTCGGCGGTTCTCACTGGATCGAACGGGAACGTCACGCTCGTCGAGGACTACCAGGAGTTCGGCGACATCACGGCGGCGAGCTTCGGCACGAGCTCGGGCAGCTACGCGTTCTCGGTCTCCTCGGCCGCGGCGGACGGAGAGGTGCTGCCGTTCACGCTCACGATCTCCGACTCCTCGGGACGCGAGGTCTGGGAGTCGGACTTCAACATCCTCGTTCACGCGCCGGTCGTGCTCTTCGATGATGTCGTCGCTGACGACGGCGGGAATGGGAATGGATGCTTGGAGCCGGGCGAGGTCGTGGGGCTCGGAGTGTCGATTCACAATGCGGGGAGCAGCAGAGCCTCCGCCATCGCAGCGACGCTCACGACGTCCGACTCGTACGTCACGGTGAACGAGGGCGAGGCATCGATCGTGTTCCTGATGCCCGACGGAACCGCCACACTGTCGCCCGACTTCTCGGTCTCGATCGCGCCGGACTGTCCCGGTTTCCACGAGATCGTCTTCGATCTCTCCATCGCGGCCGACTGGGGTTACTCGACCGACCTCCAGTTCAGCATCATGGTCGCCGGTCCTGACTTTGTGGACAACGTGGAATCCGGAGTGGGCGAGTGGACGCACGACAACGTGACGCCGGGCTTCGTGGACCAGTGGCACATTGAGACGTACCGGAATCACTCGCCGACGCACAGCTGGAAGTTCGGCGGCGCCGGCAGCTCCGACTATACGAGCTCCGCTGACGGCGCGCTCGTCATGAGGCCGATGTGCGTCGGTTCGGAGGGTGAGCTCACGTTCTGGCACTACATGCGCGCTGAAGAGGAGAGCCCGACGTCGGCGTGGGACTGCGGCTTCGTCCAGATTACGACGGACGCCGGAGCGACGTGGACGGTCATCCATCCGGACGCGGGATACTCCCACTTCAAGAACAGCAACACCGCGAACCCCGTGCCCGTGGGCACGCCGTGCTGGTCGGGCGCCATCAACTGGCGCGAGGAGCGGTTCGATCTTGCCGCCTACGAGGGTGAGACGGTCCAGGTCCGGTTCCGGTTCGCCTCCGACGGCTTCGTGACGGAGGAGGGGTGGTACGTCGACGACATCAATCTCACGTCCGTCGGGACGACCGGCATCGACGACGTGCCCCTCGAGGTGGCCGAGTTTATGCTCAAGCAGAACGCGCCGAACCCGTTCAATCCCGTCACGAGGATTCACTACCAGCTGCCCGCGGCCGGGCACGTCCGGATCGACGTCTTCAACATCGCCGGGAAGCTGGTCACGACCCTCGTTGACGAGGAGCAGGAGCCCGGGCTCAAGACGGTGGCCTGGGATGGCACGAACGAGGACGGCCAGAAGGTGGCCAGCGGCGTCTATATGTACCGTATGCAGGCGGGGGACTACGTCTCCAAGAAGAGGATGGTCCTCCTGAAGTAGTGCACGCTTGCGACCGGGGCGGGGAGTCGTATGTTGGTAGGAGGCTGCTCCGCCCCGGTTTTCTACGTCTCTGAAGGGCCGGGGCCTCCCCGGGCGACCCCGCAGACCGCGGGCCGCACCGCGAACGCGAAGCGAGCGCGATGATCGTCAAGGCTGCAGGGCTCACCTATCCAAAACACGTGTCCGAGGAGGTCGACCTCCTCGCGAGAGCGCTTGGTTCGGCGAGCGAGGTCCACCTCTTCCTGGACTACGGCGGGACCCTCCTGCCGAGCCGGCGGGACGCGGACGCGAGGCCGGACCCGGGCGTCCTCACGAGGATCAAGGAGCTCTGCGAGGTCGAGAGCTGCTCCGTCTTCGTCGTCAGCGGTCGGACGATCGGGGAGCTCGAGTCCGCGACCGGGATCCCAGCGCTCGGGTACGTCGGTCAGCGCGGTTTCGAGATAAGAAAGCCCGACGGCCCGATCGTGCATCCGGTCGACCCCGGACCCGCCGCGAATCTCCTCCACCACATCGAGCTCGACGCCCACAGATGCGTCGGAGCCTGTTCCCGAGTGGAGATCGAGAACAAGGGCTTCGGTATCGCGATGCACCTGGGCTGCGACGAGCCGTCCGCGGCGCGGGCTGCGACCCGGTGCTTCGTGGATCTCGTGCGGGGGCTCGACGTCAACCGACAGCTCGAGCTCTTCTACGGGGACGACCTCGTCGAGGCCAGGATGGCCGGCTGGCACAAGGGCGACGCCGTGGGCCACATCCTCCACGACGCAGACCCCGTGACCGATCTCGCCGTCTACATCGGCGACGACGTGACCGACGAGGACGCCTTCGAGGCGATCTCCACGTGGGCCGAGGACCCTGCGGCGGACACGCCGTGGTTCGTTCCCGAGGTCGACGAGGAGGAAGACATCCCGCACGCGCTCTCGATCCTCGTCGCGCCGGAGCCGAGGCCGACGATGGCGTCGATGTTCGTCCGCGGTCCACAGGAGGTCCACGAGTTCCTGTCGTCGCTCTCGGCGATCGCGTCGACGCTCCTCTGACGCGTGGCGGCGCCACCCAAGAAGAACGAGTCGAGGCCCGGTGGTTCTCCACCGGGCCTCTTCACGTTCCAGTCTTCCCGTTCGGTTGCACCGCAGCCGGCGTCCTAAGCCCTCCTGACGAGCAGCACGGAGGCGGTGGCGTTCGACGCTATGGTCCCGCTGACGCTTCCCATCGCGCGCGCCCGGTCCCCGGTCTTTCCCCTCACGCCGACCACGATCAGTCCCACGCCCAGCTCCGTCGCGAAGTCGAGGATCGCATCCGCGGGGTGTCCCTCTTGGATCAGGTGCGTCGCGGCCTCGACGCCGTTCTCCTTCGCGACGCTGGACGCGTGTTCGAGGATCTTCTCCGCGTCCTCCCGCATGGCGGCGCGGAGAGGTCCTGCCAGGTCGGTGACGTAGTGCTCCGGGATGTAGAACACGTGGCAGATCGTCATGTCGGAGGCGTGCGCGGCGGCCACCTCTGCCGCCGCCTCGACCGCGCGGTCGGAGTTGGGCGAGCCGTCCACGGCGACGAGAATCTTCCTGAACATCCGTTACTCCTCTCTCTCGTCCGAGTCGCGAGCTCCGGGGCTGCCTGCCGCGACCGCTCCGGGTTCTCCCGCGAGCTCGACCGGAAGACGCCCGTCCATCGGGGCGCCCTCGCCGAGGTATATGGTCTGATGCGGGAACGGGATCTCGATCCCCTTCTCGTCGAACGTCTTCTTGATCCTGCGCCGGAACTCGCGCGCTACGGGCCACTGCTTGTTCGGCACGGTCGTGAACATGACGCGGACGACGACGGCGGAATCGGCGAGGTCCTGCACACCGAGCACCTCGAGGGGGCCCGTGATCATCCGCGCGAACTTCGGGTCCTTCTCGAGGCCGTCTCCGATCTCTCGCAGGACATCCATCACCTCGTCGACGTCCTCCTTGTAGGCGACGCCGACGTCGAGGACCGAACGGGACCAGTGCTTGGTCATGTTCGTGACAACGTCGATCACGCCGTTCGGGATGGTGTGGACGTTGCCCTCGAGGTCGCGGAGGATCGTCGCCCGAAGCGTGACCTTCTCGACGAGCCCCGATACGCCAGCGGCCTTGATGACGTCGCCGACGTTGTACTGGTCCTCGGCGAGAACGAAGATCCCCGCGAGGATGTCCTTCACGAGTGACTGGGCGCCGAACCCGATCGCGAGGCCCGCGATCCCGACTCCGGCCAGGAGCGGCGCGATGTCGATGCCGAGCTCCCTCAGGATCGTGATGAGCGCGATGCCCCAGACGACGAGCCGTATGAGGTTTCTGAGCACCTTTCCGAGGGTGGCCGCCTGCCTCTCGCGCTCGCTCATGGTGTCGGGGTCGGCGTCCTCGAACATGCGCTCCACGCGCCTCGTGATGAACGTCGAGAGCCGGACGACGATGAACGCCGCGATCACGATGAACACGATGCGGAGTCCGTGGGTGGACATCCAGCCCGCGAAGTCCTCGAAATGGAAGATCTCGTTCCAGTTCAAGAGCGATGCCCCCCAGGGCGCGCCCTGCTTGGGCGGCCCTACTTCACGACGAACTTCCCGTCCTTGTAGACGATCTTGCCGTCGGCGTAGATCTTCCCGCCGTCCCTCATGTCGGTCACCATGTCCCAGTGGAGCCCCGACTGGTTCACGCCGCCGGACTCCGGGATCGAGGCGCCGAGCGCCATGTGGATCGTCCCGCCGATCTTCTCGTCGAAGAGCGTGTTCCTCGTGAACTGCTGGATGGCGTAGTTCGTCCCGATGGCCATCTCGCCGACCCGGCGCGCCCCCTCGTCGCTGTCGATCATCGCGTGGAGGAACTCCTCGTTCTTCGTCGCCTTCGCCTTCACGACACGCCCCTTCTTGAACGTGAGCTGAACCCCCTCGGCGTCCCTTCCCATGTAGTTCGCCGGGAACGAGAACGAGATCGTGCCCTCGACCGAGTCCTCGACGGGGCCCGTGAAGATCTCGCCGTCGGGCATGTTCGCCTTGCCGTCGCAGTTGATCCACTTCCTGCCCTTGACGCTCATAGAGAGGTCGGTCCCCTTGGTCACGAATCGGACCTTCTTCGCCTTGTTCAGACGGGTGCAGATCTTCGCCTGCTTCCGGTGAACGCTCTTCCACGCGGCGATCGGATCGGCCTTCTGGACGAGGCAGGCGTTCAGGACGAACTCCTCGTAGTCGGAGAGGGACATCTCGGCGTCCTGGGCCGCCGCGTTCGACGGGAACTGCGTGCCGGCCCACAAGAGCTCGCCTGCCGACTCACGCTCCATGAACCGGATGAACAGCTTCTGGGTCGCCGCGCTCCGCGTGGCCTGCTTCTTCGGGTCCACGTTCGCGAGCGTCTTGGTGTTCTCGTCGGCCCAGATAGTGATCACCCTGTCGATCTTCTCGACCTCGAACTCGGAGATCGGGCTCACGAACTTGAGCTGATGAGCCTTCGCGTTCTTGTAGTAGACCTCGGCGAGGCTTGGGAGCTGGAGCCTCGTGAAGGGGTGCGCGCCGACCTTCAGGCACTCGCGGTAGACCTCGCTGATGAGCGGCTCTGCCAGCGGACTCCCGTTGATGCCGACGATGTGGTTCTTCTGGACCTCGACGGAGTAGTTGACCAGGACCTTCGCGAGCTTCTCGTACCTCGGATCCTTCACCTTGTTCCTCCCGGGCAGCGCCGGGCGCCGCCCTAGTTGCTACTTCAGCGTGAACTTGCCATTTTTGTAGATGACCTTGCCGTCGGCGTAGATGGTGCCGCCGTCGCGCATGTCGTTGATCATGTCCCAGTGGACGCTCGACTCGTTGGTTCCCCCCGTCTGGGGATAGCTGGCCCCGACCGCGATGTGGACGGTGCCCCCGATCTTCTCGTCGAAGAGCGTGTTCTTCGTGAACCGCTGGATGGAGTAGTTCGTGCCGACCGCGACCTCGCCCACGGTTCTGGCCCCCTCGTCCGTGTCGAGCGTCGCGAGGAGGAAGTCCTCGCCCTTGTCGGCGGTCGCCTTGACGACCCGCCCCTTCTTGAAGCGGAGCTTGACGCCGTGGACCTCTCGCGAGCGGTAGCATGCCGGGAACGAGAACGCGATCGTCCCCTCGACCGAGTCCTCGATGGGGCTGGTGAAGACCTCGCCAGAGGGCATGTTTCTCTTCCCGTCGCTGTTGATCCACTTCCGACCCCCGATCTTCATCGTGAGGTCGGTGTCCTTCGCGACGAACCTGATCGTCTTCCTCCGGTCGAGGACCTTGCAGACCTTCGCCTGCGACCGGTGGACGCTCTTCCAGGCGGCGACGGGATCGGCCTTGTGGACCAGGCAGGCTCTGAGGACGAAGTCCTCGTACTCGTCGAGTGACATCTCGGCGTCTTGAGCGGAGGCGTTGCAGGGGTACTGCGTGAGCGACCACTCGAGTTCGCCCTCGGCGGAGCGGTCCCTGAACCTCTGCATGATGTCTCGGTTCGCGGCGTTTGCGGCCGCCTGCTTCTTGGGGTCGACGTTGGTCATGAACTTCGTGTTCTCGACCGCCCTGATGCTCAGGATCTTGTCGATCTTCTCGACGGTGAATCTCTCGATCTCGGACACGTGCTCGAGCTGGTGCTTCTTCGCGTTCTTGAAGAAGATCTCGGCCAGGTTCGACGAGCCGACACGCACGAACGGGTGTGCCCCCGCCTTCAGGGCCTCACGGTAGACCTCGACGACGAGAGGTTCCGCGACCGCGCTCGCGTTGATGCGGAAGAGGTCATTCTTCTGGATGTCGAGGCAGTAGTGCACGAGCACCTTCGCCCACTTCTCGTATCTGGGGTCTTTCACCTGTTCGCTCTCCCTCCGTTGAGTGGGGTTCGTCTAGTGATCGTACCGCGCCGCCATCGGCATCCTTCTTCCGGTGCCGAACGCCTTGCTCGTCACCCTGAGTCCCGGCGCGGCCTGTCGTCTCTTGTACTCGTTCCCGTCGACCGCCCCGACGACCCAGCGGACGGTCTCATCGTCGAACCCCTCCGCCGCGATCGCGCTCGGGGAGAGACCGTCGTCGACGTAGAGCTCGAGGATCCTGTCGAGGACCTCGTACGGCGGGAGCGAGTCCTGGTCGGCCTGGCCCGGCCTGAGCTCCGCCGACGGCGGCTTGTCGATGATCGCCTGCGGGATGATCTCTCGCTCCCGGTTCACGTGGCGAGCAAGCTCGTAGACCATGGTCTTCGGAACGTCCGAGATCACGCCGAGGCCCCCGCTCATGTCGCCGTAGAGCGTGCAGTAGCCCACGGCGAGCTCGCTCTTGTTTCCGGTCGAGAGCAGCAGGTACCCGTATTCGTTCGAGAGCGCCATGAGGACGTTCCCGCGGATGCGCGCCTGGATATTCTCTTCCGTGACTCCGACCTCCTTGCTCGCGAGGTGCGGACGGAGCGCGTGGAGGTAGGACGCGTAGACGTCGGAGATCGGGACGGTCTCGAACCCGATACCGAGGTTCGAGGCCAGCGCTCGAGAATCGTCCACACTCCCTCGGGACGAGTAGGGGGACGGCATGGTGACGCCGAGAACGTTTGCGGGATCGAGCGCCTCCGCCGCGAGCGCGGCCACAACCGCGGAGTCGATCCCTCCGGAGAGCCCGAGAGCGACCTTCGAGAAGCCGCACTTCCGGACGTAGTCGCGGAGTCCCATAACGAGCGCGTCGTGGATCGACGCGGCCGCTCCGTCCGCGGCGAACCGCTTCCGCTCTCCCGGGACCGCGAGATCGACCACCTCGACCGCCTCCTCGAACGCCGGAAGATAGGCGAGGAGGTCGCCGTCAGGAGCGACGACCATGCTCCGGCCGTCGAAGAGAAGTTCGTCGTTTCCGCCGACCTGGTTGACGACGGCGAGGGGCACCCCGTGGCGCTTGGCTTGGTTGGCGAAGAGCCTGTGGCGGACCTCGTCCTTGCCGACGGAGAACGGCGAGGCGGAGATGTTGACGAACGCCGTTGCGCCTGCTGCTGCCTGCTCCGCGAGCGGGTCGTGAGCGTAGACGTTCGTCGGCCACACGGACGCGTCGTTCCAGGCGTCCTCGCAGATCGAGATGCCCAGCGTCTCGTCCCCGAGCTTGGTGACGAGCGCTTCGGGAGCTTGGGCGAAGTAGCGGGCCTCATCGAAGACGTCGTACGTGGGAAGGAGGAGCTTGTGGTGCGTCGCGACGATCTCGCCGGCCTTCAGAAGGACGGCCGCGTTCCAGAGCCGCTTGCCGGTCGGCGCCTCCCTCGGGAGGACCGTCCCCACAAGAATGGCCGTCTCCGGTGTCTCCCGGGAGAGGTCAGCGACGCGGTCGAGTGCCTCCTCGGCTCGGTCTGCGAACCACTCCCTCTCCAGGAGATCCTGCGGCGGGTATCCCGTCAGGAAGAGCTCCGAGAACGCGACGAGATCCGGGTGGCGGTCCCTGAGCGACGCGAGCGCGTCCTCGAGCCGCGCGACGTTGCCGGCGAAGTCGCCGACGGTGGGATTGAGCTGGGCGAGGGCGAGTCTCACTGACGTCTCCGGGAGCCGGGAGGGTGTCCCATCGCCGGGGCTGAGCAGCCATTCAGTTATCGGCGGCGGGCGGTCGCATCGTGCGAACCGAGCCCGCGTCAGTCGTCCGGCTCGCCCATGATAACCCCTGCGTGATGGGCGTTCCAGCGGTAACTGCGTCCCGGGGAATCGCCTCGCGGGGCTGCGTTGAGTCCGTTTCCGGAACCCCTCGGCACCGGCGCACGTCTCTCTCCGTGGCATGCTCCTTGCTTCTCTGAGTACCACTCGGGTGCCTTTCAAGGAGGGTGCTATGAACCTGTTTGGACGGAAAGGAGGCCGCATGATCGTGCGGCCCCGCAGGAGCATCTTCAAGGACCTCCTGTTCACGATGCTCGCGTTCGGCACGATCGTGGGGCTGGGATTCCCGCCGTTCGCCGCCGTGGCGCTCCAGACGCAGGAGGCCATGACGTTCGGCTTCTTCGCGATCTGCGTGACGGCCGGCTTGGTGCTCGGGAGCGCGAACTTCGTTCTGTTCAAGGTCGTGGTCTCACGCCAGATCTCCCGGATCGTGACCGGAATGCAGCACATCAACGAATCGGTGGAGGTCGCGACTGACGGTGGGGAGGCGTGTCGGGATAACTGCAAGCTCGACGTGACCAGCAACGACCTCATAGGAGACGTTGCCGTCTCCTTCAACAGCATGACGGAGGCCATCGGCCGTCGCATCACCGTCGAGAGCACCGCACGCAGGCTTCTCGCGGAGCTCTCAACGAGTTTCGAGCTCGACATCGTCTCGCGGGAGATCCTCGAGGCGCTGGGGAAGGTGTGCGAAGCGAAGGCGGGCGTGCTGTACGGAGACACGGGCAAGAAGCTCGAGCTCCTGCACAGCTACGGCATCGACCGCGGCAAGGACACGCCCGACCGTCTCGATGTCTCGCAGGGGCTCGCCGAGCGCGCCCTGGCGACGGGTGAGGTCGTGAGCGCGTCACCCTCCCGGGACGGGCTGGAATGGGTCAGCCTGTCGAGCCCGCTCGGCGGCTTCCGACCGGAGTCGGTGCTGCTCATTCCTCTCATGGCAGAGCAGCGAGCCGTCGGCATCGCGGTCGTTGCCTCGAGCGCCGACGCACTCACCGATGAGCAGTGTCTGCTCGTCGATGCGATCCGGACGCAGGCCGCACCGTATCTTCACACTGCGGTGCTCCACCAGAAGCTCCGAGACCTCGCCGCCATCGACGACCTGACGCGCGTTCTGAACCGTCGGTTCGGACTCAGGCGCCTCAACGAGGAGTTCTCTCGTTCCGTCCGGCACGGTGTCCCGCTCAGCGTCCTCATGGTCGACATCGATCACTTCAAGTCGTTCAACGACTCGTTCGGGCACGACGCTGGAGACGCGGTGCTCGTCGCCGTTGCGGCCGGACTCGAGAGGATGGTCCGGTCCGGGGACGTGGTCTGTCGGTACGGGGGAGAGGAGCTGATGATCGTGGCCCCGGGGATGGGCATGAACGATGCCGCTCAGGCCGCCGAGCGACTGCGCCGTCTGGTCGAGACGACGCCCGTTTTGTGGCACGACCAGGCACTGCACGTCACAATCAGCGTCGGAGCAGCATCGTGGCCGGTGGTACGCGCCTCGATTCCCGAGGAGCTCGTCACGTGCGCCGACCAGGCGCTCTATCACGCGAAGGACGCGGGCAGGAACCGGGTGTCGATACACCAGGGCGAGCGCGTTGTGGCGCTCGACGCTGTCCGAGAGAACCACGAGCAGGTCCCGGCGCCGGAGGCGACGGCGACGGGGTAGAGGTGTCACCGCGGGAGCGCATCGCGGACTGCACGACGAACGCAGTCAGACGAACGAAGCGAGGGGCGCCGGTCATCCGGCGCCCCTCTATTTGTCTCGCAATCGTCCACGCTTCGACGCGGGCTACTGCTTCGAGGCGCCAAGCGGCGGATCCGCGGCGGACGGCCTGCGGCGCCACTTGAGGAGTTCGAGGAACCCGATCCACGCGTCCGCCGCGCGGATCTTCTTTCCCTCGGCGACGGTCCTGGGGTCGTATCCGATCGGGACCTCGCGGATCTCGTATCCCGCCCGAAGGAGCTTCCCCGTCACCTCCGGACAGAACTCGAAGCCCGTCGCCTCGATGTCCAAACTCCTGAGAAGATCGGTCCGGATCATCTTGTAGCACGTCGGTTCGTCGGTGAGCCTGGAGCCGTAGATAAGGTTCGTCGCGAAGGTCATTGCGACTCCCCCAAGATAGAACGGGACGGCGCCTCTGCTGTTGTCTCCCTTGAGGCGCCGGGACCCGTACACGACCGGAAGGTCGTTCGCGGCCGCAAACGTCAGCATGTCGACGAGGTCGAGGGGGTCGTACTCGAGATCGGCGTCGTGGACGCAGACGTACTCGCCGGAGGCGTCGTAGAGGGCGGCACGGACGGCCGAGCCCTTACCCTGATTCCGGGCGAGGCGGACCACCCTGATCCGGCCGAGTGGCTCGGTCTCCCGCGCGAGCTTGTCGGCGATCGCCCACGTGTCGTCGTCGGAGCCGTCGTCGACCACGATGATCTCCGTGACCTCCTCGACCGCCCTGACCCGCTCGATGCTCTCGCGGAGCGTCCTGGCCTCGTTGAGGGCCGGTATGACGACCGTGAGGGTCGGGAGCGTTCCGCGGACCTCGGAGCTTCGATGGACGGATTCCGTCCTCTGAGCCTGAGCGGTGGGGGACTGAGGCATTCGGGCCATTCTGGGTCCTGTCTCGGGCCGGCAGCGAGCCCGGCCTGCTTTTCCGACTGACAGTCACAACCGGCCGCCCGTCTCCCCAACGAGAGACGGCCGGCCCAACGTTCTGTGGACCGACCGTATTCCCTGCAATCTCTGTACCCGCTTGGGGTTCCGCGGGCCTCTACTTGTTCTGGAAGACGCTGACGGGAATCCCGTCCGGGTCCAAGAAGAACGCCCAGTAGCCGACGTTCGGGATCTCGGTCTTCGGCATGCCGACGCGGCCGCCAGCCGCCTCGACCTTCTTCATGATCTCGTCGATGTCGTCGACGAGGTAGTAGACGCTCAGGGCGAACTGCGGCGCTTCGTCCGGCTTCTTCATCATGCCGCCGCCCGGGTCCTTGCCCGTGCTGATCATGGTGTAGCCGGGCATCTCGGTGTCGTTGAACTCCCAGTCGAAGACCTTGCCGTAGAACTCCTTGGCCTTGTCGGGGTCGCTCACCATGAGCTCGAAGTGGACGATGGGGTTCGCCATGCTGTCACCTCCCGTGTGCTGGTGGCGGAGAGCGCCCCCTAGATCAGGGTCATCAGGAACGCGTGCCAGTGGAACGCGGACACCATCCCATTCGGAAGCCTGTGAACTTCCTCTCGGTGCTCAATCGTAGCACCGGTCGGTAGCCGGGACAAGGAGCGCAGACGACACGCTACCCCTCGTGCTCTTCTCCGCCGGCGCCGGACTGCCGGTCGTATCTTCTGATGACCATCGCGTGCGCCGGTCGCATGCCGAATCCGCCGTAGAACGACCCCATCTCCGGGTCGCACGCGAGGTCGACCATGTAGAGGCTCCCGAGCACGTCCAGGAGCCTTCGGACGAGCTCGTGCCCGATGCCTCTGCCCTGGTGGGAGGGAAGCACCTCGAGGAGCGGGATGTACGCGCTCAGGATGCCGTCGGTCACGGCCGTGACGAAGCCGACGACATTGCCTGTCTCGTCGTCGATGGCGAGCACGATCTCGCCGCTCGCCTCGAGGATCCTGAGGTGCGTCTCCTGCGACGGCGGGTTGGGCCAGCCGACGAAGAACCCGGCGAGGTTCCCGGGTCCGATGCCCTCGGTGCTGTCTGTGTAACGGATCATGCGGGGCTCCCGGCGCCCGGTCGCGGGCCTCGTCGTGCGCGCCCCAGAGCGTCTACGCGAACTTCGAAGCGATCCAGTCTCCCACGAAGTGCGTGGTCACGACGACGATTGCCGCGATGAGAAGGTGCTCGCCGATGACCGCCCAAGGCCGCGTGTTCTGGCGACGCGCGAGGCGGTAGCTCACGACGGCCAGGACCGCGAACCCCCAGAGAACGCTCACGGCTATCGCGATCGGCAGGTCAAAGAGGAGGATCGGCACGAGGAACGTGAGGGAGAACCCGAACTTCGAGAAGAACGTCGCGAGGGTCGCCGCCCAGATCTCGCGCTCCGTGTGGACGTTCTCTGCCTCCTCGGCGATGTGGATGCCGAGCGCGTCCGAGAACGCGTCCGCGATCGCGATCGTGAGGATGCCACCCATAACGGCGAGCTTCGAGTGCGTGCCGGAGTGAAGCCCGACCATGAGGCCGAGGGTCGTGATGACTCCGGAGGTCACGCCGAAGCTCAGACCGGTGCGGAGTGAGTGTTTCACGCTGTGTACCTCGAGAGCATGACGAGTTCGGAGCGTTCGCCCCAGCCGATCCTCTTCCAGAAGGCTACGGCGTCCTCGTTCCCAGCGAACACGAAGATGTGCGCCTTGTCAATCGAGCGCTCTCGCAGTGCCCCGATGCAGCGCTCGACCAGAGCGCGCCCGAGCCCGACCCTGCGGTCGTCCGGGGCGACCGCCAGGTGCGAGATGAACCCGCGCCTTCCATCGTGCCCGCAAAGGACGGCGCCGACGAGCCTCGGGCCGCGGACGGCGACGAAGCTCGTTCCCGGGTTCCTGTCCAGAAACCTGAGCACGCCCTCGCGCGTATCGGAGAGAGAGAGTCCCACCCCGGGAGACGCCTCCCAGAGGCGCTCCACGGCCTCGTAGTCTTCCGCGGTCATGCTGCGGATCTCGACGCTCACGATGCCTCCTCCGGCCCTGGGTCGGTCGAGTCGCCCCCGGTCTCCGCGTCAGCGCGCTGCGCCAGGCCGAGTACGTTGCCGTCCGGGTCGAGCACCGCCGCGAGGACGGCACCCCAGGGCTTCCGGGTCGGACCGAACTTCGCCGTCCCTCCATGCGTGACGAGCCTGTCGAACGTCGCCTGGAGGTCGTCGACCTCGAACCAGAGCGAGACGGCGCCCGGCGGCTCGCCCGGAGGGCTCGCGACCTGGTCGAACCCGAGGTATCCGCCCGGGAGCCGGAAGCCCACATGGTCGCCGCCCGTGGCGGAGGGCTCGCCGAGCTCCAGTCCCTTGCCGTAGAATTCCGCGAGTCCGGCCATGTCGGTCGTGTATATGATGACCGTGTCGAGGGAGGCGTTGGTTCCGTTCTTGGGCATGCGTCATCTCCCGGAGAGGCGTCTACTCGGTCACTACCGCGGGAGGGTCGTTCCAGTCGACCGGGCCGACCGAGAACCTGTGCGCGAGTCGAATGAGCACGACGTCCCACGCCTTCGTGAAGTAGTCGAACGCCCGGTCCCACTCCTCACCTTCGCCCCAACCGGAGTGAGTGAGGTTGAGCCTCGTGCCACCCGCGTCGGTCCGGCCGAACCGGAGGACGACGCTCGTCCGCTGCTCGCGTACGTTCGGCATCGTGAGGGGCGCGTTCCATGTGAACGCGAACATGCAGCCCGGTTCGAACGCGAGGACTCGCATTCCGTCTGCGCCCTTCGCGCCTGCCTCGGCGTCGGGCGCGAAGAAGATCTCGTAGAGGCCGCCCACGCGCGGCTCGACGTTGCAGTCGGGGGCGAAGAACGACCTGATCCCGTCCGGGGTCGTCCACGCGTCCCAGACCTCGTCGACGCTCGCCTCGACCACGACGTCCGCCACGATCGAACGGAACGGATCCGTCGTCCCCACCTGATTCCTCCTGCCGCCGGTCGTTCGGGTCAGCGGACGTCCTGGTATCTCATCCCCATCTGCTGGAAGAGGAACGAGTAGTAGTCGACGTACTGGTCGAGGATCGTGCTCATCTGGAGACCCATCCCGTGGCCCGCCTCGCGCTCGAAGAAGAGGAGGATCGGGCGGTCCGAAGCGGACGCTGCCTGGAGCCTCGCTGTCGCCTTCATTGCGTGCGATGGGTGGACGCGCGAGTCCGACTCAGCCGTCGTGAACAGGATCGCCGGGTACTCCGTGCCGTCGACGATGTGGTGGTACGGCGAGTACGCGAAGAGCCACTCGAACTCCTCGGGAACCTCGGGCGAACCGTACTCCGGCGTCCAGATCCTTGCGGCGTAGAACTTGTGGAAGCGGACCATGTCCAGGAGCGGCACGTCGCAGATTACGGTTCCCGCGAGGTCCGGTCTCTGGGTGGCGAACGCGCCGACGAGCAGCCCGCCGTTGCTCCCGCCCCATACGGCGAGCCTCTCGGGCGACGTATAGCCGTTCTCTACGAGCCACTCCGCCGCGGCGATGAAGTCGTCGAACGAGTTCTGCTTGTTCGCGAGCATCCCATCGCGGTGCCACTCTTCGCCGTACTCCCCACCGCCGCGGATGTTGGGCTCCGCCCACACCCCGCCGTGGTCGAGCCAGAGGTACCGGTTCCTTGCGAAGCTCGGCTGCATCGACGAGGTGAACCCACCGTATCCCGTGAGAACCGTGGGGTTGGACCCGTCGAGCTGGATTTCCTTCCGGTGGACGAGGAACATCGGGACCTTCGTGCCGTCCTTAGACGTGAACCAAACCTGCTCGGTCACGTACGGCTCCGTGTCGATCGGCGCCTCGACCGCGAGGTGCGTCTCGAGCTCGCCCGTCTCGAGTTCGTAGCGGAGAAATCTCGGCGGCAGGAGGTAGGAGGAGATGGCGATGAACACGTCGTCGCCCTCCCAGTCTCCGGTCCAGTCGAAGACGGTCGCCATGTCGGGGAGGTCGATGTCGGTGAGGTGCTTGCCGTTCCTGTCGAACACGCTGATCTTCGACTTCGCGTCCTCGAGATATCGCACGAACAGGCGGTCGCTCACGTACAGGAAGGACTCGATCGAGTGCTGGGACTCCGGAACGATCTCCACCCAGTGCTCGCGTCCCGGCCTCGTCAGGTCGACCCTGAACAGTCTGCCGTTCGGAGCGTCGTGCTCGGTGAGCATGAAGAACTCGTTCCCGATGGCGACTCCGCTGCTCCGCGCGGTGAGGCCGACGATGAGCGGCCGCCAGCCGCTCCCGGCCGCGAGGTCCTTCAGGTAGAGGTCGTTCACCGTGCCCCGCCACGCGTACCCGATGAGGAAGCGCCCGTTCGTCGAGAGCGAGATGCCGGTCCAGACCTCCATCTCCAGGTCCTCGCCGAAGACGAGCGGGTCGCCGGAGGGGTCCGTGCCCATCTCGTGGTAGTAGACCTTGCGGTGGTAGTAGATCTCGTCGTCGGGGACCTCGCCCGGAGCCGGGAAGCGTGAGTAGTAGAACCCGGTCTTGTCCTCTCTCCACGCGAGGCTCGCGGCGCGGGTGTACGGGATCAGGTCGGGGAGGAGCTCCTTCGAATCCACGTCCATCACACGGAGCGTGCTCTCCTCGCTCCCGCTCTCCGAGAGACCGAACGCGAGGAGCTCGCCGTCCGACGTCGGGAACCACCAGTCGAGGTCGACCGGGGTGTCCTCGGTCCAGTCCTCGGGGTCGATGAGCTTCGTGGGCTCCGCGTCGACGCCGCGCTGCACGTAGAGGACCTGCTGCTCGTTCTCGGGATCGCGCCGCAGGAAGAAGAGCCGGTCGCTGCGCTCCCACATGTAGCCCAGGTTCGGGATCTGGAAGAGATCGTCCAGCCTTGCGCGGATCTGCTCCCGGTCAGGGAAGGCGCCGATGACGTTCTCGGTGTACGCGTTCTGCTCTCCGATCCACGTCTGCGCCTCGTCGGACTCGAAGTCCTCGAGCCACCGGTACGGATCGGGGACGACGACGCCGTGAAGCGTGTCGGCGGCGTCCACCGTTCGCGTTTCGGGCGGGTCCTCCTGGACCGCCGGCCCGCCGCAGCCGGCTGTCAGGACGACGGCCGCGACGGCAACGACGAGCGCAAGGACGGCGAACGGACGTGCGAGCATCGAACCTGGGTGCACCCCGGCCCTCATCGACATGAACTCTCTCCTTTGGTTGCTGCGGCTGCCTGAGCGTTATCCGAGGCCGACGAGCGTGCCGACCTGGTAGATCCCGAAACTCACCAGCCACGCGAGCGCGAGCTGGTAGGCGATCGAGAACCACATCCATCCCGTGCCTGCCTCGCGCCTGATGGCAACGATCGTCACGATGCACGGTGTGTAGAGGAGGACGAAGACCATGAAGGCGAACGCGGCGAGCGGTGTGATCTCGTTGGCCGGGTCCCGGAGCGCCTCGACGAGCGTCCTCCCCGAGACTCCCTCCTCCGCCCCCGTATGATAGAGGACTCCCAGCGTGGAGACGACCACTTCCTTCGCGACAAACCCGGTTATCAGGCTGACGCCCATCTCCCAGCGGAACCCGAGGGGTTCGATCACCGGTTCGATGAACTGCCCTGCCCTCCCGATGTACGAGCTCTCGATCTGGATTGCGGCCGCGTCCGCTTCGAGCTCCCGGACCTTCTCGAGGGCCGCGACGCTACCGATCGCCTGCTGCTCCGCGATCTCCTGCTCGAGGCTCTCGGTCAGACCCGCGTTCTGGGGGTAGGCGCCGAGGAACCAGAGCACGACTGAAGCCGCGAGGATGACTCCGCCCATCTTCTGCAGATAGATTCTCGATCTCTCCCACGTGTGGATGAGGAGACCCTTTGCGGTGGGCCGCCGATACGGGGGGAGCTCCATGACGAACGGCGCGGGCGCGCTCCGGAAGAGCGTGCTCGCGAAGAGGCGCCCTATGAGGATGGCGGCTACGATGCCGAGAAGATAGATGATGAAGACGGCGGTCCCCGCCCGTTCCGCGAAGAACGCGCCACCAATGAGAAGGTAGACCGGAAGTCTCGCGCTGCACGACATGAGCGGGACGATGAGTGTCGTCAGCGTACGGTCTCGCCTGGACTCGAGGGTCCTCGTGGCCATGATCGCGGGAACGCTGCACCCGAACCCCATGAGAAGCGGGATGAACGACTTGCCGTGAAGTCCGAGCGCGTGCATGACGCGGTCCATCAGGAACGCGGCGCGCGACATGTAACCCGAGTCCTCGAGGAACGCGATCCCCAGGAAGAGGATCATGATGTTCGGGAGGAAGATGATCACCGAGCCGACGCCTCCGATGACCCCGTCGACCACGAGGCTCGAGATCTGGGACTCGGGGAGCGTCGCCGCGAGCGTTCCTCCTAGCCATCCGACGAACGCGTCGATCCAGCCCATGGGGATAGCGCCGACGCGGAACGTGAGCTGGAAGAGGATCCAGACGAACGCGAGGAAGATGGGATACCCGAGGTAGCGGTGCGTGAAGACACTGTCGAGGCGCCTCGAGAGCTCCATCCGATCCGTCGGCTCCTCGGTGAGGACCTCCTTGAGGGCGCCCTCGATGTAGCCGTACCTGCCCTCCGAGATGACCTTCTCCGGGTCCGACTTCGTCGCGATTCCGATGTGCCTTGTCGCGCGCTCCGCCGTGTCGAGGATGCGGCTGGCGTTGTCGTCGTCCTTCGAAAGGAGCTTCCGGATCTCGATGTCGCCCTCGAGGAGTTTGATCGCGATCCAGCGTGCCGGGTAGTTCCCGATTAGCTCCGGGCTCTCCTCGAGAAGCTCCGTCAGCTCGCTCAGGACGTCGTCGACGTGCGGTCCGTACGTGATCGGAACGTGCCGGTGCTGCTCCGCCCGCTCCTCCACGAGTTTGACCACGGCGTCCAGGAGATCGTCGATTCCGATGCCGCGGTGGCCGACCGTCGGAACGACCGGCGCGCCGAAGAGGGTCGCTAGGCGATCGCAGTCGAGCTCCGAGCCGCAGGTCGTGAACTCGTCCCACATGTTCATGTCGACGATGAGGTCGACCCCGAGCTCGAGGAGTTGGACGGTGAGGTACAGGTTGCGGGCGACATTGCCGGCGTCGACGACGTGGATGACGACGTCGGGTTTCTCGTCTACGAGATAGGTCCGCGCGACCCTTTCCTCGACGGAGTAGGCGGTGAGGCTGTACGTGCCGGGAAGATCGACGACCTCGATCTCGTAGCCCTTGTGCGTGAAGAACCCGAGCTTCTTCTCGACCGTGACGCCGGGCCAGTTTCCGACCTGCTGGCGCGCGCCGGTCATGCTGTTGAAGATGGAGGTCTTCCCCGAGTTGGGGTTCCCCGCGAGGGCTATCTTGAGGTTCTTCGGTGCAGCCATCGTGGGCCCCATCTGTGTCGCTTGCGGTTGCGGTGCCGGCCGCCATCGGCCACGCTCTCGCGGCACCAGTCGGGCACGGGCACCTGCTGGACGAGGATGTGCTCGGCCTCTTCCCGCCGTAGCGTGACGTGAGCGCTTCCGATGCAGTACTCGATGGGGTTCTGGAGGGGTGCGTGCTTGATGACGCGGACGAGCGCTCCGGCGACGAACCCGAGATCGAGGAGACGTCTGCGGAACGCGCCCTTGCCGTTGAGGTTGACGACCTGGGCCGCGTCTCCCGGTGCGAGCGACGTGAGGGGAACCGTGCAAGGGGTCTTCGCTGTCATCGCTCGAGCTCCTCCGGGCAGTCGGACGGGATGGAAGGCGCTTCAGGACCGCACTCGTTCGCGAGCGGGCAGCTTCCGCACGCCGGCGATGCGGGACTCGGATGCGCGGCGGCGCGGACGGACCTCCAGATCACCCTTGTGAGGAAGGCCGCCGCCGCGAGCACGATGACTGTGAGGAGAATCCGCTCCACCGTCACTTGCCTCCCGTTCCCTGTTCACCGGCCGCCGTGCTTCCGGCCCCGTCGTTCAGGAATCGGATGAGCTTGGCGAGCGTGTCCTGACTGAGACCGTGCTCGAGGCGGCAGGCTTCGTCGTCTGCGCAGTCGGGCGCGACGCCGAGGACCTCGTGGAGGAATCGGAACAGGACCGTGTGGGAGCGGTAGACGGTGCGGGCCCGCTCGCGCCCCTTGTCCGTGAGCACGATCTTCCCGTACCGCTCCTGGCGGACGTAGCCCTCGTCCTTCAGGCGACCGACGGCAGCTCGCGCGGTCGGAATCGTCACGCTCCGCCCCGCGGCGACCTGGGTGACGCCCACGGTGTCGTTCTCGAGGGAGAGGAGGTAGATCGTCTCCAGATAGTCGACGGTCCTCGGTGAAAGCATGATTCCTCTCAGAAAGTAAGCCCGCTCTTACTCTAGCAAGAGACGGGCCCTGTGTCAAGCGTGGCCTGGCCCCGACCGGGCGCACGAGCGCGCCTCCCGCAGCAGAACGGGCCCCGGAAGGTCCCGGGGCCCGTTTCATCGTTCCCGCAGCTCTGCCGCTTCAGTCCACGTTCGGCGCCGCGCCGGGGTCTTGGCTACCCTCGCTGTTCCGCGAGGGCTCGACTGACCTCCTCGATCTTCGCCTGCTCGCCGAGCCAGAACGAGGGATCCCGCTGGGCGTCGAGCTCCTCGACCGTCCTTCCCTGCTGCTCGACCCACGTGTAGTACTTGAGATTGAACCAGGACTGCTTCGCGTGCTGGGTCCCCTCGCGGATCCAGTCGAGCTTCGCGCCGTGGAAGATCGAGCCGACGCGCACGGCCGCCTCGATCTCGTCCATCGCGCCGTACGTCTGCGTCAGCTCCGCCATGACCGAGTGGTACCGGTCCATCGTGTCGGTCGCGATCGTGAAGACGCTCTCGTCGCTTCGTAGCCCGTAGTGCTTCGCGGTCTTGATCGCGGCGAGTACGTTGCAGACACCGGAGATACCCATCACCTCCGACATCTCCCGGATGCTCGACTCGGGCACGTGGTAGCGGTCGGCCATGACCTTCCACCCTGGCTCCTCGGTCAGAAGCTGGAGCCCCTTCTTGCACTCGATGTCGTCGACGCACATGATCGCGTCCATCTCGAAGACGTTGTGGATCCACGTCACGTGCTTGTCGCCGATCCCCTGGATGTCGTGGCCGCCGTACCCGTTCCAGTAGAGCGTCGGACACTGGATCGGCTCGACGCCGATCGTCCTCGCCTCGTGGAACTCGTGCTTGATGCGCTCTCCGGCGGCGATCGTCCCCGCCGAGCCCATCGCCGACGTGAACCCCGCAATCCTCCCGTTCCCGATGCCCCGCGCCGCCAGGTCCTGCGCGACCTCCACGCACGAGTTCCCCGTGCAGTGGTAATGGAACCGGTAGTTTCCGAACTCCTCGAACTGGTTCATGATCCGGTTCGACGAGTCCTTCCGGAGCTCGTTCGCCTTGTCGTAGATCTCCTTGACGTTGCTCTCGCATCCCGGGGTCTTCACGTAGCGCGCCCCGTACTTCTCGATCTGCTCGAAGCGCTCGCGGCTCATGAGCTCCGGCAGGAGGACGAGGGAGTCGAACCCCATCCTCGGTCCTACGTACGCGCCGCCGATCCCGTAGTTCCCGGTCGAGGGCCAGACGAGGGTGTGCTCGCCGGGGGTGATGTCGCCCGCGAGCTGATGCTCCATCGTGACGGAGTAGGTCGCGCCGACCTTGTGGCTCCTCGTGGGGAAGTCCTTGCTGTAGAGGACGACGATGTTCGCGTCGACGCCGGTGAGCTCCCCGGGAAGGACGACGTGGTAGATCTTCCCATCCGTGTTCCGCCAGGTGATGTTGTAGAGGTTGAGCGGAGAGAGCGGGTCGTCCTTCGCCGCCGCGAGCGCCCTCTCGCGTGTCGCCGGATCGATGCGGTCGGGGTAGAGCATCTCCTCGTACGTAGGACCGTACACGAGCTCCTTCGCGCTCATGGTTCCTCCTGCCTGGTGGCTTCCGGATGATCGCGTGATGTGTTACAGGTCGACGTGAATCTCGAGGATGTCGCCGTCCTCGACGACGTGGTCCCGATCCACGACCTGCCCGTCGAACTTCCCGGACCCCCACACGCGCGCCGACTTCAGGTGGTCGCCGAACTCGCGGTGGATCTTCCTCGCCACGTCGATGACTGTGCTTCCGCGGGGCACGACGAACGGCTTCTTGAGGTCCGCGTTCTTTCCCGGGATCTTGCTGTAGATCCTGACTACGTTCAGGAACTCGTAGAGCCTCTTCTTGAGCTCCGGGATGCCCTTGCCCATCACCGCGCAGATCGGGAAGATCTCGAACTCGTCCCCGATCACCTCGCGAAGGAACTCCAGGTTCTCGTTCGCGTTCGGGCTGTCCAGCTTGTTCGCGACGATGAGGGTCGGCTTGACGTTCCTGGGGAGCTCTGTCTCTGCGGGGTCGTGAACCGCCGAGAGCCGGATCCCCTTCGACGCGAGCTTCTCACGGACGAAAAGCAACATGTCGACGCAGTCGTCGGCCGAGAGATCGACAACGAGGAGCGCCGCGTCGGCGTTCCTGATCATCTCCGGGAGCCACGTGTCCGTGTGGTCGGGCGAGAGGGGAGGGACGTCGACCAGCTGGATGTGGACGTCCTCGTACGGCATCATCGCCGGGAGGGGCGTGCGGGTCGTGAACGGGTAGTTGCCGATCTCGGGGGTGGCGTTCGTGGTGGCGTCGACGATGGTCGACTTCCCGGTGTTCGGCGTTCCGATCAGGATGACCTGCGGCGCCTCCTCCTTCGGGATGTGGTAGGACGGCCCTCCGCGGTGCCCCTTCCTGTGGCCCTGTTCCTGCTCGGTCTTGAGTTTCGACAACCTGCGACGGAGGTCCGCGCGGATCTTGTCCGTCCCCTTGTGCTTGGGGATGATTGCCATCATCTCCTGGAGAGCGGCGATCTTGTCGTCCGTGGACTTGGCCTCCCGGAAACGCTGCTCCGCTACCTTGTAGTCCGGGGGGAGATTCGCTGGCATCCTCTGGTGACCTCCTCGACATGCGAACCAAAAGCAATACTAGCGCAGGGCCGGGGCGACCCGCAAGGCGGAGGACGCGGCGTCTGTGGCAGTCCGGAGCGTCCGCGTGTGCGGGTCCCGAGCAGCAGCGACCCCCGCGTTGCCGCGGGGGTCGTCAGCGTTCCGGTCTGTGAGAGTGGGTCTAGCGGTACCGCCCCTTGATCGAACCCCAGGACGTGCTCTCGACGGGGCTCGCCGCGACGACGGACGCGTAGCCGTCGTCGTCCGCGTCGCGAGGGTGCGCACCCGCGTCCTCGATGACGGCGTACAGCGCCTCCTCGGCCGTCATCTCCGCCACGCCGGGGGCCGGGAGCCTCGATCCGGTCGTTCCCATCGCTCCGCACGCGGGCGGGATGACGTTCCCCTCCATGTAGACGGGTCCCGCGTCCCCGAATATCTGGACGGCGTCGGACTGGTCGCTTCCGGGTCCGGGCACGTAGTAGTTCGCGACGAGGTTGGCGCTCGAGCCGTTCCGGATCCGCGTGCCGTAGTTGCCGGCCCACCCGTAGATGACGTTGTTGACCATGTCCACGCCGTGCGCGTCGTCGAGCTGCGGGTTCCGTTCGTCCCCGTCCACGTAGAGGTTGTGGTGGAAGGAGATGTTGTAGAGACCCGTGCGGACGAGGGAGTTCTTCACAGTGTCCGCGATGATGCACCACTGCACGGTCACGTCGTGGGCACCGTCGCTGATGTCGAGGTTGCCGTCGCCGCCCCGCCTGACGGAGCAATGGTCGATGACGATGTTGTATGCGCCGTCCCAGATCCGGATGTTGTCGCCCGATCCGGGGTCGGGGGCGTCGCGCACGCGGAGATGACGAACGATGACGTCGTTCGCGCCCCGGATGTTCACGAGCGCGCTCGACACTCCTCCGTGCGCCGCAGTGATCGTGATGCCGTCACCGGGGGCGTCGGTCGCGTCGATCGTGAGGTGGTGCGTCGTGATGTAGAGGGACGACTCGAGCCGGATGGTGCCCTCGACCGCGAACGTGATGACGCGGTTCGGCGACGACACGGCGTCCCGAAGGGTGCCCGGTCCCGAGTTGGCGAGTGACGTGACGGTGTACTGCTGACCCCCGGCGCCGCCGGTGGTCTGGGCGCCGAAGCCCTGGAGCGGCCATTCCCGGCCGGCCGCGTTGCCTTCCACCACGCCGAGGTCCGGACTCGACCATGGTGTCGGCGCGAGGATGAGGAGGGCGGCCGCCGCGGCCGCGATCCCGATCTTCGTGTGCGTTCTCATCGTCCTCCTTGGCAGGTCGGCGTCACGCTGAAGCGTCAGCCTGGAGTTGAGCATCAGCCGTACCAGCCCGGTCGCGGGGGGCGAGATTGCGGGCAAGCTAACACCTCTTGTGCATCCACGCAAGTACTGACTTCACTGCAAGGAATGTACCTCTCGGGTCGGGTTACAGCACGACCAACGGGTGACGAGGCTCCCGGATTCGCGCGGTGCGATGGTATCGGAGCGGGCGCTGCACGTCGGACTGGCGAAGGGCCCTCCGTTGTGCTAACATGGTGTATCTGAAGCAGTAACGACCGCCCCGGGCTCCTCGTCCGGGGTCACCCGCTCGGACCGGCTCACGAAACACACAGGGAGCTATCGTGAGCAAGGTACTCGCCGCAGGCATCGTGCTCTCCGTCGTCCTCGCGCCGCTGTGCGCGGGGGCGAACGTCGTCCGTGTCCCGGACGACTATCTCATTGTTGCAGAGGCACTGAACTCCGCGTCGGCGTACGACACCGTCATGGTCGCGCCCGGCACGTATCCTCTGAACACGACGTGGCCGGACAAGCCGGGCGTGAAGCTCATGAGCGAAGAGGGTCCAGCGTCGACGATCCTCGACGGCGGACACAAGGACGTCGTGATCTGGATCGACACCCCCGTCGACACGACCACCGTCATCTCGGGTTTCACGATCAGGAACGGTTTCGCGGACGGGGTCTGACCGTTCTGCTCCGGCGGCGGGGTCCGCTGCCATTACGGTTCGCCACTCCTCGAGAACCTGGTCTTCATCGACAACGTCGCCGGTCTGCACGGCGGCGCCATCCACTGCGAACACGCATCCCCGTTCATCAGGGACTGCCAGTTCGTCGGCAACAGCGCAGGTGCCGGCGGCGGGGCCTACTTCCTCTGGAAGTCGAACCCGACGATGGTGCGCTGCACCTTCGACTCGAACGTCGCGGTAGGCATGGGCGGCGGGGTCGTCATCGACTACGAAGTGAACCTGACGATGCGGGACTGCCTGGTCACCGGGAACACCGCGTCATCGGGGGGCGGACTCTGCTTCATCGCGGGCGGGGGCACGGTCGACGACTGCACGGTCACTGGGAACACCGCCGAGTTCGGCGGCGGGATCGTGTTCATGAGCTCGCAGAACGTGTACGTGCACGACTCGCGGATCTCGTGGGGTGAAGCGGCCTACCAGGGCGGAGGCGTCTACGCCTCGGACTCGTCGTTCCTACTCGACAACTGCAGGATTGCGAACAACTGGGCCGGCGAGGACGGCGGCGCAGGGTGGCTCCTCGTCTCGTCCGGGGTCGTACGGCGCTCGTCGGTCGTCGGGAACTCGGCGGACGGAGCGGCGGGAGGGTTCTTCGTCGACACCTCGACGCTGGTCGCAACGAGCGGGGAGTTCCTGAACAACGGCACCGCCGTCTACGTGCACACGCTGAACAGGAACAACGTCGATGCGCGGTACAACTGGTGGGGCGACTCGTCGGGTCCCTTCCACGGCGCGCTCAACCCCGGAGGCGGGGGTGACGAGGTGAGCGACTTCGTCTGGTTCGATCCGTGGAGTGTCGTCTCCGGGATCGAGCCCGGAGAAGACGTCCTCTCGCTGGCGACTCCGTTCCCGAACCCCGCCCGCGAGGGGGCGGCGATAGCGTACTCGCTCCCCGCGCCTTCCGACGTGCGGCTCACGGTGCACGACGTCGCCGGTCGTGTCGTCACCGTTCTCGTGGACGGCACGCTTCCGCCCGGGCGGCACTCGGCGACGTGGAACGGGCGCGATTCCAGGAACGTCCAGGTCGCACAGGGCGTCTACTTCTTCAGGCTGGAGTCGGGAGGAGAGACACTGACGCGGAGCGGCGTCGTTCTGCGCTAATCGGAGTGCAGGGCGGGAGCACAGATTGGACGACGTTTCGGTGGCGGGGCTGCGACACGGCCCCGTCGCTTCTTCCTCGGGTGGGTCCTACCACCTCGCGCGGAATCCCCTGACGTCGACGTGGACGAACGGGCCGTGGAAGCGCTCTCAGGGAGGCGCTTGACCTCTCTCCCGACAGGCCGATATAGTAGATGCACGCCCCCGCGGGCGCGGTTCGGACCGCCCCGCGCGGGTGTAACGTCTCCTGCGAATCGAACCGCACTTCTTCCCCGGGGGGGACGCTCTGAACGAGGCTCCACAGCTGCAGCAACCGCATCTCGAAGGCCCGAAGATCCGCCGCGCCGCTCTCGTCTTCGTCGTCGGGAGCATCGTCATCCTTGGCGCGACGCTCTGGCTAACGACTGGCGAGGAGACTTGGAGGGGCGTCGCGGCGCTCGGGGGCGGTTTCGTTGCCCTCCTCTTCGCCGTCGAGTTCATCAGGATGGTGCTCGAGGCGTTCGGGCTCCTCATCCTCGTCAACGGCACTCAGGACCGGAAGATCACGCTCACCGAGTCCCTCGAGCTCACGCTCGAAGCGTACTTCATCGGGCAGCTGATCCCGCTGTCGGCCGCGGGCGTTCCCTACCAGGGATTCCTCCTCACGAGAAAAGGCGTCCGGGCAGGCTGGGCCACTGCGCTCGTGATCGTCAAGGGATTCGTCCCGGGCGTCTTCTTCTTCCTCGTGCTCGTCGTGACGGCGATACTCGCGGCGCTCAGATGGGAAGGCATCGCCGAGGCCGGGACGTTCCTCAAGATCGTGGGCCCGCTGTCCGCGCTCCCCGTCTGCCTCATCGTCACCGTCCTCGTCATCATGCTCAAGTTCCCCGCCCTCTTCGATCGGATCGTGGACGGCATCGCGGCGTTCCTCGTCAGGAAGCTCCCCGGAAAGGCATCGGAGCGAGTCGAGGAGGCCCGCGTGATGCTGGAGGACGAGTCCCACATCTTCCGCGACGCCCTCTCCGCGCTCGGTCGTCACAGGCGCATCATCCTCATGTGGGGCGTCCTGCTCATCGTTCTCGCGTTCATCGTGGAGTTCGTAGTCGCCGTCGTCATCCTGTGGGGGTTCGGATACCAGGGCGCCGGGACCATGCCCGTGATCCTGCAGTGCCTCCTGAAGCCCATCCTGTTCGCCTCGCCGACTCCCGGCTCGCTCGCGGTCGGGGAAGGAGGGTACATCGCGTTCTTCGCCGTCTACCTTCCCGCGCACTTCGTCGGAGTGTCGCTCGTGCTCTGGCGGCTGGTCGTCTACTTCGTGCCGATGTTCGTCGGGGGAGCGCTCGTCGCGAAGCGGATCGGAAGCGGCGGCTTCGATGTCGAGAGACAACCGGTCACGTGCGCCGACGCGCGCAGAGATCCCGTACGAAAGCGATGAGCGACGGCAGTGAATCCTCTTGACCACACGCCTTCATCGGTGTATAGTCCGGTGGAAGGAAAGAGCGCTTCGGGCCAGCTATCGAGTTGGCCTTTGCATAAACGAACCGGCGGCCAGTTAACATCGGCCGATCTCCAGCGACCGAGGTTCCCCACGCTGGACTGATCACCTTCAGCTCGCGGATGCCCCGCCTGAGGCTGGCGGGGCTTCCTATCGGAGGACGCCTTCCGGGCACGCCGTCCGGGAGCACGCGCCGTCCGCGGCACGCCGGTCGACGGATCGAGAGACGCAAGACACCATGGTCAGGCCATCCTACGAGATCGTCTCCGAGCTCAAGCAGCGCAGGCGGACCTTCCACTCCGCCGGCGGCCTCTTCTCCAAGGACAAGATCGCGAAGTCAACGAGGCTCCTGGTTGACCGGATCAACCCGAGACCCGGCGACAGGATCCTGGACTACGGTTGCGGCTACGGTGCCGTCGGGATCGCGCTCGCCGACGCCGCGCCCGACCTGGACATCCAGATGGTCGACTCCGACATCCGGGCGGTCAGGCTGGCGCAGGAGAACGTGCGAAGGAACCACGCCGAGGGCACGCACGTCGTTCTGGATCACACGCTGAACCGCTTCCCGAACGGCTCGTTCAATACCGTCGCGCTCAACCCGCCGGTCGACGAGGGAACTGAGACGATCTTCGAGATGATCGAGCGGGCTCAGTCGAAGATGCGCCACGGAGGGAACTTCTTCCTCGTCGCGAAGGTTCGCCGCGGCGCGAAGAGTTACATGCGGAAACTCACCGAGACGATCGGCCCGGCGAAGGTTCTCTCGAGAACGGGCGGGTACTGGGTCATGCGCGCGGAGCGCAGCCCGGTGTGTCCGCCCGACGCCGTCGATCTCTCGAGGTACGAGCACCTCGTGGAGGCGGAACTCCGGGGACGGAGGTACGCGTTCCACACGAGGGCGGGGATCTTCTCCCGGAAGGACCTCGACGACGGAACGCGGCTGCTAATCGAGACGGTCGACGTTCGTCCTCGGCACACGGTGATCGACGTGGGCTGCGGCTACGGCCCGATTGGCATCGCCGCCGCGCACCTCGCCTCGGTCGGGCGCGTCGTGATGGTCGACTGCGACGCGAGGGCGGTCGAGTACGCCGCGAAGAACGTGCGTTCGCACCACCTGAACCACGCTCGCAAGAACGGGAAGCCCCGAGTCGAGGCCGTCCTGGGCGACCGGTTCGACGCGGTCCCGGGCGAGCGCTTCGACCGCGTCCTCTCGAACCCGCCGTTCCACGCCGGAAGCGACGTCCTCCTGCCCCTGGTCGACGAAGCCTACCGCCACCTCCGCGTTCACGGCCGGCTGTACCTCGTGCTCATGCGCTACACGGGAGTCATGAAGCACATGCGGCGGGTCTTCGGAAACTGCCGCTTAGCGTCCGAGTCGGAGAGGCACGTCGTGCTGGTCTCCGAGCGGACGGTCTAGCAGACGCGAGGCCCGACGTCGCCGACGCCGGGCCCCTGGACTCTCCGATCGCGTTTCTTCACTGCCCGATCACGCGCTCACGGTCATCGTCTGACTCAGTCCGCCGAAGCGGGTGCGGTCCATCGGGAAGACGACCGCGTCCTTGATCGATTCCAATCCCATCACGAACTGAAGGAGCCGCGCGACCCCCAGGCCGAACCCGGCGCGCTCGGTCGGATCCTCGGCGAAGAGCCCGAGGTAGCTCTCGAACGACGCCTCGATTCCCTCCTGGTAGCGGACGGCAAGCTCTTCTGCGGACTGCCCCTCGCGACCATCAGGATCCGTCATCCACCGGAACTCGGCGAACTCGGCCGCGCGGTTCATCAGGTGGCCGTACATCGTCCCCGTCTGGAGTCTGCGGCGGAGGATACCGACGTCCGGTTCCCTGAGCGAGCCGCCGAAGGTCTCGCCGGAGATCGGGAGTATGTAGTCGACGCACTCCACGACCGAGAAGTCGGCGCGGTCGATCTTCATGTTGAAGAACTTGAGTTCCTCGGGGAAGTGCGTGACGTGAACTGGAAGGCCGCCGGCGTAGTCGGTGAGGGCCTCTTCCTCTTCCTTCCCCAGGTCGTCGCCGAACGTGAGCGCGAAGCCCCTGCCGCCCAGGATTCTGAGGGCATCCCTGTAGGTGAGTCGCGGATGGTCCGAGCGCAGGACGGGCAGGAGCCGAGCGACGTTGGCCTGTCCGATCTCGTCGGCCTTGAGGGAGGAGACGACCTCCTTCACGAGCTTCTCCTGGAAGTCGCACAGCTCCTCGAGGCTCATGTCGCGCTTCTCGATCTCGATGAGCTTGAACTCCGTGAGGTGGCGCGCGTCGACCTTTCGTTCCTTGCGAAGGCTCTCGCCCTCGCAGTAGACTGCGTCGACTCCCCTCGCGACGACCTCCTCCAGGTAGAGCTGACCCGTCTGGCGCGGGAACGCCAGTGCCCCGAAGTAGTCCATGCTGAACATGGAATCCACGACCTCGCACGAGCCCGTGGCCGGTGTGAGCTCGGGCACCGGGATCTCGACGTAGCCCTCGTCCTGGAGGAATCGCCGGACGCCGTGCACGACGCGATTGTGGACGTGGATGCGTTCGTGGAGAGAGGGAGACCAGTCCGTCGTCCCGCGCGCCGTTCGCGCGTCCACTGCGCCTCCGGCACTTGGGGACTCAGCCGTCTCCGGAGCTTCAACGCGCTCGAGGATACGGGTTCCGGTTGCCATGCTGCCTCCTTTCGGCGCTCACGGGCGCCGTCTTAAAGGTGGCGGCCGCAGGCCGGGGGAGGACAGGCAGGACCGGGAAAGAAAGAGCCCCGACACGTCTGTGCGGGGTTCTCTTGGACCGGTGGTCTCGCGCTCTGCTCATGCCGTTCTCCTTCCGGGCTCACGGGCCACGGTTAAAGGAACAAGCGCACGCTACCGTCTGACTCCGGGTCAGTCAAGCGCTTTCTGCCTGCGCCGCCAATCGGGGAGGCTCGACAGGCGGGAACGGCCCCACAGCCCGGCCCTTTCTGCGTTGACCACCCCCTCCGCGGGTGCTAGAATCATCGTTCCGAGTACTTTCTCAGATCACGCATCAGACACCCTGGGTCGGAAGTTCCCCCGGGGACTCCCTCGCCTCGCCACTCTCGGCCGGGTGAGGCCTCGCCGAGGTCCGTCGGCGAGACGAAAGGAGGCCGCAGCAGAAGGGTACGACTCGTTCTCTGGTTGGGCCGTGAACGGCCCCCGAACCCCCCGGGCAGCTTGAAAACGACCCGGGATGAAAGCGGAAGGATCCACAGGATTTCAGGAGGAGAACAGATGGGGACGGCAGTTGCTCCAGCGTGCAGCGAGTTTCTGCTTGGCGTTGCCGCCAAGAATCCCGCGCAGGATGAGTTCCACCAGGCAGTGTGCGAGGTCGTGGAGTCGATCTGGCCGGTTCTGGACAAGCGGCCGGAGTACCGCAAGCACAAGGTCATCGACCGGATCGTCGAGCCGGAGCGCGTCATCATGTTCCGCGTGCCGTGGGTCGACGACAAGGGCGAGGTCCAGGTCAACCGCGGCTACCGGATCGAGATGAACAGCGCCATTGGCCCCTACAAGGGCGGACTCAGGTTCCACCCGAGTGTGACCCTCGGCATCCTGAAGTTCCTGGCCTTCGAGCAGGTCTTTAAGAACAGCCTGACGACGCTCCCGATGGGCGGCGGCAAGGGCGGTTCCGACTTCGACCCGAAGGGCAAGAGCGACCTCGAGGTCATGCGTTTCTGCCAGAGCTTCATGAGCGAGCTCTTCCGGCACATCGGTCCGAACACTGACGTTCCCGCCGGCGACATCGGCGTGGGCGGCCGTGAGATCGGCTTCCTCTTCGGCCAGTACAAGAAGCTCAGGAACGAGTTCACCGGCATTCTGACCGGCAAGGGTCTGAACTGGGGTGGCAGCCTCATTCGTCCCGAGGCGACCGGCTACGGTGCGGTCTACTTCGCGGCGGAGATGCTCGCGACGCGGAACGAGTCGCTCGAAGGGAAGACCTGCCTGGTCTCCGGTGGCGGCAACGTGGCGCAGTACACGACCGAGAAGATCCTCGATCTCGGCGGAAAGGTCGTCACGCTGTCCGACTCGGGCGGCTACGTCTACGACGAGGAAGGGGTCGATCGGGAGAAGCTGGCGTTCGTGATGGAGCTCAAGAACGTCAAGCGCGGCCGCATCAAGGAGTACGTGGACAAGTACCCGAAGGCGGTCTTCACTCCGATCGACAAGGGCCTCGACTACAACCCGCTCTGGGACAACAAAGCGGACTGCGCCTTCCCGAGCGCGACCCAGAACGAGATCAACGCGAAGGACGCCCAGAACCTGATGAACAACGGCGTCTACGTCGTCTCCGAGGGCGCGAACATGCCGACCACGCCCGACGGCGTGAAGATCTATCTCGACAACAAGATCCTCTACGGTCCCGGGAAGGCCGCGAACGCCGGCGGGGTCGCCGTGTCAGGTCTCGAGATGAGCCAGAACAGCCTCAGGCTCTCGTGGACCCGCGAGGAGGTCGATCAGCGTCTCCAGGGGATCATGAAGGCGATCCACAAGGCCTCGTACCAGACGGCCGAGGAGTACGGGGTGCCCGGCAACTACGTCGACGGCGCGAACATCGCCGGCTTCATCAAGGTTGCCGACACGATGATCGACCACGGCGTCGTGTAGCCCGACAGCACGAGACGGACGCAGGTCGCGCGTGCGGATCGCACGACCGGCGAAAGAGAACCGGCGGGGAGCCTCGAGCTTCCCGCCGGTTCGCGTTGAGTGGGGGCGCCGCGCGTTGCCCCCGGCTCGCGCCTCTGCTACAGGATCCTCCGCGGCCGGAGGCTCACGTTGAGGCTCTCGCGGCCACGGGAGACGCGCAGTGCAACGTCCGCGCCCTCCCGCTGGAGGAGCTCCTTGATCTCGTCGTCCTCGAGCCCGGTGACGTGTCGTCCGTCGATCGCCGTGAGGATGTCCCCCGGCTCGAGCCCCGCCTCCAGCGCAGGGGAGTCCGGGACGATGCTGAAGACCCTGAGGTTCCCCTGGTCGTTCCTCGCGTAGTTCGCTCCCGTCATCGTGAACTCGAACGGGTCGTCGGTTCGTTCGGTCGGCTCCAGGATCATCCGGTCCCTCGAGTAGTCGAACGTGACGTTGAACCGCCCGAGCGCCGCCGCGCCGAGGTTTCCGTTCCCACCGCACGGCGGGAGTCCCGGCTGAGCCTGGGAGACGAACGTCGTGACCACGTCGCGGAGGGTGAGGTCACCGAGATGGATGGCCTCGATGCGCGCCACGTGCCCGGTGACCGCGCCGAAGTACGTGTGGCCGAGCTCGAACTCGCGGGACGGTCCGGGAATCGTGATCCCGTCGTGCGATTCGATCTCGAGAGAGAGCGCGTGCATGGCGCCGGTGTCGATGACGATCTCGAGCGGAATCACCTGTCCGTTGGCGATCTCGATTCCCGCGGCGACGGTCGGGATGCTCATCGGGCTCATCGCGAGCGGGAGCGACTCGCCGCGGCCGCGGTAGTCGTAGGCGTCCGGCTCGGTCAGCGTGATGATCTCGGTGTCGTAGTCTATCGCGACCACGAACCGGGCGAAGAGCGAGTTCCCGATGATGCCGTCCGCGCCGCGGCACCGTCCGGTCTCCGGATCGCCCGGGGGCGGCATCACGGTGACGTGCTGTCCGCTGAGAGTGAGTCCCGGGAACTCCAGGGTGACACCCGTCCCGATCTCGACCGGGCCCGCGTCGCCGCAGCCGACCGCCCGGACCCCCTCCGTGTTCTTGAGCCCAGCCTCCTTGACGCGCGGTCCCGTGAACAGGATCGCCCCGTGGAACGGCATCCCGGTGTCGAGGATGAGGTCGAAGGGCTCGCTCCCGTTCACCCGCACCGGCACGAGGATGTGGTGCCGGGAGACCTGGAAGGGGATCGCCGCCGTTCCGTCGTTGGACGTAAGCGCGTACTCGCCGGCTGGTGGTCCCTGAGGTCCGCTCGTGCAGGTCGCCGCCGGAGCGGGCTCTTCCGCTGGAGTCTTCCCCCCGCATCCCCTGGCCTGCGCCGTCCCGGCCTGGCAGGCCCCGGCCGAAGCGGTCTCGGTCGCGTCGGTCTCGCCCGTGCAGCCGGCGAGGACGACCCCGAGGACGAGCACTGCAATGATCACTCTCATCATCTGTCTCCTTCGAAGTCCGGCGGGGCCTTCTGCGTGTCAGCTGCGAGCCCGGCCCCGTCGTCCGTTCCGCACTCCCTGTCCGCGATCTCGCTCGCTTCGACGAGGAGCCGCATGCTCTCCACGATGGCTCCGTGGCTCTCTTCCGGGATGAGCTCGAACGCCCTTCCGACGACGCGATCGCCCAACCCGTTGATCGCGTCGCATGCCGCCGCGCCGGGCCCCGTGAGGGTCAGCCGCACACGTCGTCCGTCCGCCGCGTCCCTGCCGCGCTCGACGAGCCGGAGGTTCACGAGCCCGTCGACCGTGCGGCTCACGGTGCTCTTGTCAAGCGCGAGCGCCTCCGAGAGCGCACCCAGCGACGTGCCGGGGGAGTCCTCGATCTCGAGGAGCGCGTGCGCCTGCGGGACGCTCAGTCCGGAGCAGCAGATGGTATCCCCCAAGAGTCCACCCGTGACACGGGTGAACCGCCTCGCCAGGCGTCTGAATGCCCTGATTTCGGTCTTCCTCACGGTCTCCTCCCTGCGGTCTGACGCCGCAGAGTGCGACTTCCAATCGTTGTAATAGACAACTGATTCGGGAAGTGGTTGCATGAAAAGAGGCCGGCGGGAGCCGGCCTTCGTGCGTCCTGTTGGGGGCTTGTGGAGGAGGGTGGCCGGAAGCGGGTCTCCCCGCTGGGCTAGCTGCCCGCGTTCTCGATGCTCACGCCGGGCTTCATGATGGCCCCGCACGAGGTCTTGCTGCTCACGACGATCTCGAGCGGCTCCGGCAGGGCGACGTGGCGGACGAAGCTGCCCTCCGAGGCCGCCGGCTGCGCGTTGAGCCACTCGTGGTCGAGGTACGAGCTCGGGTCCTCGGAGCCGAGCGTCAGGTAGGCGATCCCGAACGACGTGAGGTTCTGGAAGAAGTGGGTTCCTTGGGAAGGCTCGACCTTGATGTCCGGAAGCTCGGTCTCGACGATGCAGCGCGCGGCCGAGATCTGCGACCAGCGTACCGGGATCCCGAGCCAGTGATCGGCGCTCCCCCAGCGGCCCGGGCCGATGAGCAGGTAGTTCTTCCCCTCGGCCCTCAGTCGGCCGTTGAATCTGTCGATCTCTCCAGCGATTATCGCCGTCTTGCTTCGGTCGAACGTGTCGGGGCGGACGTAGATGATGTCGCGCACGTCCTCGATCCGGCCGTGCCCGAGCGCGCTCCCGGACACGACGATCGCACCCTTCGGGCTGACCTCACCGAGGTCGACGTCCTCACCCCGGCCTCCGAAGACGAGAGGTCTGATCTGAAGGAAGGCGAGCTCGTTTCGGTCGTCGTCGCTGTCGCCCAGGCGCGTTCCCCCCCCCTCTCTCAGGTTCACCGCGAACTCGATCTCGACCTCGCTCGTGAACCCCGCCCTCCCGACCTCGAGGAGAAACGAGAGCGCCTCCGGGAGGGGGAAGTACAGCCCGGACAGGACCCCGGCCATCGTGACGAGCTTGACCCCCTTGCGGCCGGTGCCGTCGTACACGCGGTCGTTCTCACTGACGTAGACCGAGCCGACCGGCGCCAGCGTGCCGTGCTTCTCCGCCGTCTCGAGGTCGAGGAGGACGATGTTGGCGTCCGGCAGGTCGGCGCCCGAGAGCACCGGCGCGCACACCGTCATGTCGAGGGCGTAGAATTCGCGCTGCGCGTTGTTCAGATAGTCCCTGGTCGAGGAGAACTGGAAGAGCTTCCCCGGCTGCGCGGGCGAGAACCTCACCGTGCGGCCGCCCTCGACGACCATGCGCCCCAGCCCCAGTGCCGCCGACACCACGCCCTCCTCCGGGTCAGTGCCCTTCACGGGGTAGTAGTTGAACGAGCGCGCCACCCCTGCGAGATTCGGGTACGCGTAAACCCCGTGCTGCCGGGCCGCCACCTGCTGGATGAGCACGGCCATCCGCTCTTCCTCGAGGCGGTTCGGCGTCGACTCGATGTAGCTCTTCGAGTCGGTGGAGTAGGTGGAGGCGTAGACCATGCGGATGGCCCTGCAGAGCTCGTCGAGGCGGACGTCGAGGTCCTCGCTGCAGTTCGGGATCATGTACGTCTGGTAGATCCCTGCGAACGGCTGGAACGACGAGTCCTCGAAGAGGCTCGAAGATCGCACGGCGAGTGGGTAGTTCACGCTCATGAGGAACGTCCGGAGCTCGTCCTTCGTCTCCTTGGGGAGCGACGCGGCAAGGAACGCCTCCCTGATCCGCACGTCGTCGGTCTCCTCGAGCGCGAGCTTCGTGAGGTTCGAGTCCTCCATAAACCGGTCGAAGACGCCGGTCGCGACGACCGCCGACGAGGGCACGCGGATGTGCACGCCCGGCACCCTGTCCTCGATCTCGTACGCGTTCAGGAGCGAATTCACGAACGCGAGCCCTCGGCCCTTTCCGCCGAGGGACCCGGGCCCGATCCTCGCGAAGACGCCCTCCGACTCGAACGTCTCGCTCGAGAACTCCTCGACGAGCCCCGCGCGCGACTGCGTCCGGTACTCGGTGACCGCCGTGAGCAGGTACTCACGGAGGCCCGAAGGCGACCCGAAGTCGTCCGGCTTCCGGGGCCGGAGGGCCTTCGCGAGGTCGAACTCGGTTCTCGCCATGAGCCACGTCGAGAAATCGTTCCGGTTCGCGTGGTGGACGAGCGAGTCGTCGGGGATGGTCCCGATGGCCTCGATGAGCCCGCGGAGATCTCGGGCCCTCCCGACTTCCGTCCCGTCGGGCAGGAGGAAGACGAAGTCGCCGAACCCGAGCTCGGCGCGCATGAACTCCCGTACCTCACGGAGGAGCGTTGGGGATCTCTTGTTGCAGAAGGCGGCGCCGACCGCGCGAGCGCCAGCCGCGTTCGACTCGTCGGTCGACTGCACCAGGATCGGGGTGTCCGGAGACTCCTCCTTCACCATTCGCGCGAAGTCGAGCCCGGCGGACGGGTCGAGCTCGCCCTTTCTCGGGAAGGTCGCGTCGACGATGACAACGAGAACCTGGTCGGCGCACGAGCGGTAGAGCTCCCGGGCGTTCTCGTACGTCGACGCGAGGAGGATCTTCGGCCGCGCGCGCATGCGCATCAGCCGTTGCATCCGGTTGACGCCCTCGGCCATGAGCGCCTGCGTCTGCTCCATGATCTCCGCGTAGAGCATCGGAAGATACGCGGAGTAGAACCGGACCGAGTCCTCGATCAGGATGATGCTCTTGACGCCCGCGAGGTGCGCGTCGTGGGCGCTGTTCATGAGGTCCTCGGCCCACTTGATGATCGCAAGGAAGACGCGAGCGTCTCCCAGCCAGACGAAGATCCTGTCGACGCTGCTCGTGTCCTGTCTGGAGGTGAGAACCGCCAGCTCGCGGGTGTCGTAGGCGAGGAGAGCCACCGGGAGGTCGGGCTTGAGGTTGCGCACCTGCCGCCCGAACTCGAAGACGTCCATCTCGCCGACGCGCGGCATCGTGATCACGAGGTCGGGGTCGTCGTCCACGACCCTCTCGACGGCTTCCTCGGCGGTGGAGACGCGGATGATCCTCGGGGCGGCCGAGAGGTTGAGCTCCTGGTACTCGGCGAAGAGCATCTCACCGAGGTCCCCGTCCTCCTGGAACGTGAACGAGTCGTAGAGGCTCGACACCAGGAGGATGCGTCCGACCCGCCACGGCCTGAGGTCGGAGAACGGAACGCGCTTGCGCTCGATCCGCCCTGCGATCTCCTCGAGTGCGCGGAACCTCACTCCTTACTCCCTGCTTCTGGCGAACGGTGAGAGCTTCTTGAGGAGGACGAGTCTGTTCTTCGGGGACGCGAGCGTGTCCCACGCTTCCTTGAACTCGGCGTACCGGTCGACCGATATACGCCTCTGCTTCAGGATCACGGTCTCCCGCCAGTGGATCGCGCTCCCGTCGTCGTCGTACATGCACGTGAGCTCGAAGCTCGCCTCCGGTAGTTCGATCGTCAGATCTTCGGGGATTCTCACCGGCACGAACTCCGGGGGTAGCAGGATCTTCGTCGCGTGCGTGCTCGCGGCCTCGCACGGGAGCTCGAACGGAAGCTGGCGATCGGTGAGCACCGGGTACGACCCGAGTTCGGTGAACTCGAACGGCACCGCCGGGATGCGGGCGATCGCGAAGTCGCCCTGAATGGGAGCGAAGTCGGGAGCGGTCACGGCCTGGTTGATGACGCAGGGCCTCGTCAGGTCCTGGATGTCCGACATCTCGTTGCCCTCGTCGGTCCCGCCAGGGGAGAGGGCGCTGGCGCTCGTCTCGAAGAAGTCCTTCTTCTCCGATGGCGTCGCATCCTTGAGCGCGCTCCTTGCCTTCCTGTCGAAGTACCCGTACAGATCGGTCGAGATGCCTACGTGGGCCGACCCGTCGTTCCCGAGGGAGATCGTGACGGTCTTCCGCGCGAGGTTCTCGTTCGGAGCGAACGGCGGGATCTCGACGAGCTCGCCCGTGCCGTCGTCCTTCACGACGAGGGCGGTGTTCCCGCGGCCCCACCGGAGATACCCCATGCGCACGTCGTCGAGGAACGGATCGAAGAACGTGTAGCCCTGCTCGCCCGGCACCGCCACGAACAGGCGCGTGAACTGCTTCAGCGTCGGAACCGTCTCCACGAGCGGCACGGCCGCGCCGTTGACGAGGGCGGGGTAGGCGGAGAGGCCCGCCGCGCGCAGCATGCTGACGAGGAGCACGGCCTTGTCGCGGGTGTCGCCGTACCTGTTCTCCAGGACGAGCGCGGCGTCGTTCGGCTCGAACCCGGCGAGTCCGAGCGGCAGGTGGACGTTCCTGATGCTCGTCGCCACGTCGATGAAGCACGCGTACATCCGGTCGCTGTCGCTCTCCCTGTCGACGGTCACGAGAGCCGCGTGCTCCGCGACCGCGCCCTCGGTCAGGGCGTGCGGGAAGAACTCCCCCGCGAAGAATGCGGCGACCTCGTCCCAGCTCCCGTACGACGAATACAGGACGCGGGGCCGGAGCAGCGCTCGTGGGGGCATGTCGCTCTCTGGGACGAGCGCCTCGATGTCCTCCGCCGTCCACGTGATCTCGCCGCGCTTCGACTCCTCGGAGAGCTCGACCAGCTCCGCGATCCCGTCCGACGCCTCCGTGGCCACCGCGACGTCATCCGGGAACCGCAGGGCGATCTCGTGCCTCAGGAACGGGTCCTCTCCTCCGAAGTACTCGACACCCGAGAAGCTCCCATCCTTCGCCGGCTCCTTCGTCTCCTTGAGCTGGAGCTCCATGGTCGACCCTGCCCCGACGACCGGGAACGAGATGACCTTCTCGAGGACGTTCGAGTAGATCCCGGCGTCCGCGAGGAAGCTCGGCGTGATGTCGTTGATCGCGTCCTCCTCGACCTCGACTACGCGGCCCGTCTTCCTCAAGGTCTGCGCCTTCTCGACGGAGATCTCAGCGACCTCGCTGTCGTAGAGGAACGACTGATTGGCGTACGCCTCCCGGCCGATTAACCGGAGGATCCTGACGAGGAGGTTCCTCTGGGTCTCGATCGACCCGTCATCGGCGACGTCGATCGTCTCCTGGAGGAGCGCGAAGACCGCCTTCGCGTCGGGATGCTCCTCCGACCCTGGGATCTCCTTCATGAGGTCTTCGATGTCCACGTCGCGCCACTGGTCCGCCGCGGCCACCGTGCCGAGGGCCAGCGCGATTAGGATGATGGCGATCCTCTTCATCTAGCCCTCCTTCTTCATCAGGATGACCTCGCCCCGCGCGGACCTTCCTGCGAGCCGCACGGCCTCCTTGAGGGACAGGTAGTCTTCCGGGGAGACCTGGAACGAATTGATGGCGAACGTGTGGCGGTACTTGACGATTCCGTGGCCGCCCTCGGCCGGGGGTGGAACGAACTCGTAGTCGATCTCGAGAGTTATGACGCCCTCCTCGAACGCCACGTCGTCGGGGAGGCTCGTGAGCTCATAGTCCGCGGGGACCGCGACCTCGGCCTCCTCCTCGAGCCCGAGCGTCACCTGGAGGGCGAGCGGGTACTCCCTGGAAGCGAGGCCCATGAGACGACTGAACAGGACGTCCGACAGGAAGTCGAAGCTGCCGGTCGCGGCCGGGACGCGGAAGAGGAGGTACGGCTCGGCGGCGAGAGCGTAGTCGGTGACGTCGTAGGCCACCGTGATCGCCATCGGCTCGGAGAGGTCCTCGGAGTCGGTGATCTCGAACCGCGTCATCGCAGCCCCAGGGTAGAGACCCTGGACCGCCTCGTCCCACGCCATCTCGATCTGCTCCCTGCCTGCCTGTCGCGAGATCGTCCTCAGGATCTCCTCGTACATGCCCGACCCGGTGATCGTGACGCTTCCACCGATGCTCCCGTCCTCCCTGAGCGTCGACGCGTCGACGATTCTCCCGGAGTTCCTGCTCGCCGGCACGGCCGGCGCCCTGCGGATGTCAGAGCCTACCTCGGTCAGGAGCAGGACCCAGCGGTCGCTCAGGTAGGTCGCGTAGATCTCACGGCTCGTCTGCTGGGTCGGGTCGATGTAGAGGTAGTCGCCGTCGGGTCCCTCGATCGCGACGATCCCGTGCTCGAAGAAGACCGTGGGAACCTCCGTGTCGGTCGTGCGGTTCACGTTCACTGCGACGATCCACGAAGGGACGCCGATCTCCTCGAACATGGTCACCATGAGCACCGCCTTGTCGCGGCAGATGCCGTACTCATTCTCGAGGGTGTAGGCCGCGAAGTGGGGCTCGAGGAACGCGCCCCTGTCCATCGAGATCCCGAGGTAGCGAACGTTCTCGGCGATCCAGTAGTGGATGGCCCGGATCTTCTCCTCCCTCGTCTCGAGGCCCTCGGTGATCTCCTCGACGAGGTCGATGACCGTCTCCTCGGCCACGCACTTCTCATCGGACATCGCCCACAGATACCGCGAGAGATCCGCCCAGGTCTGGACCGTAGAGACGACGATCCTGGTCGCCACCTGCGCCAGCCCCGGCATCGCGGGCTCCGGGTCTATCTGCGGGAGGTTCTCACCGCGCCACTCGTACGTGCGCTTCCCTTCGGCCTCCGTCTCGGCGAACTCGAGTTCGCCACCCTTGACTGCGTGCTTGAGCGGCATGCTCGCGGGGCCCACGATCGTAACGCTCGTCTCGACGACGGGCGAGATGTCCTGGACGATGTGGAAGCCGTTGTACCCGTTCTCGACGAGCGGCTCGAACTCCATGTGTACGAGGATCTCGATCGCGTCGCCCACCTCGAGGTTCGGGAAGACTACGGTGACCTCCCTGAGGTCGGACTCGTAGATGTCCATCGCCGCCACCATCGCCGGGGTGCCGTCGGTAATGAGGTCCTCGCCGACGATCACCTCGGTGCCGTCCTGCTTGACGACCCGCGCGGTCTGGATGTCGATCGAGCCGTAGCGGCGGTTGAACACGAACGACTCGTCGCCGTGCCTCCTCAGGCCCTCGTCCGTGAGGATCTTGATGAACACGTGGTGGTACTCGTCGTACGCGCCGCTCTCCTCGAAGTCCACGTACGAGTGGGAGAATCCGATGACCGAATTGGCGCTGGGGAACCTCTCCGGCTCGCCGAGCGTCTCGAGGAGCACGAGCGCCTCGTCGAGCTCGAGCGCCTGCGGTTGGGCCGTCGCCGTGGCTGCCGCCAGCAGCACGCAGAGCCCGGCGAGGTATGCTCCGAGAATCCTCATGGTATGACTCCTCCTGTGTCCTGTGGGAACCCGGCCGCTGCCTCCCTCGCTGGGGCGCGAACGACCGGGGCGCTCGTGGCGTTCGAACAACAGACATCGATTATGCACCCTCCCGAGAGCGCGGGCAAGCAGGCGCTCGCGGGGCCGCATCGTGTTGGTGGCCCGTGCGATGTGTGCTACCATGACTGGGCCAGACGGCTCAGCAGGGGGTCTCCGCCTCGAAAGCGTCCGGAGACGCGTTCCGGGCCCCGAACGAGACCCCGTCTCCGCTCAACGGAGGTGAGCATGCACCGAGAGCAGCACCCTCGTCCAGGGCACTCAGCCCTCGTCGCGATCGCGATCGCGGCAGTGCTCCTCTGCGGGACCGCGGGCGCGGAGGAGGAGTCCACGCTCGTGCCACCGGCTCCCGCCGACGGGCAGCCGCTTTCCTACGACATACCGCTCTCGCCGGACCTCGCGGACTCGGTCGTGGCGCTCAGGACCGCGTTCGCCGAGGGCCTCGCGGCCGAGGCGCGGGCGCTCCTCGACACGAGGCTGACCGGGCAGGCGGCGCTCCTCGCGGATGTCGCCGACGGGATCGAGGCGGCTGGTGCGGGGATCCCGGGGAAGGTCGACGCCATCGGGAACGCCGACGCCACCTTCGGGATCGACGGGATCACGAGGCTCCAGACGAATCAGAGTGCCGAGCGCGACACCATCTTCGGGTTCGTCATGTGGCACGAGGAGCCGTGGGGCGAGAGCATGCAGATCGCCCAGGCGCTTGAGGATCGCGTCGGCACGATCGGGTTACTCGGGTCGGGGGTCTCCGCGGTCGCGTACGAGCTCGCGGGGCTCATCGCTCCCGCGAGGGAGGCCGTCGAGTCGGGGGACACGGCGAGGCTCCTGGCCGCGTCCCGGACGATCTCGGTGACGAGCGAGCGCATCACGGCGGTGGCGCAGGAGGTGGACGGCATCGCCTCTGACTTCGACGCACTCGTTCAGAAGATCCAGGCGGGGAAGAGCTACCGGGTGGACGAGGACTGGGACGAGGTGCGGGCGGAGCTCGCGGAGGCGCTGACGCTCTCGAGGACCATGGCCGCGCTCGCGCCGCAGGTGCTGGCGACGGGCTACGCCCTCGGGGATCTCTCCGAGGCCCTGCAGAAAGTCGAGTGGACTGTCTCGACTTTCTCCGACTCCGTAGACACCCGGACCGGGATGCACTACGTGACGTGGGAGGTCTTCCAGGAGGACCTTCTCGTCGTCTCGGCATTCGCGGCGTACATCGCCGGATCGCCGAGCGGTGTCTACTCCGGCGACGCGCTGGCCCACATACAGGGTCTCTTCAACAGGCTCGTGCTCGCCGACCGCCTCATCGCGGACCGGGCGGTGGAGGTGACGAGGCTCAATGTCTGGGAGGCGGCCGACGCGCTCGAGGCTCACTACATGGAGGACGCGGGGTACGATGCCGACGACAGCGAGCGCGACCGCCAGCGGGCCCTCGAGAGGGTCGACGTCGCGATGCGCAGGAACCTCGACCTCCAGTCGGCTCTGATCGGCTCTCGAGCGGCGCGCGCCGCGCTCGAGGACGGCCACCAGGCGGACGAGCAGGGGGTCGGGTTCGAGGAGAGGGCGATCACTCAGTACAAGAACGCCTGGCTCCACGCGCTGAACGCCGGCGCGTCCGCGGTGACGGCGCTGGAGGTGATGGAGTCGGACTAGGACGGGCAACGGCTGGCGCTCACCGACCGAGGAGATGCATGATCAGGGGAGTCTTCTTCGACGCGGGGAACACGATCGTCTTCCCCGACTACGGCGTCTACCAGGGAATTGCCAACTCGTTCGGGCTGGACGTCTCGATCGATAACGTCGTCGAGGCCGAGGCGCTCGCGCGGAGCACGTTCGACCGCGCCGTAGCCGAGCGGTCCGAGGAAGGCGTCCACGGGTACTGGCCGGTCTACTACACGCCGTTCTATCTCCACCTCGGAGTCCCCGCGGCCGAGGTTCCCCGCGCGATCGAGATGACGCGGGAGGCGAACGACGCCGGCCTCGGCATCTGGAGGGAGCCCGTCGACGGGTTCGACAGCACGATGGACTCCCTCTCCGGGCGGGACGTCGTTCTCGGCATCGTGTCCAACTCCGACGGGAGGCTCGAGGACCGGCTCGGCGAGATCGGGATCCGCGATCGGTTCGACTTCGTGATCGACTCGATGATCGTCGGCGTGAGCAAGCCGGACCCGAGGATCTTCCACATGGCGCTCGACGCGGCCTCGCTTCCGCCGTCGGAGGTCGTGTACGTTGGTGACTACTACGCGGTCGACGTGATCGGCGCGCGCACGGCCGGCATCACGCCCGTGCTCTTCGACCCGTACGGCGCCTACGAAGACGTCGACTGCGCGGTGATGAAGGAGTTCGGCGACATCCTCGACCTGATCGAGAAATGGACGGACGACGGATGAGACTCCCGCTCCTTTCATCAGCGCAGGTCCTCGAGCGGCGCGTTGCCAGGCGGCTCACGCTCGCCGTCGGCGGGATTGCGGCGACGGGGCTGATGTCCCTCGTCGTGGGGCAGAGTATTCCCGGCGTCCCGAAGCCGGTCCAGATCATCATCCGGGTGTTCGTCCTCCTTCTCGCGATCATCGTGCACGAGGTCTCGCACGGGCTCGTGGCCGAGAGGCTCGGAGACCCGACCGCGCGGCGGATGGGGCGCCTCACGCTCAATCCCGTGCCGCACATAGACATCTTCGGGAGCATCATCATCCCCGGGTTCCTCATCATCACGGGCTCGCCGTTCATCATCGGTTGGGCGAAGCCCGTGCCGGTCGACATCCGCCGGTTCAGTGATCCGCTGCGAGGCTTCGCGTTCACGGCGATGGCGGGGCCGGCCTCGAACCTCTGCCAGGTAGTGGTCTGGGCGCTGCTCTTCAGGCTCGCCTACGCCCAGGGGTGGCCGGCGTGGGTCGCCTACCTCGCGTTCTCGGGCACCGCGGTGAACCTCTTCCTCGCGTTCTTCAACCTGATCCCGATCCCTCCGCTCGACGGCTCGCGTCTCATCGCCGCGCTCCTTCCCACGGGCGTGGCCGTGCAGTACCTCTCGATCGAACGGTTCGGGTTCATCATCATCTTCGGACTCCTGTGGCTCAGGGCGTTCGAGCCCCTCTTCAGCGCCGTCTGGCAGCTTCTTCTCAGGATCCTGTTCTGACCGGGCTCGCGCAGAGCACGTCTCCCTGGACACCCGCGAGAGCGCGGTATTCGGCCTTTCCAGAGGCTCGGCCGGGAGGAACCGGCCGCACCGTGCCCGCATCATAACGGGGTGCGGACGCAGAGCGTTCGGATGGGGCTCGCGGGCCCCCGGACATGACAGCCGACATCTTGAGCGGGGCCCGCGAGGCCCCGATTGTCTGGAGAGCGAGTACACGGAGGCACACGTTGGCGAACGGAAGCGAAGTGAAGGTCGCATCGACGCTCGACATGACGGGGTACTTCTGCCCCGAGCCGGTCATCCGCACGAACGAGGAGATCGCAAGCGTCGAGGTCGGCGAGGTCCTGGAGATGCTGGCCGACGACCCATCGTCCATTCCGGACATCACGAGCTGGGCGAAGCGGACCGGCCACGAACTCATCAGCGCCGACGAGAGTGACGGGGTGTTCAGGTTCCTAATCCGTAGGACCGAATAGACTCCCGTTGCCACAGGAGGAATGACAATGGCAGAGAAGAAGCGTATGCTCTACGTGCAGACGTCGGGCATCGACACGCCGATGAGGCTCTATTCCCCGATCGTCCTCGCGACGGTCGCCAAGTCGATGAACATCGAACCGATCGTCTACTTCCTGGGGAAGGGTCTGACGGTCATCAAGAAGGGCGAGGCGGAGAAGATCCAGGCAGGCGACTTCCCGCCGCTCTCGGAGATGATCAAGCAGGCGCTCGATGCAGGTGTGAAGTTCCAGGTGTGCGACCAGAGCAGTCAGCTCATGGGCCTCGGACGAGGCGAGTACATCGACGGTGTCGAGATCGTGGGGGCGGCGACGCTGAACGATCTCACGCTCGACGCCGACGGGGTGCTCTGCTTCTAGTCGCGCACGCACAAGAGACATCGGAGGCGCACGCGATGGAGAAGGGGTACCTCGACTACCAGTCGGGCATGCCGGTCGATCCGCGCGTCGTCGAGGCGATGACGCCTTACATGATGGAGCACTTCGGGAACCCCGCGGTGCTCCATTCTGTTGGTGACTCCGCCCGGGAAGCGCTCGAAGCGGCGCGCGCCCACGTGGCCGGGTACGTCGGAGCCGATCCGGCGGAGATCGTCTTCACGTCGGGGGCGACCGAGGCGAACAACATGGCCCTGAAGGGCGCGGCGATGAAGCTCGCGAAGAAGGGCAAGCACGTGGTCTCGACCGTTGTCGAACACCGGTCGGTCATCACGCCGCTCAAGTTCCTCGAGCGCGAGGGCTTCGAGGTGACGTACGTCCCGGTCGACCGGGACGCTTTCGTCGATCCGAAGGCCGTGGAAGGTGCCATCCGCGACGACACGATCCTCGTCTCGGTCATGATGGCGAACGGCGAGGTCGGCACGATCGAGCCCGCGGCGCAGATCGGGGGCATCGCAAAGGCGAAGGGCGTGCTCTTCCACACCGACGCCGTCGCGGCGCAGCCATCGGTGCCGATCGACGTCTCGACGCTCCCGTTCGATCTCGTGACTCTCTCCTCGAACGACATCTACGGCCCGAAGGGGGTCGGCGCCCTCTATATAAGGAAGGGCGTGCGGGTCGAGGCGCTCGTCCACGGTGGGGGGCAGGAGAGGGGGCTTCGCTCGGGCACCGAGAACATCCCCGGCATCGTCGGGTTCGGGAAGGCCGCCGAGCTCATGAAAGCCGAGCTCGAGTCCGACGTCGCGAGGATGAAGCCGCTCCGCGACAGGCTCATGGACGGGATTCTGGAAGGGATCGCGGACACGACACTGAACGGGCCGCGCGACCGCCGGCTCCCGCACAACGCGAACATCCGCATCGCCTACATCGAGGGGGAGAGCCTCCTCCTCGCCCTCGACATGGAGGGCGTGAAGGTCTCGAGCGGCTCCGCGTGCAGTGCCAAGACCCTCGAGCCCTCGTACGTTCAGCTCGCGATGGGCATCAAGCACGAGGAAGCGCACGGCTCGCTCCAGTTCACGTTCGGCCGCTGGTCGACCGACGACGACGTCGATCTTGTCCTCGCGGTGCTTCCCGGCATCGTCGAGAGGCTCAGGAAGATGTCGGCCCTCCGGCCCGGAATGGAGTACGACAAGGAGTCGTTCGGGCACGGGCACGACCACTAGGTCCGCGCCCGGATACCCAGCCACGCTCGACATGGTACGCCCCCAGGGCCGCCGGAGCTGCCGGCGGCCTTTCGCTTGTCCGATCGGCCCTTGACCCAACCTTGGTCATTTGGTAAATTCGCCAAGTATTGCGTGAAGAGGGAGAAGGAACGCATGAACCAGTCCATCAGGGACGAGTTCGAGGACAGGGCGAGCGTGCTCAAGGCGCTCGCACACCCCACGAGGCTCTTCATCGTCGAGGAGCTGTCGGATGGCGAGCGGTGTGTCCACGAGCTCACCGAGAAGATCGGAGCCGACATGTCGACGGTCTCGAAGCACCTGTCGGTGCTCAAGTCGGTCGGCATCGTCGGGACCGAGAAGCGAGGGGCGGAGGTCTACTACTCGCTCCGGATGGGGTGCGTGCTCGACTTCTTCGACTGCATCGAGGCTGTGATTCGAGGCGGTGACGACTCCTCGTGTCCGCCGGGCCGCAGTAGCTGCGGCTGACCGGTAGAGACACTGATCTCAGCGGAGAGACCACGGGGGACCCTGTCATGCGGAAGCGCGCGTGGATTGTAGCAGTCGCCTTCATAGCTCTCAGTCTCTTCGCGGGCAGCTGCCGTGAGGCGCCGGAGCCGCCGCCCGAGGGCATGGAAGGGATGGGTGCGGCATCGAGCAACGGGGATCTTCCTCAACTCGTCGATCTCGGCTCGACCACCTGCGTTCCGTGCAAGGCGATGGCGCCGATCCTCGACGAGCTGGGAGCGACGTTCGCCGGGCAGTTCGAGGTCGTGTTCATCGACGTCCGGGAAGACGGCGACGCGGCGGAGCAGTATGGGATCAGCATCATCCCGACGCAGATCTTCCTCGATGCGGACGGCAACGAGCTCTACAGGCACCAGGGGTTCCTCTCGCGGGACGACATCCTCGCGAAGTGGGCCGAGCTCGGGTACGAGTTCCGGGGGTAGGCGGATGGAGCAGCTTCTTGGCTCACTCACGAGAGCAGTGGAGGGCGCACCCGCCGTCGCCGTCCTCGCGTCTCTCCTCTGGGGTGTTGCGAGCGTCGTCCTGAGCCCGTGCCACCTGGCGAGCATCCCGCTCATCGTCGGGTTCGTCGACGGGCAGGGCAGGATATCGACGCGCCGGGCGTTCGCTATCTCCGCGCTCTTCGCGGCCGGCATCCTCGTCACGATCGCGGGGATCGGAGTCGCGACGGCGATGGCCGGGAGGATCCTCGGGGACATCGGCACGATCGGGACCTTCGTCTTCGCAGGGATCCTCGTCGTCTTCGGTCTTGTGCTCCTGGATGTGATCCCGCTCCCGTGGTCGGGCCCAGGTCAGATCGCGTTCCGGCGGCGCGGCCCCGTCGCGGCGTTCGTCGTCGGTCTCGTGTTCGGTATCGCCCTCGGCCCGTGCTCGTTCGCGTTCATGGCGCCCGTTCTCGCCGCGACGCTCGGGGCAGCGTCGAGGAACACCGCGTACGCCGTCGCGCTGCTCTTGGCCTATGGGGTCGGGCACTCCCTCATGATCGTCCTTGCGGGCACGTTCACCGAGATCGTGCAGCGGTATCTGAACTGGAACGAGCGCTCCCGGGGCGCCGTGATCCTAAGAAGGGTCTGCGGTGTTCTCGTCATTCTCGGGGCCGTCTACGTCACGCTCGTCGCGCGGTAGCGACGTCGGCGGGACCTCAAGGGGACACACCAACGTGAACCCACGGCGTGAATGGAAAGCCCTTCTTGCGATGACGGTCGTCTTCCTGGCGGCCTTCTTCCTTCCCGTCGGGCAGCCCCGCTTCGACAACGCGCTCGTCGAGTCGTTCGCCCTCGTGAAGTGGTACGCGAGGGAGCACGTGGTCCTCTGCCTCCTTCCGGCGTTTCTGATCGCGGGAGCCATCGCCGTCTTCGTGCGGAAGGACTCAGTGATGCGCTACCTCGGCGCCCGTGCGCCGAAACCGCTCGCGTACGGCGTCGCGTCGGTGTCCGGGTCGATCCTCGCCGTCTGCTCGTGCACGGTCCTCCCGCTCTTCGCGGGAATCTACCGCATGGGCGCGGGACTCGGTCCCGCGACCGCGTTCCTCTACGCGGGCCCCGCGATCAACGTCCTCGCAATCATCCTGACCGCGCGCGTGCTCGGGCCGGAACTGGGGATCGCGCGGGCGATCGGAGCCGTCGTCTTCAGTGTGGTCATCGGTCTCCTCATGCACCTCTTCTTCAGGAACGAGGAGGAAGAGAAGGCCGTCGCACAGGCCGACGTCCCGGCGTCCGACACCGGTCGTCCGCTGGGACAGACGGTCGTCTACTTCGCGCTCATGGTAAGTATCCTCGTTTTCGCCAACTGGGCGGGGGCTCGCAACGCGACCGGGCCCTGGGCGGCCGTCCACGGAGCGAAGTGGCTCCTGACGTCGATCCTCGCGGTCGGACTCGGGGTGGCACTCGTCGCCTGGTTCGGGCTGCCGCTCCGGAAGGCGGCGCTCGCTGCGGCGCCCGCCGTGGTCCTGGCTGTCGCGCTCCCCGGACATCCGATGGTCGCGTTCGCGGCCGGGATCGTCGGACTCTCCGTCGCCGCCGCTACCACGAAGGGCGAGATGGTGGAGTGGTTCGACTCGTCGTGGGGATTCGCGAAGCAGATCCTCCCGCTCCTCCTCATCGGCGTCCTCGTCGCCGGACTCCTGCTCGGGCGTCCGGGTCACGAGGGGATCATCCCCTCGTCCTGGATCGCACGCTCGGTCGGAGGGAACTCGCTCGGCTCGAACGCGTTCGCCTCGGTGGCCGGGGCGTTCATGTACTTCGCGACGCTTACGGAGGTGCCGATCCTCCAGGGACTCATCGGTAACGGGATGGGCAAGGGTCCGGCGCTCGCGCTTCTGCTCGCTGGACCAGCGCTCTCGCTGCCGAACATGCTCGTAATCCGTAGTGTCATGGGAACGAAGAAGACGCTCGTCTACGTCGCGCTCGTCGTCGTGATGGCGACCACGACGGGGATGATCTACGGGACGCTCTTCGGATAGGAGCGCGGGATGAAGATCCAGATTCTGGGCACGGGCTGCCCGAAGTGCAACCAGCTGGCCGAGAACGCCGCCGCGGCCGCCTCGCAGCTGGGACTCGAGTTCGAGCTCGAGAAGGTGACCGACATCAACGACATCATGAAGTTCGGCGTGATGATGACGCCCGGCCTCGCGATCGACGGGAACGTGAAGAGCTCCGGGAAGCTCCTCTCGGTCGACGAGATTAAGGAGCTCCTGAGCTGAAGGCCAAGCGACAGACGGCGGCGCGCTGTGTCTTAGCGGTCTTGGCGGTCGTCTCGATCGCTGGGGCGCTGACGGCGTTCGCCGAGACGGGCTCCGTGGAGGACACCACGGGCGCCATTCCCCACGAGGCACTCCGGCAGGATCGCGTCGTCCTGTACTACTTCCACAGGACCATACGTTGCGAGACGTGCCTCAAGTTCGAGGTGTACTCGAACGACGTTGTGCGGGAGGCGTTCGCGACCCAGATGGCGGAGGGCGTTCTGGAGTGGCTGGTCGTGAACATTGATGCGGAGGACTCACAGCCGCTGGTCGAACGCTACGAGCTCGAGGGTAGCTCGCTGGTCTCGACGGTCCTCGTCCACGGGGAAGAGACGGGCTGGCGCCCGCTCGACGCCATCTGGTGGCTCGTCGACGACGAGGCAGCGTTCAAGGACTACGTGCAGAGTGAGGTTCTGAGCGATCTCGAAGCGCTCGGCAAGCAGGACGGGGGAGCCGATGCGGATTCTCTTCCTCTGTACCGGCAACTCGTGCCGGAGTCAGATGGCGGAGGGGTGGACGCGCCACCTCAAGGATGATGTCATCGAAGTCTACTCGGCGGGCATCGCGCCGCACGGTGTCGATCGCCGCGCGGTCGCGGTCATGGCGGAGGCTGGCGTCGACATCTCGGGGCAACGATCGAAGAGCGTCGACGACGTCACGGGCGTCGCGTTCGACTACGTGATCACGGTCTGTGACCATGCGAACGAGAACTGCCCGATCTTTCCGGGTCCCGCGAGGCGGCCGCACGTCGCGTTCGACGATCCGCCGCGGCTTGCCAGGAACGCTGCGACCGAGGATGAAGCGCTCGCGCACTACCGGCGAGTGCGTGACGAGATCAGGGCGTTCGTTGAGACGCTGCCGGAAGCGCTCGCAGACGCCGACACCGTGGACAAGGCAGGAGGAGACGAGTGAAGTTCGCCGACGACAGCTGTATCACCAAGGAGCCGGGCGGCCTTTCGTTCTTCGAGCGGTACCTGACGCTCTGGGTCGCGCTCTGCATCCTCGCTGGGATCGGGTTGGGCAGGATCGCGCCCGGGACCGCGAAGTTCCTCGACGGTCTCTCGATCAACGTGAACGGAGCACCGGTCGTATCGATCCCGATCGCCATATGCCTCTTCTTCATGATGTACCCGATCATGGTGAAGATCGACTTCGCGGAGGTTCTCAAAGCCGGGCGCAGCGCGAAGCCGGTCACCCTCACCCTCGTCCTCAACTGGGCGATCAAGCCGTTCACGATGTACGCAATCTCCGCGTTCTTCCTCGGCGTCCTCTTCCTCAGGTTCATCGGGCCGGACGCCGTCGACTACGTGAAGATGCCGCTCGGTCTCGACCTTGACCTGGGCGCCGTCTACGGTGCCGGCCGCGTCGTCATGCACGAGGGTGTGAAGGTGCTCCAGGTGCCTCTGTGGCGAAGCTACCTCGCGGGGTGCATCCTGCTCGGGATCGCACCGTGTACTGCGATGGTGCTCGTGTGGGGATACCTCGCGAAGGGGAATGACGGACACACGCTCGTCATGGTCGCGATCAACTCGCTCACCATGCTCGTCCTCTACGGGCTGCTCGGCGGGTACCTGCTCGGCGTCGGGCGGCTCCCGGTTCCGTGGCAGGCGCTCGTTCTCTCGATCGGGATCTACGTCGCGCTCCCACTCGTCGCGGGTTACGTGTCGCGGAAGTGGATCGTCGCCGCGAAGGGGGAGGCGTGGTTCCGCGAGAAGTTCCTGCACGTCCTCACACCGGTCACGATCATCGCCCTCCTCATCACGCTCGTGCTTCTCTTCTCGTTCAAGGGTGACGTCATCCTCGCGAACCCGCTCACGATCCTCTGGATCGCGATTCCGCTCTTCATCCAGACGAACCTCATCTTCTGGATCGGCTACGGGGCGGCCAGGGTCATGAAGCTCCGCTACGAGGACGCGGCGCCGTCGGCGATGATCGGCGCGTCGAATCACTTCGAGGTCGCGATCGCGACGGCGACCATGCTCTACGGGCTCGCGTCCGGGGCGGCGCTCGCGACCGTTGTGGGCGTGCTCATCGAGGTGCCGGTGATGCTCTTCCTCGTGCGGATCTGTCTGCGGACCAGGGGATGGTTCGGGACGGCACAGAGCTAGAACCGGGGGAGAGGGCGGATTTCAGGGGTCTTCGGGGGGTCTCGGAGTTTTCTCCGGGACCCTCGCTTTTTGGCTTGACCCCTGCACATGCGTGCAGTAACATGGTGCACAGATGGGCAGTAAGGAAGGAGCCACCACAGGCCGAGGTATCCAGGGCCGCGCGTTGGGCGTCGATGCGGAAAAACGGTCAGCTCGCGCGCTCAATCTCTCCGAAGTTCGCGCGGCCCGCCTCGGCCTCGAAAAAGAAGGAAGGCCACCGCGGTCGGTGGTTCACGCACCAGGCTCATGCATCGACGGCCGCGATGGTCTTCCTGTTGCGAGGAGAAGGAGAGAAGGATGCGACACGATCTCACTCCAACACAGGAGAAGATCCTCAACTTCATCACGGAGACGATCCGCGACCACGACCGCTCGCCGACGATTCGCGAGATCGGGGAGAGGGTCGACATCTCGTCGACCAACGGGGTGCGTTACCACCTCACGATCCTCGAGAAGCTCGGGTACATCCGGAGGAACCGGGGCATCTCCCGGGGGATCGAGTGGCTGGAGCACCACCCAGCTGCGGCAGGCAAGAGACCCGAGGCCGGGAGCGTCACCGAGATCCCGTTCGTCGGAAGCGTTGCCGCCGGCCGCCCGATCCTCGCCGTCGAGAACATCGAGGGAGTGCTCACGGTCGACGAGATGCTCACGAAGAGCAAAGAGTGCTTCGCGCTCCGCGTGAGTGGCGACAGCATGAGGGACGCGGGGATCCTGAACGGGGACGTCGTCGTCGTGAACCCGCAGCCGAGCGCGAGGACCGGCGACATCGTCGTCGCGCTCCTCGACGACGAGGCGACCGTGAAGACCTACGTCTCGCAGAAGGGAGCGGTCGTGCTGAGACCCGAGAACCCCGACTTCGATGAGATCGTCCTGGACGGAGGGAGGGGCGACGTGCGGGTTCTCGGCAAGGTCGTCGGTCTTATGAGGAAGTTCTAGCGGCACGGAGGTGAACCGATGAGAAAGGCGAGAAGCGCGCAGATCGCACGCCTGCTCTCCCAGACGCTTTCCTATCTGACGATACTGATTCTCCTCCTCGCGGCCCTCCTTATAACGGAGGCCCCGGCTCCCGCGAAGGAGCCCGTGAAGGAGGGGGCGATCCCGGTGGGAGAGGCCGGGCTCAAAGCCGCCGGAGTCGGGGAGATCGTGCTCCCCGAGCCCGATACGACGGGACCGCTCTCGCTCGAGACCTTGATCTCGAAGAGGCGGTCGGTCCGGGAGTACAGCGACCGCCCGGTGCTTCTGAGTGAGCTCTCGCAGCTCCTCTGGGCGGCGCAGGGCATCACCGGCGAGAACGGCTTCAAGCGGGCCGCACCGTCGGCGGGCGCGAAGTACCCGATCGAGCTCTTCGTCCTCGCGGGGAACGTGGACGGACTCAGGCCGGGCATCTATCGATACGTTCCTTCGACCCACACGCTCGTGACGGTGAAGAGGGAAGACGCGCGTGGGACGCTCTGCGCGGAAGCGCTCTCGCAGGAGTGCGTCGAGGCGGCCCCCCTCGACATCGTCATCACGGGAGTCTACGAGAGGACGATGGAGAAGTACGGGGAGCGTGGCGTCCGCTACGTTCACATCGAGGTCGGCGCGGTCGCCGAGAACATCTACCTCCAGGCGGAGAGCCTCGGCCTCGGCACGGTCTTCGTCGGCGCGTTCTCGGACGAGGGCGTGAGGAGCCTCCTCGGCGCGAAGGAGGAGGTGGCGCCCCTCGGGATCATGCCGGTCGGAGTCAAGCGATGAGCCGTCGTCCCCTGCGCCACACGACACCGGGGCAGCTCTGCCGAATACGTCCTCCGGTTCCGTCGGACGACGACGCGCCAAGGAGCTACGCACCGAGCAGCTACCCGTCGAGCGGTCACGCATCGCCCGGCGCCACATCAGGATCTGGGAGTTCCTACGAGACGGGGCCTGACGGGATGATCCAGGAGATCAACGAGCCGGTCACGGTGTTGACCAGGTTCAGCGGCGGCGACATCGACCCCCTCCGCTTCAAGTGGAAGAACAGGGTCTTCGACGTCGACAGGGTCACCGGGAAGTGGGAGGAGCACGACGGGCAGTACAAGCTCCACTACTTCGCGGTGGTCACGAAGGAAGAGGATTTCTACGAGCTCATCTACGACACGCGCACGATGGGCTGGACGCTCGCACGCACCGACCTTGAAGGGTCGTGATCTTTGAAGGCTAGAGGGGGCTTGCAGCGCGGGGATTCGCAGGCTTGAGGCAAGCCGTTAAACGAGGAGCGCCGCAGGCTCCCTCTACGCCAGATTCTTCTCACACTCTATAATAGAGCGACGGAGCGGGGGGTCCTGAGGCTCGATTCCGAGGGACGCCGCATTACGTTGCCAACGCTCAGGAATGACTACGGGTCAAACTACGAGGAGCGACCGTTGTTCAGCCCCGCAGTTCCCTGCCAGCCGATGAGGCAAAACCCCGTTGCGCGGTGCGCTTCCAGCGCACCGGCAGGAGGAGATCGCGATGAGAAGAACGATCGCGTCTCGTGCGGGTGTCGGACTCCTCGTCCTGTCGCTCACCCTCGGCGCGGCCGTCTCGGCCGGGGCCGACTACACCTACTTCGACGACTTCTCGGGCGACGATGCCATGACCGACAGCTACTGGCACTCGCCGTTTGTCGAGGAGGTTCCCCCGGTTCACTTGGAAGGTCTTCTGTCCTACATCGATGGGATCAACGAGCGGGCGCTCGGATTCTACGGCGGATTCGAGGTCAGTTCGGAAGCCTACCTCGGCTACGCGTTCCCCGTTGCAGGACCTGCGCCCGGTATCGCGAGCGGTGCGCTCTCGTTCGAAGTTCCGATCGCGTGGCACCGGCCGCCGCAGGGTCTCATGTTCGTCACCGTTTCGTACGAGGGAGTCGGCGGTGGGTTCACAGAGACCTTCACGCAATCAGGCGTCTACGAATTGGAGATCGTGCCCCCTGCTCCGTGCGAGCGGGTCTACGTCCATTTCGTCGGGGACGGCATGGCACTGGACGATCTCTCGGTGACGCTCATGTCGGTGACGCCCACGGAGCGCGAGACGTGGGGTGCCATCAAGGCGCTTTACCGTTAGAGCAGGCGGTGTCGCCAAGACCGATTGAGCACATCCCACTTCCCCGATTTCCCGGGAACGCTCAGGTTCTCCGGGAAGTCGGGGAAGTCTCCGTCCGGGAGCCGGCCGTCGGCTCTCTCGGCACACGTGGAGGGGGACTGTGATGAACATGACGTTCGAGGTCACGAGGAAGACGGTCGGCGATACGCTCGTCGCTGGCATGCGCTTCGCCGGTCAGCCGCAGGAAGTCGGGGACTATTTCCGAAAGCTCGTCGAGCGCGTCAAGCCGCACATCGCCGGGCCGGGCTTTGCTCTCTATCACTCGATCAACCCCGGAGGCGACCACGACATCGAGGCCTGCTTTCCGGTGTCCGAACCTGTGAGCGAGGGCGATGGAGTCACGTGTAGGACGCTCCCCGGCGGGGAGATGCTCTGCACGTTCCACCGGGGTCCGTACTACAACCCCGACGACAAGGAGAAGTGCATCGGCTCGACCTGGGGGAGGCTCTTCGGGTACGCGGCCGAACGAGAGCTCGGGCTGACCGAGGGACCGTACCGCGAGATCTACCTCGAAGATGACATCCAGCACGGCGACGACAGCGACAAGTACGTGACGGAGATCCAGATCCCGCTCATGCTGCCGGTCTGGCTCGGGCGGCTGTCCGACGGGCTCGACCGCCACGCCGGGGAGGACGTCCGCCGCGAGGTCATGGCGGGGAGCGAGAACCTCTCGATCGACACGTCGGTCCCGGAGAGACTGACGTGGATTAAGGGCGCGATGGACCGGCTGGACGCTGCGGTCGAGGATGAGAGGACTCGCGCGAGGATTATGAACGGCTGCGCACACATCTTCCCGCAGATGACGATCGATCTCGCCCGGAAGGAGTACGAGCGATTGGGGAGCGTTGACGCCCTCCTCCAGTGGATGCGGGACGACCCCGCCTGGACGGGCGCGACCTTCGAGCACGACCCCGACGGCGATCCAAACGCGCTCTACGTGGAGAAGGTCATCGCGAACAGGAAGGCCTACGACGCGGCCACCACCGACATCGAGAAGCGCGCCGCACGCTGCCACTGCCCGTTCGTCCGGGAGGCGATCCGGAACGAAGCGAAGATATCGCCCACCTTCTGCGGCTGCGGGGCAGGGTGGTTCGTGCGGTTCTGGGAAGGGATCGTCGGCCCGCCCGCCCGCGTCGACGTCGTTGAGAGCGTACTCCAGGGCGATGACGCCTGCCGGTTCGCCATCTACCTTCCGAAGGAGTAGAGTCATGCCGGAACTCCCCGAGATCGCGTCGCGCGCCGCCGAGATGAAGAAGGAACTTATCGGCAGGAAAATCGCCGGCGTAAAGGTGTTCCAGCCGAAGTGCCTGAACGTCTCGAAGGCGAAGTTCATCCGAGCGCTCAAGGGCGCGAAGATCGAGGAGATCTCCCATCACGGGAAATGGATCTTCACCCACACCACGAAAGGCTGGCTCCTCATCAACATGGGGATGGGCGGTGAGCTTCTGCTCGTCCCGTGCGACGTCCTTCCCGAGAAGCGCCAGGTCGTGTTCGAGTTCGGTGACGGGGACTGCCTCTCCGTGAGCTTCTGGTGGTTCGGACACACACACTACGCCGCGGAGGGGAAGCTCGACGGGCACAAGATGTCCGCGAAGCTCGGACCGAACGCGCTCGACGTGAAGCTACCGGAGTTCCGGAAGATGCTGGAGGGACGGAGGGGGAACGTGAAGTCGTTCCTCCTGAACCAGGAGCGCATCGCGGGCATCGGGAACGCGTACGCCCACGACATCCTCTTTCTTGCGGGGCTCCACCCGCTCCGGACGATCGACACGCTCGAGGACGACGAGGTGAAGGCCCTCTGGAACGGGGTCCGGAAGGGCCTCGGTATGAGCCTCAAGCGCGGGGGCGCGTGGTACGAGAAGGACCTCTACGGCAAGCCCGGGAGGTTCACCCAGAAGATGCTCCTCGTCGGCTACCGCGAGGGTGAACCGTGCCCGACGTGCGGCGGGAAGGTCGTGAAGATCAAGACGGGAAGCACCTCGACCTTCATTTGCCCGAAGTGCCAACCGCTCAAGGCGAAGAAGAGCCCGGCGAAGAAGACGACGAAGACGAAGAAGCGCGCGGCCGCGAAGCGGCGTAAGTAGGATCGACGATGCTCGGACGACACCGGAAAGAGGCACACGTTGGAAGGCCGCCGAACGAGCGGCTGGTCTTCCACATCGACATGGACGCGTTCTTCGCGTCGGTCGAGGTCATGTGCCGGCCGAAGCTCCGCGGGAAGCCCGTCATCGTCTGCGGGAAGCCAACCACGCGAAGCGTCGTCGCTGCCGCGTCCTACGAAGCGAGGGAGTACGGCATTCACTCGGCTATGTCGTCGGTCGAGGCGTTCCGGCTCTGCCCTCACGTGATCGCGGTCGAGGGGAACCCCGGCCAGTACATCTACGTGTCCCTCGAGCTCCTCCGGATCTACAAGGAGAAGAGCACCATCGTCGAGCCGTACAGCATCGACGAGGCGTTCGTAGAGATGACGGGGACGGAGTGCACCTGGGAGAACTGCCTCGAGGTCGCGGCCGACATCAAGCGCGGCATCCGGGAGCGCTTCCCTGGAATCACGGCGTCGATCGGGATCGGGCCGAACAAGCTCGTGGCGAAGATGTGCTCGAGCCTCGACAAGCCCGACGGGGTCTCGATCATCCGGCCCGGCGAGTTCGGGGAGGTCTTCGGTCCGCGCCCGACGACGAAGCTCTGGGGCGTGGGGGACAAGACGGCGGTCGCGCTCTCGATGATGGGCGTGAACACGATCGAGGAACTCGCGAGACACCCGGTCGCGATGCTCCGACGCCGCTTCGGCATCATGGGCGAGGTCCTGCACATGATGGCGCGCGGGCGCGACGACACCCCGGTCACGCCCTACTTCGAGGGCATGCCGGTCAAGTCGATGGGGCACGAGCACACGCTCTCCGAGGACACGTGGGACATCGCGGAGGCGGAGAAGGTGCTCCTCCGGCTCTGCGATCAGGTGGCGCGGAGGATGCGAAAGAAGAGCTACCTCGGGAACGTCATCTCGATGCGGCTCAGGTTCGCTGACTTCGAGGGTGTCGGCCGCCAGAAGAAGATCAAGTTCTACACCGACGAGGAGCGCGTCATCTACAGGGTCGCCAGGGATCTCATGCACCGGCACTGGAGGCCTGGCCAGGCGATCCGTCTCGTCGGCGTGAACTGCTCCGGACTCGTGAAGATTCCGGAGACGATCCAGGTCGACCTCTTCCGCCAGAAGGAAGAGGACTCGCACCGAAAGCTCCTGACGGCGATCGACGAGATCAGGGACAAGTACGGAGAGCACGCGATCACGAGGGCGAGGCTCGTCAGGCACGACAAGAGGATGTGGCCGGCGGCACGGCGCGTCTCCGAGCCGAGGTTCCTCAGGATGGGGGTCGGCTCGGGCGAGCGCGTGAACCGCTCGCTCATGGCGGGATGGCACGACGCGGCCCCGAACGTGGACACGACGCCGCTCCCGGCGAGCATCTCGACGAGTCCGTTCGATATGCTCAAGCACCAGGACCTCGAGGACAAGAAGAGGACGCGGTCGGAGTAGCGCGCGGAGCGGACAGCAGCTTCACCGCAGCACGAGAGAAACATCATGAGACAGGAGAACGGAAACCAGGGCGACCTCTTCGGAGAGACGCCACGGGGCAACGGCTCGATCGCCGATGCGAACGGCGCATTCGACAGCAGCCCGTCGCCTCCGCGCCTGAGGCGGCTCGGGAAGCACGGGCGCATCCGGATCGGGACGTCGGGCTACAGCTTCGCCGACTGGGTGGGCACCTTCTACCCGCCCCGGACGCCCCGCGGGAAGATGCTCGACGAGTACGTCCGGCACTTCGACGTAGTCGAGATCAACGCGAGCTACTACCGCATTCCCGAAGCGAAGATGTTCGAGCGGATGGAGGCGAAGACGCCCGCGGGCTTCGAGTTCGTGGTGAAGCTTTTCAAGGGGATGACGCACGAGGTCGAAGACGACGCCTCGATGTACCGCGCTTTCGCGGACTCCGTTGAGCCCCTCAAGGACGCAGGGAAGTTCGTGGGGTACCTCGCGCAGTTTCCGTGGAAGTTCAAGAACAGCAGTGAAGCGAAGGAACATCTCCGGTTCCTCCGGAAGCGCTTCGTCGACGACCCCTTCTTCGTCGAATTCCGGCACGACTCGTGGATCGAGGAGGAGACCTTCAAGCTGCTCGAGGAGAACGGGATCAGCTACTGCGCCGTCGACGAGCCGAGCCTCAAGGGGCTGATTCCTCCTCTCGTGGCGGCGACGACCGACACGGGGTACGTCCGCCTCCACGGCAGGAACGCCCGAAACTGGTGGGGAAAAGGTGGCGGCGACAGGTACGACTATGATTATAATGACGAGGAACTCTCCGAGTGGGCGAGGAAGCTCCTCGACCTCGAGGAGAAGGCCACGAAGGTCTACGCGTTCTTCAACAACTGTCACGCCGGGCACGCCGCCAGGAACGCGGAGCTCATGATCGGGATGCTCGGCGAGGAACTGGGATAGAACGCGGGGGAATGCGACGATGGCGAAGATCGATCTCGGGATGCTCGGCGCTTGCGGCATCTATTGCGCCGACTGCGACATCCACCTGGCAGGGAAGAACGATGACGTCGAGGCCCAGACGAAGATCGCGAACTGGATCGTAGAGAACTGCGACACCGAGTGTCGCCCGGATCAGATCCACTGCTCCGGATGTTGGGGACCGCTAGAGGAGCACTGGAGCGCCGACTGCAGCGTGGGGAAGTGCGCGAGGGCGAGGCACATCAAGCTCTGCAGTGACTGCGGCGAGTACGAGACGTGCACGACGCTTGAGGGGTTCTACCAGGGGGGCGACTACGGGTCCGCGAAGAAGACGCTCGAGCGGATCCGGGAGGTCGGCCTCTCCGCGTGGGTCGAGGAGAGGGAGACGGAGGAAATCCCGACGACGAAGGTGGATTGAGCCTGAGGAACGAGGGGGGCGGCCATGGGCTCGGTGGATCGCGCGCTCATCGGCACGTGCGGACTGTACTGCGGGAACTGCGAGATCTACGTCGCGTGCACGACCGGGGACATCGACAAGCTCGAGGAGATCGCCGAGCACATATCCCGGCAGTTCCAGACGGAGATCGGATTCGACCAGATCATCTGTGGCGGCTGCCACGGTCCCGCCGAGCAGCTGTTCAGCATGGGGTGCCGGATCAGGCCCTGCGCGAAGGCGCGGGGCGTTGTCACGTGCGCCGAGTGCGGCGAAATGGACGAGTGTGAGATCCTCGCGAGCTTCCACCGGACCGACATGGGACGCCCCGCCCGCGTGAACCTCGAGAGGATTCGGGAGATCGGGCTCGAGAAGTGGGTGGGTGAGCAAGAGGACGAGGGCTGATCGGGGAACGCCGATGAAGAGCCATCGCAAGGAACTCTGGTTCAGCGTGCGCGGCCGCCGTGCGTTCCTCAACATCACCCCCATGGTAGAAGAGGCGCTCGAGGAGTCGGGCGTTCGCGAGGGTCTCGTCCTCGTGAACGCGATGCACATCACGGCGTCGGTCTTCATCAACGACGATGAGTCCGGGCTGCATCAGGACTACGAGGACTGGCTTGAGGAGCTCGCCCCCCACGCGCCGGTCGACCACTACCGCCACAACAGAACGGGGGAGGACAACGGCGACGCGCATCTCAAGCGCCAGGTGATGGGGCGCGAGGTGGTCGTCGCCGTCACCGACGGAGAACTCGACTTCGGGCCGTGGGAACAGATCTTCTACGGCGAGTTCGACGGCGGCCGGAAGAAGCGGGTCTTGGTGAAGATCGTCGGAGAGTGAGGCGCCCCGCGTCTTGCCCTCGGCGCCACCGGATGGCACGATGGCAGACCTCCATCCGGACGCAGGCATTCTGCAGCACCAACCAGCCATGAGGAGGTCCGCCTATGTACCGAGGCGCATCGGGAATGTACTCCTGGATCGGACGTCGGGTGACCGGTCTCGGGCTCGTTCTCTTCCTCCTCTTCCACATCGCGGACACGGCGCTGCTCCTCTGGGGGCCGGAGCCGTACAACCTGGTGGTTCGCATCTACGCGACACCCTTCTTCCGCCTCGCGGAGGTCGGGCTCGTAGCTTCCGTGATCTACCACGGTCTCTCGGGCCTCCACATCATCGCACTCGACCTGTGGGACCGCGCCCACTCGTACCAGAGGCAGCTGGTGATCCTCGAGCACGCGCTCTTCCTGATTCTCTTCCTGCCGGTGGCGTACGTGATGCTAGCGTCCTGGCTTCTTCACTAGGGGAGGTTCGGCCATGACAGATCGCTTCGTTATGTCCCGGGCTCGGCCCTCCTCGAACTTCGAGCTCGCAACCTGGCTCTACATGCGCGTCTCCGGCGTCCTGATTGCGTTCCTGCTTCTCGGGCACATCGTGGTGATGCACGTCCTCCACCACGTCGATGAGGTCGACTACAGCTTCGCGGCGGGACGTCTGGCGAACCCCTTCTGGCGGATCTACGACCTGGTCCTCCTGGGGCTCGTGGTGAGCCACGGCGTGAACGGCGCGCGCATCGTGATCGACGACTACGTCCGCAGCCACGGCCTGAGGACCCTCCTCAAGACGGCGCTGTGGACGGTCGGCATACTCTTCCTCGTCGTCGGAGCCTTCGTGCTCTTCACGTTTCAGCCCGTGACGGGCTGAGGCACAGCGACCGAAGGAGCGGAGCGTGTACCACAATTACGATGCCGTGGTCATAGGTGGGGGCGGCGCCGGCCTCATGGCAGCGGCCCAGATCTCTCCGGCGGGCAGCACGGCGGTTCTCTCCAAGCTTCACCCCATGCGGTCGCACACCGGCGCTGCACAGGGCGGGATGGGCGCCGCTCTCGGCAACCACGAGGAGGATCTCTGGGAGTGGCACATGTTCGACACCGTCAAGGGCGGTGACTACCTGGTCGACCAGAACGCGGCCGAGATCCTCGCTCAGGAGGCCATCGAAGCCGTCTACGACCTCGAGCACTGGGGCCTCCCGTTCGACAGGACTCCCGACGGCAAGATCGCCCAGCGGCCCTTCGGTGGACACACGCGAAGCTACGGCGAGGGCCTCGTCCGGCGCGCCTGCTACACCGCCGACCGCACGGGCCACATGATCCTCCAGACCCTCTACCAGCGAGCGATCCGGAACCGTGTTGACTTCTTCGACGAGTTCCAGGTCGTGGACATCTGCGCCGAGGGTGGGACTTGTCAGGGAGTCATCGCGTACGAGGTCGCCACCGGCGAGCTCCATACCTTCCGCGCGAAGGCCGTCCTGGTGGCGACGGGCGGATTCGGGAGGATGTTCAAGATCACCTCGAACGCCTACTCGTTCACGGGGGACGGGCCCGCCATGCTGTACCGGAAGGGTATCCCCCTCGAGGACCTGGAGTTCTTCCAGTTCCACCCGACCGGTATCTACAAGATGGGGATCCTCATCACGGAGGCCGTCCGCGGAGAGGGCGGCACGCTCCTGAACGGCGAGGGCGAGCGCTTCATGGAGCGATACTCGCCAAACCTCCTCGACCTGGCGCCTCGCGACGTCGTGTCGCGCGCCATTCATAAGGAAGTCCTCGAGGGTCGCGGCGTCGAGGGGAAGGAGTATGTCCATCTCGACGCGAGCCACCTCGGACGCGAGGCCGTCGAGAAGAAGCTCCCCGACATCCAGGACTTCTGCAAGACCTACATCGGGATCGACCCCGCCGTCGACCCGATGCCCGTGCAGCCGACGGCGCACTACGCCATGGGCGGGATCCCGACGGACGTCGACGGACAGGTGCTGCAGGACGAGAAGAACACAGCGATCCCCGGCCTGTACGCCGCAGGTGAGTGCGCGTGCGTCTCCGTTCACGGGGCCAACCGTCTCGGCAGCAACTCACTCGTCGAGCTCGTGGTCTTCGGGCGGCGGGCGGGGAGACACATGGCCAAGCACATGGAAGGGACGGATTTCCTCGAGCTCAAACCGGAGCCGCAGGAGCGGATCCGCGAAGAGCTCGACCGCCTGCTCGCGAGCGAAGGCGGAGAGAACGTGGCGGACATACGGAGGGACCTGCGCGAGGTCATGATGGGCAAGGTGGGGGTCCTCCGCCTCCAGGACGCTATGGAGGAGGCCGTCCGTGACGTTCGGGAGCTCAAGCAGCGCTACAAGCGGGTGAGCCTGCACGACAAGGGCAAGCGCTTCAACATGGAGCTCCTCGTGGCGCTCGAGCTCGGGTACCTCCTCGATATCGCTGAAGCTACGGCCGTTGCCGCGGCGGCACGCAAGGAGAGCCGCGGAGCACACTCGCGCGAGGACTACCCGGAGAGGGACGACGAGAACTGGCTCAAGCACTCGCTTGCCTTCCAGACAGACGACGGCGTGGAGCTCAGGTACAAGCCCGTCAACATCACGTTCTTCGACCCGAAGCCGCGAACGTACTAGGAGCGCGCTCGGCGGCCGGTACGGGACGCGTCACGGAGATCACCATGGAAGTGAAGCTGCGGATAAAGCGATACGACTCGGAGCGTGACGAGAAGCCGCACTGGCAGGAGTTCACGGTCGAGGCGGAGCCGACCGACCGCGTGCTCGACGTGCTCCTCCACATCAAGTCGTACATCGACGGGACTCTGGTCTTCAGGCGCTCATGCGCGCACGGGATCTGTGGCTCCGACGCCATGCGCATCAACGGCCTGAACCGCCTCGCCTGCAAGACGCTCGTGAAGGACGTGAGCAGCCCAATCGAGATCGAGCCCCTGAACGGCCTGCCGGTCATCAAGGACCTCATCGTCGACATGCAGCCGTTCTTCGAGAAGTTCCGGATCGTCAAGCCGTACCTGGTGAACGACGAGACACCGCCGCCCGTGGAGTGGAGGCAGACCCCGGAGGAACGGGAACGCTTCGACGACACGACGAAGTGCATCCTGTGCGCGTCGTGCACGACCTCGTGTCCCTCGTTCTGGACGAACCGCGAGTATCTCGGGCCGGCCTCGCTCGTCCAGGCGCACCGGTTCATCTTCGACAGCCGCGACAGGGCGGCGGCGGAGAGGCTCGACGTAGTGAACGCGCGCGAGGGGGTGTGGCGCTGCCGGACGATCTTCAACTGCGCCGAAGCCTGCCCGCGGGAGATCAACATCACGAAGGCAATAGGCCAGCTCAAGAAGGCCCTCGTGTACAACCGCTTCTAGGAACGGCCGGGACGCCCACGCAGACAATGACCATCACCGACTTCCTCGCGAAGATTCAGCACGACCAGAGCTACCAGCGGCAGATCAGCCACGTCGAGACCATCCCGGCGCGCGAGGCCGTGTACGGGGACCTCTCGCGCCCGATCCCCGATGTTCTGGGGACGGCTCTGGCGGAGACTGGCATCGAGCGCCTCTACTCGCACCAGGTCGAGGCGATCGAGGGTATCCGCGCAGGCGGGAACGTGGTCGTCGTGACAGGCACCGCGTCCGGGAAGACGCTCTGCTACAACGTCCCCGTCATCGAGAACCTGCTCGACGATCCTTCTTCGAAGGCGCTCTTTCTGTTCCCGACGAAGGCCCTCGCACAGGACCAGCTCAAGGGACTGACGAGGCTCGCCGCGAGATCCGAGCGGCTCTCCGAGCTCATCCGTACCGGGACCTACGACGGCGACACGACCCGCCACACGCGCAGGAAGCTCAGGGACGAGGGGAACATCATCCTCTCGAACCCAGACATGCTCCACGCCGGGATCCTGCCGTATCACGCGAAGTGGAACCGGTTCTTCAAGGACCTGAAGTACGTCGTGGTCGATGAGATTCACACCTACAGGGGCATCTTCGGCTCGAACGTCGCGAACGTACTTCGGCGTCTCCGCCGGGTATGCGAGCATTACGGCTCCAGCCCTCAGTTCGTCTGTTCGAGCGCCACCATCGCGAACCCGCGCGAGCTCGCGGAGGGACTGCTCGGCGTCCCCGTCGACGTCGTCGACGACGACGGGAGTCCGCACGGGAAGAAGCACTTCGTTCTCTGGAACCCGCCCTACCTCGACCTTGCGAAGATGGAGCGGCGCAGCTCGAACGTCGAGGGCCACTGGCTCATGGCGGAGCTCATCGCGGACGGGTTCCAGACGATCGCGTTCGGGCGGGCTCGCGTCGTGGCGGAGCTCATCTACCGGTACACGAAGGACACGCTCCAGCGGATCAAGCCCGAGTACGCGGAGAAGGTCCGTCCGTACCGCGGCGGGTTCCTTCCGGAGGAGCGCCGCGAGATCGAGCGGCAGCTCTTCTCGGGGGAGCTCATGGGCGTAGCGAGCACGAACGCGCTCGAGCTCGGGATAGACGTCGGGAGCCTCGACGCCGCGATCATCGTCGGGTTCCCCGGGACGATCGCGAGTACGTGGCAGCAGGCGGGTCGCGCAGGACGGGCATCCGACGAATCGCTCGCCGTGCTCGTCGGCTACAACGACCCGATCGACCAGTACCTGATGCGCCACGGCCAGTACTTCTTCCACCAGTCTCCGGAGAACGCGGTCATCGACCCGGAGAACAAGTACATCCTCGCGAAGCACCTCCGCTGCGCCGCGTTCGAGCTCCCGCTCACGGAGGCGGACGAGGCGCTCTTCGGAGGACTCACCCGACCGATCCTCGAGCTCCTCGAGGAGTTCCACGACGTGAAGGAGGTCGACGGGCACTACTACTGGTCGACCACGGCGACGCCGGCACGGGACGTGAGCCTCCGGACGATCTCGGACGACACCTACACCATCGTCGACGTAGCAAAGAAGAACACCGTCATCGGGGTCGTCGACGGGATCAGCGCGCTCGAACTTCTCTACCCGGAGGCGATCTACCTTCACGAGGGCGAGACGTACTTCGTCCGCGAGCTCGACCTCGAGCAGAAGGTCGCGTACGTCGAGAAGAAGGAGGTCGACTACTACACGCAGCCCGTGCTCGAGTCGTCGATCAGGGTCACGAAGGAGAAGGACAACAAGATCTGGAGGGAGAGCAACGTCTTCTTCGGCGAAGCGACCGTGACGTGGGGGACGACGGCCTTCAAGAAGATCAAGTTCTACCAGATGGACTCGATCGGATGGAGCAACCTCGACCTCCCGCAGCTCCACCTCGAGACCATGGCGCTCTGGCTCGTTCCGGGCAAGGAGATCATGAACGACGTCCGTGAGCGGGGCAGGAACCCGGTCGAGGGGCTCGTCGGGATTCGCAACATGGCGATCTCAGTGCTGCCGCTCTACTCGATGTGCGACCGGAAGGACATCGGGGGGATCGTGGAGAGCAGCAACACCGGCTCTCCTACGATGTTCATCTACGACCGTTTCGAGGGAGGGCTCGGGTTCGCGGAGACCGGATACCACATGATCGAGGAGCTGATGCGCGGGTGTCTCGAGCTCGTGGAGACGTGCGAGTGCGACGATGGCTGCCCGTCGTGCGTCGGGCTTCCGATCCTCCGGCCCGCCATCCAGCAGGACCAGGAGGGGTTCGCGAGCGCGTGGCCGATTCCCGACAAGGAGTCCGCGCGGCTGCTCCTCATGGCGATACTCGCGAGGGAGTGACGCCGAATCCGCAGCCCCGCGGGACCACTGCATCATGAGAGCCCTCTGGCCGGCGCCGGGGGGTTCTGGCGTCGCTGACGGTCCTTTTTGCGGGTGTCGGGGCGGCCGATTGGCGGTATAGTAGAGGGCACCCAAACCGCGTTTCCCGCCGCCAGAGCCCGAACAGAGGTGATCCACGTGCCCGAATGGACCCCCTACGATGTCGGAGACGGCGTCATCCTCGAGAGCACGCCCGTCGGCTTCGCCGAGGCCAACTGCTTCATTCTGAGCTCCCGCAAGACGCGGGACGCCGTCGTCATCGACCCCGGCACCATGGATGCCGAGGAGACCGCCGGGATCGTCGACAGGGTGAAGGAGCTCGGAGTCGACGTCCGCTACATCGTCAACACCCACGGTCACCCCGACCACATGTCCGGAAACGACTTCCTCAAGGCCGCGGTCGGTGGAGAGGTCCTCATCCACGAGCTGGACGGGTTCAAGCTCACCGATCCCGTGAGGAACTCGTCCCGGCTCTTCGGCTTCGACGTCTACGTGGCGCCGGCCGACGTCCTCGTCAAGGAGGGCGACAGGATCGAGATCGGGGACGTGAGCCTCACCGTCATCCATACACCAGGTCACAGCTCCGGCGGCATCTCGCTCCTGGGCGACGGGTTCGTCTTCACGGGTGACACCCTTTTCGCAGGATCGATCGGCCGCAGCGACCTCCCGTGCAGCAGCGAGGAGAATACCATCGCCTACGAGGTTCTCCTGCAGTCGATCGGGGAGAGGCTCCTCGCTCTGCCCGACGAGACGCTCGTCTTCCCCGGACACGGGCCGACCACGACGATCGGGAACGAGCGAAGGACGAACCCCTTCGTGAGGTGACCCGCCGGCCCGCGCGCGACCGGAGCCAGCCGATGCAGCTCTCCCACAGGGTCATCGAACTCGTGCCGCGGCACGTCTTCCGGACGGCGAGGACGACGAGCGTGACGAGCGAGAGCGTGTTCGTCGAGATCTCGGACGGCGAGCTCAGCGGCGTCGGCGAGGCGGCGTGGTCGGGATTCTACGGCGAGTCGACCGAGTCGGTGCTCTCGTATCTCGAGCGGATGCGCGGAATCGTCGAGAAGTCGGCGCACGAGTCCGAGCTGATGGCGCACCTGACGTCGCGCGGGGGAGCCGGGGATCCTTCCGCCCGGGCCTCGCTCGAGATCGCCGCACACGACATGATGGGCAAGCGATATGGGCTTCCGCTCTATCGTCACTTCGAGCTCGACCCCACTGACGCGCCAGTGACCACGATCAGCATCGGCCTGGACACGCCTGAGAAGATGCTTGAGAAGGCGCTCGAGGTGCCGGGCTACCCCATGTTCAAGATCAAACTCGACGGCGAGACCGATCCCTCGATCGTCGGCGTGATCAAGGAGGCAACGGGCGCCACGATCACGGTCGACGCGAACTGCGCCTGGTCCCCGGAGGAGGCGATCGCGAAGATCGAGGTGCTCGCCGGGATCGGGGTCGAGTTCGTGGAGCAGCCGGTTGCCTCGGACGACATCGCCGGACTCAGGATGGTCAAGAGACATTCGCAGGCACCGATCTTCGCGGATGAGAGCTGCCCGACGAGCGAGAGGATTCCGGCGCTCGCGGATGCGGTCGACGGAATTGTGATCAAGCTCATGAAGTGCGGGGGGCTCGTCGAGGCGGTCAGGATGGCGAAGATGGCGAAGGGACTCGGGCTCAAGACGATGCTCGGGTGCATGATGGAGAGCTCGGTCGGGATCACGGCGGCCGCGCACATCTCGCCGCTCGTCGACTACGCGGACCTCGACAGCGCCTTTCTGATAGGCAACGATCCATATCGTGGAATGACGATCGAGAACGGGAAGATACACCTGCCCGAGGGAGCGGGACTCGGGGTCAGCCCCGCGGGTTAGGTCCGCAGGTCGCGCCCATCGCCGTCCGCACGCACCCCGGCTCCACACGTCCGACTGGAGGCAAGAGGATGTACACGAGGTCGATCACGCTCCTGCTGGCGGCCTGTCTCCTCCTCGCAGTACTGCTGGCCGGCTGTTCGTCGCGGGACGAGTACGTCGCCGCGCGCATCGAGGAGGCACGAGGCTACGCGGCGGTCCGAGACTACGACCGCGCACAGCAGGTGCTCGACGTGGCCATCGAGAGGGCGGGCGACGAATACGAGCTCCTCCATGAGAAGGCGGACATCTACACGCGGGCGCACGCGTTCCAGGAGGCGGCGGAGTGGTTCGGCCGGGCGGCACAGGTCGATCCGTCCTCGTGGAAGGCCGTCGTCGGGAAGTGGGAGGCGGAGCTCCAGCAGTCGGCCGAGAGCGACGACGGGAAGGCCCTCGTGCTCGCCGAGGCGCTCGAGATTCTCGAGGAGGCGCCGGACGGCGCGTTCAACCTGAGCGCCGCGGTGGCCGCGTACGAGATGGCGGGAGAAGGGGACGGCGAGGAAGAAGATGCCGAGGCGGAAGCCGCGGCTGGTGAGGGAGCCCTCGACACCAGCCTCTTCGAGGATGCGAAGACTCGGCTTGTCGAGCTCTACCCGGACAGCGAGCTCGGGAGCGACCTCATCAAGGAGGAGTGCGATTGGGTCGCCGTCGAACGCGACGACGCGACGAGGCTCGAGATGGCCGACGAGTTCCTCGCGGCCCACCCGGTCTCCGAGTGGCGCACGAAGGTGCTTGGGTACAAGATGGTCACCCTGAAACGGCTCGAGCAGTTCGACGAGCTCGAACGCTTCGGGAACGAAGTGGTCGCGTCTCACCCGGACGACCCGGAGATCCTCGATCTCGTCGCGCGCTCTTACGTGTCGTGCCGTCTTCTTCCTGACGAGGCCGCGGCGCTCGCGCGGCGCGCGACGGAGCTCGGTGGGGACGAGGACGATCTTCCGACGTACTCGCTGACGGCGGCGAGAGCCCTCGTTCAGGCTGAGGACTTCGCGTCGGCGCGGGACCTGGCGGTGCGCTCGCTCGAGCTCCTCGACATCGGACCGGATGAGGAGGAGACGGGCTCGGCTCACCACTTCACGCTCGGACAGGCGCTCGAGGGACTCGGGCACTTCGACGAGGCGTTCGACGCGTACCTCCGGTCGATTGTCGTCGGCGGACGGAAGAACCGGTGGCCGGCGCGGGCGGACACGGCGCTCGCTGAGCTCTTCGACCGCGCCTTCGCGCGGAAGGCGGGGCGGCTCACGCTTCATGAGTTCGCCCGGGCGAGGACGCGCTATGACGGCCCGGTCTACACTGACGTCACGAGCCAGGCGGGTCTCGGCGACCGGAGGGAGTCGAGGGTCGCGTGGGGCGACTACGACGGAGACGGATATGATGACCTCCTCCTCGCCGGGCGCGTGCTCATGAGAAACCAAGGCGACGGGACGTTCGCCGACGCGACGGCGGAGGCCGGCATTGGGGAGAGCGGGACGAACGGCGCGGTCTGGGCCGACATCGACAACGACGGGGACCTGGACTTCTACGCGACGTCGGGGGCGACGGAGGGAGAGCGCACCGACCGGCTCTGGGTGAACCGCGGGGACGGGACGTTCGAGGACGCGACGGAGGCCGCGGGGGGCATCACCGATCTGTACACGACGGAGGGGGCGGCCTGGGGCGACATCGACGCCGACGGCTTCGTCGACCTCTACCTCGCAAGCTACGAGCGTCCGACCCACGGCGACTGGTCGAAGCTCGGACAGGGATTTCCGGACATTCTCTATAGGAACCTGGGAGACGGGACGTTCGCGGAGGTCACGTACTCGGCCGGCATCTCGCCGCCCTTCGGGGAGGACCTCTCCGGGCGCGGGGTCAACTGGGGCGACTTCGACAACGACGGCGATCTCGACATCTTCGTCTCGAACTACCGCCTGCAGGAGGACTTCCTGTGGATGAACGAGGGGGACGGGACGTTCACGAACGTGGCCCCCGAGCTCGGTGTTTCGGGGACCGAGACCGACGGCTGGTGGGGCCACACGATCGGCTCCGAGTGGGGCGACTACGACAGCGACGGCGATCTCGACCTCATCTGCGCGAACCTGGCGCATCCGAGGTACATCGAAGTATCTGACATGTCGATGCTCTACGAGAACACCCTCCGGGATCCAGGGGGACTCCCGGGGGCGCCCGGATCTCCGGGCGTCCGTCCGGCAGCCGACGGGGCGCGTCCGTTCGTGGAGCGGCGCGCCGACGCAGGCATCAAGTTCGCTGAGACGCACTCCGACCCCGCATGGGGAGACGTCGACGCGGACGGCGACCTCGACCTCTTCATCACGTCGATCTACCCGGACTGCGGGACTTTCCTCTACCTGAACGACGGGCGCGGCACCTTCGTGGACGCGACGTGGCACGCGGGGGTGCGGACGTTCAACGGCTGGGGCTGCGCGATGAGCGACTACGACCTGGACGGGGACCTCGACATCGCGGTCGCGAGCGGCGAGGGACTCCGGCTCTTCCGGAACGACGGCCCCGCGCAGAAGGGCGTCGAGGGCCACTGGCTTGCGGTCAAGGCGGTGGGGACGCAGTCGAACGCATCCGGGATCGGCGCGAGGATCATCGTCACGCGCGGAAAGAACGAGCAGATCAGAGAGGTTCAGGGCGGTAAGGGCACGACGAGCCAGCACTCCCTCACCACCTTCTTCGGTCTGGGAGACTGGGGGCGCCCGGTCGACGTCGAGGTGCGGTTCCTTGGCGGGGAGACGGTGAGGCTCGATGACGTGGAGGCCGACCGGCTCCTCGTCGTGGTCGAGCCGGGACGGGAGTGAGGCCCGAGGCCGGACGGCCTGCGGACACGACACCATGAGAGACGACTTCAAGGAGAGGCTCGCCGGTATCGGCCCCGGAGTAGAGCGGAAGGAGCGCGCGAAGGGCGAGCCGCGTCCGGCGCGCATCGACGAACTCCCGGGCACGGTGGAGACCGGCCGGGTGCTCGTGGTCGACCGGAGCCTGCGCGATCTCATCTCGGACGAGTCGCTCACGTCGCTCCTCGCGGAGATCGAGAGGACGAGAAGAGCCGTCCGCGCCCGCGACGACATGGACGACGAGGTCAGGGCGCTTCTCGGGAACCCGGGCGGAGCCCTCTTCGTCGACACGGAGACGACCGGCCTCGCCGGCAACATGATCTTCCTTCTGGGGGTGATGCGCGTCACCCGGGACGACGTGAGGCTGACGCAGGTCTTCGCGCGCGATTACAGCGAGGAGCCGGCGCTCCTCGAGAACTGGACGGCGATGCTCGCCGGGGCCGACATGCTGGTCTCGTTCAATGGGAAGGCGTTCGATCTGCCCGTACTCAGGGACCGGCTGGCCCTTCACGGCATGGACGCGCCTGCGGAACCCGGTCATCTCGATCTCTTGCATCACTCACGGCGGCGCTGGCGCGATGTCCTCCCGGACTGCAGGCTCCAGACGCTCGAGTGGCGCGTCTGCGGGCGGCGGCGGGCGGGGGACATCCCGGGAGAGGAGATCCCCGCGGTCTACCACCACTTCGTGCGCACCGGCGAGATCGTGGACATCCTCACGGTCTTCCACCACAACGCGCTCGACCTCATCACGCTCGCGGACATCGCGCTGGCCCTCGCAGCGCCTGAAGAGGAACCCGCGTGACGTGCCAACGACGGTGGACGACGGGTGGACAACACGGTGGACAGCCGGTGGGCGAGAGGTGGGTTTGGAGTGGAAAGGGCGGTGGACACCCCGGTGGACAGAGGTGTGGAGACATCGGGGACAGATCTGTGGACAACCGCTCCCGTCTGGAGAGGGCAGTGGGCCGGGCTATCGCGGGGAGCGTGGAGCGATCGGGAGAGCGCTTCAGCCAGGATTGGGTACAACTCGCGGGACAACCGGTGGACAGCCCCTGAGCGAGCTGGGGACGGGCAGTGGGTCGGTGTTGAAGAAGGGTGCACGAGAGGGAGCAACGCATGAGTCGTGACAGGTTCACGTACATCGTCGGAGGCAAGGCCGGTGAGGGCATCAAGAAGGCGGGTTCCTCAGCCGCGAACTTCTTCGCTTCGATGGGTCGGCACGTCTTCCAGATGGACGACTACCCGAGCCTCATCCGGGGCGGCCACAACTTCGTCGCGGTGACCACGGCGACTCGAGAGATCACGAGCCACTTCATGAAGGCGGACCTCGTCGTCGGGCTCGACAAGAGGAGCCACGAGACGCACCGGGACCACGTGGCCGAGGGTGGCGTCGTGGTGTACAACTCCGACGTCGTAGAGAGCGGGCAGGGGATCGGCGTGGCCATGTCGACTGAGGCGCAGAAGTACCCGAACCCCGGGCTTCGGATCGGGGTGAGCGGGGCGGCGGCGCTTTCCGCGGTCATCGGGCTCTCCGCGGACGAGATGGCCGCGTTCATCACGAGGGAGTACAAACGGGACCTCGAGAACAACATCCCGTTCGCGACGGACATCTACCGGGCGGTCGCGGAGAAGGCGGGGGGGAAGTTCCCCCTCGGCGACGGCGACCGCGAGCGGGCCATGATGACGGGGAACCAGGCGATTGCGCTCGGTGTTGCTGCGGCCGGTCTCGACGTCTACCTGGCGTACCCGATGACGCCTGCGACCACGATTCTCCACTACCTGGCGGCGCACGACCAAGAGCTCGGGGTCGTGACGATGCAGCCCGAGAGCGAGATCGCCGTGATCAACATCGCCCTCGGGTCCGCGGCCGCGGGGGCGCGCACGGCCGTCGGAACGAGCGGCGGAGGGTTCGCGCTCATGGAGGAAGCGATCTCACTTGCGGGAATGGCAGAGGTTCCGATCCTGGCCATCCTCTCCGCGCGCTCCGGTCCGTCCACGGGCGTACCGACCTACACGGAGCAGGGCGACCTCAGGTTCGCGCTCTCTCCCGGTCACGGCGAGTTCGCGAGGATCGTCGCCTCTCCCGGGACGGTGCGCGAGGCCTACGGGCTCGCGGCGGAGCTTCTTGAACTGGCGTGGCGGTTCCAGTCGCCAGCCGTGCTCCTCACGGAGAAGCACCTCTCGGAGAGCAGAATGACTCTCGATCTCGACGTCGAGGACGCGGCCTGGGCGGAGCCTGCGATGCACGACGGCGGCGGCTACAAGCGCTACGCCGACATGGAAGACGGCGTCTCACCCCTCCTCTTCCCGCCGTCGGACGAGCTCATCCAGTGGACGAGCTACGAGCACGACGAGCTCGGCATCACCACCGAGGATGCCGCGGCGATCGCGCGCATGCACGACAAGCGCCAGAGGAAGACCGAGACCGTGCTCGAGCATCTCCGGACCATGAAGACCGTCAACCGGTTCGGACAGGGGAAGGCGACCATCTTCACGTACGGTTCGACCACGATGAGCGTACTCGAGGCGCTCCGCGTGAGCGATATCGAAGCGACGGTCGTGCAGCCGGTCTACCTCAAGCCGTTCCCGGTCTGGGAGCTCGAGGAGTACCGTGACGCGAACCCGATCGTGATCGAGCAGAGCGCGGCGGGTCAGTTCGAGTCGCTACTGGCCGAGAAGGCCCGCATCGACGCCGGCGCACACATCAGGCGGTACGACGGACGGCCGTTCGAGCCGGAGGAGCTCGCGCGGGAGATCGAGCGCGTCGCCCAATAGGGGGCGGCTGCGCACACGGGGCGACGGGCGAACACGAAGCAACGCACTGAGACACGAAAGGACCACCAAATGCCGGACGAGCTCGCGACATACGCCGAGAACACCTGGTGTGCCGGGTGCGGCAACTTCGCGATTCTGAACGCCATGAAGGACGTCGTCGGGAAGCTGGAGGAGAGAGGGGTGGGGAAGGAGCGGGTGGTGATGACGGCGGGGATCGGCTGCCACGCGAAGATCTTCGACTATCTCGCGCTGTCCGGGTTCTACTCGCTGCACGGGAGGTCGATGGCGACGGCACAGGGGATCAAGCTCGCGAACCCCGATCTCAAGGTCGTCGGGTTCTGCGGTGACGGCGACGCGTTCGCGGAGGGGATCGCCCACATGATGTACGCGGCGAAGAGAAACTCCGACATCACGATCGTTGTCCACGACAACGGGGTCTACGCCCTGACCACGGGACAGCGAGGACCGACGAGTGCCCACGGGTTCAAGGGCCCGTCGACCCCGAGGGGGAACACGGAGGATCCGTTCAACCCGCTCGTGCTCATGCTCGAGGCGGGAGCGACGTTCGTCGCGAGGGGATACGTCGTCATGGTCGGGGAGCTCACCGACCTCATTGTGGCGGGCATGATGCACGAGGGGTTCTCGTTCATCCAGGTCCTCCAGCCGAGCGTGACATTCACGAACCGGTATGCGGAGTACAACGAGATGGTCGAACGTCTTGAGAAGCCGGCTTCGACGCTCGACGAGGCGCTCGCGCTGGCGAGGGAGACCGACCGCTTGCCGGCGGGGATCTTCTACCAGACGGAGAAGCCCTCGAACGAGCGCGCGCTGTACGGCGACTGGAACCCCGTTACGAACCACCCGCCCAGGGCGAAGCGGCTCGCGAAGGTGAAGGAGCTGATCGGGTAGCTCGAGGGGGCGCACGACAGGGGGATTGCTTGGACGTCAGAGAAGCGATCGAGGCGAGACGGGCCTACCGCTCGCTCGCGCCCGTCGAGATCACCGACGAGATCGTCGAGGAGCTCGCGGAGGCAGCGCGGCTCTCGGCCTCGTGCTTCAACAACCAGCCGTGGCGGTACGTCTTCGTCCGGGATCGGGAAGTGCTCGTGAGGATGCACGAAGCGCTCTCCGAGGGAAACGTGTGGGCGACAGCCGCCTCGATGATCGTCGCGGTCGCGAGCCGGCCGGACCTCGACTGCCGGATCAAGGGGCGTGACTACTACCTCTTCAGTACGGGCTTGGCGACCGCGCACCTCATCCTCCGTGCGACCGAGCTCGGTCTGGTTGCACATCCGATCGCTGGATACAGCCCGAAGAAGGTCCGGGAGGTGCTCGGGATCCCGGAAGACATGACGGTGATCACGCTCGTGATCGTCGGGAAGCATGCGGACGAAATCGGCCCGCTCCTCTCAGAGGAACAGGCGAAGGTCGAGTGTTCTCGTCCGGAGCGGCTCGAGATCGGCGAGTTCGCGCACATGAATCGCTACGAGGAACCCAACGGGTAGGGGGGAGCGGCGGAAGGCCTGAACAGCGGGACACTCTGCGACCGGGGAGGCTCCTGTCTCCCCGGTTCTCTCGAAGCGGATTGACCATCGCGCCGGGGTGGGGTAGTGTCTGAGCCCGACGTGCGAGCCATGAGAACCGGAGTTCTGTGGGCTCCCAGAGCACCCGAAGGAGGAAGGATGAGGAAGACCGCGATCGCTCTCGCGGCAGGCATTCTGCTCGGCGTCACGGCCCTCAGTTCGGCCGCCCCGATCGTCGGCCTCACGGCGAACGTGCTCCCCAAGGGTAAGTGGATGATGGACACGTGGGTGGTCTATCAGAGCTACACCAAGACGTGGGAGGACGGGCCCTGGAACGGCGGGGGTTGGGATGGTGCGGGCTTCCCAAACGGCGGGCGGACGTTCTTCGCGACGGTGCCGAGGGTCTACTATGGCGCCACGGATTGGCTCACGATCCGTGGGTGGCTGCCGTACCACGTCCGGTCGCAAGACCTTCCGGGGGACAGCAACAATGGCACGAACTCCGGCTTCGGCGACATCATCATCGATCCCAAGATCCAGATCTACAAGAGTGACAGCGGTTACCCGAGGGTCGCGATCCTGACCGGTGTAAGGATCCCTACCGGTGAAACCGAGGGCATCGACGGCGACGGTCTTCTCTGCCTTTCGACCGGTTCGTGGGGCGTCTCCCTCGGCGCCGTCGCGTCCGGCGAGGTAGGCGTCATGAAGGGACACATCGCCGCCGCCTACTGGTTCAATGGCCAAGGTACGGGCGGAAGAGATGTAAAGGAATTCGGGATCGCTTGGTTGACCCTCGAGGGCGACATCACGGACGACTGGTCGGCGCTCTGGGAGTTCAAGGCCTACGTTGCGGAGCCGGGTGTGGATTACTACCGTGTCTACGCCTGTCCCGGCTTCTGCTTCAACGGCGAGGAATGGACCGTCGGCTTCAGCAGCATGATCTCCATGTGGGCGCACGGCGCGACGAACTACAACCCGTACGAGTTCGACTTCGCTCCGTACATGCGCATCTACTACAAGTTCTTCTAGGGCTCTCCGCCAGCACTTCTTCAAGGAGGTTCCATGCCGGGTCCGCTCGGCCTTCCGTGGTCCACCTTCGCGGCCATTCTCGTGATCTTCGCGAGCATCGCCGCGTCGATCGTGTGGGCGCTCGTGAGTTCGTCCCGCGACGACGGGGGGACGCCCGATGAGTAGCGTCGCGATCTACGGAACCGTTCTCGGCGTGTACCTCGCCCTCCTCATTGCGCTCGGGCTCTGGATGGCGAAGCGGACGAAGAGCGCCGAGGACTTCTACATCGGCGGCCGGCAGGTCGGACCGTGGGTGACCGCGTTCTCGTTCGTGGCGGCATACTTCAGCTCGGTCGTAATCATCGGGGGTGGGGCGTTCGGCTATCGATTCGGTATGTCGACGCTGTGGGTGGCCGCCGGCAACGTCCTCATCGGCTGCACGCTCGCGTGGATCGTTCTCGGCAAGCGCGTCTGGCAGTTCACGAAGCGGCTCAACACGATGACGATCCCGGGGTTCATCGGCAGGCGGTACGACGCGCGGAACGCGGAGGTGTTCTCGGCCCTCATCATCTTCGTCTTCATGATCGTCTACAACGTGAGCGTCCTCCAGGGGATGGGGCGTATCATGGAAGGACTCATGGGAATCCCCTACGTCACCGGCGTCCTCATCGCCGGGGTCATCATCCTCATCTACGTCTCGATCGGAGGCTACCTCGCCGTCGTCTGGACGAGCTTCGTCCAGGCGTGGATCATGATCTTCGGGCTTCTTCTCCTCGCATTCGCGACACTGAGCGCGGTCGGTGGCCTCTCACAGGGCGCGGCGAAGCTCGCCGCTATCGACAGCGGATACGTCACGACGCCCGGGATCTGGGGATGGGGCGGTCTCGTCTCGTATGCGCTCATCGTGAGCTTCGGCGTGTGGGGAATGCCCCAGCTCATCGTCCGGTTCTACTCGATGAAGGGCACGCGCGTGCTTCGTCTCGGGACGGTCCTGGCGACGGTCGGGGGAGCGATGGCGCTCTTCCCGTACCTGACGGGAGCTCTGTCCCGGCTGATCCTCCCTCCGCTCTCGAACCCGGACCTCGCGATTCCGCTTCTGACGCAGCAGGTGCTGAACCCGTGGGGCGGGGCGATCTTCCTCGCCGGCGTGATGGCGGCTGGCATGTCGACCTTCGCGTCGGTCCTCATCATCGTGAGCGGGGCGATCGTGCAGGATCTCTTCGGTGACAGGAGGCGACGCGAACGGGGCGACAAGCCGGCAGAGGGCCCGCGAACCGTCCTCCTCGCTCGCGTCGCGAGCCTCGGGGCGGGGTTCGTATCGCTCCTCGTCGCGCTCAAGCCGCCGGCACTCATCCTCGAGATCACTGCGTTCTCTTGGGCGGTCGTCGCATCGGCCTGTCTGTGGCCGGTCGTGCTGGGTGTATACTGGAAGCGGGGGACGCGCGCAGGCGCGATGTGTTCGATGGTGATTGGCACGGCGACGGCTCTCGCGTGGATGGTCGCCGGCCGCCCGCTCGGAGTACATGGATTCATCCCAGGAGTCTTGGCCTCACTCATCGTGTTCGTGGTCGTGAGCCTCCTGACGGAGCCCCCTCCGCACGCCGTGGTCGAGCGGGCGTGGGGGGAAGACGGGCCGAACGGGTCATGACTGAGGGGTTCTCACGGCTGACGGAGTCGGTTGAATGAGCGACACGACGCAGCCCCCAGAGCGACCGGGGGAGCCTGAGGCGAAGCCCGCAGGCGGCTGGGCATCACAGCCGCTCGCGCTCCGCATTCTCCTCGTCGTGAGTATCACCGCGATCGTGGTCGGAGTCGTCAAGTGCTCGATGGAGGTGACTCCTCCCGCGGCGCCGATCGCGAGCCTGGGGATCCTTCCCGTTGCGGTCGACGCCCCGGAGGAGCTTCTTCCGGCGTCGGCCGACTCCATGTCGCACATGGCGGCGCGTCAGTTTGCCCGAATCCTCGAAGGGGAAACGGAGCTCGACATCCGCATGATCGACGACGAGTCCGCCGAAGTCGAAGGGATCGCGGTTCTCAGCCTGGAGTGGACGCGCGGGAGCTTCGTGGTCTCCGGCGAGATCCGCTCTCGCGAGACCGGGGCGGTGCTCGCGGAGGTCTTCGCCGAGGGCCCGGCGGAGCGCCTCTACGCCGTCGTGTCGGTCGCCGCGGGACGGACGGGGCGCGCACTCGGACTCATCGAGGAGCCTGCACAGGAGAACTGAACCGAACCCTGATCGGGGGAGAGGGTGAAGAGGGTACGGCGGGGAGTCAGGAGACGGTTCCTGAACTGGACGAGGGCGGCGCGGGAGCTCGATCGTGAGAGCTACGGCCGCCTCGTTGACTATCACATCCACACGAAGCTCTGCGGCCACGCGTTCGGGGAGCCCGAGGACTACGTTCGCGAGGCCATCGCGAAGGGGCTTCCCGAGATCGGGTTCTCCGATCACGTTCCACTGCCCGGGATCCGCGACCCGTACCTCAGCATGGCTCCCGGGGATCTCCCCCGCTACGTCGAGCTCGTGCGCGACGTCCAGGCGGACGTCGAGGAGATGGAGATTCGCCTCGGGATCGAGATGGACTACCTCCCGGGACAGATGGACGAGAGCTGGAAGCTGGTCGAGCCGTACGAGTTCGACTACATCTATGGCTCCGTCCACTACATCGACGGTTGGGGGTTCGGCGACAGCCGTCGTCTCTCGAGCTACGTCGGGCGCGACCCGGACGCGACCTATGCCCGCTACTTCGAGCTCTTCTGCGAGGCCGCGCGGGAGGGCGGGTTCGACATCATGGCGCACCCGGACCTCGTGAAGAAGCACGGGATCACTACGAACCTCCCGCTCGACGAGCTCTATGCGGAGGCCGCGTCGGCGCTCGCGGAGGCCGACGTCGTCGTGGAGATCAATACTTCCGGGCTCCGTAAGACCGCCCTGGACGTCTACCCGACGCTCCCGTTCCTTCGTGCGTGCGTGGAAAGGGGCGTCCCCGTGACGCTCGGGTCGGACGCGCACCGGCCGGAGCAGGTCGGCATGGACTTCGACCTCGCCCTCAGGCTCCTGACGAGGGCGGGAGTCTCGGAGCTCGCGACGTTCAATGGGCGGAAGCGGACGATGCGGTCCATCGGCGCGTGACGGGCACGAGGCTGTGTTCCGCGCCGCTGCACGACCCGCTTCTCCCGATTCTCACTCCTTGACACCCGGGCCAATCCGGTAGTACTCTCCCTCCCAACATGCCCCGTTGGCGCGTCTCCGGTGGGCTTGAACGCCCCCGGACGTTCTCGTCGTTCGAGATTCCCAGCAAGAGCGAGATCCCCGATGACGGACGAGCCAGCAGGAACCCCGACGCGTCCACTGAACCCAATCGCGGCACTCACCCTGGTTCTTGTCTTCCCGTACCAGACGTTCTCGCGGCTGCGCGAACGTCCGCACTGGATCACCCCGCTCGTGTTCGTCGCCGCGTCCGCGATGCTGTCGGCGGTCTTCGCGGTGCGAGGCGGCTACATGGACACGTTCCTCGGGGGCATGGCGTTCCGCTCGGGCGCGGATCCGGAGACGGTCGGGTCCGCCTTCGTCGCGTCCGGCGTGGTGATGGCGCTCGTCGGGGTACCGCTCGTGACGCTCCTCGAGGCGCTCTTCTTCCGCCTCGCTGGGAGCCTCGCCGGAGGAGTGAGCCGGTTCAAGGTCGTGTTCGCGGCGGTCGCGTACGCGTCGGTGCCGGCGGGGATCGGGGCGCTCTCGTTCGCGATCCTGCTCCCGATCACGAAGGACGTCGAGACCGGGGCGAATCTCGCGTTCCTCGTCGAGCCCGCGGCGAATCCGTTCGTCTGGAGCCTCCTGCGCCAGGTCGACCTCTTCCTGATCTGGTCGTTCGTTCTTCTCGCGATCGCGGCGGAGCCGGTCTTGGGGCTCGAGAGACAGAAGGCGCGGCTTGCGACGCTCGCGTTCGCTCTCTTCTACGTACTCGTGATGAGCTGGTGGGGAATGAGCACCGCCGGGCAGTTCATCGACCCCTACGCGGGGTGGCCGTCGCGCGACGTGGGGGGGAGTGCGATGCACTTCCGCGGAAGTACGCCGGAGCCCGTGCTGGACGAGATGGAGGATGCGATCCTCAGGGCGGAGGCCCGGGCGGGAGAGGTGCTCGGCCTCGGCGACAGGAACCGAATAGACTACTACGTATACCCGTCAGTCGGAGAGAAGCGCCTCATCACGGATAACCCTGCGGCCGCGCACAGGGTCGAATGGGCGAATGCCGTTCATGTGGCGAGGGCCGAGGGCATCGAGGTCTCCTTGACACGCGAAGTAACGAAGCTCCTGGGTGCGAACGCATCGGGGAATGTGTATAATCCGTTCATTCGTGACGGCCTGGCCGTCTACGCTGGCGGGGAATGGGCCGGAATGGCCGTCGCGGCGGCGGGAGCCGACCTTCACGAGAGGAAGGTCCTCCCGAGGCTCGAGACCCTGATCGAGCCGGCGCTCTACGCCAGCCTCGACGAGAGGCAGAGCCAGCCGGCCGCAGGCTCGTTCGCGTCGTTCGCCGTCGCGGAGCTCGGCCCGGAGGGCCTGAAGGGGCTTGCAGCGGCAACCTCGTCGCGGCCGGCGGCCGCAGGCGAGGTCCTCGAGGCGTCGTTCGGGGACTCGCTCCCCGGCATCGAGCGCCGCTGGACCGCGTTCCTCGAATCGGTGTCGCCGGGAGTGGAGCCCGTACCCGATCGAGCGAGCGCCGACGAGACGACCAAGGACCGGTAATCTCGACCGACAGGAGGACTCAAGAGTGGGCAGCGGATTTCTGACCAGCGTAGGGCAGTCTGGTCTTCTCGGGCAGGGCATCGTCGTCTTCCTTTTTGTCATCTCGATTTACGCCTGGGCCATCATCTTCTACAAGAACGGCGTGATCCGGAAGGCGCGCGTCTCGTCGTTCCGATTCCTCAAGAAGTTCCGCGAGAATCCCGATGGGATGATCGGCCACTACGCCGACCGGCAGAGGTTCTCGCCGTCTCCGTTCGCCCGGATCCTCGAGGCCGGCCTCGCCGAGCTCGCGCTGATCCAGGGCGGTCCCGGGAAGACAGGCGTTCCGCGTCCACTCAACATCGTCCAGGTCGACGGTCTCGAGCGGAGCATCGAGCGCACGATCTCCGAAGAGGTCCTCGATCTTCGAAGGCATCTCATCGTGCTCGCGACGGTTGCGGCCGCGTCACCGTTCGTGGGGCTCTTCGGAACGGTCTGGGGGATCATGCAGGCGTTCGCCGCAATGTCCGTGACGGGAAGCGCGAGCATCAGTAGCGTCGCACCCGGGGTGTCCGCCGCGCTCACGACGACCGTCGCCGGACTCGCAGTGGCGATCCCCGCGCTCGTCGGGTACAACTACCTCATGAACAGAGTGAGAGAACTGACGGCGGGAATGGAAAACTTCTCGTCCGAGATCATGTCCGCCGTGGAGAGGAACTTCGGCTCGAGGTAGCGCGGATGCGGTCGGGAACCCGCTGAAGCGGCGACCGCAACGACGCATGAGAGGAACGAGAGGTCGATGTCGAGACGCAGGAAGCGCGACCACGACGGGGGCCCGATGAGCGACATCAACGTGACGTCGCTCGTCGACGTCATGATGACGCTCCTCATCATCTTCATCATCGTGGCTCCCATGCTCGAGCAGGGCATCGACGTGAACCTCCCGACGGCGGAGCCGAAGCACATCGACGTCCGCGACGTGCTCACGATCACCGTCTCCGAGAACGAGCGGGTCTACCTCGAGGACCAGCGGGTCACGCTCGAGGACCTCGCGGACCGACTGTCGAGCATCAAGACGGCGCGCGACGACGTGGCGGTCGTCATCAAGGCCGACACGGAGCTCAGGTACGGGAAGGTCATCGAGGTGCTCGACACGGTGAGGGAGGTCGGGATCACACGGCTCGCGATGGCGACGCGGCCCGCGCAGTAGCGGGGTTGCGGGGCGTGACGGGAGGTCATTGGGAACCTTGAACAGGATCCTCATCACATCCGCGATCATCCACGTGGTGCTCATCCTCGTGCTCCCGTTCATCCCGATGCTCACGCGGAGCTACGACCTCGGCTACGACGTCTACGCGGTCGAGCTCATCGATCTCCCGGTCGAGGCGCCGGCTGTACAGGAAGAGGCTCCGGTCGAGGAGGTCGAGGAGATCGAGGAGCCCGAACCGGAACCCGAGCCCGAGGAGGAGGTCGTCGAGGAGGAGCCGCCCGTCGAGATCCCGGAGAAGCCGCCGACGCGGGTGGCCCCGCCGGCTCCGGAGAAGCGCCCCAGCCTCGAGGAGCGTCTGGCCGAGAGGCTCAAGCAGCAGGAGGACACGAAGCCCGAGCGGCAGCCGGAGAAGCCGGCACAACAGATGCGGGCCCCGTCGACCCAGGCGCTCGTCAAGGCCTCGAGGTTCCCTTACAGCTGGTATCTTTCCATCGTTCAGGGTAAAGTCAGCTCCAACTGGAAGCAGCCGAGCGCCCGGCTCCTGGGCGGCGAAACGCTGAGAACGACCGTCTCGTTCAGAATCCGCCGCAGCGGGTCGATCGAGGCGGTGACGGTCAGGAAGTCCTCGGGGAGGCCGACGGTCGACCAGTCGGCGGCGAAGGCGGTCCGGGACTCCGCCCCGTTCCCCCCTCTGCCGGACGACTTCCGGGACAGCTTCCTGGACGTGACGATCGATTTCACAATCGCGCCGGAGTAGCCCGCTCGAGGGAGCGGCCCCGTCGTGGTTCACCGGCAGCGAAGGAAGTGCTGCCGAGGAGGTCTCTTGCAGCGAAGTCGTACCAGAGTGGCGGCCGCAGCGGTCCTGGCTCTCGCGATCGTCGTCGCGACGTTTGCCGACGCCGGGGCCCCGGAGGTCCGCCTCAGCATCACGAAGGGCTTCGGCGAGAAGGTCATCGTTGCGATCGCACTCTTCGAGGGCGACGGTGCGGGCTTCGTGACCCCCGAGGAGATCCGCGAAGTTCTCACCTTCGATCTGGAGACGTCCGGCTACTTCAGCACGGTCGACAACCTCGAGTTCGTCGATGAGACCGAGGCGGATGACCGCCGGACGAGGAGCATCGACTACCCCGAGTGGCTGGCTCTCGGCGGGGAGGTTCTCGTCAAGGGCGAGATCAGCGTCGTGCTCACGAACCTCGTCATGGAGGCGGCAGTCTACGATCTCGCTCAGGGGCGCGCGATCCTAGGCCGGCGGTACACCGGACAGGCCGCGGACTGGCGAGCCGCCGTGCACAACCTCGCTGACGACATCCTCCAGCAGCTGACAGGCGAGGTCGGCATCGCGCAGTCGAGGATCGCGTTCGTCTCGAACGCGACCGGCGAACAGCAGGTGTACGTGATGGACTACGACGGCGCGAATCAGCGCCGCGCGACGAAGAAGAACGCCATGTCCATGTACCCGGACTGGTTTCCCAGCAGGGATCGCGTCATCTATACGCGGTTCAAGCCGAGCGGACAGGAGACGTACGCGCTCAGGATCTCGACGGGCGAGGAACACCGCATCACCGGGTTTCCGGGGCTGAACGCGTTCCCTGCTGTTTCGAAGCGTGGGAACGAGATCTTGATAACGCTCTCGCGGGACGGGAACCCGGAGGTCTATCGCCTGCGCGCGGACGGCAGCGACCCGAGGAGGCTGACGTTCAACAGAAGCACCGAGAACTCCCCGTGCTGGTCGCCTGACGACAGGCGCGTGGCGTTCGTGTCCGACCGATCCGGAAACCCTCAAATCTACATGATGAGCGCGGCCGGCGGGACCGCCGAGCGGCTCACCTACCAGGGGTACTACAACACATCGCCGGACTGGTCTCCCAAGGGGGAGCTCATAGCATTCACCGCGCGGGTGGACGGTGTGTTTCAGATCTGTACCGTGGACGTGAACACGAAGGAGATAACGAGACTGACGACCGGAGGGGGACAGAAGGAGGATCCCTCGTGGGCGCCGGATGGCCGGCATCTGGTCTACACGATGAAGACAGGGGGGAAGTCTGATCTCTACCTGCTCGATATCTACGAGCTCGAGCCGATCAAGATAACGAGTGGTGCCGGGGACTATCAGAGTCCCGCTTGGACACCCTAGGTCGCAAGGCGGAGCGGTTTTCGCCAAGGAGGAAGAAAATGCGGAGGACGTTCGCTCATCTCGCTGTTGGAGTCCTGTCGGTCGCGCTCATGCTGGCCCTCTCTGGCTGTCCCTGTCCGGACGACGAGATCCCGGAGCCGACGGCCGAGGCGACGGCCACGGACGCCGACGCCCTTGTCGGCGAGGACATCGCGCTGGAGGAGCCCGTCGAGGAGTACGTCTACATCGAGCCGACCACGCCGGAGTTCGAGTCGATCCACTTCGAGTACGACCAGTACGGGATCCGTTCGCAGGACGAGGCGACGCTCGGCAGGATCGCTTCGTATCTCCGCGAGCATCCGGAGACGATGGTGCTCATCGAGGGACACTGCGACGAACGCGGCACGAACGAGTACAACATGGCTCTCGGCGAGCAGCGCGCGCTGGCCGCAAGGCGCTACCTCGTCGGGCTCGGCGTCGATTCCGGCAGGCTCACGACCATCAGCTACGGCGAGGAGCGCCCGATCGACATCCGGGAGACCGAGGACGCGTGGGCGAAGAACAGGCGCGCCGAGTTCCAGGTCTCCGGGTAGGCAGACAGCCCTCCTGCTGGGCGGTGGTCCCTGGGGTGGACCACGCCCGCATGCGCTGAACGGAAGTCCGGGGGGCAGGAGGTTCGACTATGGGTAGCGTGAGACGCTCGCGCGTCTTGGGCGTGAATGCGTGGAGAACGGGAACGGTGCTCCTCGCCGTCGTGGTCGCGGGGACCGCGCTGTCCGGCTGCGGAACGGGCGGTCTCGCCGTCAAGAAGGACGTGTGGGAGGCCCAGGAGGACTTCGAGCGACGGCAGACCAGTCTGTCCGAGAAGATCCTCCAGCTGGAGGGGAGAATCGCGATCCTCGAGGAAGAGAACGCGGCTCTCCGGTACCAGCTCGGTGAGTTCTCGAAGCAGCTCGCGGGACTCGACACCGACTTCTCGCGCGGGCTCGAGGCGATCAGGACAGGGCAGGAACAGCTCGGGATAGAGCTCGAAGACAGGATCAGGACGGTCGACACCGACAGAGAAGGCGATCGCACTGACATGCTCCAGCGGATGGAGATCGTCCTCGACGAGGTGACGAGGGAGAACGAGAGTCTCAGGGAAGAGATCACCCAGCTCAGGAGCTCCGTCGGGACCGGCTACACGCACACGGTCCAGCGCGGCGAGACCCTCGCGACGATCGCGGAGCGGTACGGGGTGACGGTGCAGGCGATCGTCGCCGCCAACGACATCTCGAACCCGAACGTCATCTCGGTCGGAGCGGAGCTCTTCATCCCGCAGTAGGTGCGGAACCGGCGGGCAGGTCGACTCGTCCGCCGTTTCGCCGTTTATCTGACCAGAGACGACAGGACCCTCCTCGTTCTTGAGGAGGGTCTTCTTCAGTCGGGTCGTCCGTGACTCCGCGCCGCCGTGGCCCCGCCCGTCAGGCGGGTGGGTCGAACTCGAACGTGGGGTCGACGTCCCTGAGGTGCTTCGCCTGCTCGAGGAGACGCCCCTTGAGATCCTCGTTGGGAGTCTTCAGCCAGGCGTTGTAGGTATCGAGGAACTCGTTCCGCATCCGCTCGATCGTCTCGTCCCGCTCGATCTGCTCGATCGAGCGCTCCAGGTGGAAGAGCTCTCCGGGGGAGTACCTCCGGATGAAGTCCAGGTACTGACCGCGGAGGTAGGAGAGGATCTTCACGTAGCTGTCGATCCCGATGGAGAGCTTGTGCAGGACCTCCGCGAGAGCCCCCGTCCCCCTGTTGAGCTTGTTGGCATAGGATGCGGCGATCTCGTAGTAGGTGGCGGCGCGGCCGACGTAGGTCTCCTTGGAGATGTGGAAGGCCGCGTGACGGTTGAAGTGCTTGTCCTCGAATCGGTCGAACACGCTCACAGCGATGAGAAGGTAGTCGGCGTTCGTCTTGTAGATCATGAAACGGTCCCGGTCGTCGTTCGCCTCGTCGATCATGCGACGGAGATCCGCGTCGCCGAGCGCGATGCAGGAGGACGTCCGGGCGAGGTACTTCGGGTCGACGTGTGCGTTCAGGAGATGCGCGAGATAGACGTTGACGTCTTCGTCGTAGTAGTCGGAGTTGGACTCGAGACCGGTGTGGACCCGCGAGTGGAGAAGGCAGTTCAGCATGAAGAAGTAGGAGGTCTGAACGTCGTTCCCGACGTCGAGCTTCCGTCGCGCGCGCCTCCGTCCCTTGGCGCGTGTCGCAGTCTTTTTCGTGCTGTCTCGCTTGGATCTATTGGACATGCGTCATTTCCGATCGCGTTGTCGATGAATGTGGACGCCTCAAAAGCAAGTCCCGTGCCACGCCGGTCATAGCCATCTCCCGCTCCCGCGCTGTCCGGAGGAGCGCGCTTCTCTCGTGACTTGCCATCACCTAACCGGCGTGGTGTCATGTGGTTGCGATGCAAGAAGCAAGCCACGGCTGAATGACGCATCAGTGCGCGCGGCCGCGGCCCGAAGTTGTCGTTGCAGTAACTTCCTGACAATCGAGCAACGCTGTGTCTGTCCTCGGAAGGGGTATCATCGATGAAGGTCGCTGCCGTCCAGTTCGCTCCCGCTTTCGGAGAGGTAGAGGCAAACCTGAAGGCGTGCCGGCGTCTCGTCTCCTCCGTGGAGGCGGACCTCCACGTCCTTCCGGAGCTGGCGCTCTCGGGGTACCTGTTCGAGTCGCCGGACGAGGCGCTCTCCCTCGCGCAGGACCCCACGGGTGCCGAGATCGGGGCGCTTGCTGACCTGGCCGCCCAAGGCGGAAGCGTGATCGTGGTGGGCTTCGCTGAGAGAGCGGGGGAGGACGTCTTCAACTCGTCGGTCATGCTCACCCCCGACGGGACGCGCTCGGTCTACAGGAAGATCCACCTCTTCTACCCCGAGAAGGACGTCTTCCGTCCAGGCGACCGCCCGTTCGAGGTCGTCGAGACGGCCGGGGCGCGGCTCGGGATGATGATCTGCTTCGACTGGATCTTCCCCGAGTCCGCGCGTTCGCTGGCGCTCCTGGGCGCCGACATCCTCTGCCACCCGGCGAACCTGGTCCTGCCCTACTGCCAGGATGCGATGGTCACGCGGGCCCTTGAGAACCGGGTCTTCGCGGTGACCGCGAACCGGATCGGGACGGAGGAACGCGCGGGGAAGCGGCTCACGTTCACGGGGCTCTCCGAGATCGTGGCACCGGACGGGGAGATCCTCGCGAAGGCGGACGCGACCGGGGAGGTCGTGATCACGGCTGAGATCGACCCCGCTCGCGCGCGCGACAAGACGGTAACGCCCAGGAACGACGCGTTCGCGGACAGGCGGCCCGAGCTCTACCGTCTCGACTGACGCGGAGGGCGTGGCGGAGGAAGATGGCGGGAGCGACCCGAGAATGCCCTCGCGCCCGCGAATTCGGGCGGGAGAGGTGGTGGGCGGTCGGGCATGTTCCTTGCAGAAAGTGGTGTGACGGAGAAGCCGGTGCCTCCCGTGGACGCGTGAGCCTCGCGTCCCCGCTGCACAGCTTCTTTTGCTCGTCATGAGATCGCGCGCATCGACCCGCACCCCGTGCGCGGGTGACTCCACTCCGGGCAGGTTCATGGAGCGCTCCGGTCCCAGCATCGAGATCAAGATCGTCCTTCTTGTCGCGATCGCACTCGTCGTCCACGATGGTGTGCTCCTGGCGATGTACGTTCTCGGGGCGGAGCCGAAGACGATCCAGCTCGTTCTCGGCGGTGTCCTCATCCTCGCACTCGTGGTGGCGGCCGTGTGGGGGAGCGCGGTGGCGCGTGCCGTCCGGCGCCTGACCGCCGCCTGCTACTCGGCGCGGAAAGGCGACCATCACGTGCTCACGAGGCTCCCTCGTACCGACGAGCTGGCCGAGCTGAACGCGGAGATCAACAAGCTCGTGGTGCTCCTCCGCGACGCGGAACATGTGAAGCACGATCTCTCCGCGAGCAGGACCGTAACCGACGCCGTCGCGACTGCTACGCCGGACATCATGAGAGCGTCCCACGAGCTCCTCGTCTCACTGAAGGAGCTCAGGGAGGGAGCCGCAGCGGAGGTCGCGATCCTGAGGAAGGCCGGAGGCTCCCTGGAGGATGCCCGCCGGATGCTCGGGGAGACTCGCGGGGGCGGAGACGACGCAGCGACAGCGGAGGAGGTCTCCGCGAAGCTCAGGTCACTCGACGGGCTCGCGCGCGAGCTCGAGCTTCTCGGCGACGAGGTGGTCGACGAGGTGACGCGGTCGGACATCGACGAAGGTGCGCTCGCTCGGGCGGTCAACGGTATGCGGGACGCTGCGAGGACGATGGCCGACGTGGCCGGGCAGGCCGCGCGCCCACTAGAGCGGCGTCGCGCAGATGCGGAGGCGGTCGCGGGTTCCGGAATACGGCTGGCGGCGGTCGATGCCGAGCGGGTCGACGGAAGCCGGGTGGCCGAGCTCATGGAGCGGAGCGCGGCGAGCGGGCTCGGTGCGGCGACGAGGCTCGCGTCGTCCCTGAGGAGGCTGGGGCTCGTGCTCGAGGCGTACGAACAGCGGCGACGCTCCGAGGAATCGACACGGTAGGAGGTGCGGGAGAGGCGGGCCGGACGGCCCGCGGGCGTGTGAACCGGATTGACGGCGGGGCGCTCCATTGGAGTGAGCGGCCCGTCTTTGCGTTTCAGGTGGCCGGTCCAACTACTCGGCCCGCAGCGGATTAGCAGGGCGGTGACAGAGGATGAGTGCGCGGGTGTGCCGATGGCACACCCGTTGCTCGTTTGATGTCCCGGTACGGTGTCTCGGTACGACATCTCTGGAAGGGGGGATCGAGGGCTGGCAGGCGAGCCGGTGTCTGCGGCGGTACCGGCGCGGGGCGGGGACGATGACGACGGGTGCGCCGGGCCGGTTCTCGATGCCCCTGGTCGGAGGAGGTGACGAGAGTGGAAGCGGTACCGGATCGTCCGGAACGCGGGATCGGTGCGCGGCACGTCCCGACGAGAGACGTCGAACGTGTGAATTCGCTTCTCCGCGAGGACCTGCGGTTCGACGTCGAGGGTGGTGCGGGCACCGGAGGCGTGGGGCATCCGAGCCGGGCTCCGGCCACGGGGACGCTCATCGTCGAGCTCGGCGACGGGAGCCGTCTTGCCGCGAGCCATCCGGTCTCCACGAGCGCGTCCGCGCGCAGACGATTCCACTCGCTCGCCGGCGCGCTCGCCGAGTGCGCGATGACGCTCGGCCTGGGCGCGGCGATCTACAGGAAAGGCGCCTAGGACAGCGGTGCGGTGCGGAATCGCGACGGAGTCCGCGGGTCACGCACGACCCCCGGCGAATCCCCTTGAGAACCCCCTGGCAGCATGGGACAATCCTGTGACGGCGGTGCCGGCCGAAGGGCCGACGCACCCGCCGCGCTGGAGCCACGAGCGGGACGAAGGCCGCCACGGAGGCCCGAAGCCCGCTTTCGTCTGTCGTCCGGGAGGAGTCGTGAGCGCCGAACTGGAGAGACTGATCGACCGGTACCTCGACGAGTTGGTCGAGGACAGCCCCGTGTCCGCCACATGGTTCGGGATTCACGACCGAGACGGCGAGCTCGGGGATTACTCGGCCGCGGCGCTGGAGGAGGAGAACGCACGCAAGAAGCGCCTTCTCGCCGACGTCGAGGCCCTCGACCTCACGGAGGCGTCAACCGACGCGCTCATCGACGCCGTGATCCTCCGCGCGACGCTCAGGAGCTCCATCTTCCATCACGAGGAGCTCCGCGAGTCGGAGCGCGTCCCCTCGGACTACATCTACGCCGGCCTCTCCGGAATGAACCTGCTCCTGACCAGGAACTTCGCTCCGCTCCCCGAGCGCGCGAGGAGCCTCCTCTCGAGGCTCAGACAGATCCCGGGCGTGCTCGCATCGATGAAGGAGAACGTGACGAACCCTCCGGCCGTCTTCGCGCGAGTGGGGATCGAGGGAGCCAGGGGCGGAATCGCTTTCGTCGAGAGCGTCCTACCAGCCCTCGGGGAGGAGGTTCCCGAACTCGCGTCCGACCTCGAGACGGCTGGGACGGCGGCGGCCGAGGCGTTCGAGGACGCGGCGACACACCTCGAGCGGCTCGAGGAAGCGTCGGACGCGCCGTTCCACGTCGGGCGCGAGAAGTACGAGTGGATGTTGGCGAACGTCCACCTGCTCGATCTCGACAGCGACGAGCTCATTGGAATCGGTCGGAACGTGCTGTCCGAGACGAGGGAGAAGCTCGCGGAGGTCGCCGGGGAGATCGACCCGGAGCGGGGATGGCACGACATTCTCGAAGAGCTCAAGCTGGACCACCCGTCGGGCGACGAGCTCAGGCACCGATACGACTCCGAGATGCAGCGCGCACGCGACTTCGTCCGGGACAAGGACCTCGTGACGATCCCGGAGGACGAGACTCTCGAGGTGATCGACACTCCGGTCTTCTACAGGGCCATCCTCCCGTACGCCGCCTACAGCTCCGCCGGTCCCTTCGAGAGCGAGCAGCGCGGCCAGTTCTACGTGACACCGGTCAACCGCGATCTGCCTGAGGACCAGCAGGAACGGCAGCTCCGCGGGCACGGGTCGCACACGATCCCCGTCATCGCGCTGCACGAGGGCTACCCGGGCCACCACCTCCAGATCACGCGTTCGAACATCGGGCGGCACAAGATGCGGAAGATCACGTGGAGCACGGTCTTCGGCGAGGGGTGGGCTCTCTACTGCGAGGAGATGATGAGGGAGGCCGGGTTCTACACGGACGCGGAGGCCAGGCTCTCACAGCTCAAGGAGAACACCTGGCGTGCGGCGAGGGTCGTGGTGGACGCTAGCCTTCAGCGGGGTGAGATGACGGTCGAGGACGCCATCCAGTTCATGATGGACGAGGCGAGCCTCGAGCGCGTGAACGCCACCGCCGAGGTCAGGCGCTACTGCGGGAGCCCGACGCAGCCGATGAGCTACACGATCGGGAAGCTGGCGATTCTCGACATCCGGAAGCGGTTCGAGGAGGCTGCAGGCGAATCGTTCGACCTCAAGGCGTTCCACGACAGGCTCATGGATCTCGGGAACCTCCCACCGCGACTCGCGGAGGTCTCGCTCGGCCTCAGGTCCGCCGACGAGCTCCGGAGCTTCCTGTAGCGTCGCCGGGAGGAGGAGTCCACTGGTCCACAAGGAGATTCTCCCGAACGGCCTCACGCTCCTCGTCAGAGAGATGCGCGCCGCCCCGGTCGCCGCACTGAACCTCTGGGTCCGCGCCGGGTCGATCGACGATCCGGAAGGACTCTCCGGCATCGCTCACTTCGTCGAGCACATGCTCTTCAAGGGAAGCGACGGCGGCTCGTTCGTCGACATCGCACAGATCGTCCAGGGCGCCGGCGGGTATCTGAACGCGCAGACGGGATGCGACCATACGCTCTACTACCAGGTCGTCCCGGCTGACGGCTGGCAAGAAGTGCTCAGGGCCCAGGCCGTAGCGGCGCGGTCGCCCGTCTTCGGTCCCGACGACGTCGAGCGCGAGCGCTCCGTGATCGTCGAGGAAGCGAGGAGCGGGGAGAACGACCCGGGCACCTTCCTGTGGCGACGTCTCATGGAGACGGCGTACCTCGAGCATCCCTGCCGGATTCCTGTCGTTGGAACGCCCGAGACGCTGTCGAGCGTCACTCCCGCGGATCTCGCTGCCTTCCACCGACTTCGCTACGCTCCAGACAATCTCGTTCAGGTCGTGGTCGGAGACATCGACCGGAACGAGGTCGTCGAGCGCGCGCACGAGTTCCTCGAGACGATCCCGCCCGGCGGGGCAGGGACGCCGCCACCGGAGCCGGAGCCTCCCCAGAGGGCGCTCCGCGCGAGGAACATCACGGGCCGGCTCGAGCAGTCGTACCTCGCTGTCGCGTTCCACACGCCTCCCGTTCTCGACGCGGACATCCCGCCGCTCGACGCGCTCTGCGGGCTTCTCGGCGTCGGGCGGAGCTCGCGCTTCAGGAAGTCGCTCCAGGTGACCCAGGGGCTCGTGAGTGACGTCGGGGCGTTCGTGTCGGCGCAGCGTGACCTCGGCACGCTCGTGGTGAGGGCCGTCGTGCGTTCCGCCGCGGACGTCGACCGAACGACCGAGGCGATCTTCCAGGAGATCGCGAGACTCGTGTCGGAACCGATCGCGGCCGACGAGATGGAGAAGAACCTCCGCCGGCTCGAGGCGTCGTACGTGCTCGAGCATGAGACCGCGGACTCGATCGCGTACACCATGGGCCTCTTCGAGACGTTCGGCGACTACCGCTACGCCTCGGACTACGTCGACCGTCTCGCGGCGGTGTCGACGGACGACGTCCGGCGCGTCGCGGAGGCGTACCTCGCTCCGGGCAACGCGTCGGTGGTGACCTACACTCCGGCGGAGGCGGACATTCCGGAGGGTGACCGCTCGCAGGAGCTCGCCGCCCTGCTCGACCGCACGTCGGTCCGGCGGGCGGGGGTCGTCCGCGAACCTGCCGCCTCGTGGCAGCCTCCCGGGGAGTTCGTGCGGCCGATGATCCTCGCGGAGAGGGCCGACCTGTGTTTCGCGCGCGACACGCTTCCCAACGGAGCGACGCTCGTCGTGTGCGAGTCAGCCGCGCTTCCGATCTGCTCGGTCGCGCTCGGGTTCCGGGGAGGGTTCGCGGCGGAGCCGGACCATGAGCTGGGATCGACGTACCTCACGCAGAAGCTCCTGATTCGGGGGACGGTGAGCCGGTCCGCGGAGGAGCTGGCGGACGACATCGAGGGGCTCGGAAGCGGGATCGTCACGGCCGTCGATCGAGATGGATTCGGGCTCGGGTCGACGGTGCTCTCCAAGCACTTCGGCGAGGCCGCCGACATCCTCGGGGAGGTCATCACCGAGCCATCGCTGCCGGTCGACCAGTTCGAGCTGGCGCGCGCGGAGGTCCTCGCGGAGGTCGGCGAGATCGAGGACCGGCCCATCCGGCGCGCTCACCGTCTCCTCCTGCCTCTCGTCTTCCCGGATCATCCCTACGGTCGTCCGATCCGGGGAGAGAGACACACGCTGGCGTCGCTCACTCGGGAGGGGATCGACGCGTGGCGCCGCCGGTGCTACACGGCGTCGAACCTCGTGGTCTGCGTGGCAGGGGACCTCCCCGCGGGTCGCGTCTGCGACGAGTTCGGGAGAGCCTTCGCGGGGATGGAAGGCGGGTCGGAGAGGGAGTCGTCCCGAGGACCCCTGCAACCACCGGGCGGACGCGTCGACGAAGAGGCCCCCGGGGTAGAGCAGTCGACGGTCGTGCTCGGGTTTCGCGGCCCCGCCGTCGGGGAGCCGGATGCGGTGACGGCGCGCTTCCTCTCGCGAGCGCTCAGCATGATGGGAGGCTGGCTCTGGCAGGCGCTCCGCGAGCGGCCCCCGTACGCGTACGCCACCGGCGCCTCCTACCTCCCGCTCCGGGACGGCGGGGCGTTCCTCGTGCACGCGACGACGCCCCCGGGACAGGAGGAAGCGGCCGTGGAGACCGTGCTCGAGGAGTTCGGGAGACTCGGCGGGGAGGGGTTCGGTGGAGACGAGCTCGAGCTCGCGAAGCGGTACTACGCGGGGACGCTCGAGATCGCCATGCAGAGAGGTTCGACGCGGGCGGCGAGCTTCGCGATGGCCGAGGTCGTCGGCGTCGGCTATGAGCACATCCGGAACATGCCGGACGCGGTGCGGCGGGTCACGAACGACGATGTGACCGACACGGCCGCCCGATACCTTGCGCGCGACTCCGGCTTCGCGACAGTTACGCTGAGACCCCGCTCCTCCTGAAGAAGCGCCGCGCCCCGAGGTCGACGTTTCTGTCAGAGGTCCGCACGAAGAAGCCCGGCCTGCGCTCGCGCAGACCGGGCTCGTAAGTCTCGCCGGTCTCTGTTCCAGCCTCCGACCGTGTCCCGGCCGACGTCAGGGTCTACCGCCCGCCGGTCTCTCCGCCCTGTCCGCCCTGTCCACCCTGCTCCTCGGCCCGACTCCGCCGCTCCTCGTACTCCCTCGCGTCCTCGAGGGCTTCCTCGAAGTCCTCGGGCGCCTGCCTTCCCCACAGGTCGAACAGGCTGTTGAGCTTCTGCTCGAGCCCGAGCCGCTGGTAGATGCTGCCGAGAGGCGCGTAGATCTCGCCGCGGGTGGGATCCCTTCTCAGCGCCTCCTCGTAACCCTCCATCGCGTTCTCGTAGTGGGGGATAGCTTCGTCTGGTCTCTCCTGTCCGTCGAGTCTCTCGGCGACCATGAGGTTCACACCGGCGTACCTCACCCACGACTCGGTGGCCTCCGGCTGCGACTCGACGAGCTTGTCCGCGAGCGGCAGCGCGCGCTCCGGCTGGAAGAGCCTCGCCGCGTAGATCGCGATGAGGCCGTTCAATGCCGGGGCGTAGTCGGGCGCGAACTTGAGTGAGAGGTTGTACAGCCTGATCGCCTCGTCCACGTTGGGCGAGGACTCCTGCATGGCCTTGAACGCGAGCCTCGAGAACCCTGCCGCGTAGTTCGTCACGAGCCTCGCGGTCGTGGCCGGCTTGTAGATCTCGTCCATCACCCGCCAGCCGTCCTCGACGTCGATGAGGCTGTCGTACCGGTAGTTCTCGAAGATGTTCTCGTACGTCTTCTCGACGTTCACCTGGTGGCGGCCGGCCGTCGGGACGAGGCGGAACGCCATTCCCTCGAGCTCGAGGTTGTCGTAGTACCCCATGAAATCGTCGACCGTGACGGCGAAGTAGACGGGCCGCTTCCAGTTGTTGGAGCGAATGATGTCGTGGAGCGCGATGTCGCGGAGCGTCACGAGCGAGTGTTCCTGCGTCTCCGGGTCGCGCACCCAGTACGGTCTCATGTCCTGGATCTGCTGGTACGTCAGGCTCATGGGGAGGCCGCGGTCCTTGAGCTGCTTGATGTACCAGTTGATCTGGATGAGGGACAGGTTGACGATGTCGACGTCAGGGCGGATTCCCTCGACCTGCTGGAGATACCACAGTGGGAACGTGTCGTTGTCGCCATTCGTGATGAGCATGGCGTCCTCTTCGAGGAAGTTGATCATGTTCCAGCCGTAGTAGTACGCGACGTAATTGTCGCTCCTGTCCATGATGTGGTAGTTCCGGATGAACGGCACGAGCGAGAACATCACGAGCGCGATGGCCAGCACGTTTCTGTACATGCGGCCAAGCTGCTTCGCCCAGTCGACAATCGCCCCGGAGCCTATCCCCATCCAGAGGGCGAGCCCGACGTACGACGGCACCCAGAAGTACTCCCTCGATCTGACCTCGTGGTCGGAGATGTTCATGTAGAAGAGGAGACCGATCGAGGCGAGGAACCCCGCGACCGCCATCATCCAGAACGTCCGCTTGTCCCTTCGGGCGTGTGCGACGGCGCCCCACGCCGCGAGGAGCAGCGGCCAGACCGTGAACTGCGGCTTGTAGTAGCTCCACAGGATGCTGAACTGGTTCGAGAACGGCGTCCGCCTCGGGAAGAACCTCATCGGCTCGTACTGCTTCCTGCGCATCACGTCGAGCACGAGCTTCCACGTGTGCGGATCGGACTCGTTGATCGCGGGGTTCAGGCGAGCGCGGATGAGCAGGTACGCGTGAACCGAGAGCGCGAGGGTCGCGAGCAGAACGGTCCCGAGGACGATTCGCGCCGGGATCTCCGGGCGGTCGATCACGTTTCTTCTCAGAAGGGCGACGAACCAATAGACCGAGCCCACCGATCCCGCCGCTAGCCCGAAGAACCAGCGACCTCCGTAGGCGCCGTAGTTCGAGATGGTCGCGAAGAAGAGAATCAGCTGAACTCCCGCGAGGCTCCAGATGAGCCACGCCGGGAGCTCGGCCTGGTGGCGCTGTCGCACCTTCCCGGCCTTGATGGCCTTTCGTTCCTGCCGGGTTGCCGGCTGTTTCGGTCCCGGCCAGAACGCGGGCACGGCGTAGAATAGCGTCACTGCGAACCAGAGTATCCACAGCCCGAGAGCCCCCCAGAGGAGCCCCTTCGACAGGAGGACGAACCCGAATCCGAACGGAAGCCCGAGCAGTATCAGGCCTATGTAGCTCTTCTCGAAGAAGATCACGAACAGGAGGTACGCCGGAGCCCACAAGAGGCAGCCCATGTGGATTCCGACGCCGAGAGACAGGATGTAGAGCACGAGGTAGATGATCTTCCTCTCTCTGGGGACCCCGCCCAGCTCCGACCACCTCATGATGAGCCAGAGGGTCAGCATCATCACGAAGATATTGGATGCGTAGACCTCTGCCTCGAGGGCGTTCTCCCAGAAGCTGAAGGAGAACGCTGTGAAGAGGCACGCCGTGATACCAGCCACGTACGTCGGGAGCCCGTCCCCGAACGACTCGACCTTGCCCTCCCACCGCTTCGCCATCTTCGCGATGATGAAGTAGAGGAGGGCGATGGCGAAGGCGCCCATCAGCACCGACTCGAAGTTCACCGCTCGGGCGACGTTCCCGAAGGGGAGGAGCGAGAAGAGACGCGTGATCAGCGTGTAGAGCGGGGATCCGGGCGGATGCCCGACGCCGAGCGTGTAACCGACCGCGATGAACTCACCGTTGTCCCAGAACGCGACGACCGGCGCCGTGGTGAGCATGTACATGAGAAGGGCGAAGCCACCCAGTGACCATCCGATGATCGTGTTGGTTCTGTCGTGCTGGTACATCGGTTCCTCTCTAGCTTCCGGCGCTCTCGGGCGCGGGGGGGCTCAGGATCTGTGTCAGCTTGTCCCTGAGCGCGTTGAGTGAGAGCCCCCTCGATATCTGTCCGGCGAGGGCGAGTGAGATCTCTCCTGTCTCCTCCGACACCACCACGACGACGGAGTCCGTCTCCTCCGTGAGGCCGACCGCGGCGCGGTGCCTCGTTCCTAGAGTATGAACGAAGTAAGGGTTCTGCGAAAGCGGAAGCGTGCAGCGAGCCGCCACGATCCTGTTCCCGCGGATGATCACGGCGCCGTCGTGCAGCGGAGTGAGGGGCGTGAAGATCGATACGAGGAGACTGGAGACGACCGGCGCGTCGAGGGTGACGCCCGTCGGGTAGTAGTTCGTCAGGCGCGCGGTCCTCTCGATGACGACGAGGGCGCCGGTGTTCTTCTGGGCGAGCGCCTTGACGGCGGACGACACGGCGTCGATCGCCTTCGACTCCTCCAGCCTCACGAACGGACGGAGGAACCGGCTCTGCCCCAGCTGTCCGAGGATGCGCCGGAGTTCGTCCTGGAAGAGGACGACGAAGATGATCACCCACACACCCTTCAAACCCGACATGAGCCAGTTGAGGGCGTCGAATTGGAGCCAGCGCGCGACGAATCCGATGACGACGATGAGGAAGAGGCCGACGAGCATCTGGAGTGCCCGTCTCCCCCGGAGTATCAGGAGGAGCTGATAGACGACGAACGCGACGATCGCCACGTCGATGATGTCGATGAGGGTTCTCCAGCCCGACATCGTTACAGTCCTCCTTCAGGACGTCATCGCCTGCAAGGTCCGCTCCGGCCACGCTCAGGCCGTCGACGAGAGGCAGGCCTCGACCATCCTCACTGCCCGGACGACCGCCCGGACGTCGTGCACGCGTACGATCCGGGCGCCCTGCGCCACCGCGTACGCGGCGGCCGCGAGCGTTCCCTCCAGCCGCTCGTCGACGGGGAGGTCAAGGACCTTCCCGATGAACCCCTTCCTGGAGGGGCCGACAAGGATCGGCTTCCCGAGGACCGAGAGTTCGGGGAGCTGTCGCAGGATCGCGAGGTTGTGCTCGACGGTCTTCCCGAAACCGATGCCCGGATCGACCACGATCGCGTCGCCGGCGATCCCGGCGGCGACGGCCGCCTCCACGGCCCTTCGGAGGAAGAGCGTGATCTCTCCCATGAGATCGTCGTAGGTCGGCTCGTCCTGCATCGTGGCCGGCGTACCCTGCATGTGCATCAGGACGCAGCCGGCGTCGTGTCTCGCCGTCACCGCCGCAGTGTCCGGCTCGGCGGTGAACGCGGTGATGTCGTTCACGATCGAGGCGCCCGCTGCTATTGCCTGCTCGGCGACGGCGGCGCGCCACGTGTCCACGGAGATCGGCCCGTCCCACTCCTCGTGGATCCTCGCGACGACCGGCACCACGCGTTCGAGCTCGTCCTTCTCGGGGATCGGCTCGGAACCCGGGCGCGAAGACTGCCCTCCGACGTCGATGATGTCCGCGCCCTCGCCGACCATCTCGAGCGCTCTGTCGAGCGCGGCGGTCGGCCGCAGGTGGTGTCCGCCGTCGGAGAACGAGTCCGGCGTCACGTTGAGTATGCCCATCACGCGGGCGCGCTCGCCGAGATCGATCGCGTGGTCGCGCGCACGCCACACGGTGGAGGTCTTCCCCGAGAGGGTCTCGAGTATCTTCCCGAGCTCCTCCCCGAGAGCGGGGAGGCCAAACGGCTGGTACGAGAGCTTCTCTGCCAGATGCGAGAGCTGGGTGTGCGTCCCGATGAGGATGATGTCGGTCGTCTCGACCTTGTGGGTGATGACGTCCCTCGCGACCGCGGCGTCCCCACCAAGCGAGAGCATCTGTTCCTTGAGCACGTGCGCGGACGGGCAGCACGCTCCGGCGACCTTGATGGTGATAGTCTGTGTCTTGCCCGTCATCGCCCGGATGCCGCCCTCCGAGACGCCGATCTTCCGCATCTCGCGGACGGCATCGTCGGGTGAGTTGACGAGGAGGACGCGCGGGGAGAGCACTTCGGTCATCGCTTACTCGTCGGTTGGGGCGTCGGTCGGGGGCGGTTCCGTCTCGGGTGCGGGCGCCGCTGCCTCGGGTTCCGGTGTCTCCGGCTTCACCTCCACGGTCTCCCGAGGCCTGCCGAAGAGCTCGTCTACCTCCTCGCCGCTGAGGGTCTCACGGTCCAGGAGCGCCTCGGCGAGCGCGTCGAGCTTGTCCTTGTTCTCGGCTAGGAGACCGCGAGCTCGCTCCAGCTGCTCGTCGATGATGCCGCGCACCTCCTGATCGATCAGGACGGCCGTGGCCTCACTGTACTCCCTGGCCCGGCTGATCTCGCGGCCGAGGAAGACCTGTCTGTCCTCTCCGCCGAACTCGATCGGGCCGAGCTCGTCACTCATGCCCCACCTGCAGACCATGGCTCTCGCGGTGCTCGTCGCCCACGATATGTCCTGGGCTGCGCCCGAGCTGATCTGCTCGAGGACGAGCTCCTCGGCGGCGCGGCCGCCGAGTGTGCCCGCGATCTTGTCGAGGAGGCGCTGGCGGGTCTCGGTGTACCGGTCGTCTTCCGGAAGCGTGTGCGTCAGCCCGAGGGCGTGCCCGCGCGGAATGATGGTCACCTTGTGGATCGGGTCCGTGCCGGGGATGAGCCACCCGACGAGGGCGTGACCCGCCTCGTGGTACGCGGTGGTCCGCACTTCGTCGTCGCTCAGCACCAGGCTCCGTCTCTCGACGCCGAGCATGAGTTTGTCCTTGGCCTCCTCGAGGTCGTCCATCTGGACGGAGGGGTGGTCGTAGCGCGCCGCGAGGAGCGCCGCCTCGTTCACGAGGTTGGCGAGATCCGCGCCCGAGAACCCCGGGGTCCCCCGCGCGATCACGAGGAAGTCGATGTTCTCACCGAGCGTGACGTCCCTCGCGCTCACCTCGAGGATCCTCTTGCGTCCCTCGAGGTCGGGCCGGTCGACCACGATCTGGCGGTCGAACCTGCCGGGGCGGAGGAGCGCCGGGTCGAGGACGTCCGGCCTGTTCGTCGCGGCGAGGAGGATGACGCCCTCGTTCGACTCGAAGCCGTCCATCTCTACGAGCAGCTGGTTCAGCGTCTGCTCGCGCTCGTCGTGTCCGCCGCCGAGTCCGGCCCCGCGCTGGCGGCCGACCGCGTCGATCTCGTCGATGAAGATGATGCAGGGAGCATTCGTTTTGCCCTGCTCGAAGAGGTCGCGGACCCGCGCCGCGCCGACGCCGACGAACATCTCGACGAAGTCGGAACCGCTGATCGAGAGGAACGGCACGTTCGCCTCACCCGCCACCGCCCGTCCGAGGAGAGTCTTCCCCGTCCCGGGCGGTCCCACGAGAAGGGCGCCCTTGGGGATCTTCCCGCCGAGGCGCTGGAACTTGCGTGGCTCCTTCAGGAACTCGACGATCTCCTGTAGCTCCTGCTTGGCCTCCGGGAGGCCCGCGACGTCCTCGAACGTCACCTTCGGCCGGTCCTCCGTGAGGAGGCGGGCCCCGCTCTTCCCGAAACTGAACGCGCGTCCGGGACCGGCGCCGCCCCGCATCGAGCGCATGATGAAGAGCCAGAACGCGACGATCACGAGGAGCGGGAGGACGGAGAACAGAACGCCGCCCCAATTCGTAGTAGGCGGGAGACCGGCAACCTCGGCCGCGGGGCTCTTCTCGAAGATGACCTCGAGGAGATCGGGGTCCTCGAACGGGAGCCACGTCTCGAACATGTAGAACTGCACCTCACGGTCTCCGTCGAGGACCGTGGTGGGCGTGACCAGCTCCCCGGTGACCTGCCGCTCGACGATGTCGACGCGCGCGATGTTGCCGTTCTCTACCTCACTCAGGAAGCGCGTGTAGCTGATCTCGACCGCGCTCGGCCTGGTCTGCATGAAGAGCTGGAAGGCCATGATGGCGAGGAATATGAAGATCACCCATGCGAGGAGAGGCTGTCTCGCTCGCGGCGGGGGCGTGAGCTTCTTGTGGAGGTCGTCGCGCTTCCCCTTCTTGCCGGGGCCGCGGTCGTCCCCGCGTCTGTCGGGTTCTGCCAATCGGAGCTTCATGGTCACCTTCCCGGCCGCGAGGTACGGGCGGCCGCGGTCCCTGGAGTGCTTCCTGTCCTAGGGGATCTCCTCGTCCTCGATGACGGCGATGTGAGGCAGGTTCCTGTACCTCTGCGCGAGGTCGAGCCCGTATCCGATCACGAACTTGTCGGGAACGACGAACCCGACGTAGTCGAGGTTGAGGTCGACCTCTCTCCGGCCGCGTCGGTCGAGGAGCGTGCAGATCTTGATGCTCTTCGGGTGCCGCGTCTCGAGGTTGTCGATGATGTACTTGAGCGTGTGTCCGGTGTCGATGATGTCCTCGACGATGAGGACGTGGTGTCCTTCGATGCTCTGGGAGAGGTCCTCGAGGATCCGGACCACGCCCGAGCTCTCGGTGGCGTTCCCGTAGCTCGACACCTCCATGAAATCGATCTTGATCGGGATCTCTATGGTGCGGATGAGGTCCGCGAGGAAGACCACGCCGCCCTTGAGCACGTTCACCAATACCGGCGGGTCGCCGGCGTAGTCCTCGGAGATCCGATGCCCGAGCTCGGCGACCCTCTCGCGGATCTGACTCTCAGTGAGAAGGACCTTCCCGAATTCCAGTGGATTCCTCCAGTGAGCGGGCCCGGACTGCGAGGACCCTTCGGGTTTCATCCGTGACCGCGGCTTCCGCGGAGCGCCTGATGCCGACGACCCAGAGGATAGAGTTCGTGTCGCAGAGGAGAGGGACGGCCGAACGGAGGCTCCACGGCACTTTCGCGTCGATGAAGAGATCCTTGAGGCTCTTCGTGCCCTCGAGCCCGAACGGACGGAAGCGGTCTCCCTCCCGGCGCGGACGGATCACGAGCGGTCCCTCGATCGCGTCCCGGTCGAAGAAGACGACGCCTGCGTCCGAACCCGCCGGCGAATCCGACGCCTCGCCCGGGTCGAGGACCCTCGCCGAGATCGCGATTCCTGCCTCCTCGAAGACCGCGTCTCCCGGTACGTCGAGCTCGACCGTGGGGAGCTCCGACGGGTCGCTCCCGAGGGAAACCACCACCTGGCCGTGCTCGAGGCGCGCCCGCGCCCCTCCGGGAAGCTCCACGGACGAGCCCACTTCGCCCCGGCCCAGGAGGTTGACGAGACCCTCGACGTACTGGAACGGGAGAGGCGCGAACTCGGGGCGGAGCGACTCGAAGACCCTCCGGAATACACTCCTCAGTAAAGCTTCATCGTAGCCAGCGAGTTCCGCCGAATCAAGGGCAATCTGCCCCGAGGCGGCCCTCTTCAGCGCTTTCGGCAGCAGGAGCTCGGCCTCGCGCTCGAGGTGCGCGGCCACGTCGGTCATGATGGTCGAGAGGTTCACCAGCGAGCGCTCGATGCTCGGGTTGTACTCCCGGAGCACCGGGAAGAGCTCGTTCCGGACGCGGTTCCTCAGGTACTTCGATTCGAGGTTGGAGGGGTCGGTCCGGCTGGGAAGATCGTGCTCCGCGAGGTACTCCTCGACGTCCCGTCGCCACACGCCGAGGAGCGGGCGGATGATGATCCCCTCCCGCTTCGGGGGAATGCCCGCCAGCCCGTCGGGTCCGGCCCCGCGAAGGACGCGCATGAGAACCGTCTCGGCCTGGTCGTCCGCGGTGTGCGCCGTCGCGATGCGCTGGCAATACTCGAGCTTCGACGTCTTGACGAGGAACTGGTAGCGGAGGAGGCGCGCGGCGTCCTGCGGCGACATCCGGCGCGAGAGGAGGAAGCTCGGCACGCTGACCTCCTCGCGGACGCACGATACGCCCAGGCGCGCGGCGAGCCCCTCGACGAACTCCGCCTCCTCGCGGGCCTCCTCTCCGCGGAAGCCGTGGTCGAGGTGAGCCACCTTCACGTCGAACCCGACCTCGTCGCGAAGGGAGAGGAGCACGTGCAGCATGCAGACGGAATCGGGCCCGCCCGAGACAGCGGCCAGAACCGTGTCGCGCTCGGATATCAGGCGGTGCCTTCGGATGGTCTCCCTTGCAGTTCCAACGACGTCAGCCATCGGTGCTCCGCTTCGGAAGGACTCGGTTGCGCTGCTCGCACGAGTCGCTCGCGACCGTTCATGAGAATCGGCCCTCCGGCGTTCACGCGGGAGGGCCGAACCTGGTAGCGGTGCAGGGACTCGAACCCCGGACACACGGATTATGATTCCGTTGCTCTAACCAGCTGAGCTACACCGCCGTTATCATGTGCCGTGATGGGCGGGCGCCCCGGCTCGGTGTGCGTTCCTGAGTATCATAGCCCGGCTCATACGGCCGCGTCAAGTGCGAACGGGCGTTTCCCTATCGTGGCCGCCGCACGGGCCGACGCGGCGCCGGGCGCGACGAAAACGGCCTTCCTGCATCATAAACTTGAACCCTCGTTCCGGGGGCAGTAGGCTCGACGGGCACACCCGAAGCCGCCCGGGCGGGCGGCACGAGCCGGAACGGGGGCGGTAGTTTGAAGGAGGTAGGAGAACGACATGAGGCTGGACCGATTTACACTCAAGGCGCAGGAGGCCGTGCAGGCCGCGCAGGACCTGGCCCTCGAGAAGAACCACCAGGAGATCACGCCGGAGCACCTTCTCAGCGCGCTCCTCGAGCAGCACGAGGGGATCGTGATCCCGATCCTCCAGCGGCTCGGCGCCGACACGTCTGGCATCCGCTCAAAGCTCGAGCAGGAGATCGAGAAGGTCCCCGAGGTCTACGGCGCGGCCGGCCAAGCCTACGCGTCGCCGGTGCTCCAGTCGGTGCTGGGCACGTCGTGGAACGAGGCGCAACAGCTCAAGGACGAGTACGTCTCGACCGAGCACGTGCTGATCGCGATCTCCGACGAGAAGGAGTCGCCCGCGGGGGCGATCCTGCGTGAGTTCGGCGCGACGCGCGAGAACATCTTCAAGGTCCTCGTCGACATCCGCGGCAGCCAGCGAGTTACCGACCAGAACCCCGAGGAGAAGTACCAGGCGCTGGCGAAGTACAGCCGTGACCTCACCGACCTCGCGAGGGCGGGGAAGCTCGATCCGGTGATCGGGCGGGACGACGAGATCCGCAGGGTCGTTCAGGTGCTCTCGCGAAGGACGAAGAACAACCCCGTCCTGATCGGGGAGCCCGGTGTGGGGAAGACCGCGATCGCCGAGGGCCTCGCGCAGCGTGTCGTCGCCGGCGACGTGCCCGAGGGCCTGAAGAACAAGAAGATCACCGCGCTCGACATGGGTGCGCTCATCGCCGGGTCGAAATACCGCGGCGAGTTCGAGGACCGTCTGAAGGCCGTCCTCCGTGAGATCGAGGAGTCGGAGGGCGAGATCATCCTGTTCATCGACGAGATGCACACGCTCGTAGGCGCCGGCGCGGCCGAGGGCGCGGTCGACGCGTCGAACATGCTGAAGCCGGCGCTCGCTCGCGGCTCGCTCCACGCCGTCGGCGCCACGACGCTCGACGAGTACCGCAAGCACATCGAGAAGGACGCGGCTCTCGAGCGCCGCTTCCAGCCCGTCTACGTTGGCGAGCCCTCGGTCGAGGACACGATCGCGATCCTCCGAGGCCTGAAGGAGCGCTACGAGGTCCACCACGGAGTCAGGATCAAGGACGCCGCTCTCGTGGCGGCGGCGAGCCTGTCGCACCGCTACATCACCGACAGGTTTCTCCCGGACAAGGCGATCGACCTCATCGACGAGTCGGCGTCGCGACTCAGGATAGAGATCGACTCTATGCCCCTCGCGCTCGACGAGATCGAGCGCCGCATCGTCCAGCTCGAGATCGAGCGGCAGGCGCTCAAGAAGGAGAAGGACAAGGCGTCGAAGGAGCGGCTCGAGAAGCTCGTGGGTGAACTCGCTGACCTCAAGGAGCAGTCGGGTGAGATGAAGGTCCACTGGCAGAACGAGAAAGACGCGATCACGTCGCTCCGGGAGACGAAGGCGAGCATCGAGGAGACGAAGGCGGAGTACGAGCGCGCGGAACGGCAGGGTGACCTGAACCGGGCCGCGGAGCTTCGCTACGGGAAGCTCACGGAGCTCGAGGCGACGCTCGAGGAGCAGAACGCGCGGCTCGCGGAGCTCCAGAGCGAGCAGCAGATGCTCAAGGAGGAGGTCGACGAGGACGACATCGCGAGCGTCGTGTCGAACTGGACGGGCATCCCGGTCTCGAGGATGCTCGAGGGTGAGCGGGAGAAGCTCCTCCGGATGGAGGACAGGCTTCGAGAGCGGGTCGTCGGGCAGGACGACGCGATCAGTGTCGTCTCCGACTCGGTGCGGCGTGCGCGCGCCGGATTGCAGGACCCGCGCCGGCCGATCGGGTCGTTCATCTTCATGGGGCCGACGGGAGTCGGGAAGACCGAGCTCGGGCGCGCGCTGGCCGAGTTCCTCTTCGACGACGAGGACGCGATGGTCCGGATCGACATGTCCGAGTTCATGGAGAAGCACTCCGTCGCGCGCCTGATCGGGGCTCCGCCGGGATACGTCGGCTACGAGGAGGGCGGCTACATCACGGAGGCCGTCAGGCGGCGGCCGTACTCGGTCGTGCTGATGGACGAGATCGAGAAGGCGCACCCGGAGGTCTTCAACGTTCTCCTCCAGATCCTGGACGACGGTCGGCTCACGGACGGACAGGGGAGGACGGTCGACTTCACGAACACGATCGTCATCATGACCTCGAACGTCGGTAGTCACTGGATCGAGGAGCTCGGAGGCGAGAACCCGGAGGAGATGCGCAGCCGGATCATGGAAGCGCTCCGAGCGCAGTTCCGCCCGGAGTTCCTCAACAGGATCGACGAGATCGTGATCTTCAATTCGCTCTCGCTCGACGAGATCAAGCTGATCGTCGACATCCAGCTCGAACGGCTCCAGGCGCTCCTCTCCGACAGGAAGATGGGCGTCGAGCTCAGCGACGCCGCGAAGGAGGCGATCGCTCGGGAGGGCTTCGATCCGGTCTACGGCGCGAGGCCCTTGAAGCGCGCGCTTCAGCGGGAGGTTCAGAACCCCCTCGCCGTCCGGATCCTCGAGGGCGACTTCGCGGAAGGCGACACGGTGCTCGTCGACATGAAAGACGGGAAGTTCGTCTTCGAGGCGAAGAAGTAGGTCGGCGGAGCCTGGGGCGGTGCGCCCCTCCGCAGGAGTTCGGACGAACACGCAAGAGGCGGCGTCGGGTTGCGCAGATCCCGGCGCCGCCTTCTCACGTGCGGCCGCTTCGTGCCTCTCGCCGTCCGGTCGTTCGAGTCCGCGCCACGTCGGCGGTTACGTTCCCGTGATCCTCGCGACTCTCAGCAGCTCGAGCGTCAGAGCTTCCTTCGTCCCGGGAAGGGGGTCTCTCCTCTGCCAGGTCTCAACGAGAGGGACGATCCCGATTCCCCAGCCGTCGCCGCCGACCATGACGTCGCTCCGGCCGGCGTCGATCGCCTCGACGGCCGCGACCCCGAGCCTACTCGCGAGGGTCCTGTCGTGCGACGTGGGTGAGCCACCGCGCTGCACGTGACCGAGGATGCTGACGCGGTAGTTGAGGTGCAGCTTCTCGCTCACGGCTTCCGCGACACTCCGCGCGCCGCCGTCGACCGCTCCCTCGGCGACGACGATGATGAAGCTCTCCTTACCCCGTCTCTGTCCCGCTTCAAGGGTGGCGCAGATCCGCTCGAGGTCCATCGGCTCCTCGGGGATCACGATCTCTTCGGCGCCACCGGCGGTGCCCACGACCAGGGCTATCGAACCGCTCGTCCGGCCCATGACCTCGATGAAGAACACGCGGTCGTGAGACGCCGACGTGTCGCGGATCTTGTCGATCGATTCGAGCGCGGTGTTGACCGCTGTGTGGAACCCGACGGTGAAGTCCGTCCCGTAGATGTCGTTGTCGATTGTGCCCGGAATGCCGACGGCCCGGACGCCGTGCTCGGTAGCGAGAAGGTGAAGTCCCTGGAAGGACCCGTCTCCGCCGATGACGACGAGTCCGTCGATCCCGGCGTCCGCGAGGTTCCCGGCGGCCTTCGCCCTGCCCCCGGGCTCGAAGAACTCCTGACACCGGGAGGTCTTGAGGACCGTCCCGCCGAGCTGGATGATGTTCGAGACCGAGTGTGCGTCGAGCGGGCGGAACTCCCCGGCGATGAGCCCGGTGTATCCGCGGACGACGCCTGTGATCTCGAGCCCGCGGGCGATGGCCGTCCTCACGACCGCGCGGATCGCCGCGTTCATGCCCGGGGCGTCGCCGCCGCTCGTCAGGACCCCGATGTGACGGACCGCCGCCATGACACCTCCGCTGCCGCCGGGTGAGCGCTGAGTCGGTGCGGACCGCACGCCGCACGCGAGAACGCGCGCGGTGTCCGACCGCGCTTCCTCCCCGTCTCCCGAGAGACACTACTTGAGGAGGATCATCTTCCTGGTTGTCGTGAAGTCCGGAGCCACCATTCTAGCGAAGTAGACACCGCTTGCAACCCTTTCCCCGCGGTCGTTGCGACCGTCCCAGGTCGCCTCGTGTAGGCCGGGGCTGCGGTGGCCGGAGTGAAGTGTGGCGACGCGTCTGCCGGACGCGTCGTGGACCGCGATCACGAGGTGGCATCCCGGTGAGGGGATCTCGTAGCGGAGCGTCGTGATCGGGTTGAACGGATTCGGTGCGTTCTGGGCCAGCCGATACGCTGAGGGAGCCTCGTCGCCGGCGTCCGGGGTGGTGGTCTCGCGTCCGCCGGGCGGGCCCGACAGCGCCGGCTCTGAGATGACCGGACCGATGAAGCGCCTGAGACCCGGAGTCGGGTCGCCCCACCAGTTCCGTCTGGCGTAGACCGGGAAGCCGAGTCCGCTGTAGTTCGCGACCGCGACGTGCTCGTTCAGCTCGATGGTGTTCATGCCGCTCAACGGCTCGAACTCGGAGCCGAGGTCGGCGGTGGCCCCGCCGGAACACTCGACGCCCACGTAGTTGTGGTCGATCGTCGAGACGCCCACGACGGGGTTGGCGTTCCCCACGGCCTGGATCCCGGCGCCGCCGTTGCCCGTGATCAGCGCGTGGCGGAGAACGGGTGAGGAACCGCTGCAGGAGACCCCGTGACCCGCGTTGTCGACGAAGACGCACGAGTCGGTCTCCGCCTGCGTGAGCGCCCGACACTTGACCCCGTCTCCCGCGAGCGTGTTCGAGAACGTCGAGCCGACCAGCTCGAAGACGGCGCCTCTGTCGAGCTCGAGTCCGTGCCGGAAGTTCGAGTCGACCGTGCAGCCGGCGATCGAGCCGGAGCCGCCCTTGAGATAGATCCCCACGCTCTCGGAGAGGGCGAATCTCGTGTCGGCGGCGTGGAACGTGCCGTACTCGAGGTACACACCGTAGACGTTGTCAGTGAGCTCGCACGACGTAACGGTCGCGTCGGCGCTGAGCCCGCCGACCGCCTTCCAGGCGTCTCTCACTCGGCACGAGGTGAGGGCGGCCGATCCTCCGGGGCGCACGTCGATCCCGTGCCAGCCCTGCGCAGTTCCGGGCACCGCCCGCATCACGACCTCGCCCCAGGGCCGCCCGTTCACCTCGAGATCGCCGTTCACCTCGAGCCGCGTGGCCGGTCCCGCGTCGAACTCTACGAGCGTCTCCGGCGCGACCGTGAGCTCCGCGTCAGCCTGGACGACGACGTCACCGGTCACAGTGTACCGCCCGTCCAGGAGCAGGGTCCCACCGAAGGTTCCCTCGATCGGCTGCGCGTGCACGCCCGCGCGGCCGGCGCGCCCGCCGAGCCCGCACCACTCCGTTGCGAGCAGGGTTGTCTCGGTGGTGAACCGGAGCGCGAAGACCGTCCCGTCGTCGGAGCAGACCGACACGTCAGCGAGCCTCTCCTCGGTCAGGGACGCCACGAACGGGGTGCTCGATGCGCCGGGGAGCGGCAGCGGCGCGATGAAGTTCGAGCCGTCGGCGTTCAGCACGTGGACGTAGCCCGCCAGTGTCCCCGCGAGGATCTCGCAGTCGCCGTCCGCGTCGACGTCGGCGATCGCGACCGAGGAAGCTGGCTCGTCCGTGAGCGGCACGCCCCAGATCTCGGAGCCGCCGTCGACGAGGTGGAGCGTCCCCGGTGACTCGGTGCCGGCGATCACCTCGAGCTGCTGGTCCCCGTCGGCGTCCCCGATCGCCACGGACACGACGCCCGCTCCCAGGGGGACGTCCCAGTGCGCGGCGCCGGTCTCGGCGTTGAGCGCGAAGAGGTCCGTGCTGCCCGCGACGATCTCGAGGAGTCCGTCGTCGTCGAGGTCCCCGAGGGCGAGGACCGTTACGTCAGACGAAGCGACCTGAACGGGATTCCACAGATCGGCAGGGGGAGTTGACGTCGTGGAGAATGCGCCGACGTACCCGGCGCTCGTGCCGTATGCGACGTCGATGCTGCCGTCGAGGTCGAAGTCGCCGGCCACGGGCTGCGCGCTCGCCTTGCCTCCGCTCGACGGGAGGTTGTGGGTCCAGATCGTGCCGCCTCCCTCGTCGAAAGCGACGATACTCGACCCGGAGCCGAAGATGGCCCGAGTCGCGACGATCGCGTCAAGGTCCCCGTCGCCGTCGGCGTCGGCGAGGACGGGCGAGCCGACGGGCTCCTGCGTGTTCACGCTCCACATCTCCCCGCCGCCCGCCTCGAAGGCCCAAACACCGCTCCGGCGTATCGAGACGACCTCGTTCTCGCCGTCTCCGTCGATGTCCCCGATCGAGGGCGCGACCTCCGGCCCGTAGAGGATGGGGGCGATCGTCGCGCTCGACTGCCAGGCGATGCTTCCGTCCGCCCTGAGCGCGATCACGCGCGAGTCGTCGCCCGCTGCGACGATGTGTCGCTCTCCGCCGATGTAGCCGGAGCAGGCGCCGTAGAGACCGGTCGGCGTGCTCGACGGGAATCCGGACAGGTACGGGTAGACGTACGTCTCGCGGGTGAAGCTGTTGTTCGTCTCGTCGGTCTCCTGGACGTCGTCGTCGGGGTCGACCGCCACCTCGATCTGGTGAGGTCCGACCGCGGGCGTTGGTATGGTGAACTCGACCGTCTCGACGGACCACCCGTTGAGCCACGGCACGGTCTCCTCGAAGGTGTCGGTGCCCTCGACGGAGACGTCCGTCACCCGCACAAGCACCGGGCCGGCGGAGACCGGACTCTGGCTCGCTACCGTAACGGTCAACTCGAGGTCCTCGTGCGCGCTCGGGAGGTCGGACGACCATTCCGTCTGGTGCGACTTCACCGCGAAGTCGGGAGCTGCCGACGGTGGAACGTCCCACGAGTAGATGAGCGTCGGGTCGCCGAAGAGATTGAACTGGCGGGTGTACTCGTTCCCGCCGCCGTCCTGGAGGTGGAGGAGCTTCGCGACCGCCATCGTCTCGCCGATGAAGATACAGTGCTCCTCGTAGGCGGCGCGGTAGACCTTCTCGGTCAGCGTGCGGAAGATCGCACCGTCGCTCGCTCGCGGCGCGGCCAGACACGCGATGGCGCCGCGTCCCTCCGCATTCACGAGCTGCTCGGCCATGCAGTCGTAGGAGCCGGTCTCGTCCGGCTCGGTCGTGTTGTCGAGCCAGCCCGTCATACACGCCATCGAGAGGACGATGGGGAGCCGCACCGGGTTCGACATGAGCTGGATGTGCGACGTGTCCATCGTGTGGTACCAGACCGAGATCCAGCCGTCGCCCGCGAAGTTCATGAACAGGTAGCCGTTGTCGTTCACAGCGTCCGCGATCGCCTGGGCGCACGCGGCGGTCGTGCCGAAGTCGTGACGGTAGATCCTGTCGACGGTCACTTCGGCCGGGATGATCTCCTCGTACCCGTCGAACAGCTGCACGTACTGGCTCTTATTCGCGTAGAAGAGGCCGCCGATGAGGAGTATCTGGTCGTGCCAGTCCGGCGGGGGGGAGAGCGGTGCGTAGTTCACCGCCTTGTCGACGACCGTCGCCAGCTCGTCGACGGTCCCGACGGAGAGGCGCCCGAGCATGACGTCCTCGTAGTCGTCGTCGCCGCTCACGCACGCGAAGTAGTGGTCGGAGGCCAGTTCCTCACCGCCATACCCGTGGTAGACCGGGATCATGACCGTCGTGTTGTCGTCCGCGAAGGCGTCACCGATGAGGACGACGAACCCGAGGTGCCCGTCGCCGAAGTGCTCTGCCGACTCCGTCTCGTAGACGTCCGCGATGAACCCTTGAAGCGCCTCGGCCGAGAGCTCCGGGAGGTCGGACGTGCCGACGATGCCCACGTTGAGGCCCAGGTACGACGCCTGGTGCTCGGCCAGGACCAGGACGTCCGGCTCGAGCGCGAGGGCGTCCGCTACGACGAAGAGGATGTCGATCTCCGCGGTCGCGCACTCCGCGACGGACGAGCAGTAGGTGGCCGTGCCCGCGCGCGGCCGCTCGTTCGGACCGGCCGGAGGCAGCCAGCTCGGAGCGGCGTCGCCGGTCGCGGCGTAGTTCAGGATGGAGCGCTCGCAGGCCCGGGTGAACGGGCCGGTGTTCGTGGAGGCAGGCACGCCAAAGATCGGGCGCGAACCCTCGTAGGACGCGACCTCGATCTCCACACCATCGATGGGACCGGGGACCAGGTATCGTTCGAGCGCGGCCGGGTCGACCGTCACGACGGCGACCATCTGGTCGCGGATTCGGACGATCTCCTCGACTCGCGCGAGCCGGGTGGCCTCGTCTCCGTGTACGGTGTGAGGGGATCCCTGCGAGAGGACGGTCACTGCGGTCACGCGGGCGGCGTCGCAGTCCGGAACGGCGACGAGCCTCCGCGTCACCGGGCCTGACGACGGGACCGCAGACAGGAAGCGGCGCGGCGATGCCGCGCCGGACTCCGCGTCCGTTGAGATGCCGAGCCTAATCGTCGTATCGGAGACGTGACCGTCCGCGGGATGATCGGTGACGGTCGGGTGTGCAGCTGCCCTGCCTGCTGGTCCCCCCCCGGCCTCCAGGGCACCGCCCGACTTCCGATCTCCTGCGACCGCCATCGACGCGATCAGACAGATCCCGATTGTGATGACGAGGGCACCCTCAAGACGGTGTCGGCCCGTCCGGTGCCCCGCGCCCCGCCCTCCATCCCGGGTCATAGCGTGTTGTCCGTTCTGCGTATCAGACAGACCCGCCGACGTCCGCATCCGACGTCAATATAGAGTGCCGGACGTGTCAGACACGCCCGGCACCCGTCTAGGGAACTCGACTACTGATACAGGGCCTTGATGGAACCCCAGGTCGCGTCCTCCACCGGTGTGGAGCAGTCCTCGAGCCACAGGTACATACCGAAGTTCCAGGTCTCGAGGGTGCCAGGGCAGTCTCTGTCGTACGTGCCGAAGTAGTTGCCCTCGCCGCACATGCCGTCGTAGACGCCATCGCCCTGACGGACGATGATGACGAGCCCCGTGAGACTGCCGCTGCAGTACTCGCCTTCGTCGAGCTCGCCGTTGCTGTTCAGGTCGAGGACCTGAATCTCGATCGTGCACGTGCCGTACATCGTTCCACCGTTGGTGTCGTCCACGACCGTCAGAGCCGAAAGCTCCGGCAGGCCGTGCGCCACATCGAAGTGGCCCTTCCAGAAACCAGGCGTTCCCGGCGTGTAGTTGCCCGCGAAGAACGTGTTCCAGATGTACTGGGTACGCTCAACAGGGTCGAGAGGCCACCCGGCGTCGGGAACCGTGATCGACCAGCCACCTTCGCTGATCGTCCCGCCCGGATCCATGACGCCGGCGAACACCGGGGGACTGTCCATGAAGTCCCCGTCGCCTGCGCCGAAGAACCAGACGAACGATTCGCCCGAAGCCACGGAAGCCAGCGCCAGAACCGCGATCCCGATGATCAGTGCGCGCATCATCCTCTCCTTGTGGCTTTGCCCTCTCGGGCACTGTCCTCTAGCTGTTGCTCTCATTATCTTGTCGGCCGTCCCACGCTATCGGTACAGCCCCTTGATGATTCCCCAGGTGCTGTCCTCGACAGGGCTGGGGCAAATGAACGTCTGAACCAGGCCGTTGATGAACACCATGTCATCGGCAGGCGGGTTGACGAAATTGAAGTCCCCCGAACCCAGCGCTGCCTCCCCGCACTGCTGGTCGAACTCTGCCTCTCCCGCCTCCGGATCGGCCACGAGCGTGGCCGTCAGGTTGTTGTTCCCGTGCTTCTCACTCTGAGAAAGAGCACGGTCGGGCACTTCGTCGCGGATCATGATCGTGAACGAAGACGAGCCCGCCAGGTAGCCCGCCGGAGACGTCAGTGTGAAGCTGAACGTCGCCGGCGCCCCGTAGCCTTCGCCGAGCGTTCCGTACCATGCCTCGGCCCCGGGTGTGCTGTCATACCCGTCGGCGAAGAAGTTCTCCCAGATGTAATTGAACCTGGCCGTGGTGTCGGCGGCCGCCGGCCACAGCGCATCGTCGATCTCCAGCTCCCACGTTCCTGTGAAGCCCGACAGGAAGGTCCCCGTGTATCTGACCGGAGACTTCATGAGACTGCCCTGGCCCATCATGACGACGAACGTGTCAGACGCCATTGACGGAAGGGCGAGGAGGATGACGAAGGCCGCCACCGCGGTCGGTAAGAGCAGTCGTTTCATGCATACCCTCCGGTCCCACGCACTCCGATCTCATGCTCGGTCGTGCGCCGGGGGACCCGTGCGTGTCCGGTCGTTGCTTCCCCAGTTCACATGGACATGTAGAGAGCAACGCACAGCCGACGGCACTACTGAGCCATCGCCCCGTCGGAGGTCAACGTCATCTCCTTTCGGGATCTGAGCAGTTTGCTCCCGCAATGCCCTTGTATTGTACGACATTCAGGAGGGCACGGTCAACGGCTTTTTTGTACAACTGGCACAGCATGAGCGATATCGACAGGAAGTGACTGGGTCTCAGGCTTGGCCGTGCTCGCGAGGGCTTGCGCGGAACGAGGTCCTTCAATATGATAGAGACGCTTGGGGAGTGCAGTTGCGCGCGTGAGCGGATTCCCCCTGGGGCGCGGAAAAGAGGCCGTCGGCGGCGGCTACGCGATACACCAGGATAGCGCGGTATTGTGAGGCACCGGTGTCTGACGTGAGCAAGGGGAGACCGACCGAAGGACAGGGGACGTGCACGCCGGCCGAGACGCGGTGGACGCTGGTGGGTCTCGTCGCGATCTACGCCGTCGCGTGGGTGGGGCGCTTCCTGTACGTGCTCCACCTCAGGAAGAGCCCCCTTTCGGACCATCCGATGCTCGACGAGCTCTACCACGTCGAGTGGGCGCAGGCGCTCGCGGGAGGCGACTGGATCGGTGGGGAAGTCTTCTTCAGGGCTCCTCTCTACCCTTACACCCTCGGCCTCTTCTACAAGATCTTCGGCGGCAGCCTCTTCGCGGCCCGGACGGCCCAGGTGTTCTACGGCGCACTCCTGCCGGTGGCGCTCTACTTCCTCGGGCGGCGCGTCTTCGGCAAGAAGATAGCGATCGTCTCCGCAGCGGTTGCAGCCGTCTACCCGTTCTTCATCTACTTCACGAACGAGCTCCTCATCGTCACCCTGATCGTTCTCCTCGACACGGTGCTTCTGCTGGCCGTCCTGCGGGCCGACGAGACGCCGAGCTGGGGACGGTGGCTCGTCGCGGGCCTGGTCGCGGGCGCGTCGGCGATCGCCCGGCCGAGCGTGCTCATCTTCATCCCGTTTCTCCTGGTGTGGATCTGGCTGGGCGCGGCGAAGGACTTCCGCCGGACGACGGATCCGTGCCACCGGGTCCGCATCGCGCGGACCAACACGGCATTCGGGACGGCCGTGCTGCGCTTCGGCATTGTCCTTCTGGGCATGGCGCTCCTGATCGCGCCCGTGACGGCACGGAACTACATCATCGGGAAGGACTTCGTCCCCATTGCCTCACAGGGCGGAGTCAACTTCTTCATCGGGAACAATGAGGAGTCCGACGGGGCGTCGGCGGTCGTCCCGGAGCTCGGTGAGAGCTGGCGGAACGAGGACGCGGCGAGGATCGCTGAGTTCGGGCGAGGGTGCGCGCTCAAGCCGAGTGAGATATCGGACTACTGGTACGAGCGGGGACGGCGTTTCATCACCACGCAGCCCGGCCGCGCTGCGAAGCTCTTCCTCAAGAAGTTCGTGTACTTCTGGGACAGCTTCGAGCTCGCGAACAACAAGGACGTCTATCACTTCGGGAAGATGTCGTGGGTGTTCCGCATCACGTCGTGGCTGCACTTCGGACTGGTCGGGCCGCTGGGACTCCTGGGAATGTGGATGTTCGGGCGTCGACGACGGGTCCCGACGCTCCTCTCGATCTTCGTCATTTCCTACATGGTCGGGGTCGTGCTGTTCTTCGTGAACGCGCGGTTCAGGCTGCCCGTGATCCCGATGCTGATCCTCTTCGCGGTCGCGGCCGCGTTCTGGATCGTCGAGAGGGTGAAGCGACGTGACGTGAAGGCGCTCGTCTGGCCCCTCGTCGCGCTCGTCACGCTCGGGCTCTTTGTCAACTACGACTTCTACGAGACGCACCGGGGAGAGCACCCGCAGACGTACTTCACGATCGGCCTCGCGAAAGCGTCGCAGGGGAAGTACGAGGAGGCGATCGAGGAGTACGAGCGCGCGATCGAACTCTCGCCGGGGTTCGCGCGAGCCTACAACAACATGGGGCTGGCTCTCGAGCGGCTCGGGAGGGAAGAGGAGGCGATCGAGGCGTACGAGACCGCGCTCAAGAAGGACCCCGAGCTCGCCTCCGCCGCCAACAACATCGGGATTCACCACTGGGCGAAAGGAGACCACGAGACCGCGGCGCGTTGGTTCGCGCTCGCGGTGGAGATCGACCCGTACATGGCGATGGCCCACTACAACCTGGGCGGCATGCTCGTGCAGAGCGCCCAGTGGGATCTCGCCGAGGCGCACTTTAAGAGCGCGGTCATCGCGGACCGGCAGTTCGAGGAGGCGTGGAACGCACTGGGGCTGCTCTTCGAGGAGACCGACCGTCCGGCGGAGGCGATCGCCGCGTACACGAGGGCGGTGATGGCGGCTCCCACGTTCTCCGAGGCGAGGAACAACCTCGGGATCGTCCTCGCGAAGACGGGCCAGTACGACGAGGCGCTCAGGGAACTCGAGATGGCCCGCCAGTGCGCCCCCGACGACCCGAAGATACAGGCGAACATCCGCCAGGTGCGCGAGCTCATGCGCAGGAGCGGTTCCTCCCGGTCCGAGTCCCCCGGACGGGCCCCGACCGAACAGGACTCCAGCCCCCCGGGACCCTAACCCTCGTCACTCGCGAGGGCACCCTCCACCATCAGCGTCACGAAAGGATGCGCCTCCGACTCGAGCATTCGCTGGAGGTCCTTGCGAGACCCGCCGTCGAGCCCGACCCTGCCGATCGCCTGGGCTGCGTACGCTCTCACCGTCCACTCTTCGTCAGCCAGGAGCTTCCTGAGCGAATCGCGTGCGTCGTCGTCACCGATCTCGCCGAGTGCCCTGATGGCGACGAGCCGCGCCCTCATCTCGCCGGTCTTCGCGGTGACCTCGAGCCAGTGCCCCGCCGGTCTGCCGATCGCGGCGAGCGCGTCGCCCGCGCTGTAGCGGACCGAGTAGTAGCGGTCGTCGAGCGCGACGATGAGCGCGCGGACGGCGTCCTCCGCGAGCTTCCTGTCGACGAACTCGCCTTCGTCGATCTTCTCCGCCACGCGCCGGATGGAGACGGCGGCGCTCTTCCGCACGACCTCGTTCCCGTCGCGGAGCATCGCGACGAGGGCCGGGACGGCCTCCTGGTCGGCGATCCTGCCGACGGCGCCCGCTATCGATCCGCGGACCTTCCAGTCGGGATGCGTGCGCGCGGCTACGAGGGGCCGGGTAGCCGAGGGGTCCTCGAGCCTGCCGAGGATGTACGACGCCAGACGGAGTCCCCTCGTCGTCTCTTCGTTCACCCGCTCTGACTCGAACGCCTCGATGAGAGGCTCGACCGCGGGCGTCCCGATGCGGACGAAGATGTCCTCGAGAGCGTGGCGCTCCCTGGCGCCGTCCGTTTCCAGCTGGGTGACGAGGTAGGGGATCGACTCCTCGTAGTTCTCGACGAGAAGCTCCCGCGAAGGCTCGCGCATCGACTCGAACTGGAGCGCGGACGAGGCCGCCCGGAGGAACAGCTCCTCGGGAGAGAGGTTCGAGAGCGCCTCCGTGTCGGGTACGAGGTCGGCGTCCGCAGCGCGCGCCGTGACGGTCATCAGGAAGACGGCGGCTCCCAGAGCGAGCGCTCCGGCGGCCTTGACAAGGACGGAGTGGAGTTCGATTCGTCTCATTCGGGGTCCGCTCCTTCCGCGGCTTCCTCGTCCACCGCCGTCTCGGTGTCCACGCCGATCCCGTACGTGCTGTGCGTCCACCACCCGCCCTCGACACCCCGGCCCGAGTACGAGTCGGTTCCTCCCGCGTCGATGAAGACCCCGATGCTTCCGTAGTCGCGCCTCCAGTTCCCGTAGCCGTGGGTGTTGCCGACGCCGCGGACGGAGTACGCGTCATTCCCCGCGTCGTCGAAGAGGACCCCGATGCCGTTCGCGTTCCCTGCTGCCTGCGACAGGTCGTGACACGTGTAGTTGTCGTCGCCCCCGTAGTCGTGGAGGAGGCCGATCGCGAGATCGTGCCCGCAGCCCTGCGAGACTCCCTTCGACACGTAGTTGTCGTCGCCGTCCAAGTCGACGAGCGCGGCGACCGTGATGTGGGTCCCGGCCCCCTGCGCGTACTGGTAGGAGACATACTGGTCGTTGCCCTCGTAGTCGACGAGTCCGCCGACCGCGAACCAGTAGCTCGAACCCTGTCCGAAGATGTCGGACAGGTACACGTCGTTGCCCTTCTCGTCGACCAGGAGTCCGATCCCGCCGGACGCGTCGGGGCGCCAGCCGAACCCGAACCCCTGCGAGAGACTCAGGAAGTGATCGAAGTAGCGGATCTCGTCGGTGTACTTCCAGCCGGCCGTGTAGATGTCGTTCCCCCCCGCGTCGTGGAGGAGCCCCACGCCCATCACGAATCCGAAGGCCTGCGAGAAGAGCGCCGACTGATACGTGTCGTTCCCCGAGCGGTCGCGGTGCGCGCCGAGCCCGAACGCCCCCGACCCCTGAACGCACGTGTCGCCCGCGTAGGTGTCGTTCCCGTCCCGGTCGTCGAGAACGCCGACGCCGAACAGCCCGGATCCCAACGAGAAGCTCCCGGCGGTGTACCGGTCGGCTCCCTCGAGGTCGACGAGCACTCCGACGCCCATGAATCCCGCGGCGAGCGTGTGGTGTCCGCCCGAGTAGACGTCGTCTCCGTCCAGGTCGATCACGACGGACACCTGGTTGAGCCTGTGCGTGCCTGAGGCGCAGCCCTCGTACGTGTCGTCGCCTCCGACGTCGATCACGATCGCGCAGGCCTCGGTGTAGGTGGTCGGGCCGGGTCCGCCGATCGCGACTATCCCCGCGTCGGTGGCGATCACGTCCCAGACGTCGCCGGTCGCGGCGCGCTCTAGCCCCGCGTCCGGCGTGGCCCCGCCTTCCGGTCGGAGAAGCTGCATCGACTCGGGGTCCTCGACGAGCGGGATGGCCAGATCGACCGCCCTCGCCACGATGGCCCCGGCCCTGGCGATCCTCTCGTAGTCGACGTGCCCGGCGATCCTCAGGAGCTCGTCGCCGAGCTCCTCTTCCTCCTCGGCCTCACGGTCCCGGACGTCGATTGGCTTGTCGGGGTCGAACTCCTCCTCCTCGAGAAGGACCGGCGCGTGCCGCGCGATCAGGTCGCGGTCCTCTCCGCTGAGTCCGGCGAAGGCGGCTTCGATCTCGCGCGCCGCCTCGCGCGCGGCCGGGAGGAGAACGTCGAGCGCGTGCGGTCCGGGCGATTTCGGCTCCATCGTCCCGCTCTCCGGCGGCTCGAGTCCCGCCTCATCGAGCGCGGCGTCGAGGTCGAGCTGCGCGGCACACGCGACCACGAGCTCCTCGAGGGAGCGGATCTTCTTCGTCCGATCCGCGAAGCCGTGAACGTAGTGCTCCGTGTGGAGGGGGTTCTCGAGGAGCGAATCGACGACGGACACCCTGAACGAGTCGGGCGCGTCCGCGTAGTCCGTCCTGAAGTGGAGGTCGTCGCGCGAGAGCGCGATCGCCTGCAGCGCGTCGTCGAGGACCTCGTGTGTGGGTGGCGTGTCCGCCGACGCGCCTCCTGCGATGCAGGCGAGGACGGCAAGCACGAGAGTCAATCTCATCGGCAGCTCCTTTCAGCCGAGCGCGAGCTTCACGCGTTCCGCTGTGAGCGGCAGTTCCCTGAACCGGATGCCGGTGGCGTGGGAGACCGCGTTCGCGATGGCGGCGGCGCCGGGCATTGCGGGCGTCTCGCCGATTCCCTTCGCTCCGAATGGACCCTTGGAGTACGGCTCCTCGACGAACGCGACCTCGATCTCGGGGACGTCGACCGAGGTGGGCAGGATGTAGGTCGCGAAGTCCGGCGTCACGATCCGGCCCCCCTCGGTCTTCATGATTTCGTAGAGCGCCATGCCCGCCCCCTGCAGGACGCCCCCCTGGACCTGCCCCTCTAGCGTGACGGGGTTCAGCACCTTCCCGACGTCGTGGGCGGCGGTCACGCGGACTAGCGCGACCGCGCCGGTCTCGGTGTCGACCTCGACCTCGGCCACCTGCGTGGCGAAGGAGTAGACGGCGTACGCGTCGCCCTGACCGTCCTCGTCGAACGTCGTGACGGGAGCCTTGTACCAGCCGTCGGCGACGGTGGCCACGTCCCGCGCATGGCACTCTGCCGCAAGCTCCGCGAATGTCACGGACCTCTCGCGGGTTCCGACCCGGCCGGGGCCGAACTCCACGTCCTCGGCCGTCACCCCCAGAACGTCGGCGGCGACCGGGGCCATCGACTCCCTGAGCTTCGCGACGGCGTCGAGCACGGCGTTCCCCGACATGAGGGTGGTCCGGGACGCGACACTCGGTCCGCTGTCCGGAACGAGGCTGGTGTCGACGTGGCCGATGTGGATCGCGTGCATGGGAGCGCCGAGCGAGTCAGAGACGATCTGCGCGAGCACCGTGTGGAGTCCCTGGCCCATCTCCGTTCCGCCGATCGCGACGCGGACGGAACCGTCGGGCTCGATCTCGACGTGCGCGCCGGATCCATCGATCGCGAGGCCCCTCGCCCCGAGGCTCACGCCGTAGTAGATCGCGCCCACACCGATGCCCCGACGTACGCGTCCGGCGTCCCCGGCGAACGCCTCGCGCTTCTCGTCCCAGCCCGACCGCTCCCGTGCGATCCTGAGGGTCTCCGGGAGGCCGACGCTCTCGTCGAGAAGGTGGTCCGTCGCCGTCCGCTTCCCGACCGCGAGACCGTTTCTGACCCGAATCTCGATCGGGTCGATCCCGAGAGCGCACGCGATCTCGTCGACGACGGACTCGCTCGCGAAGATCGTCTGTGGCTGGCCGAACCCGCGGAAGGCGCCCGTCGTCTGTCGGTTCGTGTAGACGCCATATGCGTCGGTGCGCACGTTCGGGATCTCGTAGGGTCCGGTCGCGTGTGCGGTCGCGCGGAAGACGACAATCGGCGTGAGGGTCGAGTAGGCACCTGCGTCCGCGACGATCCTGATGTCCGCGGCGGTGAAGGTCCCGTCGATCGTGGCGCCGAGGCGGTACGTCACGGTCATGGGGTGGCGCTTGCTCGACCGCTCGAAGTCCTCCTCGCGGGTGTAGACGAGCTTCACCGGCTTTCCGACCTTCGCCGCGGCGACGGCCGCGCACGCGCAGATCTCGCTCGGGACGTCCTCTTTGCCGCCGAACCCGCCGCCGGTCACCGTCTGGATCACCCGGACGTCGGCGAGCGGCACGCCGAGGGCAGTTGCGACCGCCTTCTGAACGTAGTACGGGCACTGCATCGTACCGTAGACCGTGACCGAGCTGCCCTCGCCGGGAACCGCGATCGCGCCCAGGGGCTCGAGGTACGCGTGCTCCTGGTGGTGTGTCCGGAACGTCCTCTCGACGATGATGTCCGCCTCCTCGAACCCGGCGTCGACGTCTCCCTTCCGCACGCGCTCTCTGAGGAAGACGTTGCCGACGAGTCCCCGGTCATCGTCGTCCTCGCGCTCCGGGTGTACGCGAGGCGCATTCGGCTCCATGGCCTCGACCGCGTCGAAGACTCCGGGCAGCTCCTCGAGGTCGACGCGCACGGAGCGCGCGGCCTCGCGCGCCAGCGCCCCCGTGTCGGCGACCACGATGGCGACGGCGTCGCCAGAGTATCGGACGGTGTCGTGGGGGAGGAGCGGCTGGTCCGGGTACGAGCGGAGGACGCCGACCTGGTTCTCGCCTGGTACGTCCTGCGCGGTGAGCACGGCTCTGACGCCCGGCGTTCGGATCGCCTCGTCGGGACGGACGCCGAGGAGCCGGGCGTGTGCGCATCCCGGGTAGACGAGCGCGGCGTGCAGCATCCCGGGGAACGTGAGGTCGTCGACGTAGACCGCCCGCCCGGTCGACTTGTCGTCGGCGTCGACACGGATCGCCGGCGAACCGACGCGTGCCGAGCTGATCTCCGGGGGGCCGCCCGTGTCGTCGCGGTCGCTCACGACCCGCTCCTCCGGCGATGGCCTGGTCGTCTCGGGCGCACGCGGCGGCGCATGATCGGTCGCGTCTCGGACCGCCGGGCACACTCCGTGAACCCGAGCTTCCGGAAGGTCGACACGAAGCCGTGGAACGCGAAGACCTCCGGCACGTGGTCCTTCTTCGGCTCGACCGGATAGCCTTCGACGATCGTGCCGCCATTGTCCCTGACGAACTCGACCGCTGCGCGCAGGAGCGCCGCCGACACACCAGCGGCTCGGTGGTCCCTGTCGATGAAGAAGCACACGACGGACCAGACGTCCTTGTCGTCCACTGGCTTCAGGATGCGGGAGCGCTCGAGTCTCGGGAACTCGCTTCGGGGAGCGACGGAGCACCATCCCACCGGCTCGCCGCCAGCGTAGGCGATCAGGCCCGGCGTCGCGCCGGACTTCACGATCCTCCGCATCGCGTCTCGGTTTCGGGTGCCCTTCCGCTTCTCGAACTCGGAGTGCGACTGCCGCCACCACATGCACCAACACCCGCCGCAGGCGCCGCTCTTCCCGAAGAGCGCCTTCACGTCCGGCCAGCGCTCAGGCGTGGCCGGGACGACCTCGACGTCGCGCTTCCGCTTCGTCGTGGCGCTCATGCCTCAGTCCCCGTTTTCTCCCCGGCGCCGCGCTTGCTGAGGGGTTTGTAGAAGAGCTGTGTTCCGGTGCGCTCGCAGCCGTTCACCTCGAAGACCCGCATCATGGGGAGGTTCCGTGTGTCGGTCGACCCCGCGTACTTGAGGACGCCGTGGCTCCGAAGGAACGCGAGACCGCGCGCGTGGAGGATCCTGCCGAAGTGCTTCCCGCGGAACTCGGGAAGGACCCCGACGTAGAAGAGCGTCCCCTCACCGTCGGCGTCGGAGAACTCCTGTGGCAGCACGACGCCGACCGGTCGATCGTCGAGGTAGGCGATGCTCCACCACGTGTCGTCGAACTTGCTGCCGGCGTACTTGACGAGCTCGTCGAAGTCCTCCTTGGGGTCGCGTCCCTCCACGTTCTCGAACGGGTCTCCGTGCGCGGCCGCCGTCATGATCTCCAGGAAGCCCTCCTCGCCGACCTCCGCGAGCGACCTGTAGGAGAACGGGTCCTCATAGGGGAGCCGGTACTCGGTGAGGTCCTTCCTCACGAACGCCTTCCTCTTCTCGATCACGAAGTCGGAGACGGTGAGGAGCCGGTTGATCGCCGCGGCGTCGGGTCGGTCCCAGGCGAGCACGAGCACGCTGTCCTCGGCGAACGACGGGGCAAGGTACTTGCCGAACGCCATCTCGACGCTCGGGCGGGCGGCGTCCTCGGCGACGCTGACCTTGCGGATGAAGTAGACCTCGGGGTCGAAGAACAGACCCTCGAGGGTTCCCACGACACGGTCCTCGTCGAACGCCACCAGGAAGCAGCGCGGATCCTGGCGTCCCTTCTCGGCGAAGTGCTCGACGAACTCGCGTAGCCTCTCGGCCGGGTCTTCAGGAGGCGGTTCGAGTTCGAGCCAACGTGCTTCGGACCCCGCCTCGAGCGGGCGGACTTCGATCTCGGGCATCGGCGACCTTTCGTGAGTGTTGGCGGAGAGAGTCTACCACAGGGGGAACGCGATGCAACGGGTCACGCCGCGTCATCGCCCCGTGAGGAGCTCGGACAACCTGGCGGGATCGGTCGTGGGGAGGTCGCACTCGTAGTTCCGGCAGACATACGCGGCGGCCGCTCCGCCGACGGCGTCGTGCGCGTCGGTCCATCCCGCGAGACCGCGGAGGCCCCCGGGTTCATCCGTGTCCTTCAGAAGGACGACCTTGCTGGGGGCGTAGCCGTCGCGCACGGAGGCCACGAGCGCGGCTGTGTCCTCGGCCGTCCCACTTCCGACGATGACGACCTCGAGCGAGGGACCGACGCCGAAATCGACGGCGTTCATGAGCTGCGTGTGTCCCATGGCCATGCGCGCGACCTGTCCGGAGAAGGCGCGCCCGATTGCGGCCGCGCGCTCCTCGAGCAACGGGTCGCCGGTCATCCGTCCGAGCCTCAGCAGGTTCAGCATCGTGATCGAGTTGCTCGAGGGGATCGCGCCGTCGTAGACCTCCTTGCGCCGCGTGAGGAGCGTCTCGGCTCCCGTGGCAGTGAAGTAGACTCCGCCGCCCTCGCCGTCCCAGAACCGTTCGAGGAGGTCCTCGTTGAGCCGCTCCGCGGCCTCGAGGTAGCGGAGCTCGAAGGTCGCCTCGTAGAGCTCGAGCAATCCCCACACCAGGAACGCGTAGTCCTCGGCGTTCCCCTCGATCGCCGCCTCGCCCTCGCGGTACCGGTGAAGGACTCGCCCGTCCTCGCCGCGAAGCGTCGTGAGCACGAAGTCGGCGCTCTTCATTGCCGCCTCCGCGTACGCTGGCTCGTCGAGCGCGGCCGCCGCCTTCGCGAACGCCGCGATCATGAGGCCATTCCAGTCGGTCAGAATCTTGTCGTCGCGGAGGGGGCGTATCCTCTTCTCCCGCACGGCGAGGAGTTCCCGACGCGCGGAGTCGATCCGGGACGAGAGCTCGTGCGCGTGGATCCCGAGCGAACTGGCCTTTGCCTCGAGCGGCTCGGGCATGTGCAGGATGTTCGCGCCGCTCTTCTTCCCGCTCGCCTCGTCCTCGAAGTTGCCGCCGTCTCGCATGCCGAAGAACCGGACCGCGAGTTCCGCGTGTTCCTTGTCTAGTACCTCGCCGACCTCGCCCGTCGTCCAGACGTAGAACTTCCCCTCCTCGCCTTCGCTGTCGGCATCCTCGGCCGAGTAGAAGCCTCCCTCGGGGGACGTCATGTCGCGAAGGACGTACGTCAGTATCTCGCGGGCGGTCCGGGCGTACTCTTCGCTCCCGGTCGCCTGGTATGCCTCCACGTACGCCATGGCGAGCATCGCCTGGTCGTAGAGCATCTTCTCGAAGTGGGGGAGGAGCCATTCGGCGTCGGTCGAGTATCGATGGAACCCGAATCCGACGTGGTCGTAGACCCCGCCCCGCCGCATCGCCCCGAGCGTCGTCTCGACCATCTCGAGAGCGCCGGGCTCGCCGGTCCGGTTCCAGTAACGGAGCAGGAAGAGGAGGTTGTGCGGCGTCGGGAACTTCGGCGACGCGCCGAACCCGCCGTGGACAGGGTCGTACGCCGCGGCGAGTTGCTCGTACGTGGCCGAGAGCGTCTCGGCGCCGAGATCGGGGCCGGCCGCTCCGGCGGGCGCCTCGGACAGCGCGGCGACGACCTGGCCGGCCGTGGCGACGAGGTCGTCGCGCCGCGTCGACCAGAGCTCCTGGATGCGCGGAACAACGGCCATCATCCCCGGGAGCCCGAAACGGTCCTCCTTGGGGATATAGGTCGCGGCGTAGAACGGTTGCTTGTCGGGCGTCATGATGATGGTGAGGGGCCATCCCCCTCGTCCGGTCATGAGCTGCGCTACCTCCATGTAGACGCCGTCGATGTCCGGACGTTCCTCGCGGTCGACCTTGATGCACACGAATGCGTCGTTCATGAGCGCGGCGACCTCGGGGTCCTCGAACGACTCCCTCTCCATCACGTGACACCAGTGACAGGTCGAGTACCCGATCGAGAGGAAGATCGGCTTGTCCTCCCGCGCGGCGCGGGCGAACGCCTCGGCTCCCCAGGGGTACCAGTCCACGGGATTGTGGGCGTGCTGCAGGAGGTACGGGCTCTTCTCGTCGATGAGTCTGTTCGCCTTCCGCCCCACATCGTCGTTCGGCACGGCGCTCTCGCCCGGGTCGCCGAGAACCATCGCGACTGCGAGCGACGCCACGCCGAGCATCAGGTGCTGCGTCCACGCCCACTCCATCCCTGCCTCCCCGCCATCAGACACAGAGGGCGGCCCTCGGCCGCGACGGGCCGCCCGGTGTCCTAGAGCCAGAACGTCCTGAAGATGCTGAACCCTATCCTGACCTCGCTGTCCGAGAACCTGAGGTCGCCTCCCGGTATGAACTGGTCGGTCGTGAGCCCGAGTGAGTTCGTGACCACGACCTGGAACGCGTGGCCTCCGACCTCCCAGTCGAGCCCGAGCCCCCACGAGTCGTGTCCCGTCGAGTAACCGCTCACGACCGGGATCCACTCTCCCGTGAGCGAGAATCCACCGGTGACGATCCAGCGTCCGCCGACGCCGATCGCGAAGGTGCTATCGGAGGTCTCCTCCCAGTGGTCGGTGTTCGTCGCGTAGATCGGCGCGACGAGGACGGAGAACGAGTCGCCGAACCGGCGCGCCAGCATCGACTGGAACGTGAACTTGAAGTTCTCGGACACGAAGACGTCGTCATCCGGTTCCGACTTCTGCGTCACGAGGCAGCTGCTCCCAGCGAGCGAGAGAGTTAGAGGCATGCCAGTCTCTTCCTGCTCGAGTGCGAGCCACGTGACCGTGAGCTCGTACTCGTGGAAGAGGTTCGTGTGCTCGAGCATGACGCCGACCTGGTCGGTGATCCCGTACCCGAGGCCGAGCAGAATGACGGCCGGGCCGTTCACGCCGTAGAACGTCTCGTAGCCGGTCTTGGTCGCGGGCACGAATCGGTGGGAGATCCTGAAGAGGATGCTGTTGCCGCCGATGGGGCGCGTCGTCGGCAGGTTGATGAGCCTGGTCGCCGAGAACGAAGATGCGGCGTACGGGAGCCCGTACGCCGCATCGGTCTCGGTCGTCTCAGCTTCTAGGGCTTTTTTTTTCCTTCGGTCTCGCCGGGCGAAGCGTCCTCATCGGCGGGACTCGCGTCCTCGGAGGCCGCTCCGGCGGCGGCAGCGCCTGCGGCGGCAGCGCCTGCGGCGGCTCCCGCGGCGCCCTCTTCCTCCTCGGCTGCCTCCGCGGCCCGCGCGGCGATGACGAAGGCGATCCACTCCTCGATGACCTGGATCTCCTCGTCCTCCAGAGGAGGCATGCCTGCCGGCATGCGACCTCCCTGAATGCCCTTATCGCCCCGGACCTTCATGAGGAGGTAGCTCTGGTCTGATGTCTCCGTGTCGATGATCTTGAGCTTCTCGAGCTCGACGCTCGGGACGTCGAGGATTGCCGTCCTGAAGCCGTCGGTCGTCAGCACGAGTCCGGCCGCCGGCTGCTCGCCGCTGTGGCATGCCGCGCACCGGCCCTGGAAGAGCGCGGCTACCTTCGTCTCGGGCGTCCGCACCGGTCTCGCTTCAGCCTCTTCCTCGACCGTCTGCGCGTCGACCTCGGCCTCCTCGTGCGCGTCCGCGAACGCGACGGTCGCACACGTCAGTACCATGACCACGATGAGCGGGATTCTCATGATCAGTACCACCCTCCGGGCAGGGGTGCTCTGGCTCAGTTCTCCTCGGCTCCGTTGTCGATCCAGTTCCTGATCGTCTGGATGTCGTCGTCTGAGAGCGCGCCGGCGTTCAGTGGCATACGGCCGCCTACGCTCTGTCGCCCCTCGAGCTTGATGACTAGGTAGCTGTTCTCGGCGTCGTCCGCGAGGACGCGCTTCGCCGGAGGCTCGTTCGTGGAGGTCACGTCGACGAGCTCCGCGTACGAGTCACCGGAGGTGAGCTTGAGTCCCGCCGACTCCCCCGCGCCGTGGCAGAACTGAGAAGTGCAGTTCGCGTTGAAGATCGGCTGGACGTCATCGGCGAACGACGGGTCCTCCGGGACGCCGCCGTTTCCGTCGCCGGGCGAGCCCGGGTCGCTCGAGCTGCAGCTCACGATGAGAGCGACCGCAAGAAAGAGAACCGGCCAGAGGTGCTTCAGCTTCGACATGACAGCCTCCGTCCGCGTCCCGGGATCCGGGACAACGGGGTCTGCGCTCCGCAGGATGCGGCCACGGAGCCGTGGCTGTGAGTTCGACTATCGGTAGAGTGCCTTAATCATACCCCATGTCCTCTTGTCGTCAACGCCTGTGTCTTGGTACGTGAGGGTCTGAGTGTAGACATAGTCTCCGTCTGGGAACCCGCTTCCGTTGGCTGCGTTCCCGACGATGTAGAAGGTGACCGGCCGCGCCTCATTGCCGGGCGAAACCCACGTGAACTCCCAGCCTGGCGACACGTCAGACCAACCGTCGTACGTGCCGGCTTCGGTATGCTTCAGGTATTCACGGCCGGTGGTGCTGTCGAACGAGTACTGCGTGTGCACGGGGTCGGTCTCAATGATGTTGCCCACCGGCAGATCGTTGGCGTCGAGCACGGTCAGCTCGAAGCCCCAGCGGGACTGCCCATCCATCGCCACCTGAACCGTCAGGTCGATCCACACGCCGGGAATGTACGTATCCGGAGCCGTGATGATGATGGAGCCGTCGCCGACATTCAGATTGCCGTGGCAGAGGGCGCACGTCTGCTCTCCGGGAGCCCCCGTGAACGCGTTGGGTGGCACGGTCGCAGACCCCGAGACCCCGGGCGCGATGCTGGCCGCGAGAACCACCGCGAGCACTCCTACGCCTGTCGTTCGAGTCACTGTGCTCTCTGCCTCCATATCGCTCTCTCTGTTACCGGGCTGGTTGTTCGCCCCGACAAGTTGCGATCGCGTTCGACTACCGATAGAGGGATTTGATCATGCCCCATGTCGCCTCCTCGTCAACGATGAACGAGTGGGAGTCGTCGTACATGAAGACGCTCGTGTAGATGAAGTCCCCGGAGCTGGAACCGTCCCCGTTCGCGGCGTTCCCGGCAATGTAGAACGTGACGGGGCCAGGATCGACTGCGGGGGAGGCCCACTTGAAGCTCCAGCCGGGCGACTCGTCGGGAGTACCGAGGTCGGTCCCGAGGGCCGTGTGCTTGAGGTACTGACGGAACGTCACGCCGCCTATCGACAGCTGCGTACGCGTAGGCTCGGTCACGATGATGTCTCCTACCGGCAGGTCGGCGGCATCGAGCACGGTCAGCTCGAACCCCCAGCGAACCTGACCCTCCTGCTCGACCTTGAGGGACACGTCGATGGTGTCCCCGGGAGCGTACGAGGTCGGCGCCGTCACGGTCATCGTACCGTCGCCCACGTTCAGGTTGCCGTGGCAGTCGGCACAGGTGAACTCACCGGGGGCTCCCGTTGCTCCGTCCGGTGGTCCCGTGGAGAAGCCGACTGCGGCGCCCGCACATGCGAGCGTTCCGAGAATCGCGATCAACCAGACTGTGCGCAGCATGATGCCACCTCCTGGCCTGATCCATTGCTGCGGAGATCCCAGGCGCTCAGCGGAAGAGTGCCTTGACCTTGCCCCACGTGGTTCGATCCTCCTCGATGGATGCACTCACACCGTCCATGACGTGGACGTCGGTGTACGTGTAGTCGCCACTCGTGCCGCCGTTCCCGTTCGCTGCGATCCCGACGATGTAGAACGACACGGCGCCGGGCGTCGAGACAGGTGAAGCCCATCGGAATCCCCACCCCGGCGAGAGATTCGGCGTCCCGGGATCGGTTCCGAGCGACGTCTGCTTCACGTACTGCCGCCCGGTTCCCCCGGCCACCGAGAGCTGCGTCCGGGCGGGCTCCGTCAGGATGATGTCGCCGGCCGGCTGGTCCGCGCCGTCGAGGACCGTTACCTCGAATCCCCACCGCGACTGCCCCGCGCGCTCGACCTGGACGAACACGTCCACGGTGTCGCCGGGCGTGAAAGAGTCCGGGGCGGTCACCGTGACCGAGCCGCCGCCGACGTTCAGGTTGCCGTGGCAACCAGCGCACGTGCTCTCCCCCGGCGCCCCGGTCCTGGCGTCGGGCGGGTTGCCGGAACGCGCGAATCCGATCGTCGCCGCCCCGACGACTGCGAGTACGATGATGATCCCAAGTGTCCTGAGCATGTCGATCCTCCTCCTCCCGTCCGCGCATGAGTCGAAAACCCGGCCGCTCGTTCCTGCGGCCGGGCCGCTCCCTTTCATATAGATGCGAAGGGGGTGGCTCCGTTGTCCTCCTCCGGGCACGACCACGGGGGCGGCACAACGAGTCTAGCACTGTGATTGGTGAATTACAATCACCGGTCGAGGCTGGACGGCGGCCCCCGGCCCCGGGGCGTGGAGGAATCGCCTCTTCGCGTGGACTGGTTTGCCGACGAATGAAGGCGGGCCCCTCGGGACCCGCCTCCTCGACCCATCTACTCCACCCTGACTGGGCTAGATGTAGCTCTCGTACTCGGGGACGAACATGAGCGACTCCACGTGCTCGCGGAGATCGTCCGGCCGGGGCCTTCCAGCGAGGTCCCGCTCGTACGCGACCTCTGCCACCGCGGTCGCGATCTCCGCGGAGACCTCCCGGATCCTCGTGAGGGTCGGGTAGACGCTCCCCTTCGCGAGGTTCTCTTTCCGGATCATGCCGGCGAGGACCTTCGCGGCCACGAAGAACATCTCGTCGGTGACGTGCCGGGCCTCGCAGGCGATGACGCCGAGCCCGACGCCCGGGAATATGTACGCGTTGTTCCCCTGACCCGGGATGAACGTCGTCCCGTCGAGCGTCACCGGATCGAACGGGCTCCCGCTCGCGAAGATGGCGCGGCCCTTCGACCACCGGTACGCCTCCTCCGCCGTGCACTCCGACTTCGACGTCGGATTCGAGAGCGCGAAGACGATTGGGCGCTCGTTGAGCTTCGACATCGCCTCGACGACCGGCTGTGTGAACGTCCCGGGCTGCCCGGACACTCCGATGATGGCGGTCGGTTTGAGAGCCTCGATTGCCGAGAGGAAGTCCGGCACCGGCTCGTGGTCGTGCGCGTACGCGAGCTTGTGCTCGGCGAGATCGGTTCTGCTCTTGACGACGAGGCCCTTCGAGTCAACGAACCAGTTCCGCCGTTTCGCCTTCTCTTCGGGCAGCCCCTCGTCGACCATCGCCGCGACGATCAGGTCGCCGATCCCGATCCCGGCCTCGCCAGCGCCGAGGAAGAGGACGCTCTGATCCTCGAGCTTTTCGCCGGTAATCCGGAGCGCGGAGTAGAGTCCGGCAAGGGCGACGGCGCCCGTCCCCTGGATGTCGTCGTCGAACGTGCAGATCCGGTCCCGGTAGTCCCTCAGGAGCCGGAAGGCGTTGTGGTTCCCGAAGTCCTCGAGCTGGATGAGCGCGTGCGGGAAGACCTCCTGCACTGCTGAGACGAACTCCTCGAAGAAGTCGTCATACTCTTTCCCGGTTAGCCGCCTCTCCTTGACCCCGATATACAGCGGGTCGTTCAGAAGCTCCTCGTTGTTCGTGCCTACGTCGAGCGTGATCGGGAGCGTCTGCTCGGGCGGGATCCCTGCGCACGCCGTGTAGAGCGAGAGCTTCCCGACGGGGATGCCCATGCCGTCGGCTCCGAGGTCGCCAAGGCCGAGGATTCTCTCTCCGTCCGTCACGACGATGATCCGGACGTCGACGTAGCGCCAATTCTGCATGACCTCCGCGATCTTGCCGCGGTGCTTGGATGAGATGAAGAGACCACGCGGTCTCCTGAAGATGTGACCATAGAGCTGACAAGCCTTCCCGACGGTGGGGGTATAGATGATGGGCATCATCTCCTCGAGGTGGTCGATCAAGACGCGGTAGAAAAGCGTCTCGTTCCGATCTTGGAGGGAGAGCATGTGGATGTACTTCCCGAGGTCGGTCTCCTTTCTCCGGAAGTTCTCCATCACCCGCTTGACCTGCTGCTTCATTGTCTGGACATCGGGGGGGAGGAGACCCCGCAGCCCCAGCGACTCGCGCTCCTCCTCGGTGAACGCCGTCCCCTTGTTGAGAATCGGGTTCTGCATGAGCTCTACGCCGGCCGGCAGGCCGGTTCTGCTCACCCGCACGTGTCTTCTGAACTTCCAGGACTTCATGTGTCGGTTCCTCTCTTGCGCAGCTGACCAAAGCATGCCCATGACGACGTGGGGATCGGTTCATGCCCGGAGCGTACGTGCTGGAGCAGACCACGACTCCTTATTCATGAACGAGGACTCATTTATTCTTCCACAGTCTGATTCCGGAAGGTCCGCGTGTCAATCCCCCGACTCCGAATGCACCTCATGCGTGGTTTCTGAGCTTGAGCTCCAGAGGGTGGGGATTCAGGAACGACTGACGCTCGAGGTAGGGCTCCCTGTACTTCCTGACGTAGTGACTGAGGAGCGTGACCGGAACTACGAGAGGCAGGTACCCCTCTCTGTGCCGCTCGATAATCTCGAGCATCTCGACCCTCTCGTCGGGGGTCAGCTTCATCTTGAAGTAGCCGAGTCCGTGCTGGAGCACGTTCGCGTTCTTCCCCGGTGTCGCCTTGAGAGCCAGCGCGGTCATCAGGAGTTCCTCGTAGCGGGTGTAAAGCTCGGACGCCCCGAGCTCCTTCGCGCGCGCGACGAGCCGCCCCATCTCCCTGAGATGCTTCGGGCTGTGGGCCATGAGCTGGAGCTTGTGGGAGGCGTGAAAGTCGACGAGGGCTCCCCGCGAGCGACGACCCCTCACCGCGTCCCTGTAGCGCCTTAGACAGAAGATCTGCTCGATGAAGTTCTCCCGGATAAGATCGTCATGAAGACGCCCTTCCTCTTCGACGGGCAGAAGAGGGAAGTGATCCATGAAGACACGCGCCCATATCCCGACCCCTACCTTGTGCGGCATGCCGTCTTCGTCGAAGACCTTGACGCGAGCCATGCCGGAGCTGGGCGAGTTCGCCTTGAAGATGAAGCCAACCAGTTCCTCTCCCTCGAGCGCCCTGAGCCGGCCGCGCGCCCATCTCAGCATCCTGTTGGTGTGGTCCACATGAGTTCGGCTCGTGACGAGACGTGGAGCCGCCCGGTCCCCTTCGAGGTGCATGGACTCTCTTGGGACGGGGAGGCCACACTCGACCTCCGGGCAGACCGGAACCCAGTCGACGAATCTCCCGAACGTATCCGTCAGGAAACGATCCCGGGAGTGCCCACCGTTGTACCTCACGTTCTCTCCCAGAAGACACGTACTGATACCCACGCGCGGTCGCTCGCCGTGGCTCGGCTTCGTGCTCACATTCGTACCTCTCCCTTCGCCGACGCTCGCTCGACATACTCGACGTATGCGTTCATGTCGAACTTCCGTTCCAAACCGGCCGCGCTCATCCAGCGGACCTGGCCAAATACTTCTCGCTCTTTCCACGGACGATCGTGTTTGCCGAAGCACCAGGCGACGCCGGCGAAGGAGTTGGGATCGCGGCCATCGAGTTGATACGTGTTGTTGAGAGCTATCGCGATTCCGAACGCCCCCTCGGGCTTTGGGGTCCACTCGATGATCTTCTTCCCCCAGTACATCCTCATGTATCCGTGCATAGTGCCGGTCTCGACCATCTCTCGTTGCGCGGCGTTCCAGTATGGATCATGTGTCGCGGCGCTCTCGAGCTGCTGAGGGCTGTAGAGATAATCTCTGCGATCTCGCGCGTGCTGGGCTAGAGTCCTCCGAGCCCACTCTGGAAGGCACTCATAGTTGTCGTAATGATCGTTGAATCTGCAGAAGTTCATTGCCAGCTCCCGGCGGACGATGAGTTCTTCGAGGAAACCGTCCTTGTTCGCTGCGGCCACTCCGCGTGTGCTTCGCACGGCAAGCGCAACGTCGAGTGGCGAAATGTGACCGAAGTGCAGGTAAGGCGAGAGGCGAGACACGCAGGCGCGACCGGGGTTGTTGTGCTCATCCGCATATCGGGGTAGGCTTGCCTTCAGGAAGCTGCGAAGGTGCCTGGTTGCCTCCGATTGTCCCCCCTGAAACGTCGCCACGCGCGTCGCTCGACGTGCGACTCTCAGACGCTTCAACAGAGCTTCGGCGGTTCCAAGTTTCTCGCCGCCAAGCCTCAAGCCCACTGAGGATCTGGCGGGATTCGTCTCCTCGAGCGGCGTGAGGAAGCGAGACCGGTGTCGGAGGATCTTCGGGCGAATCGTTCGAGCCGCGTACTCCTCCTTGCTTGAGACGAGATCAACCGGGACGACGACGTCACTCTCAACCTGGACGACCCGGCAGTCGAGGCGCTCCGCTACCCGCTCCCTCCACCGACGCTGGATTCTGAGATAGCCGCGGTCGGTGACGACCAGAGACGCTCCTCCCGCAAGTGCCGCAACTGCCCGAGGCGGTGGTTCCAGTCGGACGATGAGTCGAATGCCGCGCTTCCGAAGGGCCGCCTCTGCCTCAACAAGTCCCTCGAGCATGAATGCGTAGTGCCTCAGCTGGGCTCCAGGGAATCTCTGGGTCAGACCGAAGACCGTCACTACCGGGAGCTGGCGGCGGTTTGCCTCACGGATCGCGAACTCTAGGGCGTGGTTCCCCGAAGCGCGCTGAGCCTGCTGCATCCAGTAGAGGACGTAGCGAGCCGATGGCCGCTCAGGCCTATCGTTCAGAAGCTTAATGCGCTCGGCCTGTATCACTTCCCTCTGACTTCCGGAGCTCTGTGATGAGAGGGTCTAGCCTGGTATTCCCATCGGTTTTCACATGTCAATCTTTGCGCTTGATGAGCAGCCACTCGTTGCCCTTCTTCGAGCGTTGGAGCTTCACGAGAACGAATGCACCTCGTAGCTTCCTCCCGTCCAGGACGAACTGGATCTCGTTGTCGGTCCACTTGATCGGTTCGTAGGTCCCGGAATCCCAGATGATGACCTGCCCGGCACCATACTCGCCATCGGGGATTTTACCTTCGAAGTCGCCGTACTTGAGCTCATGGTCCTCGACAGCGATCGCGAGCCGCTTGTCCGAGAGGCTCATGGACGGTCCCTTCGGAATGGCCCACGACTTGAGGACGCCGTCCCGTTCGAGGCGGAAGTCGTAGTGCAGCCTCGACGCGTGATGCTCCTGGACGACGAACTTGAGACTCATCTGACCCACCCCGAGCGGTCGATTCGCGCGACAGCGCGCTCCGTTCTCTCTGGAGCGCGCCGCGCGTCACGCTATGTGGAAGATGTCGCGTCACACATCACTGAACGAGCGCGGCCTCCATCTCCCTCGAGTACGTCCCGAATCGAGCGGCGCCGTTCAGCTTCGAGCGGTGGTGGAACGCCTTCTGAGCGGCCGCGGCATTCGCCGCGTCTCCGCGCCATGCCTCGAGGACCGGCGCCTGGAGGGCACGACCGTAAGAGAAGCTGAGCTCCCACGGGAACTGGCCCATCGCGTTCATGGCGTTCAGGCGCTCGGTCGCCTCCTCGGCAGTCTGCCCACCCGAAAGGAACACGATGCCCGGGACAGCTGCGGGGACGACCGTGAGGAAGCAGCCCACCGTCGCCTCTGCTATCTCCTCGGCGCCGGCCTGCGTCGGGCAGTCCTTCCCTGGGAGCACCATGTTCGGCTTGAGGAGCGTTCCCTCGAGGAAGACGCGCTGGTCGTGGAGTGCGTGGTAGACAGCCTCGAGAGTCGCCGCGGTGACCTCCCAGCAGGTCTCGATCGAGTGGCTGCCGTCCATCAGGACCTCGGGCTCCACGATCGGGACGATGTCCGCTTCCTGACAGAGCGAGGCGTATCGCGCCAGCGCGTGGGCGTTCGCGTCAACGCAGGCCCCCGTCGGGATGCTGTCGCCGATCGTGATCACGGCGCGCCACTTGGCGAAGCCCGCTCCCAGCTCGCGGTACTCGGCGAGCCGCTCGCGCAGGCCGTCGAGTCCCTCCGTGACCTTCTCGCCCGGGAACCCGGCGAAGTCCTTCGCGCCGGAGTCCACCTTGATGCCCGGGATGATGCCCTTGTCCGCGAGCACCTTCGGGAACGGCTTCCCGTCGGCCGTCGCCTGGCGAATGGTCTCGTCATAGAGAATGACGCCGCTGATGAACTCCTCCGCCCCGTCCGTCGTGAAGAGGAGCTCGCGGTAGGCGCGGCGCGTCTCCTCTGTCGACTCGACGTTGATCGAGTCGAAGCGCTTCTTGATCGTGCTCGTACTCTCGTCTGCGGCCAGGATGCCCCTGCCCTCGGCTACGAGCGCTTCCGCCGTGTCTGCAAGTCTGTCGAGATCCATGGAGTCGTGCTCCGTTCGCATTGAGGGACGCTCCGTCCCTCGGCCCGAGTGTTCGTCACACCAGCCTACGACTCTAGTCTCGCGGCCGCCGGGTGTCAACCGGTCCGGGCGTAACAGAGCGGCAGGCGCCCGCCGGACGCCTGCCTTTCGTCGTCTGTCTCCGCCTCGTCTGCCGAGGGGTCGGAGGGCCGACTATCTGTACATCGCCTTGATCCCGCCCCACGTCGACGCGTCGGTCTGCGTCGGGCAACCAGGGGACGCGCAGCAGGGCTCGAAGATCACGCAGCACGCGACAGCCGGATCGTCCTCGCAGTCCCAGATGCCCGCCGCTATCGCGTCGGGGTCGGTCGTGCCCCACCAGTTGTGCGTCGCGTCGAAGGTGCCCGCGGGCGACGCCGGGCCCAGCATGAGGTCGTACGTCGTGTTGTCGTGTATGTCGTTGAACCGGAGGTCGATGCCGTTCGGATACGCAAGGAACAGACCGGTCTCGTTCTCACGGATGAAGTTCCCCTGGACGTAGTTGTCCGGGCCGCCCTCCGTGCTGACCCCGGCCGCTCCGTTGCCCTCGATGATGTTACCCTCGATGCGGGCCCCGAAGCCCGTCTTGATTCCCTCTTGCATGTTGTCGTGGATGTAGTTGTTGCGGATGAGAGGTTCCTCGCAGCAGACACCCTTGATCCCGATCGGGCTCCCCATGATCTCGTTCAGCTCGATCGTGCCCCACAGGTGGTAAGTGCTGATCCCGAAGTTCCCGTTGTTGATGAACGTGTTCCTCGCGATGAGCCCGTCCGACATCGTGTTGTCCGCCTCGAGCCCGTAGCCGTTCGACTCGACGATGTTGTCCGTGAAGAGGATCTCGTAGGTCATGCCGAAGTCCAGGTCGACCACGCGCGTCGTGTTGCGGATTGTGAACCCAACGACCTTGAGCTCCACGCCGTCCGCGGTGCCGCGTGCGAATGCCGCCGTCGCGCCGTCGCCTTCGAGTACCGTCGCCGCGGCACCGGCCACGCTCATGAGGGTCGGAGCGGGCGGGTCGAGGATCACGGGCCACCCGTTCGCAGCGGTGACGGCGTAGGTCCCTGCCGCGACGAGCACGGTGTCGATCAAACCTCCGGCCGCCACGGCCTCCGGGATGTTGTCGTAGTCGCCGCCTCCCGAGGGGTCGACGAAGAGCACGTTTGCGTGAGTGATCGGGGCGAGGAGTGCTGCGAGGAGCACTGAGAGTACGGTCGCGAGTCTCATGTCGCACCTCCTCGGCTGGGTCGGTGGCTCCCTGTAAGACGTCCCTGGGCCTCTCGACACGCCCCTGAAGAAGAGAGCGATGCTGATGACCCTCACGCTAAGATTGTACCACATAGATATGGCAAAAGCGAGTACTCGGGGGATTCCAGGCTCGGAGGACCTTCGCGATTCGCTCCGAGAGCCCCAATCCACCCCTGTCACCGTGCCAAATCGGTTGACACTGCGGGGGCCTCATAGTATCCTCAAAAGCCGTGTTGTCACCGCGGGTCCGGCCGCTCCGGGCTGCGGTGGCTCCTTGACGTTTACGCGGTTCGACGGCGCGGCGGGCCATTCCGCCGGGTGTGAACGAGAAGGGCTGGGGTCACTTGTCAGGGTGCTGGCGAGGGCTGGGAGCAGTCGACACTCGGTACGGCAGAAGAGGTTCTACACCCGACACGACGGGCCCGACCTCTATTGGACGCAGCGGGTAGGTGGAGACACCTACCCTTGTCTTTGTTTTGACAATTGAGTGGGCGGCAGTGAGTGGGAGGGGAGACTCCTTCCTGGCGGCAGAGTTCCGCGACAACACACTCACCAATGCGAGAGCGACTGCGAACCGCAGCAGTGCGGCGCGCGGGTACGCTCCGGAGGAATCGATGAGGCTTACCATCAAGAGCGAAGAGCTCCGGGACGATCTCATCAAACGGGTCGAAGACCTGTCGAGACAAGGCCTGCTGGAATGCTACCAGTGCGGGAAGTGCTCGGCGGGTTGTCCGGTCGTGAACGAGATGGACATCATCCCGAGCGAGGTGATCAGGCTCCTTCAGATCGGCCAGCTCGATGAGGCCCTGAACTCGAAGACGATCTGGGTGTGCGCTTCGTGTCTGCAGTGCGCATCGCGGTGCCCCAAGGGTGTCGAGTTCTCGAACATCTGCGACGCACTCAGGCAGATGGTCCTGAGGAAGCGCCTCTCGATCCCCAGGGTGGACGCGGACGAGGTCTCGGCGATCATGGTCTCCGATGCTCCTCAGATGGGTGTGGTCGGGGCGCTGAGAAAGCTGAACGGATAGAGTCGGAGGAAGAGATGAAGATCCCTTACTACCCGGGTTGCACTCTCCACGAACGCGCTCTCGACTTCGACGTATCGGCGCGGGAGTGTGCCAAAGCCGTCGGCGTGGAGCTCGAGGAGCTCCCGATCTGGACGTGCTGCGGCGCGGTCTTCCCGCTCGTCTCCGACAGCGTGATGGAGATCCTCGCACCCGTCCGCAACCTCTCCTACGCGGCGAGGGAGGGTGACAAGGTCGTGACCCTCTGCTCGTTCTGCTACCACGTTCTGAAGAGGGCGAACAAGGTCGTCAGGGACGACCCGGAGAAGATGGAGAAGGCGAACCTCTTCCTGCGCGCCGACACGGACGCGCGGGAGGAGATCGAGAGCTACACGAAGGAGGACTACGAGGGCCAGGTCGACGTCCTGCACTACCTGGAGATGCTCCGCGACGTGGTGGGGTACGACGAGGTGAAGAAGAAGCTCAGGCGGACTCTCGACGGCCTGCGTGTCGCCCCGTACTACGGGTGCATGCTCCTCCGCCCGAAGAAGGAGATGGAGTTCGACGACCCCGAGCAGCCGAGCATCTTCGAGGAGTTCCTCGAGACACTGGGCTGTGACGTCGTCGACTTCGCCATGAAGACGGAGTGCTGCGGCGGGTTTCAGATCGTCGCCGACGAGGACCTCGCGGTCCAATGCTCCAGGAACGTCGTCGGCTCGGCGCTCAAGAACGATGCCGAGATCATCGTGACGACGTGTCCTCTCTGCCGCTATAACCTCGACAAGAAGCAGCACGAGATGGAAAAGAGCGTCCGCGGATTCAAGAAGATCCCCGTCGTGTACTTCACCCAGCTTCTGGGGATCGCCCTCGGGATCGGCGGCGAGCACATCGATTTCTCCGATAACTACGTGGATCCGCGGCCGGTGCTCGCGGAGAAGAGCTTGCTCTAAGGGGGAGTGATGGAAGAACGCATTGGGGTATTCGTTTGCCACTGCGGGAGCAACATCGCCGGGGTGGTGGACGTCAAGCGAGTCGCGGAGGAACTGGGGAAGTACCCCGGCGTGGCGTATTCCACCGACTACACCTACATGTGCTCCGATCCCGGCCAGACGATGGTGAAGGAGGCGATCAAGGAGCACAATCTCTCGGGTGTGATCGTGGCGGCCTGCTCGCCCACCCTCCACGAGGCGACTTTCAGGCGAGCGGGCAGGGCGGCGGGAGTGAACCCGTACCAGGTCGAGATCGCGAACATCCGCGAGCAGTGCAGCTGGGTCCATCAGAGCGACAAGGAAGCGGCGACCGAGAAGGCCATCAAGATCATCAAGACGATGGTCGAGAAGGCGAGGCTCGACGAGGCGCTCGATCCGATCGCGGTCCCGATGACGCACAAGGCGCTCGTGGTGGGCGGCGGCATCGCCGGCATCCAGGCCGCGCTCGACATCGCCAACGCGGGCTACGAGACCATCCTCGTAGAGAAGGGGCCGTCGATCGGCGGCCACATGGCGCAGCTCTCCGAGACGTTCCCGACACTCGACTGCTCGCAGTGCATCATGACGCCGAAGATGGTCGAGGTGGCCCAGCACCCGCGCGTCAAGATGATGACCTACTCCGAGATCGAGGACGTCTCCGGGTACGTCGGGAACTTCAAGGTCAAGATCAGGAAGAAGGCCGCGTACCTCGACCGCGACATCTGCAACGGTTGCGGTCTCTGCATGGAGAAGTGCCCCGCGAAGACGCCGTCGGAGTTCGACGAGGGGCTCGCCGACAGGAAGGCGATCTACACGCCGTTCCCCCAGGCGGTCCCGAATAAGCCGGTCCTGGACCGCGAGCACTGCCTCTACTTCACGAACGACGGGAAGTGCGGGGTCTGCAAGAAGATCTGTCCGGTCCAGTGCGTCGACTACGAGCAGGAAGACGAGATTATCGAGGACGAGGTCGGCGCGATCGTCGTCGCGACGGGCTACGACCTCTACCCGATCGAGAATCTCGGGGAGTACGGCGGCGGGAAGTACCCGGACGTCATCACGAGCCTCCAGTTCGAGCGGATGCTCTCTGCGTCGGGTCCGACCGAGGGCGAGGTCAAGCGCCCGTCGGACGGCAAGGTGCCGGAGACGGTCGTCTTTCTCACGTGCTGCGGCTCGAGGGATCCCGAGGCGCACATGCCCTACTGCTCGAAGGTCTGCTGCATGTACCTGACCAAGCACGCGATGCTCTACAAGCACAAGGTGCACGACGGCCAGGCGTACGTCTTCTACATTGATGTCCGGACGGCGGGGAAGGGGTACGAGGAGTTCTACACCCGCGCCGCCGAGGAAGACGACGTCCTGTACCTCCGCGGCAAGGTCTCGAAGATCTTCCAGGAGGACGGGAAGGTCGTGGTCTGGGGCGCCGACACCCTGTCCGGCAAGAAGGTGGAGATCGAGGCGGACATGGCGGTGCTCGGACTCGCGACCGTGCCCAACGCGGCCGCGAGAGAGCTCGCGAACATGCTCAAGATTCACACGGACGAGTGGGGCTTCCTCGCTGAGGCGCACCCGAAGCTCAGGCCGGTCGAGAGCCTGGCCCCGGGCTTCTACCTCGCGGGCGCGGCGCAGGGACCGAAGGACATCCCCGAGGCCGTCGCTCAGGCCTCCGGCGCCGCGAGCAAGGTCGCTCACCTCTTCGCGGAGGAGGAGTACCACCGCGAGCCCATCATCGCGTGGATCGACGAAGACACCTGTGCGGGGTGCCGGGTCTGTGTCTCGGTCTGCCCCTACGACGCTGCCGAGTTCGACGACGAGAAGGGGATCGCCGTGATCAAGGAGGCGATCTGCGAGGGCTGCGGCGCGTGCATCGCGGCGTGCCCGTCCGCTTCGGCTCAGCAGAGGAATCTGACGGACGAGCAGGTCTACAGGATGGTCTCGGCGGCACTGGAGGGCTGATATGTTCGAACCGAGAATCGTATGCTTCTTCTGCAAGTGGTGCACCTACGCCGGCGCGGATCTGGCCGGGACCTCGCGGAAGCAGTACCCGCCCAACGGGGTCGTCGTCCGCCTGAACTGCAGCGGGCGTCTCGATCCCCAGCACGTTCTCTGGGCGTTTCGGGAGGGGGCGGACGGTGTGCTCATCGGCGGCTGTCACCCCGGTGACTGCCACTACCAGGACGGGAACTACAAGACGATGCGGCGGGCGGCGTTCCTGAAGCGGGTGCTGTCCGACATGGGAATCGAACCCGAGCGGCTCCACCTCGAGTGGATCTCGGCGGCCGAAGGCGACAAGCTCGTGAACATCATGGGCGAGTTCGTCGATCGTGTCAGGGACCTCGGTCCGCTCGAGCTCGCGCACGCCGGTGGCAGGGGCAACGGCGGCGCGAAGCCCGCCGACAAGCCCGCTGCGACGAAGAAGACAGCTGCTGCGCCCGAGAGCGCGAAGGGCGCGGAGAAGCCGGCGGCCCGGAAGAGCTAGTGACTCCGACGTGCGTGAGGCCCCGCCGCGCTCCTGCTTCCGAACGGAACGAGAGACTGCGGCCGGCGGGACCCACCTCTGAGCAAGGGAGACGAGCGACGATGGCAGAACAGATGGCGACCATCTACGTGATGGGGAAGGCGTACGAGGTTCCCAGCGACCTCACCATCATGAAGGCGATGGAGTACGCCGGGTACCGCTTCCTGAGGGGCTGCGGGTGCAGGGGGGCGTTCTGCGGTGCCTGCGGGACCGTCTACCGCACGCAGGACGACTACCGCCTGAAGGTCGGACTCGCCTGCCAGGAGATGGTCCAGGACGACATGTACCTCTCCGAGATTCCCTTCTTCCCGGGGAACAAGGCGAACTACGACGTCGAGGACCTCAAGCCGAAAGCGGAGGCCGTGCTCGCGCACTACCCCGAGGTCTACCGCTGCCTGGCCTGCAACACATGTACGAAGGCGTGCCCGCAGGACATCGAGGTGATGGAGTACATCCAGGCCGCGCTCCGCGGCGACATCGCCAAGGCGGCCGACCTCTCGTTCGACTGCCTGATGTGCGGGCTCTGTGCCGCGAGGTGCCCCGCCGAGATCGTCCAGTACAACGTGGCGCTCCTCTGTCGACGGCTCTACTCGCGCCACATCGCTCCGGAGGCGAAGCACCTCGAGGCGCGGGTGAAGGAAGTGCGCGACGGCAAGTTCGACAAGGAGATTGCGAGCCTCAAGGCGATGGACCAGAGGGAGATTGCGAAGCTCTACGACGCCAGGGACATCGAACCGGGAGACTAGGAGGGTAAGCGGTGTACTACACCAAGGAGATGAAGGACTCCATGCAGCGCGTCGCCTCGACGCGCGAGTTCAGAATGACTCAGGAGCTGCCTCTCCTCGATCCCGTCCAGAAGGTCGATCTCCTGGAGAGCTACCACCCCGACTTCATCGAGGACGTATTCAGGAAGCTCAAGGTCGGGCCGTCGAAGGGGACGCTCACGCCGAAGGAGTTCGCGGACCTCTTCGAGGCGAAGAGCGTGCTCGACCCGGAGGGGTTCGATCTCTCGACGGTCGACTACGACGTCGACGTGCTGGTGGTGGGCGGCGGTGGCGCGGGCGCGGCGGCGGCTCTCATGGCGCAGGAGCAGGGAGCTGGTGTGCTCCTCGTGACGAAGCTCAGGTTCGGCGACGCCAACACGATCATGGCGCAGGGCGGCATCCAGGGAGCCGACAAGGAGAACGACTCGCCCTCGACCCACTACCTCGACGTGTTCGGCGGCGGCCGCTACTTCAACGATCCCGACCTCGTCGAGGCGCTCGTGAAGGACGCGCCCGAGGTCCTCGCGTGGCTCGAGAAGCTCGGCGTCATGTTCGACAAGGACTCCGACGGCACCATGGTGTCGATCCACGGGGGCGGGACGTCGCGCAGGCGGATGCACGCCGCGCGCGATTACACCGGCGGCGAGATCATGAAGACCCTGCGGGACGAGGCCAAGAACCGCGGGATCGACGTCGTCGAGTTCTCGCCCGTCTACGAGCTCATCACGGACGGGGAGACGGTCACCGGCGCGGTTCTCTATAATATGGAGACCTACGACTTCCTCGTCGTCCGGGCGAAGACCGTCATCCTCGCAACAGGCGGCGCGGGTCGTCTGCACGTCGCGGGCTTCCCGACGACGAACCACTACGGGGCCACCGCCGACGGACTCGTCCTGGGCTACCGCGCGGGCGTACCGCTCGAGTTCATGGACACGATCCAGTACCACCCGACGGGGGCCGCGTATCCCGAGCAGCTTCTCGGCCAGCTCGTCACCGAGAAGGTCAGGGGACTGGGCGGCCAGCTCGTGAACACCGACGGCAACCGGTTCATCTACGAGCTCGAGACGCGTGACGTCGAGGCCGCAGCGATCATCCGGGAGTGTTCCGAGAGGAAGAAGGGGATCACCACTCCTTCCGGCTACTGCGCGGTCTGGCTCGACACGCTCGTGATCGAGGAGAAGCACGGTGCGGGGACCATCAAAGAGCGCCTCCCTGCGATGTACCGCCAGTACCAGCGGTTCGACATCGACATGGCGAAGGAGCCGATCCTCGTCTACCCGACGCAGCACTACCAGAACGGCGGGCTCAAGATCAGGCCGGACGGCGAGACGACGATCAAGAATCTCTACGCTGCGGGCGAGGTCGCGGGAGGGATCCACGGGCGAAACAGGCTCATGGGCAACTCGCTTCTCGACGTCGTCGTCTTCGGGCGTCGGGCCGGAATCGCGGCCGCAGAGCGCGCCGCGACCCTCAAAACGCCCGGCAAGCTCACGCTCGACCACCTCAAGAGGTTCCACGCCGAGCTGGCGGAGGTGGGCGCGGCTGACAACCGGGTTGCGCCGATGCTCCTTCCGGAGTACCGTAGACCTGAGACGATTGAAAAGAAGCTGCCGGTCCTCCCCTAGAGGACCCCGCAACGCTTCCAGGAGAATACGCCACGAGTGCGCCGACGGCAGGACCGGGGTCTTCCCCGGTCCGCGCCGTTAGGGTTCCTCGAGCGGCTTCCGCGGACTGCATCGGTTCCCGCGGCCCGCTCCCACGGGAGGCAGATGAGAACGCTCATACTGGGGCTCGGAGATCCGGGTCTCGCGGCGGAGCGGATGGGGCTCGAGGTAGCCCGCGGGCTGCACGCGAAGCTCGGTGACCCCGACGTCGACATCATAGAAACGTCGTCGGTCGAGATGAACCTCTTCGATCTCGCGGCCGGCTACGACAAGGTGGTTGTGGTGGACTGCATCCCGAGCGGCGAGGGTGACGTCGGGGAACTCAGGCGTCTCGGGCTCGCCGATCTCAAGCTCGTGGCCGGGCGCCGCCGGGAGCGCGACACGGAGTACCGCGCGACCATCGAGGTCGACGCGGACGGGAAGGAAGTCGCGCCGTTCGAGATATCGATCTACGCGATCGAGATGGGCGACGGGACCACGTACGACGAGGAGTTCGCCCAGATCGCGCGCGAGGCCGTCCCACGGCTGGTCGCCCAGATCGCGGCCGAGGAGTTCGGGACGAGTCCGCTGGAGAGCGAGTGGCTGTAGGACCGGAGGCACGCGGAGCCCCGTGAGCCACGAGGCACGCGGCCGAGAGGTGGCGATGGACCCGACGAACGGACCCGAAGACTCTGTTCTCGTCGAACGCGCCCAGGCCGGTGACAAGGAGGCCTTCGGCCAGCTCGTCGAGCGGCATGAGTCGAAGGTCTACGGGCTCTGCCTCAAGATGCTTGGGAACGCCGAGGACGCCGAGGACTGCCTGCAGGAGGTCTTCATGAAGGCGTACGAGGCGCTGCCCCGCTTCCGGCAGGAGGCCAAGTTCTCCACCTGGATCTACCGCATCGCGACGAACGCGTGCCTGATGCGCCTCAGGAAGAAGAAGCTCCAGACCGTGCCCCTCGACCGGCCGATGAACGTGGCCGGCGAATCGTTGCCCCGCGAGGTTCCGGACTGGTCGACCGATCCGTCCTCCGACCTCATGAACGAGGAGCTGAGCGGGGTCCTCACCCAGCACATCAACGAGCTCAGACCCGATAACAGGATCGTGTTCGTGCTGAGGGACATCCACGGCCTCTCGACCGAAGACACCGCGGGCATCCTCGGACTCTCGGTGCCGGCGGTGAAGTCCCGCCTTCACCGGGCGAGGCTCTACCTTCGCGAGAGGCTGGAGGACTACTTCGCGCGAGGAACGAGTCCGGCGTGAGCGTGAGGTGGCGCCGGAACGACCCGCCTCCGTCCACGCACGACACCGAACGTACGGTGACCCAACAGGAGGAGAGATGAACGGAATCAGCAGGAAGTTCGTGAACCTCGGTCTGACCACGGTTCTTCTCGTCAGCGTCGCGATCGCCGTGACATCGTGCGGGACCGGAGAGCCGGAGCTCATCCCGCGGACCGTTCTCTTCGGGAACCCCGAGAGAATCCGGGCCAGGCTCTCGCCGGACGGCGACCGGCTTGCGTACGTCGCTCCTGTCGACGATGTCCTGAACGTGTGGGTCAGGACGGTCGGGGAGAACGACGACCGTCCCATCACGAGCGACACTAACCGCGGCATCATCTTCTACTCCTGGGCGCAGGACGGCGAGCACATCCTGTACATCCAGGACGAGGGTGGGGACGAGAACTGGCGTCTCTACGCGGTGAGCCTCGAGACGGGGGAGACACGCGACCTGACGCCGTACGAAGGAGTCCAGGTGCGAGTCCTGGACTACTCCAAGCGACACCCGAACACGATCGTTGTCTCGATGAACCAGCAGGACCCGAGGCTCCACGACGTCTACACCCTCGACCTCGCGGCGGGCGAGCTCACGATGGTCGCGCGGAACCCGGGCAACATCGTGGGCTGGATATCAGACTACGACCTCAAGGTGAGGGGCGCTGTGGCGATGCGTCCCGACGGCGGGCTCGACCTCCTTGTCCGCGACGACGAGGACTCGGTGTGGGAGCTCGTGCTCACCTGGGACATGGTCGACAACATGACGAGCCAGCCGGTCACGTTCTCTGCGGACGGCAAGCGGATGATCATGATCGACTCCCGCGGCGCGAACGCGGGCCGGCTGATCGACTACGACCTCGAGACCGGTGAGTTCGACGTCCTCGCCGAGGACCCCACGTACGACGTCAGTGACGTCATGGTCAACCCGGACACCTACGAGGTCGAGGCCGTGGCCTTCACCAAGGCGCGAGACGAGTGGGAGATCCTCGACGACTCCCTCAGCGACGAGTTTGAGGCGATGGCAGCACTGGACGACGGCGACTTCAGCGTGGTCAGCCGGACCAACGACGACGACGTCTGGCTCGTCGCGTACATGAAGGACGACGGTCCGATCTCGTATCACAGCTTCGATCGGGAGACCGGCGATGCGACGTTCGTCTTCGACCACCGGACGGACCTCGGCCAGTACACGCTCTCGCCGATGGTGCCGTTCACCTTCGAGTCCAGCGACGGGCGCGACATCCACGGGTACATCACGTACCCCGCGGGGAAGGGACGCAGGGACCTGCCGATGGTCCTGAACGTGCACGGCGGTCCGTGGGCACGAGACACGTGGGGGTACAGCCCGGAGGCGCAGTGGCTCGCGAACCGCGGCTACGTCTGCATGCAGGTGAACTTCCGCGGCTCGACCGGCTACGGCAAGGACTTCCTGAACGCCGGCGACAAGGAGTGGGGCGGGAAGATGCACCAGGATCTCGTCGACGCGGTCGAGTGGGCCGTCGCCGAGGGGATCGCCGATCCGGAGAGGGTCGCGATCTACGGCGCCTCCTACGGCGGGTACGCCGCCCTGGTCGGCGCAACGTTCACTCCCGATCTCTTCGCGTGCGCGGTCGACATGATGGGACCGAGCAACCTCATCACGTTCATCCAGACCGTGCCGCCCTACTGGACGACGATGCTCAGCATGATGTACGAGCGGATCGGGAACCCCGAGACCGAGGAGGAGTTCCTGAGGTCAAGATCCCCGCTCTTCAGGATCGCCGAGATCGAGATCCCGATGCTGATCGCACAGGGCGCGAACGACGTGCGGGTCGTCCAGGCGGAGTCGGACCAGATCGTCGAGGCCATGGAAGCGAAGGGTCTGGAGGTCGAATACGTTGTCTTCCAGGATGAGGGGCACGGGTTCATGAAGCCGGAGAACCGCCTCAGCTTCTACGGGACGGCCGAGGAGTTCCTCGCGAAGCACCTCGGGGGCCGGTCCGAAGTGACGGAAACTGCATCAGAGGAGTAGAGGGGTAACGGACAGAAGGCGCGCGAGAGATCGTAAAACCGGCGCGATGCCCGAAGCCACCTACCGCCCGCGCTCGGTGCGCGGCACAGGAGACAGGAACCGTGTCAGAGAAGGGCGAACTCGTCGGCTGCGAGGCGTTTCTCCGGACCATCTCGGAGTACCTCGACGACGAGCTCGAAGAGAGGATCAGGACGGAGTTCGAGAAGCATCTCAGGTACTGCGACAGCGCTCGCGCGATGCTGAACACCGTGGAGCAGACGATAGTGCTCCACAAGCAGGCCGGCGGCGAGGACCTCCCGGAGATCGTGCACACGCGCCTCCAGGAGTTCATCGCGCAGTACGACGAGGACGACTAAGACCTGGTCAAGAGGAAGAGAACTGCCCGGTCGTCGGTCGAGACCCGGGCCGTGTCAGTGTTTTCAAGCGGGGGTGCCACGCGGCACCCCCGTTTCGTCTGCCCGACCGCCCGGACACCCCCGCGGTGAGCCATCGCTGGGCGCCCCGCCACGCGAATCCAGCCCGGAGCATCCCGCCGAACCCCTCCGCATCTAAGAGAGTGGCGGTGTGGACACTGCGCTAATGGGCGCGCGCCGCCACAGACTGGGAAGAGGAGGTGTGGAAATGGAAGTGGTCCGTTGGAGACCGAGAAGGGCCGTGCCGGCCCTGTACGGCGAGTGGGACCGGACGTTCGATCATCTGCTCAGGAGTTGGCCGACCCCGGAGCTCCCGTCGGAGTTCTCGTGGAACCCGAGCGTGGACATCGCCGAGACCGACGACGAGATCGTGGTCAAGGCGGAGATCCCGGGCGTGTCGAAGGACGACATCGACATCACGGTCGACAACAACCAGCTCATACTGAGCGGTGAGAAGAGGCAGGAAGTCGAGGAGAAGGAGAAGAACTACTACCGCGTCGAGCGGAGCTACGGCTCGTTCAAGCGGATCTTCAACCTGCCCTCGACGGCCGACGTCGGGAAGGTCGAGGCCGCGTATGACGACGGCGTGCTGACGATCCAGATCCCGAAGACCGAGGTCGCGCGAGGGAAGAAGGTCGAGATCAGGGACAGCTAGGCGATCCGACCGACGTACTTCGGCCAGCGCCTCATCAGGAACGACAGAATCAACAGCGCAGGCCCTACCGGGGGCGGCATCGACGCCGCCCCCGATTCTCTTCCCGTCCCCGAGGCCCGCACGCGGCTCTGCCTCCGGTGGTGATTCGCTTGTCAACCGGCCGCCCGATGTGCCACCATGGGGCCGCATCGCCCGAGTGAAGCCCGACCGCAGCAGGCTCATGGAGGAAGAACATGCCCCCGGCCATGAGAGAAGGAGGACGGCTCGTCGTCGTCGGAGGGGTCGCTGCCGGGATGAGCGCCGCAAGCCGCGCCCGCAGGCTCCGCCCCGACGTCGAGATCGTCGTTCTGGAGAAGGGGCACGACGTCTCCTACGCATCCTGTTCGATCCCGTACTTCATCGCCGAAGTCATCCCGGACCGCGACACCCTCGTCCGATACGACGCCGAGTTCTTCCGTCGCGAGCGGAAGATCGACGTGAGGCTGGGCGCCGAGGCGGTCGCGCTCGATCCGCGCGCGAAGACCGTCACCTACGAGGACCTGGACCGCGGGGGACAGGAGTCGCTCGAGTTCGACGCGCTCGTCATCGGCTCGGGCGCGCGCCCGGTGAAGCCCCCGCTGCCCGGGGTCGATCTTCCGGGTGTCTTTGTGCTCAAGAGGCTCTCCGAGGGCGAGGCGATCAAGAGCTTCCTCGATGAGCGGAAGGTCGAGCGCGCGACCATCGTCGGGGCGGGCTACGTCGGTCTCGAGATGGCCGAGGCGCTCAGGGCGCGCGGGCTCGAGGTCACGGTCGTCGAGCTACTGCCGCGGGTGCTGCCGAACTTCGACGCCGACATGTCGGAGATCGTCGAACGAGAGCTTCTTGACGAGGGCGTCATCCTCAGGAAGGAGCGCAGGGTCGAGTCGTTCGAGCCCGGAGAGGGCGGGAGCGTCGGATACACCGTCGCCGCCGACCAGCGTGTCGCCACCGACATGGTGCTCGTGTCGGTCGGGGTGCGCCCCGTCACCGAGCTCGCCGCGGGGGCCGGGATCGCCCTCGGCCCGACGGGCGCCATCGGCGTGGACGCCCGGCAGGTCACGAGCGAGCCCGCGGTCCTCGCAGCGGGGGACTGCTGCGAGGCGATGCACGTCGTCACGAGGAAGCCGGCCTGGATCCCGCTCGGCACGACGGCGAACAAGCAGGGGAAGATCGCCGGCGAGAACGCCGTCGGCGGAAGCGCCCAGTTCGGCGGCATCGCCGGGACGAGCGTCGCGAAGATCTTCGGACTCGAGGCTGCCCAGACGGGCCTCACGGTCGAGGCGGCCGAGGGCGAGGGGAGGGCGGCGGACTCGGTCAGGATCAAGGCGAGGACGAAGTCGCACGGGTACCCCGGTGTCGGCGACGTCGTCGTCAAGCTCGTCTTCGAGACGGACACCGGGAACCTCCTTGGCGGTCAGGTCATCGGAAGGGAAGGCGCAGGGAAGCGCGTCGACACCCTTGCCACGGCGCTCTTCGCGAGGATGACCGTCGCCGACCTGGCGCAGATCGACATGGCCTACGCACCCCCGGTCTCGCCCGTGTGGGACCCCGTCCTCATCGCGGCGAACCAGGCGGTGAAGAAGCTCAACCGCTGACGCGTCGGGCAGGGGAACCCCGCCTCGCCGCATCCGGGACACCCACCACACGGAGTCACCCAGCGTGGATTCGGAACATCAGGACTGCACCCCAGAGACTCACGGAACGGAGATCACCGTCTGCGGCATCCCGGCCTCTCCCGGCGTCGCGTCCGGACCCGCGTTCGTCTTCGGCGACATCCTCGACGAGGTGGAGACCCGCACGATCGGCTCCGGCGAGGTCGAGAGCGAGATCGGGAGGTTCCGGGACGCCGTCGCTCTGGTGAAGCAGGAGCTCACTCGGGACGCCGAGAGCATCTCGGAGCAGCTGGGCGACGAGCACGCCGACGTGTTCCTGGTTCACTCGATGATCCTCGAGGACCGGGGCGTCCTCGAGGCCATAGAGGGACGCATCCGCACCGACCTCGTGAACGGCGAGGCCGCGGTCGCACAGGAGATGAAGCGGCTGTCCGGCGTCCTCGCCTCGTCGGACGACACGTACCTCAGGGACCGGTCCTTCGACATCAGCGACATCGGGAAGCGCGTCATCGAGCGCATGCTGGGCGTGTGGGCGCACTGCCCCCTCATGCACCCGATGATCGTCGTCGCGAGCGAGCTCCGCGCCTCGGACGCGGTGTCGATGGACCGCGGGAGGGTCCTCGGGTTCGTGACCGAGCACGGGGGCAAGGAGTCGCACGCCGCGATCCTCGCGCGCTCGCTGGGCGTTCCCGCGATCGTCGGCGCGCCGGGGATCGCCGATCTGGTGAACACCGGCGACGTCATGGCGGTCGACGGCGAGAGGGGGACGGCGATCCTCCGTCCCACGCCCGCGACCCTCGAACGCCTCGACCGACAGCGAGAGGCCGAGGCTCGGGAGAGAGAGGACCTGGGCGAGCTTCTCGAGCTTCCCGCCGAGACGATGGACGGAACGCGCATCGGGCTCTTCGCGAACGTCGGCTCGGTCGAGGACGCGCGCGAGGCCGCGCGGCTCGGCGCGCGCGGGATCGGCCTCGTCCGAACGGAGGCCGTGTTCATGGCCTCCGGCTCCTACCTCAGCGAGGACGAGCAGTACGACGCGTACCGCGGCATCGTGGAGGCGATGGGCGGGAAGCCGGTCACGATCAGGACGCTCGACGTGGGCGGCGACAAGTTCGTGGGCCCCGAGAACCCGTTCCGCGAGAGGAACCCGAACCTCGGCTATCGGTCGATCCGCGTGCTCCTCGACAGGCCGGAGCTCTTCATCGCCCAGATGAGGGCCATCCTCAGGGCCGGCGCGCACGCCGACGTCCGTCTGCTGTGGCCCATGATTTGCACGCTCGAGGAGCTGAGGGGGGCGAAGGAAGTCCTCGAGGAGTCGAAGGCCTCGCTCCGGAGAGACGGCGTGCCGTTCGCGGAGAACGTGCCGGCGGGGGTCATGATCGAGATCCCGTCGGCGGCGCTCCTGGCCGACCGGCTGGCCGCCGAGTCGGACTTCCTGAGCATCGGGACGAACGACCTCATCCAGTACGTCCTCGCCGTCGACCGGGGGAACTCGCTCGTCGATCGTCTGTACAGGCCGCACGATCCCGCGGTGCTCATGCTGATCGCGCGGACGGTCGAGGGGGCGAGGTTCGCCGGAGTGCCGGTCGCGGTCTGCGGCGAGATGGCGGGCGATCCGGAGTACGTGTCTCTTCTCCTCGGTCTCGGCGTCGAGGAGCTCTCTGTGGCGCCGCCGCGCCTCCTTCTCGCGAAGCGTGAGATCAGGAGGACCGATCTCGCGAAGGCCCGCTCGCTCGCGGAGCAGGCGCTCGCTGCCGGAACCGCCGGAGAGGTCGAGGCGGTCCTCGGATGGGCTTCGCCGAGTCGTTGATCTCGTCGCGCCCGTGCGCGACGCTCGAGTCGCGCGCTCAGATCAGACTCCGTCTTCGTCTCAGAGGGCCGCATGCAGGCACGGCACAGGCTCGCCGCCTTCTCCGCAGCACTTGTCCTCGTCCTCACGCTCTCGGTCGTGAGCGCCGCCGGTTCGTGGCGGGCCCAGGCCGACTCACTCTTCTCCGCGGCGGAGGCCGAGTACTCGTCCGGGCGGTACGAGAACGCCTGCGCGCTGTATCTGAAGACCGCCGGACTCATTCACGCGAACGACGGCGTCTCGTTCGCCTCCTACTTCGCCTCAATGGCGGCCCGCTCGCGGTTCCTCGCGGCGCGCTGTCACGAACGACGGGAGGAGTGGGAGGAGGCGATCTCCCTCTACGAGGTCAGCCTCACCGAGCTGGCTCCGATCTCGGACGTTGTGAACCTTCGCCTGGCCAGGTGCCATCGCGAGAACGACGACCTCGATGCCGCCGTCGCGCGCCTGCACGCGATCGTCGACGGCGAACGGACGAGCATGTACGGCGCGGCGCTCGAGGCGCTCGGTGACGCGTACACCGACGCGTCGGACTGGGGCAACGCGCTCCAGTGGTACCGCATGCTTCTCACGGAAGCCGGGTCCTACAACGGTCGGGCGAAGGCCCACTACCTGATGGGCCTCACGCATCGGCGGAACGGCGACAAGGACGCCGCGCGGGAGAGCTTCGCGACGGCGGTCGGGGAGTACCCGCGCTCGCGCCACTCGTACGACGCGCTCCGAAGCGGCCGGCAGATCTCGAAGGCGTTTACCGACCGCTATCATCAGGGGCTCGTGCTCTACAACCGCAAGCGCTTCCAGGAGGCGACCGAGTTCTTCACGTACTACCTCAAGCACGATCGCGAGAAGGAGTTCGAGGCCGACGCGACCTACTTCCTGGGCAGAAGCTACCAGCGGAGGGGGAAGTACACGTCGGCGGGAAGACGGTACGAGGATGCCATCGAGCTCGGCGACGGGGGCGAGTACTACGACCTCGCGTGGTCGAAGCGGGCCTACTGCCTGCGCGCCACCGGGCGCGTGGAGGAGGGCCTCGAGACGTACGACCGGTACGTCAGACTCCACCCCGATCGCCCTGCCGCTGGGGAGATCATGTGGGAAAAGGCGCGGCTCCTCGAGGAGGAGACGCGCTGGGAGGAGGCGAGCGCGGCGTTCGCGGACCTGGCGGAGCGCTATCCGAACCACGACCGCGCCCGCGACGCGCAGCTCAGGTCCGGCCTCTGCATGTTCAAGCTCGCGGAGTTCAAGCGGGCGGAGACGGCGTTCGCCGACCTCTTCCTCGGGGGCGGCGGACACCAGGAGGCGCGGGCCCTGTTCTGGGCAGGGAAGAGCCGCGCGGCGCTCGGGGAAGACGACGTCGCGCGCGAGCGCTTCCGAGAGGCCGGAGAGGCGGAGCGCGACTCGTACTACGGCCGGCGTTCGCTCGAGCTCCTGACCGAGTCGACCGGATGGGACGCTGGAGCAGACGCGGTTGCTGCGGGCCACGACCTCCGCGGGGGGAACGGCAGGATCAGCTGGAACGCCGAGGCCCTCGACTTCTCGACGTGGCTCGCGGAGTGGTACGAGAAGGTCTACCTCCCAACCGGTCGCGAGGCGCTCTTCCGGGAACTCTCCGAGGTGCCGGAGTTCGCGCGCGCGGACATCTTCCTCGGGATACACATGCGCGATGCGGCGCTGCGCGAGTTCGAGCTACTCGAGGAGGGTCTCGCCCCCGACCCCAGGATGCTCGACGTCCTCGTGAACTACTACGAGCGCGCCGGGCTTCACAAGCGGGCCATCCGCGTCTCGGAGCGCATTCTCGCGATCTCACCCGCAACGCGGCTGAGCGACGCCCCCGTCTACCTGAGGAAGAGGATCTGCCCCGCGCACTTCGACGAGATTGTCCTTCGGGAGTGCGCGGCGAACGGCATCGACCCCAACCTATACTTCTCCCTCATGCGGCAGGAGAGCCTCTTCGAACCTGCCGCCGTCTCGTGGGCCGGGGCGAGGGGGCTTTCGCAGATCATGCCGGCCACCGGTAGGGGGATCGCACGGAAGCTCGGAGTCAGGCGCTTCAAGACGGCCGATCTCCTCACGCCCGAGGTCAACGTGCGGTTCGGGACCTGGTATCTCGCGTCCCTCATCGAGCGATTCGACGGCAACATCATGAGCGCCCTCGCGGCCTACAACGGGGGCCCGGACAACGTCGAGCGGTGGTGGGACTACGGAGGCGGGAATGACACAGACGTCTTCGTCGAGGACATCGGGTATTTCGAGACGCGCGACTACGTCCGCATCGTCTACCGGTACTCCCTCATCTACCGTGAGATCTACGACCTCAACGTGCAGTGACCTCACGGCCCTCTCTTCACGAGCTCCTCGATCGTGTTCACGTCTCCAGGCTAGCGCTGCGTCACCAGCACGTAGAGCCAGTTCGCCGCGACGATCGTCCCTAGGATCGTCCACGCCCACCGTCGCTCCACGGACGAGAGCGTGACGCGCAGCGTGAACCCGCGCGCGGCGTTCGCGATCCAGACGATCAGCGCGATGGGAACGACGACGACCAGGAAGACCGCGTCGAGCGGGTTGGTAGCGATCGCGCGGCCGAGATCTCCCTCGAGGACGTGGTGCGTCGTTCTCAGGAGACCGCAGGTGGGACAGGGAAGCCCCGTCGCCACCCGAAAGGGGCAGACGACGGGGCCTTCTTCGAGAGTAGGCTGCGCGGCGACGACAATGCCAAGGGCGAGCAGGACGCCCGCCGCGGCGATCGCCCGCCACGGCACGCGATAGGGCGTCGCCGAGCGTGAGACCTCGAGGTTCACCGGCCTGCCGTTCTACGCGGGCCGCCTAGTAGCAGCCGTTCAGCGCGCCCAGGAAGCTCGTTCCGAAGATCGCCATGGCGATGATCCACCAGAGCAGGCCGACGACCGCCAGTCCGGTCCCGACGATGCCGCAGATCATCCCCGCTCTCGTGAGCCCGTAGCCCTCGGGGTCCCTCTGGCCCTGGCTCATCTCCTTGAGATCGCCCTGTCCCATGATCCAGGCGATGATGCCGCAGATGAAGCAGAGCACGATGCCGAGGATTCCCAGAACGAGGACCGTGGCGCCGCGGTGCGGCTTCATCACGGTCGGCTGGCCCTGGCCGGGCTGAACCGGCTGCGGGGCCTGCGGCTGGCTGGTCGGAGCCCCTTCCATAGTGTTCTCCTCATGCGCCGCGCGGGTTGGACGGGTTTCACGCGAACGCCCATCGGATTACGACGAGGTTCGGTGAATGTCAAGCGGTGTTTCGCCGTACTGCCGGACGCCTCTCCCTGGCGCCGCTCCGTCGAGCGAACTCGGGTCCCTGCGTCTCTCCCGGACATGCAGACGGCCCCAGAGGACCGGGGCCGCGCTGCCACACTCTCTCTACTCTATTAGTACTACTTCTCCCGGCCGGGTTTATTCCGACCGCCGATTCCGTCAGGCGCCCGCCTCCTCAGGCGGTCCTCCGCCGTGCTTCTCCCAGTAGTCCTTGATGGCCTTGTGGAGGGCGTCTGCGGCCAGATTCGAGCAGTGCATCTTCTGAGGCGGGAGTCCATCCAGCTCGTTCGCGACGTCGCCCCGGGTGATCGCCATCGCCTCTTCGAGCGTCTTCCCCTTGGCCATCTCGGTCACCATGCTGCTCGTGGCAATCGCCGACCCACACCCGAACGTCTTGAACTTGATGTCCGCGATGCGGCCGTCCTGGACCTGGATGTGGATCTCCATGAGGTCGCCGCAGACAGGGTTCCCCTCGACCCCCACACCGTCCGGGTTCTCGAGTTCTCCGACGTTCCTGGGGTTCTTGAAGTGCTCCAGGACCTTCTCGCTGTACGCAGGTGACATCTGCCCGGGCTCCTTTCAGAGTGTCCGACGAGTATGATACCCCCGGCGCGGGCCGAGGTCAAGTCGTGGGGACCCGGCGGTCAGGCCGGTCCGGACGTCCCGCCTCCCCGGCGCGGCCCGGGCAACCGGATGCCACCGGCCGACCTCGCGGCCCTCCGCACGCGCCGTCAGGCGCGTCCCCGCCTTGTCGGGTCCGCGGGGCGGTGGTAAGATGGCCGACACTGCCCGCCGCACGGGAGCGCGGACTCGTCGTCCGCAGGGGAGGCGATCCCTCACGCCCGAACCCATGGAGATCAGGTGAGAACGTCGCTCGCACTCGCGCTTGTCGTCGTCGTGGTCGTCGCGACAGCGGCCCCGGCCCAGCTCCCGTTCTGCCCGGTCGTCACCGACCACGCCGGCGACGCTCTCGAGGAGCTCTTCCTCGCCGACGCCGTCCGGGTCGACTCGACGCTCGCGGTCCTCGCCACGCAGGACGTGACGCATCACGAGGTCGCCGTCTGCATCGATCCGGCAGGCGGGCTCATCTCGGGCGAGAGCAGGATCGAGGCGGTGCTTCGGAGCGAACACCTGAAGCTACGCCTGAACGAGACGTTCGAAGTCCGGCAGGTGCGCACGGCAGCGGGCGCGGAGCTCGCGTTCGAGAGGGCGGGCGAGACGCTCGAGGTCGCGATGCCGGACGGCGGGGCCGGCGGCGACGATCCCCGTGACGTCGTCGTCTCAATCCGCTACGACGGGACGCTCGCGCGGGGAAACGGCGTTCTACTCGCGACGGGTTTCGTCCTCCTGGGAGTGGAGTCGCGCTGGCACCCGGTCTCTCCGGTGCACGATCCAGCGACCATGCGGATCGTGGCCCGTTATCCCGAGGGGTACGCGAGCGTCGCGACCGGAGCGCTCGCCGGCATGGCGCCGTCGCTCGAGGACCGGCTGGACCCGTGCTTCGGGGGAGACGTCTGGCAGGTCGGATCGCCGGTTCCAGGCGCGGCGATCCTCGTCGGCGCATTCGAGAGCGCGATGAGCGTGCTCGGCGACGTGTTCATGGGATACCACAGGATTGCGATTCCTCCCGGCGATCCCCGCAGCGGACGGTCCGGCTCGTTCCCGATTCAGTCCTCCGAGCTCCGGGACCTCGTGCGGTTCCTCGAGGCGTGCTACGGACCCTACCCGTTCGACTGGATCGACGTCGTGCTCGCCCCCCCGGAGACCGGTGGGTTTGCGAGCCAGGCGTGGGGTCCCGGTCTCATCGTCATTCCCTCTGCTGGCACGAGCGGCGGGATGTCGAAGAGGCCCCACCCGGCGAGGTACGTGAGCGACCTGTCGAGGAGTTGGTGGCCGTTCCTCGTCGACGCCGGACCCATTCTGTCCGACGGGCTGGCCGCGTGGACGGAGCTCGCGTGGCTCACGGCCATCGACGACGGCGAGGGCGCAGGGCGGCGGAGAGAGGAGCTCCTCAGCGACTACGTCGCGGCGCTCGCCGATTCCGGAGGGCGCGCTCCGCTGAGGTCGTGCCTCGGGAACGCCGAGTCGAAGGATCCCAGGATCTGCCGGGGCAAGGGAGCGGCCCTCTTCGAGATGCTCGAGCTCCTGATCGGCCGGGACGCCTACTGCTCCGCCCTGGGGACGCTCGGCGAGGAGTACGCGTTCCGCCCGGCCGGGCTCCGCGAGGTGGTTGCAGCGTTCGAAGCGGTCGCCGACGGAGAGCTCGACTGGTACTTCTACGAGTGGGTCTACCGCGGAGATCTGCCGACATACGTTCTCGAGTACGAGGTCGAGACGACGGAGGCAGGCGGATACCTCGTCCGCGGCACCGTCGGCCAGGAGGGCGAGATCTACCGTACCCCCCTCCCGCTCACGATCGACCTCGGCGTGTGGTCGTACGAGGAGTGGATCGCGATCGAGTCAGCCGAGCAGACGTTCGAGGTCAGGACGACACTCGAGCCGTTCGAGGTCAGCGTCGACGAGCTGCGGATCGTACCGAGAATCGACGCCCGGTACCGAGCGCAGATCCACTTCGAGCTCGGTCTGCGCGAGGGGCTGGAGAATGAGTGGGGGCTCGCCGCGGAGGAGTTCGGGACCGCCGCTGCGCTCGACCCGGCCAGCTCGGCCTACGCGTTCAGGCTCGGCGAGGCGCTCGTGAACTCCGGACGACTGGCCGAGGGACTGTCGGTCCTCGAAGACGCAGTGGCGCTGGACCCCTCCGTCTTCTCGAGGAGGCTCTGGCTCGCAAGGCTCTATCTCAGACTGAACGACTACGAGTCCGCGCTCGCGCACCTGGAGGCGTACGTCGAGGGGCGTCCTGATGACCCCGCTGGTCACTCCGAGAGGATCGTGGCGCTCGTCGGCCTCGACAGACTCGACGAGGCCGACGCAAGCGTCGGGGTCCTCCTCGAACTGCGCGACCGTGTCGGCGCCACCGGCGCGGGGTTGCCGACGACGGCGTCCGAGGAAGTGCCGGGCTCCATGAGGGAGAAAGTCTACCTGGCCGCCGGCAGGTTCCACGAGGCGTCGGGCGACACAGCAGCTGCGATCAGGGCGTACGAGATGGCCCTGCGCTCGAACCCCTCCTCCAGCGAAGCGAGCAAGCGGCTCGAAGCGCTGGCGCATTCCGGTGCGCCGCAGCGGCCCGGACGGTAGGGCGTCGTCGCGGCCCGGGTTGAAGCGAGCAACTCGGCCGTGCTAGCATGGCCGTCTCTGACCGGGCTTGGCGAGCGGGGGCCACCGGAGGCGCACGCCGCAGGCGAACAGATGAGGAACCCTAGATGAGGAAGCACTTCTTCAGCGGCATCCAGCCGAGCGGGCGACTGCACATCGGGAACTACCTCGGCGCCATCAAGCAGTGGACCGGCCTGCAGGATCAGTACGAACCGGTCTTCGGCATCGTCGACTACCACGCGATGACGGTGAGGTACGACCCCGGCGACATGCCCGGCCGGGTCCTCGACGCCGCTGCGAGCTACCTCGCGGCGGGGCTGGATCCCGAGAGGAGCATCCTCATGGTCCAGTCCCACGTCCACGAGCACGTGGAGCTGGCCTGGATCCTCAATTGCGTTACCCCGATGGGCAGGCTCTCGCGGATCCCGACGTTCAAGGAGAAGGTCCGCCAGAACCCCGACAACATCAACATGGGCCTCTTCGGGTACCCGGTCCTGATGGCAGCCGACATCCTCCTCTATAAGTCGGAGATCGTCCCCGTCGGGGAGGACCAGGTTCCTCACCTCGAGTTCACGCGCGAGGTCGCGAGGAAGTTCAATTCGGTCTTCGGGGAGACCTTCCCGGAGCCGGCGGAGGTCCTGTCGAGAGGCGCCAAGGTGCTCGGGCTCGACGGCGTCAACAAGATGAGCAAGAGCCTCGACAACTGCCTCTACCTCGACGACAGCGACGAGGAGATCGCGAAGAAGATATCGACGGCGATGACCGATCCCTCGCGGAAGCGCAGGAACGATCCCGGGAACCCCGACATCTGCAACATCTTCAGTTACCACGAGGTGTTCTCCACGCCCGACGAGATCGAGCACTGCGCGAACGGCTGCCGGACGGCAGAGATCGGCTGTCTCGACTGCAAGCGAATTCTGATCGCTCACCTTCAGGATCTGGTGAGCCCGATCCGGGAGAAGCGAGTCGAACTGCTTTCGCGTCCGGACGACCTCGTCGATGTGCTGCGCGTTGGTGGGACGAGAGCCCGGTCGATCGCCCGCGCGACGATGGCAGAGGTCAGGGAGAGGACCGGCGTGACGCTCGGCCGCGACTCCGCCTGAACTCTCGACGGGGCGGAGCGCGGAACTACCCATGAGGAGTCCCGGTGGCCGAAGAACGGAACGAACGTTGGGTCTACGTTGCCCTCGGGATTCTCGCGCTCGCCTACGTCGTCTACAGGTACCACGACTCGATCGACATAAGCCCCGGGCGGATCGGGAAGCTCGCGCCGACGCTCGGGTACGCCATAGCGCCACTCTTCGCCGTCCTCACGCAGGTCTGGCGGAGGAAGAAGTCGAAGGAGGCGAAGGAGGCGTGGCAGAAGGGGATTCTCCAGGAAGGGCTCGTGCGGGAGGAGCGCGCCGTCACGGCGCGCTTCGTGAACGGGAAGCTCGGGGGCTCGTTCACGGCTGACGTCACTCTCACGCGCGCCGCGCTCTACGTGTTCGACGTCACCGGCCGCCGTGACCCGATGCGGTTCCCGCTCTCGAGGGAGCGGCAGGAGGAGTTCGGCGTCGTCGACGTCGAGATGACGCCTGCCGAGCGCGGCGGGCGTTCGACCGTTCGCATCAGGGTGACCGGTCCGAGTTCTTACACGATTCGATTCGAGAGCGCGCACGGCGAATGGTGGTGGATCGACGTCCGACGGCGCCTCGGCATGTCGACCGATCGCTCACTGCTCGAACGCGAAGTCGAGTACGAGGAGGTCGAGGACGAGCCCGTCGTGCGATGGCCCTGGGCTGGCGGGCAGTAGAGGGCGACGACCGACCGCGAGACGCACACGAAGGGAGCACGGATGGAGAGCCACATCTTCCGGGAGTACGACATCAGGGGCGTCGTCGACGAGGACCTCACCGAGGACGTCGTTCGCCAGATCGGTAAGGGGTTCGGAACCTACATCAGGCGACGTGGTGGACGGAAGGTGTCCCTCGGCGGAGACGTGCGGCTCTCGACGGAGCGGTTCAGGGCGCGCGTTACCGAGGGTCTGGTCTCGGTCGGCGTCGACGTCATCGACGTGGGGACCGTGCCGACTCCCGCCTTCTACTTCAGTCTCTACGAACTGCCCGTCGACGGCGGCGTCATGATCACCGGAAGCCACAATCCTCCGGACATGAACGGTCTCAAGCTGAACGCCGGGAATGACTCGATGTATGGGGCCGACATCCAGAAGGTCCGTGAGATCATCGAGGCCGGCGACTTCGAGGCCGGGGAAGGGAACGTGTCGTCAGCGCAGGTGCTCGACGCCTACAAGGATGCCATCCGGGAGAGGATCCACCTCGAGCGGCCGCTCAAGGTCGTGGTCGACGCCGGGAACGGCTGCGGCAGCCTCGTCGCGTGCGACCTGCTCGAGAGCCTCGGCTGCGAGGTCGTGCCGCTCTTCTGCGAGCCCGACGGGAACTTCCCGAACCATCATCCGGATCCGACCGTCCTCGACTACATCACGGACCTCCTCGCCACGGTTAAATCGGAGAACGCCGACGTCGGGATCGGCTACGACGGAGACGCGGACCGGGTCGGGACGATCGACGAGAAGGGCGAGATGATCTTCGCCGACAAGGTCCTGGCTCTCCTCTCGCGCGAGATCTTGGCGAAGGGGCCTGCGGAGGTGATCTTCGACGTCAAGTGCTCGCAGGCGCTCGTCGAGGACATAGAGGCTCACGGCGGGACCCCGGTGATGTGGAAGACGGGGCACTCGCTCCTCAAGAAGAAGATCAAGGAGAGCGGCGCCCCCATCGGCGGCGAGATGAGCGGGCACATGGTCCTCGCCGACGACTACTACCCGTTCGATGACGCGATCTACGCCTCGTGCCGCATCCTCCAGATGCTGTCGAGAACAGACCGTCCGCTCTCGGAGATGGTCGCGACGATCCCGAGGTACTACTCGACGCCGGAGATCAGGGGCGAGACGTCGGACGACGCGACGAAGTTCGCGATGGTCGAGAAGGCCGTCGAGTACTTCAAGGCGAACCACGACGTCATCGACGTCGACGGCGTCCGCGTCCTGTTCGGCGACGGGTGGGGCCTCGTGCGGGCGTCGAACACGCAGCCGGTGATCGTGATGCGGTTCGAGGCCCGAAGTGAGGCCAGGCTTGTGGAGATCCGGGAGCTCGTGCAGGGGAAGCTCGCCGAGTTCGGGGAGATCAGGTACTAGATATCGGGGGCCCCAAAGGGCCTCGAGAGGGCCCGAGAGGGCCGCGAGGGGTCGCGAGCGGCCGCGAGGACCGCTTCTGGTCCCGGATACTGGCGCGACCACTCAAATGACTGAACGTTCAGTTAGGCGGTCCGGAGTCCCGTTTCGTTGGTGAATAGGAACCGGCCCGCTCCGTCTAAGACGGCGAAGAGGGACCATGCCGGAGCGTGATCCCAAGCAGTACGACCTCGAGAAGGTCTGGGCCGCCCAGGCCGGTGACCGTGCGGCGTTCGACGAACTCGTCGAGCTCCACAAGGACATCGTCTACGCGGTCGCGTATCGGTTCGCGAAAGACCCCGACCTCGCTCTCGATCTTTCACAAGAGGTGTTCATCCGCGCGTACCGCGGGCTCAAGAGCTTCAAGGGGAAGTCGAGTTTCTCCACGTGGCTCTACCGCATCGCGATGAACACATGCATCGACTACACGCGGAAGCAGTCGCGATCGGTCGCGTCTCAGACGGTTCCCGAAGAGGTTGCGGAGTTCGCGGGGACCGAGACGATCGACGCGGGCGCGCCCAAGAGCCCCGACGACGTCGTCCTGAGCGGGGAGCTCGGGGAGCAGATCCAGAAGGCGATCGACGAGCTTCCCCCGTATCACAAGTCGGTGTTCGTGCTCTACGAGATCGAGGGGATGTCGTACAAGGAAATCGCCGACGTGGTGGGCTGCTCGATCGGCACGGTGATGTCGCGGCTCCACTACGCGAGGAAGAAGTTGAGGAAGATGCTCGAACCCTATGTCGATGGCGGGCATGCGGTGACGGCGGGCAGCGGAGGAGACGACTAGATGAAGATGGCTAAGGGCTGCCGGATATCACGCTATCTCACGGCCTACGTGGACAACGAGCTCGACGAGCGGACCCGCCGGAGGGTCGACGGGCACCTGGCCTCCTGTGCGGACTGCGCGAGCGAGCTTGACTCGATTCTCGCGTCTGATAGAATCCTGAGAGCCGTGCCGAAGCCTGCCGTTGCCGACGACAGGTGGGCGACGTTCCGGGTGGATCTGTCGCAAGCGCTCGACGAGGTCGACAGGGAGGCGAGGAGGAAGCGGGCGAGGGTCCGCGAGGCACGGCCGGTCTACGGCACGTACCGAAGGCGCGCGCTGGCCACTGCGGGAGCGTTCGCCGCGGTCGTGTTCGTGGCCGTGGCCCTCGGTCCGCTGGGGCTGTTCGATCAGTGGAACCGGAATGCGAACGAGTGCGTCGTCGACAGCATCGAGACGTTCTCGGCCGGCTACACGCCGATGTTCTTCACGTCTGAGGATCCGGAGATGACGGTGATCTGGGTCTTCGCGGACGAAGTCGAGGGAGGCGTGAACGGCGAGCGTCCCGGAGCAAGATAGACGGATGATGGCGACGGGCCACGCCGAGACTTCCCCGAGGGTGCGCATGCGAAGAGTTGCTATCGCTCTACCGGTCATCATGCTCTTGATGGTGCTCCTGGCGCCGGCCCCGGCGCTGGCGAAGGACGAGGTCATCGTCGAGGTCATCTCGATCGCCGCTTCGTCAGGAGACGAGGACGCGGAGTCCGGCGGGGAGGCCTTCGTCGATCCCAAGCTCTCCGGTTACGCCAAGAAGCTGCGCGCGCTCTTCGCCTACACCAAGTACACGTTCCTCGCGAGCGGGCGGACGGAGACGGACTTCGGCAGCCCGTGCACGTTCCAGCTCCCGGAGCGATTCTCCCTGATCGTGGAGCCGGAGAGGATGGAGGAGAGCGAGGGGCGGATCGAGATGATGGTCACGCTCGTCCACGAGGTGGAGGGCGAGCGAGGAGAGGCGCACCGGGAAAGGGAAGAGGGGCGCCAGGGCGGGAGACAGGAGATCGTCCTCCGCACGAAGATCCGGTTGGGGAACGGCGGGACCGTCCTTCTGGGCGGGCCGCCGATCGAAGGGGGCGTTCTCATCCTCGCGCTCTCCGCGAGAGGATAGCCCGACACACACTCCACACTGAAGACTAGGCGCAGCCCGCGCGAGCGACAGGCCGGACCCTCACGGGTCCGGTTCGTGCGTTTGTTACAAGGCGCACGACGCCGCGTCGCGCGATCGATCGCGCGCAATTCCCCCGCGTTGCGCGTCGGACGCGAGCGCACGCGTCCGAACACGCGTGTCTGAATAGCCCTCTTCGCGCGTCCGTCGAAACACAGTGAAGGCGCGAAGTGGCGGAAGCGAGGGAGTGACGGGGAAGGAGTTGGGAGAGGAGGCGGAACGATGACTGCTGTGCTAAGTGTGAGGAGAGGGAGCGCACTTCTCTGGTGGGCCGCGGCCGCTGTTCTCACGGCCCTTCTTCTGTCGGCTCCGCCCGCGTGGTCCGCGAGGGTCACGATCGAGGACTCGGCAGCCGGCGGCGAGCCGAAGCCGGTCGGGGACGACGCGCGATCGGAGAGGATCATCGTTGGCCCCGAGCCGCGCGGGAGCGACGGCCGTGAGGTCTACTGGCGGACGGCCGGAACACCTCCGCTGGTCCGAGTGTGGGTCGACAGGGGGGAGTGGTCGACCTACCTGCCCGGCGACCGCCTGGAAGTCAACTTCCGCGTCGACCGTCCGTGCTACGTGACGATCCTGGACTACTCGCCGGACGGGCGCGTGGACATCGTCTACCCGAACAGGTGGTCGGGCTCGAACTTCGCGCTCCCCGGACGCACGTACCGTGTGCCGGAGAGCCGCAGCTACTCGCTCAGGATCGCGGGCGCCGAGGGAGTGGAGACGCTCGTGGCGTGCGCGCACGAGGTCCCCTGGCCGATGGGCCCGTACGGCGCCTGGCTGCCCTCATATCGCATCGAGCCCTGGCACGACAGGGGAGCGCCCCGCGACGGGCACGGCGGCGCGCGAGGAGGTGGCACCGTCATCGTTGGAGGTCCGAGGGAAGGCGGCGGGCAGCGGGACCGCGTGGTCGTCGCGCCGGAGGTCGGGTGGTCGGTCCCGCCCGAGTGGCGCGAGAGCCCGGGCCGGTGGTCGTGCGCGTCGGTCTCGTTCTACGTTGAGGGTGAGAGACGGTGGCGCCGGTGGCGCACCGACACCCGGTTCCACGAGGCGTTCGCGATGAGGCGGGGCGGCGACGTGTACTACCGTGACGTCTACTACGGGAACAGAGCGGCGCTTCTCGCCATCGAGTGCATGGAGAGTTACGAGGGACGGCCGACGATGATCGTCGGGAGCCTGACGTGGGAAGACGGCTGGAGCCGTGAGACGATCTTCGTGATCGACGTCGAGGGCGAGCGAGGCGACCGTCCGCGAGAGGGACGTAAGTACAAACTGAGGGACGGTCCGCTCAAGGTCGACATCAAGATCACCGACGTCGACATCAGACGCGGCAGCCGTCATTACGAGAAGAGCATCGGGTTGATACGGTTCGACGTGAAGGTGAGGGGTCGCTAGGGCGCCCCGGGGGGCCATCGTGCTGAGTCGTTCCACGCCACGCGCGGCAGGCTTCGGATCGATGAAGTCGGCAAGAAGAGGCTGGACGAAGGGAGGTCTGCAGCATGAGACCGATAGTGCGAAGGCTTGTCGTTCCCGCCGTCGCCGTCGTCGTCACGGCGGTCATGTCGGGGTGCATCGTCTGCCCGGGGTCGTGGTGCGACACGTCCCCTCCTCGGGACGCGGTGCTGCACGTCTACACGTCCGACTACTGGACCGGCGCGCCGGTCTACTGGGCCGAGGTCGACCTCCTGGTGGCCGGGTGGTGGGACTGGGAGTACATGGGTACGTGGCTGGTCGACAGGAGCGGGTACGTGCCCGTCTACGGCGGCCCGCTCTTCCGGGAAGGCGCTGGTGGCCCGGAGGGTCGGACTTACCGTTTGGAGGTCTTTGCGGGGGGCTACTACCGCGAGTGGTTCGAGATCGACCTGGACTACTACTACCCTGCCGAGACCGTCTACTTCTACCTGTATCCGTTCCACCCTGGGCGTGAGGTCGTGCCGGGTGACGACGGGAACGAGGAACGCAAGGCCCTTCCGGAGGGCGAGGGACCACCGGATCGCGTGAGGGTTGGGGAGCCGAGAGAAGAGAACCCGAAGCACATGAACTAGGATCTCTCGGCTAGGTCGACGAGAAGTTCGGTGAACTCCTTTGCCTTCTCGTCCCAGCCGTTAGGAAGGGCCACCAGTTCGCGGATCGCTCGGCGGCGTGCATCGTCGCCGAGCGCTTCCATTGTGGCCTCGGCGAACGCACGCGGCTCGGACTCGACGCGGATGGCGTCGCCGAGCTCGCGGATCTCGCGCGAGAACGGTGTAGAGACGACGTTCATGTCCATCGCCGAGTACATGTAGAGCTTGTTCGGGTTCACCGCCTCCGTGCGCTCGTTCAGAAGGAAGGGCGCGACCCCGACCGACCCCGCCGAGAGGTACCCGGGGAGCTCCGAGTAGGGCTTCTGTCCCGTGAAGAGGAAGCTCCCGGGAAAGCGCCTGGCGATCGCCTCAGCACGGTCACGCGTGCTGTCGAAGACCCGGCCGACGCAGACAAGCCCCAGCCTCCGCTCGTCCTCGTCGAGCCTCTCCGCGACCGCCTCCAGCATGTCGAAGTCGATCCTGGCGTCCAGGGATCCCACGTAGACCACGAGATCGTCGCACTCCGCAAGGGGGCTCTCCGCGATCGGATCGGGGAGGGGGCCCTCCGTCCTGCCTCTGAACGTGTCGAGGTCGACACCGTTCCCGATCACGATTCCGCGCCCGCACGTCTCCCGAAGGTAGCTCGACGAGGCGACGACCTCGTCCGCCGAGGACGTGAGCTCCCTGAAGGCCTCCCACGCCTCCCGTTCCCGCGCCGGGTAGAAATCGGGGTGGAGGTCGTTGCAGTCGTAGACGACGGGGATTCCCTGACTCCGGACGAACGGGACGACCGGCGCCGCCCAGATGAGGGAGCAGATCACCACGTCGGGCTCGAACGCACCAACGAGCTTCCGAATGCTCCTCGTCCCTATGCTAGAGAGGACGCCCGTCATCGCTCGCACCGGTGCCAGGAGCGAGTCGGGCTTCGGCAGCGGCAGGGAGATGTAGCGGACGTCAGGGTGACTCGCGTCGGTCCGGAGGTGCAGGCTGTTCTCCCTGAACGTGAGGTTCACGGGGGACGTAAAGACCGTCTCCCACCCGGGCGGGAACCGTTGGACGAGGAGGTGCTTCCGCGAGATCTGCGCGAGCCACTGGACCTCGGAGATGTAGAAGACTCTCATCCTGCCTCCGCTCAGTCGCCCGTCCGCCCCGGCCCGGACCGGCCACGTGAGAGTCTAGCGCGTGGTCCGGCGAGAGGCAACCGCCGCATTGTTGGCGCCGTCGGGACCCCGGGGTCCTCCGGATACGGGGCGCGCGTCGCGAGACGGCGCGTTGACATCCGGTGGCGAAGAGGAGATACTGCGGCCGAGCGACGAAGGTCGTGGCTCGGAGACGACTCCCGCGACCGGTCAGGCGAGCGACGGGCGCCGACCAAGGAGGTAACCGTGGAGATCAGAACCGTGCCCATCGGTTTTCCGGAAGGGGCGAACATCATCCTCGGCCAGAGTCACTTCATCAAGACGGTCGAGGATCTCTACGAGGTGATGGTGACGTCTTCGCCGAGCATCAAGTTCGGCGTCGCTTTCGCGGAGGCGTCGGGTCCGTGCCTGGTCCGTCACGACGGGAACGACGACGAGCTCGAGGCGGCAGCGGTGACGATCATGCGCGACCTTGGAGCGGGACACACGTTCGCGATCGTCATGACCGACGGCTTCCCAATCAACGTTCTGAACGCCGTCAAGGCCTGCCAGGAGGTGTGCGGGATCTACTGCGCGACCGCGAACCCGGTCGAGGTCATCCTGGCGGAAAGCCCCCAAGGCAAGGGGATTCTGGGCGTGATCGACGGGTCGGGCCCGGCGGGCGTGGAGGGCGAGGAGGACATCGCGAAGCGCGGGGAGTTCCTCCGGGTGATCGGCTACAAGCGCTGACACGAAACGCGCGCGGCTCGTGGCCGCGCGTCTCTTTGATTACATGTTCCGCTGGAATGAACCGGCGACGTTCGTTGACTACGTCGCCGGTTTGCTCATCGCGACGAAGTCGCGCATGAGACGCTTCGCGTCGCCGAGCATCTCCCTCGGCACCAGGACCTTCGTCTCGTCCTCGGGAGTCTGCGCCGGCGAAAGTTCGTCGCTGAGGAAGCACGGGATGCCGCTCTCTTCGAGCAGCTCGCGGATCTGGCCGACGCGATTCTCGTCGTCCGTCGTCTCGATCACGACAAGTCCCTCCGCGGGGAGATCGCCGTCGACGTCTTCACCGTCACCGGTGGGTGGTGCTTCCTCTCTGTTCACGAGAGGCACGTTGCAGTGCGGACAGACGACAACTGGCTCGTCGAACTCGCACTCGCACTCGGGACAGGTGGGCACGTGCTCTTCCTCCAAGGTGAAGCGACAGGGCGGCTGCCCGTGAACGAGTAAGATAGTAGCAACGGTCGGACGAGAGTCAAACAGAAACTTGTACCGACGGTCAACGGGCGGCCGGTCGCCGGCGCCGGGGCGGGTTGCCACCCACGACACGACCGGCGACGGGACGGGTTGACATCGCGCCACGCTCCGACTAGCATCGAACGTCCATGTTGAATCGCCGTCACGATGAAACCGCAGCGCCCGGTGGGGCAATGCGGGAGTCCGCTATTGGAGAGAGGGGGCACTTCATGCTGACGAGACGAGCAGCGGGAGCGGCCGTTGTCCTGGGCGCGCTGTTCCTGGCTGCGGCGGCGCCGGCGGCAGACGCGGACGGGCAGTACCAGTTCGTGATCCTGAGCGACCGGACGGGCGGGCACACCGAGGGCGTCTACCCCAAGGTCATCGAGGAGATCAACCTCCTGAGTCCCGACTTCGTCGTCACGGTGGGGGACCACATCGAGGGTTACGGCGAGGACTTCGAGAGGGTCAACGCCGAGTGGGACACGCTTCTCGCGATGCTGGACACCATCGACGCGCCGGTCTACATGACCCCCGGCAACCACGACATCTGGAGCGACGAGTCGGAGGCGATCTACGTAGAGCGGACCGGACAGAAACCGCACTACTCCTTCGACCACGGGAGCACGCACTTCGTCATCCTCGACGTGAGCAGGATCGAGACCCCCGAGGAGTTCCCGGACGGGCAGCTCGCGTGGCTCCGGGCCGATCTCGAGGCGGCGCAGTCGGCGGACGCCATCTACGTCTTCTTCCACAAGCCGATCTGGGCGGGCACCCTGACGGTCGGGAACCCCGACCCGCTCCACGAGGTCTTCGTCGAGTTCGGCGTGGACGCGGTCTTCAACGGGCACCTCCACCACTACTTCTCCGTGAACTACGACGGCGTCGATTACACCGTCATGGGGAGCTCCGGCGGCCATATGTACAGGTCGGCGACTCAGCCGGTCGCCCGCGGCGAGTTCTTCCAGTTCGGGTGGGTCACCGTCAGTCCGGAAGGCTACCAGCTTGCCGTGATCGACGTCGGCGGGATCTACCCGCGAGAGGTCGTGACGAGCGACGACATCGTGGAGATCGAGCGGATCGAGGGCGAGCTCGTCGGCCTGAGCGCGCTCTACGTCAACGAAGCAGAGCTGATCGACACCACCATCACGGTGTCGGTCGAGAACACGAGCGACGATCCGATCGAGAACCTCCTCGAGTGGGAGGTGCCGGAAGGGTGGTTGGTCACGCCGGTCGTCGCCGATCTCGTCGTCGCGCCGGGCGAGGCACAGGAGATGGAGTTCTCCGTCGTGAACACGGGCTCGCTGTATCCGGTGCCCCGCGTCTCGTGCGCCTACCCCATGACCAACGGGATGAAGATCGACGTGGACATGCCCCTCGACGTGAAGCGAACCGTCGGCGCGCCGCGCGTCGACGAGGCGCCGACGATCGACGGCATCGTGAACCAGGACGAGTGGAAAGGAGTCGAACCCGCGACGGTTCTGTATCCGCCGTACGACGCTGAGGTCGAGGGTGCGACGGAGTTCCGGTTCGCCTACGACGACGAGAACCTCTATCTCTCCGCAGTGTGCTACGACCCTGCGATGAGCGAGATTACCGCGAACGTGGAAGAGCGCGACGGTGCGGTCTACGGCGAAGACTGCGTCGGCTTCTTCTTCGCGCCCGACTGGCAGGACATGGTGGTCTACCAGATCTACTTCAACCCGCTCGGAACGCCTTTCGACCAGAGGATCACGTTCGACGAGAACATGTACTACACCGCGGACCGCGACTGGGACGGCCACTACGAGGTGGCCGTACAGAGGACCGAACACTACTGGAGTACCGAGGTCCGGATGCCCATGGACGAAGTCGAGGGCGACGTCGTCGCGAACCCGAACTGGGGACTGAACTTCAGACGCAAGCAGCCGAGAACCGACTCGGCCTGCGACTGGCAGATCCCGATCGACTACGACCCCGGCACGTTCGGGGAGCTGCAGTTCGGGGAGTAACGTCGCCGGGCGCTGAGCTGCGACCGTGTGGTCCGGGCGGGCCCGCATCGGGGATGCCCCCGCAATGGAGCCGACATACGATCTCATCATAGCCGGAGCCGGACCGGCCGGGGCGAGTTGCGCCCGGCGGGCGGCCGAGCTGGGTCTGTCGGTGCTCGCGTTCGAGAAAGTCCCCTTCCCTCGGCCGAAGCCCTGCGCGGCCGGCCTCACCTCGAAGGCGCTCCGTTGGTTCGGTGACGAGCTCGCTCCCGTGATTCACGACGAAGTGAGCGTCGTGAGGCTCGTCGTCTCCAGCGGAGTGGAGGTCGTCTGGGACGGTGGAGGCGTCGTCGTGGCGACCACCTCCCGCCGGGAGCTCGATCAGCTTCTGGCCGACCGGGCCGCCGAGGTCGGGGCTCGCATCGAGTTCGGTGTCCGGGTCGAGTCCGTGGAGACGACGGAGACGGGAGCTTCGATGTTGGCGGGTGGGCACACCCACCGTGCGCGCCACCTGGTGGCGGCCGACGGCCCTGAGGGAGTCGTGCGACGGGCCTGCGGCATGCCGAGGGTCCGCCTGACGGGCGCCATATACATTCACGCCTTCCCGGACGAGACCGGCGAGCTCGAACGCTACCGCGGCGAGCTCGTCTTCGACTTCACGGAGCACAGGCGTGGCTACGGCTGGGTCTTCCCGAAGCGCGACCACCTCAACGTGGGCGTCTACGGGAAGGGCCTGGGCGGCGGCAGTCTCCGCCGAAGCCTGAGGTCGCTCCTCGAGTCGCTCGGCCTCTCGGAGTGGCGGACCGAGGGACCGTTCGCGTTTCCGATCCCGTGCTCGACGGGGAAGGAGCACCTGTCACACGGCCGCGTCCTCTTCGCGGGCGACGCCGCGGGGCTCGCTGACCCGATCACCGGTGAGGGGATCTCGCACGCGATAGCGAGCGGGAGAATCGCCGCGGAGTCGATTGCGGAGTCGCTCGGCATAGACGCGGTGACGGAGAGCGGAGGCTCGGCGTCGGGTAGCGCGGCGGGACTCGACGCTGCCGGAGTCTACCGGAGGAGGATCATGCGCGAGGTCGTGCCCGAGGTGAATGGCATGCGCCCGCTTGGGAATCTCCTCTACGCGCTTGGGCCCCGCGTGATCGGGACCGTGGCGCGTGCCCCGCTTCTCCGCGAGATGCTCGTCAGGCGCAGGATGTGGCAGGAATTCGAGTCGAAGGGAGGACGGCTGCGTGTCGAGACGCCCGCGCGCGATCGTCATCAATAACGACCACCCGGCATCTGCCTACGGAGCCGGCCGCCTCGCCGCCGTCTTCGAGGCCGCTTTCGAGACCGAGGTCGTGACGCAGCTCGCCGGCTTCGCGCCTGCGGCCGAGTGGTTGGGGTCCCGCCGGGCGGACGCCCTCGTGCTCTCAGGCAGCGAGCTCTCGCTGACCTCACCCGTTCGCTGGATGCTCGAGGAGGAAGAACTCCTTCGCGTCGCCGTCGATTCCTCGCTCCCCGTGTTCGCAATCTGCTTCGGCCACCAGCTTCTCGGGCACGCGTTCGGAGCCGGGCTCGTCACGAAGGAGAAGCGCGTCGGCCTCTTCGACGTGACGCAGGTCGGGAACGACCCCGTCTTCGCCGGGCTCGGGGCGACGGTGAGCGTCCCCGAGCAGCACAGCGACCAGCTCGATGCGGTGCCGGGCGGGTTCGAACTCATCGCGACGTCAGACTACTGCCCTGTCCAGGCGATCCGACACGAGGAGCTGCCGGTCTACGGCGTGCAGTTTCACCCGTGCTACGGGGACGGTGTCTTCGCAGAGGACGAAGCGTGGGAGGAACTCGGGTGGGAGGGACCGTTCGTGCACGACGGGGGCGCGATCCTCGAGAACGCGATGAGGATTCTCGCGGACGCCGCGAGGGGAGGCGGACGCCGAGCAGTCTGAGAGAGTGGACTCGAGCGGGGTGGGCTACGCGCGGAGCGCGTGGCCCGCGATCTTGTAGGCAAGCTTCGCCGCAAGGAAGTCGGCCGCGACGAGCCGATCGATCGGGCAGAGTTCTACGACGTCGGCGGCCACGACGTTCCGGCGCTCGAAGAGCGTCGCCACGAACGTCAGGACCTCATACCAGAGAAGCCCTCCGGGCTCCGGAGTTCCGACTGACGGCATGATCGAGGGATCGAAGCCGTCGAGGTCGACGGTGAGATAGACGTCGTCGGTCGGGACCGCCTCGATCGCCTCCTCCATCCAGTCCCGGACCTCCATGCGCCTAGCGGAGCATGTCGAGGCGATGTCCTCGGCGTAGAACACAGGGACACCGCGTTCCTCGATGAGCCCGGCTCCCTCCGGGGTCAGGCTCCTGATGCCTACCTGGACGATCGGGAAGTCGTCGACGAGCCTCCTCATCGTGCAGGCGTGGTTGAGCGGGCTTCCCTCGTACTCGTCGCGGAGGTCGGCGTGCGCATCGATCTGAACGACCGTGAGCTCCGGCCGGGTCTCCGCGATCCCCCGGACGACGCCGGTCGTGAGAGAGTGCTCCCCCCCGAGAGACAGAACGAACTTCCTCTCTGACGCGAGCGTCGCGACCTCGACACGGATCCGGTCGATCACCTCCTCGGGGCTCCCCGTCGTGTCGAGAGGAGGCAGGGTGTGGATGCCCGCGCGGCACGGCTCGTCATGTACGAGTTCGTCGTAGGTCTCCATGTGGGTCGAAGCTTCGAGGATGGCGGCCGGACCGCGCGCCGTTCCCTTCACCCACGTCGTCGTGGCCTCGTAGGGAATCGGGAGCACGAGAACGCGCGACGTCTGACGGTCGGCGAGCTCGCGAGGAAGGTCGAGGAAGGCGCCGGGATTGTGCCTCTGCCCAGACAATGGTGGCTGCTCCGCTCTGAGGTGGTGGCGACCAAGGTGGTGAGGGGCCGCGAGCCTAGTCTCCGAGTCTGAGGGGTGGCGTGGCGAAGACCGCGGCAGCGACGACGGTGGTCCAGAGTCCGTCCTTGTGGCCGACGGCCGTCTGCGTGATGTTGCGCGAGTAGACGATCTTCCCGCTGATCTTCCAGAGCTCTCGACGTTCGTCGTAGCTCGAGTCCGGGTCGAACGGTACGCCGAGCGTCGTCGCGAGCATCTGCGCGGCGAGATCCTCCGCGTAGTCGCCGGCTACGCCACCTCTCTCACCGAAGGACGAGTGCTCTGAGAGATACCCGTAGTGATCCGGGTCCTTGGGCTTCGCGATGCCGATCGATGCGGCGATCAGCCGATGTGGTTCCTTCGTCGCCGTCTCGGAGATGACGGCGAAGAGGATCTGACCGTGCTGGAGCTCCCTGATGGCGCGCTCGCGCGAGACGATGCGCGCGCCCGGCGGGAGGATGCTCGAGACGCGGACGAGGTTGTAGGTCGCGAGCTGCGCGTTCCGGAGCGCCATCTCGAAGCTCGCGAGCTTCTCCTTGTGCCTGCCCACGCCCTTGGTCAGGAAGATCTCGCAGACGTTGCCCACTCGCGCTTCCCCTCTTTCGTTCCGCGGTCGCGCACCCGCCCCGTGCGGCGCCGGCTTCCGCCGGTCCGGACAACGATTATAGGAAGCGTGAGTCGGGGTGTCAACGCCGGGCGCCGCGTTGACGCCTGGTCGCGGCGCTGGTATGGTCGTTCGGAACCTTCGGCAGCGGCGCACGTCGCGTCCAGACAGGAGAACGCGCAGTGAAGGCGATGGTCCTCGACGTCTTCGGTCCCATCGAACAGAGCCCGCTTGTCCTCCGCGACGTGCCGCGTCCGGTGCCGGGGACGCGGGAGGCCCTCGTGCGCGTCCGGTACTGCGGCGTCTGCCACACGGATCTGCACACCGTCGAGGGTGAGATCGTCCCGCCGCGGCTCCCGATCGTCCCGGGCCACCAGGTGGTGGGCACCGTTGAGGAAGTCGGGGAGGGAGCCGCACGCCTGAGCGCAGGGCAGCGCGTGGGCCTCGCGTGGCTCGCCCGGACGTGCGGTGTCTGCCCGTACTGCGAGCGCGGGGACGAGAACCTCTGTGAGAGCGCGCTCTTTCACGGGTTCGACCTCGACGGCGGCTACGCCGAGTTCGTCCTCGTACACGAGGACTTTGCGTATCCGATCCCGGACGGGTTCTCCGACGAACAGGCGGCTCCGCTCCTCTGCGCGGGGATCATCGGCTATCGCGCGATTCGACGGTCCGGGGCGGCTCCCGGACGCCGGGTAGGGCTCTACGGCTTCGGCGCATCGGCGCACGTGGCGATCCAGGTGCTCGTTCACCAGGGATGCGAGGTCTACGTCTTCTCCAGAAGCGTGTCGCATCGCGACCTCGCGCAGAGGCTCGGGGCCGCGTGGACCGGCGCGGCCGAGGATACGCCGCCCGCCCGGATCGACAGCAGCATCATCTTCGCGCCGGCTGGCCCGCTCGTCCTGAACGCGCTCGAGCACCTGGAGAAGGGCGGCACGGTGGCGCTCGCCGGCATCTACATGACGCCCATCCCCGAGATGGACTACGACAAGCACCTCTATCACGAGAAGACGCTCACGAGCGTGACCGCGAGCACGCGAAGAGACGGGATCGAGCTCCTCGAGCTCGCAGCGGAGATCCCGATTCGCACGGAGACTGTCGCCTTCCCTCTCGAGGAAGCGAACGAAGTGCTTCGCCGGCTCAAGTCGGGCAGGATCGACGGCGCGGCCGTGCTCCGTGTGGCCGGGGAGGACTGAACTCGATGTGCAGGATGATCGCGGCGGTCGGACGGTTCGAGATGAAGCCCGCCCTCCGGGCGCTCAAGCAGATGGCGCTCAACAGGAATCCGGCGTACGACCACGAGCTCCGGGACAAGGGCGACGCGCTCCAGCACGACTGCGGGTGGGGCGTCGCGTACCGGAAGGGCGGCGAGCTCACGCGGGTGCGGAGCGCGGTTCCGTGCTTCGAGGACGACGCGTTCGATTCGCTCGCCGGCGTTGAGACCGAGCTCATGATCCTGCACGCTCGCCGCACTGTGGCGAGGAACACCATCCGCGTGGAGAACAGCCATCCGTTTCTGGCTGAACACGACGGCGAGTCGTGGGCCTTCTGCCACAACGGCGAGGTTCGCGACCTCTCGCAGATCCCGTACGACTCCCAGTTTGTGCCGGAAGGCGACATCGACTCCGAGCCCCTGTTCTTCCACATACTGAGCAGGCTCGACAGGGATCGTCCGACCGAGTCCCTGGGTGAGATCCTCTCTGCGATCAGGGACTTCACGGCCGCGAACTGCTTCCTGGCGCGCAGGGACTCGGTCCTCGCGGGGGCCCGGATGGACCCCGAGACCCCAAGGCCGAGGTACTACAGGCTCTGGCAGGGCCGCGGAGAGGGATTCACGCTCGTCTCCTCCGAGGTCGTGGCAGGATTTGACGCGGAGTGGGAGGCCGTCCCCGACCGAAGCGCGGTCCTGCTCGCCCTCTGAGCCTCTCTCCGCCGTCCGAGCTCGAGTCCCCTGAACATTGATTCGCTCCGTAATCTGTGTTATCATAAGGAGTTGGGAGACGTAAGCCGCCCGGACTCGCCGGCCCGCGACCCGACGCTCCGTCTGGGGGTGTCCTCGCGGACCGTTCTTCGTTGGGGCGGCGGACGTGTCCGTGCATTCGTGCGCGGTGAACAAATGGAGGGGGTCCTCCGACCATGACGCGCGTTTCGACAGCGCTCCTCGCGCTCGTCCTCATAGCTCCGGCAGTGGCGCCTCGCGCGTCGGCCGCCGGAACGGGGGAGCCCTACATACAGGCCCGCGTCGAGTTCGCATCGGAGGCGGACTGGCAGGCGTTCCTGACCCTCGAGGGGCTCGACGTCATGAAGCTCGAGCCGAGCGTCGCCGCCCGGATCGCGACCGACGCTCGGGGGCTGGACGAACTCCGCGCCCTCGGGCTCGACGTCACGGTCGAGATCGAGGACATGGAGGCGTTCTACGCCTCGAGGATCAGAGGACCGAACTTCGGCGACTTCCACACGTTCTCCGAGACCGTCGAGTTCCTGGACGAGCTCCACGCGACCTACCCGGGGATCACCACCGACAAGATGTCGATCGCGACCACGTTCGAAGGCCGCGATGTCTGGGCGATGAAGATCTCGGACAACCCGGACCTCGAGGAGGACGAACCGGAAGTCCTCATCGTGTCGCTCCACCACGCTCGCGAGCCCGCGGGGCTCGAGGCTGCGCTCCACTACATGTCGTGGCTCTGCGACAACTACACGACCGACCCAGAGGCTGCGTTCCTCGTCGACAACCGCCAGATCTGGTTCGTGCCCGTCGTGAACCCCGACGGCTACTGCTACAATGAGGAGATGGCGCCGGCCGGGGGAGGGATGTGGCGGAAGAACCGCGCCGAGAACGAGGGGTCGACCTGCCGGGGGGTCGACCTGAACAGAAACTACCCGTACGAGTGGGGCCCCGTCGGCTCGTCCGGGGACCCGTGCGAGAACACCTACCGCGGAACGGATCCCGCCACGGAGCCGGAAGTGCAAGGCGTCATCGATCTCATGCTCGCGCACGAGTTCGTCACGATGATCTCGTTCCACTCGGTGGTCGGCGCGATTCTGATCCCCTGGGGGTACACCGCGCAGCACACGGAGGACGACGCGCTCCTCCGCGACATCGCAGAGGAGATGGCACGCTACAACGGCTACAGGATCGGGCAGTGCGACGACGTCCTCCACTACCTCGCGAGCGGGAACACCGGCGACTATGCGTACGGCGAGCAGGTCGAGAAGAACAAGATCCTCTCGTTCTGTTTCGAGGTCGACGGGTCCGGCTTCTGGCCGGCCGAGTGGGAGATCCCCGGCCTCAATGAGGACTGCCTGTGGCCGCAGATCTACGCGAGCCGCATCGCCGGCACCTCGGTCGACGTGAGTGACGTCACGGTGCTCGGAGGCGACGACGACGGAGAGCCCGACCCGGGCGAAACGGTCGACCTCGTCGTGTCGGTCTCGAACGACGGAGTGCTCTCGGACGTCGGGAACGTTCAGGCCGTGCTCACCACGGACGATCCCTACGTGAGGCTCATCGCCGCCGTCTCGCCGTTCGGCACGATCGCGGCGGGCGAGGAGGCGGACAACGCGGCGAACCCGCTCCGGTTCTCGCTGGACCCGGAGACGCCCGACGGCCATTCGCTCGTCGTGACGGTCACCTTCACCGGCGACGGCCTGTGGACGGAGGAGCGGCTCGACTGGATGGTCGGAACGCCGGTGACGATCTTCTTCGACGACATGGAGACAAGGAGCAACTGGGACACTAGCAACGGGGAGTGGGAACTCACGGACCTCGACTGCCACTCGCCGGGTTACTCGTACACCGACAGCCCCCTCGGGTTCTACGGTCCCGAGAGCGACACGTGGATCGAGCTCGCGGAAGCCGTCGACCTCTCGCACGCGGAGAACGCGATCCTCTCATTCTGGCACATCTTCTCGACGGCCGGGACGACCGACCTGTGCTGCGTGGAGGTATCCTCGGACGACGGACACACGTGGACGCGGCTCTCGCCCGTGTTCTGGGGTACGAACGAGAGCTGGCGGCGCGAGGAGTACTCGCTCTTCGGACACACCGGAACGACGGACTTCAAGGTGCGCTTCCGGCTCGTCTCCGACTGGTTCCTCGAATTCGACGGCTGGTACGTGGACGACGTCGGCATACTCGGCCCCGCGCCGGTCGGCTCGGTTCCCACGGCGCCGGTCCTCGACCGCCCCGGGGACGGGCACGGCGTCCACCCGTGGGACCTCGCCCTATCGGTCGAGAACTCGACGGACGGGGACGAGGAGGACGAACTCACCTACGCGTTCGCGGTTTACGCGGACGAGCACCTCACGATCGAGGTCGCGTCCGCGTCCGGCGTCCCCGAGGGCGTCGGAACGACCGAGTGGAAGCCCGCGATCGAGCTATCTGAGGGTACGTACTGGTGGCGCGCATACGCCGACGACGGGACGACGCGGAGTCGTCTGATGGACGCGGCGTCATTCACGGTGAAGCGGGACGAGTCGTTCTCGTCGGCACTCACGCTCTTCCCGGGGCGTCCGAACCCGTCGGCCGGGCACGCCGAGCTCTCGTTCGACATGGCCGGACACGAGGGGAACGCGAGGCTCGCGATCTACAGCGTGCAGGGCCGTCTCGTGAGGACGCTGTTCGACGATCCCGCCGGTCCGGGGATGGAGAACGTCACGTGGGACGGCAAGGACGACAGCGGGTCGAGGGTCGGCAGCGGCCTCTACCTCGCTAGGCTCGAGGCCGTGGGGAGTATCCGGTACCAGAAGGTCCTGGTGCTGCGCTAGGTTTCGGGGCCGCGGCGGCCTGATGCTGAGAAGAGACTGAATGAAGAGAACGCCGAGAGGCGTAGAGAGAATACAAAGAGAGGAAGTCGGGAACGAAGCAGACAGCGGAGGAGGAGAGATGAGAAGGACGAATCCAGCGCTCTTCGTGATCGTGGCGGTCATCGTGTTCGCCGGCGGGCTGCAGGCCGCCCCGCCCGAGACCGTCTACATCCAGGCGCGCATCGAATTCGACTCGCGCGAGGAGATGGAGCAGTTCATGTCGCTGAGCGACTTCGACGTCATGAAGGCGAAGCCGGGCAGAGGTGTGACGATCGTGACGCACCCGCAGGAGCTTGAGTTCATCCGCGGGCTCGGCTACAACGTGACCGTCGAGCTCGAGGATATGGAGGCGGAGTACGCCTCCAGGGTCCGCGGGCGCGACTACGGCGACTTCCACGAGTATGAGGAGATCCTCCAGTACCTGGACGATCTGCACGCGAACCACCCGTCGATCACGACCGAGAAGTTCTCGATCGGAACTACGTACGAGGGACGCGACATCTGGGCGATCAAGATCTCGGACAACCCCGACGTCGACGAGCCAGAGCCCGAGGTTCTCTACGACGGCGTCCACCACGCGAGGGAGATCATCGTCCCCGAGGTCCTCATGCACTACATGTCGTGGCTCTGTGAGAACTACGGCACGGACCCCGAGGCGACGTTCCTCGTCGACGAGCGCGAGATCTGGTTCATCATCATCGTGAACCCTGATGGGTTCATGTACAACCAGGTGCAGAACCCGAACGGCGGCGGGATGTGGCGGCAGAACCGGCAGCCGCACAGCGGCTGCTACGGCGCGGACAACAACAGGAACTACTCCTACATGTGGGGCACTTCGGGTGTCTCGCACGATCCGTGCGACGGGGAGATTTTCTGCGGGCCAGAGCCCTTCTCTGAGTACGAGAACCAGCACTACAAGGCGTTCGCGGAGAGCCGCGAGTTCGTGACGAACATCTCGATCCACTCGGTTGTGGGCACCGTCCTCATCCCGTGGTCGTACGACGACAGCGTCCAGACGCCCGACGATGCGCTCTTCCGCGAGATCGGTGAAGCCATGACTGAGTACAACGGGTACTCGGTCGGGCAGTGCGGGGAGATCCTCTGGTACAATTGCTCCGGGACGACCTGCGACTGGCTCTACGCGGACCAGGGCGTCTTCTCGGTGTGCATTGAGGTCGGGGGAAGCGGGTTCTGGCCGCAGGAGAGCGAGATTCCCGGCCTGAGGGCGGAGAACCTGTACCCCCAGCAGTACATCACGCGCATCGCCGGGATGTACCTCGGGGTCGTCGGCGAGGTTCTGGACGACGGACCGATGGGGAACGGGCAGCCCGACCCGGGCGAGACCCTCGACCTCATCGTCACCGTGCAGAACCAGGGCCTCAGCGGCTCGGCGAGCGACGTCGCGGTCACGGTCGAGTGCGACGATCCGTACGTCCAGCTCCACGACGCGAGTTCCTCGCTCGGGGCCATCGGGGCCAGGGAGAGCGCCGACAACGGCGCAGACCCGTTCTCGTTCACGATCGATCCTTCCACCCCCGATGCTCACGGTATCGTGCTCCGCGTCAACATCGAGGCGGAGGGATTCTCGACACAGGAGGAGCTCTCCTGGATGGTCGGGACGCCGGTCACGCTCTTCTACGACGACATGGAGAGCGGGACGGGCAACTGGATCGAGAACGACGGCTACTGGGGGCTCTCGGTCCTCAGGTCGCACTCGCCCACGCACTCCTACACCGACAGCCCGGGCGGGAACCACCAGAGCTACATGAACACTTGGATCGAGCTCGCCGACCCCCTCGACCTCTCGCACGCGAGCTCCGCGATTGTGCAGTTCTGGCACCGCGTGCTGACGGAGGAGGACTACGACTTCTGCTATGTCGAGGTCTCCGATGACGGCGGCGCGAGCTGGTACCAGGTCGGGCCGCGCTACTCCGGCGACAACGGTTCGTGGGAGATGGTCGAGCTCGACGTCGGCGCTTACGCCGGCACCTCGGGCTTCAAGGTGAGGTTCCGATTCACCTCCGACACCTATATCAATGAGGACGGCTGGTACGTCGACGACGTGGCGATCCTCGGTCCGCCGACCGGGAACGCGTATCCCTCGGCGCCGACGCTGTTCGATCCCCCGAACGGCGGAACCGTGACATCCTCGACGCCCACTCTGACCGTCACGAATGCGGTCGATCCTGACGGCGGCGACGTTTTGACCTACGCGTTCCTGGTCTACTCCGACGAGTTCTGCACCGACGTCGTGGCGTCGGCCGAAGGCGTCGTCGAGGGGACCGACCATACGGAGTGGGAGGTCAACACCGCGTTGCCGGACGGCACCTACTGGTGGCGCTCGTACGCCGACGACGGCGCGCTTCGCGGCCCGCTGATGGAGACGGCTTCGTTCGAGGTCGTGAGCACGGGTGTCGACGGTGAGCTCGGCAAGGTCGCGCTCTACCCAGGTCGCCCGAACCCGTTCGCGACCGAGAGCACACTCTCGTTCCAGCTCCCTGTCAGGAGCGAGGTCAGGTTCGCGATCTACGGAGTGGACGGCCGCCTCGTGCGGACGCTCGTCGATGGCGATGCCGGTCCCGGTGCGGTCGCCGTGACCTGGGACGGTCGGGACGAGCACGGGAGGAGAGTCGGAAGCGGGCTCTACTTCATGAAGCTCGTCGCGGGCGACGAGGTCAGACACGGCAAGGTCGTCGTATTGAAGTAGCGGCCGAAGCAGCGGAACGACAGGCCGCACGAGTGACGAATCATGAGCTCCCGGGTCCTCGACTCGGGAGCTCCCTTCGTCCAGCCCGCGCGGGGCGGGCACGTGTTCTTGAGGAAGGGGACGGTCTGTGGTATTCTGGTAGTGATCCCCGCTGAGCCGTCGAAAGCGATGGTGCGGTCTCGGGCCATCCCCGACCGCGCCCGCGACCTCTGTCGAACGGAGGTGCGACCGTGTTCGCGAGCGCAGGAACCTCATCCCGACGCTCCGCAGCGCGCTCCGCCGCACGCGCCGGGGCGGCCCTCGTACCGATTCTCGCCGCGCTCGTCGTGGTCGCGACGGCGCCTCCCTGCTTCGCCGAGGGTACCGCGGGCCCGGGCCGCCCCGAGTTCACCGGCGGCCGCTACTCGCCCCGCACACGCGCGATCCTCGACACGCTGAGGCCCGACCCCTCGGTCCTCGAGCGGACCTACCCCGAGACCTGGGACTGGCGCGAGCTGGGCGGAGTGACGCCCCTCCGGGACCAGGGGACGTGCGAGTTCTGCTGGGCCTTCGCGGCCTACGCCGAGATCGAGAGCGGCATCCTCATCAACGAGGGTCTGAGCCTCAACCTCGCGGAGCAGCAGCCGGCCGACTGCAACGCGGAGGGACACGACTGCGACTCGGGCGGCTATCCGGGATCGGCGTTCGACCTCGCGCGGATCCCCGGTGCGGTCGCCGAGGAGTGCATGCCGTACATCGACGACAACGGGACGTGCCGTCAGCGATTCTGTGAGAAGATCGCGTTCGTCGACGGGTATACGTACACCGCCGCGAACGTCGACGCCTACAAGGCGGCGATCATGGAGGCCCCGATCGCCGCCTGCGACGGCGTCCACTGCATCCTCATCATCGGCTGGGACGACTCCATCCAGTCGTGGATCTGTAAGGACAGCCTCTACGGGGGTTTCTGGTCCTACTACGCGTATGACAGCTCGATGACCTGGGGCGCGGTCCGCTCGATCAACCCGCACACCCCGAGGGAGCGGCGCGTGCCCGAGGAGTTCCCGACGATACAGGCCGCGCTCGACGCGTCCCAGCGCGGTGACGTCATCAAGGTGGCCGGAGGAGTGTACGAGGAGGCGATCGCGATTCCGCCGATGCGGACGCTCGAGGGCGGCTACGACCCGACCTTCACGACGCGAGATCCTGAGACGTACCCGACCGTGATCGATGCCGGAGGCGCGTACGTCGGCGTGGAGTGCGGCGAGTCACTGCCGGGCTCCGAGCGCCTCATCGTGGACGGGTTCGAGATCACGAACGCCTTTTCGGCCGGCCTCTGGGTCATAACCGGCGAGGAGGTCGTGCTCAGGGACCTCGAGATCCACGGGTGCGGGTCTGGGATCGTCCTCGACACGAGCTACATGGCCGAAGGTAGCGTTCGCATCGAATCGTGCGTGATCAGGGACAACGCCTTCGACGGGGTGCAGGTCCCGTCCCTCGGTCCCCACCCCGCCACGGTCTCGTGGAGCGCGATCTACGGGAACGGCGGCTCCGGGATTAGCTCGATCTACTCGTCCGTCGGCGTCGTGAACTGCACGGTCGTCGGGAACGGCCTCGACGGCGTCACGGTCGGGAACCAGGCCGAGGCGATCGTGCTCTCGAGCATCGTCACCTCGAACGGCCGGTACGGCGTCTTCTCAGAGGGCGTGAGCTGCGAGGTCACGTTCAGCGACGTGTGGGACAACGCCACGGCCGACTTCTCCGGATGTGAGGCGGGGAACGGCTGCCTGTGCGAGGACCCTGTCTTCTGCGACCCCGAGGCGTTCGACTTCCGCCTGCATGCGTCGTCCGGCTGCGTGGGTGCGGGGGACTTCGGACAGGACGTCGGCGCGTTCGGGATCGGCTGCCCGCCCGGGCCCACGCAACTCGAGGTCCTCCAGGCGGGAGCGTCCCTCGTTGTGTCGTGGTCCCCGCCCCCTGTCGACGTCGTGGTCGATCACTACGTCGTCTACAGGGACACGCTCTGGTCGGGACGCGTGGCGGTCGCGACGATAGAGGCGCCCGACACGGTCTTCGTCGACGTCGGGATTCCGGCGTGCGAGGTGAACGACTACTGCGTGACGGCGGTCGACACGAGCGGGCTGGAGGGGGCGTCTTCCGAAGAGATTTCGGGCGAGCTCTGCTACGCGGGGCCGGCGAACCTCGAGGTCTCGTTCGACGAGGGCGGCAACGAGATGTCGTGGGAGCCCGCCGACGGTCCGGTCGAGTCCTACGTCATAATGCGGTCGACCGAGGCGGACCCTCCCGATTCGGTCGGATGGGTGCCCGCCCCTGAGACCCACTTCGTGGACGATTCGACCGGCGACTGCGCGAGAGACAACTTCGCCTACGGGGTCGTCCCGGTCTACGACACCAGCTGGCGCGGGTTCCCTTCGGAGACGGTCGCAATCGATCCGGCGCCAGCGGCCCCGACGAACCTCGCGGTCGAGTGGTCGGGAGTCGACGCCGTCCTCTCGTGGTCGCCCAACTGCGAGAGCGATTTCCGGCGCTACTGGATTTACCGCGACGTCGTCCCGTTCTCGCCTCCGCCGAGCTCGAACCTGCTCATAGGATTCACGCAGGACACGACGTACGTCGATCCCGGCCTCGATCCGGAGGACGTCTACTTCTACCGGATCACCGCCAGCGACGCTTCGAGTCAGAAGAGCGCCTACTCGGAGATCGCCTACCTCGGGTCCGGAGACGTGCTCACCGTGCCGTCGCCGTACCCCACCATCCAGGCGGCGATCGACGCGGCCGCGGCGCTCGACACCGTCCTCGTGGCGGCAGGGAACTACGACGAGAACGTCACGCTCAAGGACGCCGTCTCGGTGGTCGCGCCAGGGGGGCCCGGCCTGACCTCCATCCGTTCGTCGGTCGGGGCCGTCGTGAGCGGCGTGAGCCTCGTCGACATCACGAGGCTCGCCGGATTCACGCTCGACGGACTCGGGTCCGCGTCGGCGTGTCTCGACTGTCCGGGCGCGTTCCTCCGCGTGGAGGACTGCGTTCTCACTGGAGCCGCGACGGGAGCGAGCTTCCGATTCGGAGGAGCGCCGGAGGTCTCCGGCAGCACGTTCACGGAGAACCAGTACGGCGTCGCGTGCGCAGACTCCGCCGCGCCCTTCCTTGCCGGGAACACCTTCGACGGAAACACCGTATGCGCCGTCTTCGTGACGGGGGACCCCGGTCCCGAGATCGGGAGAACGCACGCTGAAGCGAACGACTTCCTGAACCGTGGGATGTTCCAGGTGCTGAACGCGGGCGCGGCGGTGGTCGACGCCGACTATAACTACTGGGGCGACGTCTGCGTCGACCCGTCGTGGTTCTCCGGGACGGTCGACTACGTTCCCTGGACCGACGAGAGCCACACGGAGACCTTCTTCGAGTGCGGAAGCGGCGTGGCGGGCGACGAAGTCGCGGGACCGTCGGTGAGTCACAACTTCCCGAACCCCTTCAATCCGTCCACGTCGATCGCGCTCACGGTCCCTCAGGCGGGAGAACGCGTGAGGATCACGATCTACGATCTCGCGGGACGGCGCGTCCGGACGCTCCTGGACACCGAGAAGGGCGGAGGGCGGCACGTCGCCGTCTGGGATGGGACGAACGAGGACGGGCGGGTGGTGGCGCCCGGTGTCTACTTCTACCGGGCGGAGATCGGCGACGCGCTCTTCGAGCGCAAGATGGTCATGTTGAAGTAGAAGCTCCCGAAGCAGGAGCTCCTGGAACAGAAGCACCGCGCAGCGAAGGTCTCGGGGAGGGCCGGCCCAAGGGTCGGCCCTCCGTCCGTCCGCCCCCAGAACTCCCTCTTGGTACGCCGATTGCATCGTTCGCGTTGGGAAGAAGTGCCCATGGGCGCCGGCATCCCCGGTCTGTCCGGTCCTTCTGCGCAGGTTGCATTTCCGTGTCAAGGACCGGCGGCACGATTCCCGATCGAACTGATCGGAGGGGATTCGAGGCCGCCCGGGCTTCCATCAGGGGGGGAGGAGACACCATGCGGAACGCCGCAGGCCGAACCGATTCAGGCCGGAACACCGCTCGATTGGTCGCGCTCGTCGCAGCCCTGTCGCTCTGTCTCGGATCCTGCTCGTCCACCAGCGGACCGAGCGGTCCATCGGCGCCGGACTGGAACCATGCCGTGCGGGCGGTGAGCGGATCGGTTGTGCCCCCGAAGAACGCGGATCTCGATCTCGCGACGCTCGAGGTCGTGTCCCTCGCCGAACGTGCTCGGATCGACGAGTCCGGGCGGTTCAAGGTCCTCGTTCCCGAGACCGACCACCCGCAGATCCTGTTCGTCGCGGGGACAGAGAACGTCCCGATCATGATGGGCCTCGTCGGTGCGGCCGACGTCGACGGAGTAGTGATCGGCGCCTCGAGCACCGCCGCGGCGCTCGTTCTCGCGAATCCCTTCCTGACCATGTGTCCCGCCGACGAGCGGGAGATCGTCGCCCAGGCCGCCCTCGGTGCGGCGGAGTGGACGACGCTCACGGAGCACGCGGTCGACGCGATCGAGGAGTCCGGAAGCCTCGATCCGGGTGTCGACCCCGGACTGTGGCAGCTGGCGGCCGAGGTTGTCATCGACGTCCTCGATGGCTTCATCGCCGGACCCGCTCAGTACGCAGACCCGTGGACCGAGGACATGGCCGGGGACGGCGTCGCGCTCGCGAACCCGCACCCGGTCTACTACACCGCCAGCGTGTCCGAGGTGGGAGGCGAGAACACGATCGAGACGCTCGTGGAGTCGGAGCGCGCGGATGTGACCGTGAGTCTGGGATGGCCTCCGCTTGTTCTCATGTCGGAGGCGACGAGAACCGAGGTGATGCTCGGTGACGGCACCTTCGACATCGTCGCCACGCGCGGCGAGTTCCTCTCCTACGACGCGGCGACCTCCGAGGGTCTCGCCGCGACTGCCAACGCTGGGCGCGGGATTCTCGAGATCATCGCGCTCGGGTCCGGGATGGTCCCGGACCTGGACCCCGCGGACCTCGACCTCACGGCCGCTCCGGCGGCCGGGGCGCTCGGTCCGGCCGTTCGGTCCGGCGACCCGTACCGGGTCGTCGGGAGTTTCCTCGACCTCGCGGAGGCAGAGACGGCCCGCGTGGCCTCATGGATCTGGGACGGTCAGAACGAGGACTGCGAGGATTACATCGACATGCTGTGCGCGGTCGTCGCCGGGTGCACGTTCGCCACGGAGGTCGTGGCCGGCGGCGTCGAGACCATTCCGTACTTCTCGCGGCTGGTGTCACCGGGCACGCTGGACTCGCACCGGATCAGCCAGCTTGACGGTGTGATGATCTACGCCGGAGATCACTCCCCGCCGTCGGCGGAGTTCGTGGTCGAGCCTTCGTTCGTGGAACCGGGCGAGCCGGTCTTCTTCGATCCGTCGCCTACGATCGACCCCGATGACGATTCCGCCGATCTCCTGATGCGCTGGGACTGGGAGAACGACGGCGTCTGGGACACGGAGTGGCTCTCGGCGGTCAGTCCGGAGCACGCGTTCTCGACGCCGGGCGTCCATGAGGTCGCCCTGCAGGTGCGTGACCCCCGGATGTTGAACGACACCGTCGTGCGTGACGTGAACGTCGGAGGTGGCGAGGCGAGCGCGGCGCACATCGTGATCCTGAGGGACGTCGTCCCCTGGTCGCCCGAGGTGCCCCCAGTCCTCGACCAGATGCTCGAGATCATGGACCTCACCGAGGGACCGGGACCGGGCCAGTACGAGGTGGCGGGCTCCGAACAGCTGCGCGGCCTCGACCTCACGCCCGGCGAGGACCTGGTCATCGTCCAGAGCGACCAGACCCAGGGCTTCTACGATGCATGTGGAGACAACCAGGTCCTTCTCCTTCAGTTCGTGAGGGACGGGGGAACGATCTTCTGGGAGGCGTGCGACCTCGGCTGGCACGGAGGCTCGATCGAGCAGGCCGGCATCGTCCTGCCCGGCTCCGTCGATCTCCAGCCGCACGAGACGTGGTTCAACTACGTCGAGCTCCCCGGCGCTCCGTTGGTCCAGGGACTCCCGTCGACGCTCTACGGGGAGTTCGCAAGCCACGCGCGTATCGACAATCTGCCGGACGGAGCCACCGTCTATGCCGTGGACGACGAACACGGACCGACGCTCGTCGAGTTCGGATACGGCGAAGGCTGGGTGATCATGACGACCCAGCCGCTCGAGTGGACCTTCTACAACAACTGGACGTGCGGTGCGGTGATGCCGCACGTGGTGTGCTACGTGCTCGGGCTTCCTCTCGTCCACGACTTCGGCGACATCGTGAAGCCGGACGAAAGGGGGAGGCCGCCGAAGACTGGCGGGGCGAGGTATCTGACCAGCGGGATGCGCTAGCCTGGACGGCGATTCCATCATTGGCTCGCCGCGCTGCATCCCCTGAGTTGGCCCGCCCCGCCTTCCATTCCTGAGGGCGCCCTCAGACGTGCCCGGCCGACCGGCCGCGCGCCGGGCGCCCTAGCATGTTTGAGGGTCACCCACCTGCCCGCCCCCGTTCCCGGATACCCACAGGAGCCCCTTTTGGAGCCCCTCTAAGGGTGAGTGAGACCCGCCTCAGGAAAAGCACTTGCGCGCTCCGCCTTCGTCGGTTAATATCGAGTCGCCTTCAGTCTCGGGGGGCAAGGGTGGGGGACGGAGCCTCCCGGACTGGGACGAACCGGCTCCGGCCCCTGCGGGAGTCCGCCGGCCGGGACGGGAACCGAACCCTCAGACATTCACCAGCGAATCGAACCCCCACACGGCAGAGGCCCGCGGCGGACGCCGGGGCCAGCGGGAGAGAGGCTAGGTCATGGCCAGAAAGCGTGTCGGCAACAAGCGGGAGCGGATCATCTCGGCCGCGGCGAGGCTGTTCGGCGACAAGGGCTACCACAACACGACGACCGCGGAGATCGCGGAGACGGCGAACGTGGCGGCGGGGACGATCTACATCTACTTCTCCAGCAAGGAGGAACTGCTCGTCGCAGTCTTCGAGGAGTTCCTGAGCGCGCACATGGACAGGCTGCGCGACGGCATCGCGCGGGAGCAGGGACCGGAGAAGAAGCTGAGGAGGCTCCTCACGCTCGGTCTCGAGCTCATGGAGAACAACCCTGACAGCGCCAGGATCTTCCTCTCGCAGCTCCGGCAGAGCACGTCGATGATCAAGACCGTCGCGAAGCGGAGCAGCCGCGCCTACAAGGACATCATCGAGGAGATCCTCGAAGAGGGCGTGCGCGAGGGGGTTTGCCGGCACATGAACGCCTCGATGACGGCGAGCATGCTGTTCGGGGCCTTCCAGAGCGTCGTGCTGGACTGGGTGGCCGACGACTGCTCATACCCGCTCTCGGGCTTCGCGGACGAGCTGTCCAACTTCGTGCTGAACGGCGTCGGCTGTCATCTGACAGTGGAAACTGCCGGGGAACATCAGTAGAATCACGGTCGGCTTTGCGCGCGGGTCGCATTCGTGGTGAGTCTGTGTTCTGGAGGGCCCGCGCTTCCGTCTTCTGAGCATCTACGGACGAGCGTGTGGAGGGGGCATGCCCTCACGGAGTGAATTCCAGCAGGCCTTCAAGGCGCGCCTGTTGCGGCGGCTGGGGTCTTGGGGCGCTCGACTGACGGTCGAAGATGTCGACAAGGTCTTCCTCTGGGTCTCGAAGTACCTTCCTAACCCGGATGTCCGCAATCAGGCCGGCCGGCTGCACCAGGCACTCCACTCCGGTGATGCCGGCGGCGAGTTCGTACGGAGTTTCTTCAACCTCGCTCAGAACCAGCGCAAGCGCTTCCTGGAGAACCTCATGGTCAACTGGGGGATCCTGGGTGGCTCGCGGCGCTATGAGGTTCTCGAGCAGGAAGGCTGGTTCCCGCCGGCGTTCGCGGTCATCAGCCCGACCATGCGCTGCAACCTCCGATGCGAGGGCTGCTACGCCTTCGAGTACACGAGGGACGGTGAGCTCACGACCGACGAGTTCGACGGGGTGATCCGGCAGTGCAAGGACCTCGGGATGCACTTCATCACGATCTCGGGAGGCGAGCCGTTCGTGCGCGGCGACCTCCTCGAGATGCTCGAGGAGCACGAGGACTGCTTCTTCCAGATCTACACGAACGGGACCCTCATCGACGACAACGTTGCTGACAAGCTCCTCGAGGTCGGGAACGCCGCGCCGGCCATCAGCGTCGAGGGCTACCTGGGCGAGACAGACGCGCGGCGAGGACTAGGGACCTACGACGCGATTCTCGCGGCCATGAGGAGGCTCAAGGAGAGGAGGCTCTTCTTCGGCATCTCGGTCACGGCCACGAGGCACAACTCCGACCTCATCGTCGACGATGACTTCTACGACTACTACCACGACCTGGGAGCCAGCTTCGCCTGGCTCTTCCAGTACATCCCGATCGGGCGGGAGCCGAACGTCGATCTGATGAGCACCCCTGAACAGAGGACCGAGCTCCGGCACTGGCTCCACGAGCGGCGCCCAAACAGGCCCATGTTCATCGGCGACTTCTGGAACGACGGCTCGTACGTCGGAGGGTGCATGGCGGGGGGACGCCTCTACTTCCACGTCACCTCGAACGGGAATGTCGAGCCGTGCGTCTTCTGCCACTTCACCGTCGGGAACGTCCGGGAGAAGCCGCTCAAGGAGATCCTCGCCTGTGACTTCTTCCGGTCGATCCGGTACGAGCAGCCCTACTCCGATGACAAGAACCTCTATATGCCGTGCATGATCATCGACAATCCCCAGGTCCTTCGAAGGCTCGTCGCCGAGCATAGGATACGGCCGAGCCACGACGGGGCCGACACGATCGTCCGGGATCCGGCGATCGTCGGGCACCTCGACAGCTACTCGGAGAGGCTGCGCGACCTTACGGAGCCAGAGTGGCACCGCGACCACTACGACAACCCGGAGTCGGAGTGGTTCAGGCTCGGCGCGCGCATGCTGCGTCAGTGGGCCGTCGAGCGGCCGCGCCTCGACGAGTGGCACGAGGAGTACGTGAGCACGCACCCGCACGCCGCCGTGCAGGACTCGGCGGTCAGCGAGGAGACCAGGGCGAGGGCCTGACGACGAGCGTGTGAGCGAGCGGGCGAGCGCTCGGGCAGCACGATCGAGCTACACGGAAGAGAACGGGCGGGGTCTCAGGTGAGGCCGCGCCCGTTCGCTCATCGGGAATCAGGACCTTCGCGCGGGGAGTCAACGACGAAGATCGGTCCTGATCTGGATGTGGTTCATGATGTCGCGACGGGTCACGATCCCGACGAGCCTGTCCCCGTCGATGACTGGTAGACGCCCGAGCCCCGACGCCGCCATCTTCTCCATCGCGGCCGGAATCCCCTCGTCGGACCGGAGCGTCGTGTCGGGGGAGAGGCGGGTCATCGCGTCCGCCACCGACGTCTCGGGCCACCTCTCCCGCGGGACGTGCTTCACGTCCCGAATGGAGATGACGCCGAGGGGGCGGGTGCCGTCGACGACCGGATAGCAGATGAAATGATGGTGGAGGAAGTAGACGTCGACGAGTTCTGCAAGGGAGATCGAGGGCGGGACCGTGACGACGTCCGGACTCATGACGTCCATGACGCGCACTGCGCCGAGCGCTTCCTTGATGAGGACCTGCCGGTAGCTCGTGTCGGCCGCGTGTCTCAGGAAGAGCGCGATGAAGATGAACCACAGCCCGGCGATGACGTTCCCGCCGGACAGGATCGCGACGAGACCGAGGATCACGAGGAGCCCCGCGATCGCCTTCCCCGCCATGCTTGCCACGTAGGTCGCCCTGCGGATGTTCTTCGTCGCCGCCCAGACTATCGCGCGCAGCACGCGGCCGCCGTCGAGAGGGAGCCCCGGGAGCAGGTTGAAGATGAGCAGGGCGGTGTTCGCGAACGCGAGGTAGAAGAAGGCCAGCTGAAGCCCCGGCCGGCCCGTTCCGTCGCCCATCAGGACGACGATCGACCAGAAGAGACCTGCGAGAATGGCGCTCGTCGCGGGGCCGGCGAGGGCGACCTTGAGCTCGGTCCTCGGATCCGACGGCTCCTTCGTGATCTCGGCGACGCCGCCGAACAGGAAGAGCGTGATCCGTCTGACCGGGATTCCCGACAGGACGGCCACGACGCTGTGCGAGAGCTCGTGGACGAGTACGGACGCGAAGAAGAAGAAGGCGGTGATGACCCCGAGGAGCAGGTACTGGAACGTCCCGCGTCCGGGCAGCTCGGTCGGGAACCACCCGAGCGTCAGCGTCGCGGCGATGAGTGCCACGATGAGGAACCAGCTGTAGTCGGCGACTATGCGGATTCCGAGAACCGAGAAGAGCGGAACGCCTCGGTGGCGGGAGAACCAGGTGGCGCGTCGTGTGGGCGGTGTGGTTGCCATCCTGACTCACTATAGCCCCGGGGTGAGCGGGGGTCAAGCGGACGCGCTTCCGGATCACGCCCTAAGTCGTTCCTGCGTGTGAATTTCGCGGACCATTGAATTCGTACAGGGGGGGAGCGCATCTAAAGGACTGACGCAGCCGGGTGAATCGATCCGAGAGCTTCTCGGCCGGGACTGAGATGGCCGGCTTGACACGGCACCCGTTCGCGTGTAGCGATGTACGTAGAACTGTGCGGTGACCAGTCAGTCATCCTTGACGGTCGCGCTATCTTGTGATACAATACGTATTTGGAGATATGACATTACAGAGCAGTGAACACTGCAAAGGAGGCTCGAACATGCGGAAGCCGGCAGCGGTTGTGCTTCTGTGCTGTGCGGTCGTTCTGTTCGTTGCGCTTCCCGCTTCGGCGCGGAAGAACCTCGAGGAAATGACCACGGCGGAGGCGATCAACGCCGCGTACGAAGAGCGCGCGATCGACCATCCGCGGATGATGCTGCTCAAGGCGTACGCGGTCTACTCTCCCGACCGCCTGCCTGTCGAGTACCGCGGCGGCGTCGGCGACAGGTGCGGACTCTCCTTCGCTGAGGAGCTGACGAGGGCGCTCGAGGACGGGACGCTCCCCGGGGAGGTTGAAGCCGAGATCCGCGGGCTCCGCGCCAGACCCAACTGCATGACGTACATCGACACCGATCACTTCCGCATCCACTACGACACCTCCGGAACCCACAAGGTCTACGGCTGGCCGAGCACGACCTTCCGCGACTGGGTGATGACGCGCGCGGAGGAAGCCTGGGAGGCCGAGGTCGTAGAGTGGGGATTCAGGCAGCCTCCGGCTGATGGCGGCGATCCGGACGGCGGCGGCGGGAACGACAAGTACGACATCTACCTCCAGAACCTGGGGAGCGGTCTCTACGGGTACTGCCAGGGCAGCTACTACGTGCCCGCCACGCCGCAGAACGACGTGACGAGCTATGTCGTCATCGACAACGATTTCCTCGGCTACGGCGGCAACCAGTACGACCTGATGAAGATCACGGTCGCGCACGAGTTCGGCCACGCGGTGCAGAACGCCCACAACGTCAGCGTGAACACCTGGTACAAGGAGTGCACGTCGATGTGGGCAGAGGAGACGCTCTACTCGGAGGTCAACGATTACATCGGCTACATCCCGTGGCTCTTCAACAAGCCGTATGAGTCGCTGGACTGGGACGACCCCACCGGCATGCGCAAGTACGGTTCCATCGTCTGGAACATCTTCCTGACGGAGTACGTCGACGAGTGGATCGTCCCGAGCATCTGGGACGAGTACGATCTCGTCACACCCGAGTACATCGGAATGCAGTCCAGGCTGGCCGATTTCGGCCTCACCTTGGAGGAGGTGTTCGTCGAGTTCTGCGTCTGGAACTGGTTCACGGGCTGGCGGGACGACGCGAATCACTACCGCGAGGGCGCGATGTGGCCGGTCACCCACACGACCGAGTACCACAACAACTACCCGATTTCGGGCGAGACGACGTTCCCCGGCTGGCGGCCCGATCACATGGCCGCGAACTACGTCCAGTTCAACAACCCGGGAACCGGCGAGACGGGCCTGCACATTCACTACGACGGCCCCGCGCTCATCTCGATGCCGAACGCGGCGCACTGCAATTGCCGGTCGAACGCCGGCCACACGGCTGAGGTCGGTCCCTTCGAGCTGAACCCGTGGGGGAACGGCGACCTCACCATCAACGGCTTCAACGACCTCGAGTACGTGACGATGGTGGTCGTCAATCCCACCCAGGCCCAGGAGGAGATGCTCTTCTCCTTCGACGCCGAGCTCGTGGAGACCGGCATCGAAGACGAGAGCTACGTGTTCGGCATGAAGCCGGCGAGCCCGAACCCGTTCGTCGAGACGACGGCGATCGCGTACACGGTTCCGACCGGCGGCGGCCTCGTCGAGGTGACGATCTATGACGTGAACGGGCGCGAGGTGAGGAACCTCGTGAACGAGAGGAAGCCCGGTGGTGCCGGTGAGGCGGTCTGGGACGGGCTGGACAACCGCGGCAACCGCGTCGGCGCGGGAGTCTACTTCGCTCGCCTCGACGTCGACGGCCTGACGGCGAGCGGCAAGCTGATGGTCCTCAAGTAGGCAGCGCCATTGCGGGCGCACCCGAAGCTGTACGGGAGGGGCGGCGTTCGACGCCGCCCCTCTTCTCATGCCGCAGTCGTCCCCCGAGCCTGTGGTATCATCTTCGGCAGGGAGGACACCAGGTGAGCACCAAGCTCAGGAGCGAGGTCGAGTGGGTGAAGAAGGTCCGCTCCGGCTTCCGCTACATGGCCACGGTCCACAGTCAGATCGGGTCTCTCGTCTACAAGGCGCTCCACATCAGGGACGGCTATTCGTCGAGGTCGCTACGCCTGCGACACTGGGACACGACGGGCGGCCAGGTTCTCCTGACCAACGACGAGTACAAAGCGATCGTGCCCGTGTACGACTTCGGGTTCATCCACAACCTCTATCACATGGCAGAGAAGAAGCCCGAGACGGCCGTGCTCGCGGCGTGGTATCTCGCCGCCCACGAGTGGGGGCACTATTATCTCGCGAAGGCCGATAAGAGGAACCAGGAACGGGACGCGGACGCGTTCGTCGTGAGGGTCATGAAGCGCGTCGGGTTCGACGAGGACGAGGCGCAGTCGGCGGAAGACATGTACTGGAAGGTCTTCAACGCCGACAAGAAGAAGGCCCGCGCGCGACGATAGACGTCCCCGGACGCGCCCGCTCCGCAATGCCATCCGATGGCAGCACCCAAGGGCACCGACGAACACCGGAAGCGGCTCCGCGCGGCGCTCCTGCGCCGGAGGTGGAGAAGCTACGCGAAGAGGCTCCGTTCCTGGGGAGACGACGAGCCCATGCCGATATCGCACAAGGACCTCTGGCGGAAGATCAAGCGTGAGACGAAGGGGAAGACTCCCTCCGAGGAGATCGCCATTCTCGCGCGCTACCTCAGCGACTGGCCCGAGTTCAAGGGGCCCTACCAGGAGATGCGCAAGAAGTACGAGCGCCGGATCGAGGAGCTCAAGAAGGTCGAGCACGTTCTGTCGAGCGGGGCGCGGGGTCACGTCGACCCGTTCTCCGTGCGGAAGCGCGGGCTCGCCGAGGTCGCCCTCGTCGGCCTGCCGAACTCCGGGAAGACGAGCGTCTTCCACACGCTCACGGGCGCCGAGGCCGAGATCGCGGACTACCCGTACACGACGCTCAAGCCGAACGTCGGCATGTTCAGCCTCGGCGGGTTCGAGTTCGAGATCGTCGACCTGCCAGCGGTTCCCGACGGCCCGATCGACACGCTCTCCTACGCAACCGGGCTCAAGGAGGCGGTGCTGAACGCCAACCTCCTCGGGCTCGTGCTCGACGCGACCGGTGACGCCGGGTTACAGCTCGCGGTGATCGGGGACCGTCTGGGAGAGATCGGGGCGACGGCGGAGTTCTCCGCCGACGTCGCTGCGGGCGAACCGTCGCCTTCCGTGAAGGGCGCGATCGTGTTCGTGACGAAGCTGGACCTCGATGGAGAGCGCGAGGTCGAACCCGTCCGCACACTTCTCCCGCGGGCACGCGTGTTCGGTCACCCGCTCGACCGGTCGCAGCTCCGCGGGGTGGGGGAGGCGCTCTGCCTCTTCCTCGACCGAATCGTCGTGGTCGCACGGGATCCGGACTCGCGGGACGAGCCGATGGCCTTCGCGGTCAGGACGGGCTCGACGGTCCACGACCTCGCCCGGGAGATCCATGGGGACCTGGCCGGCCACGCGAAACGCGGGAAGGTCTGGGGCACGTCGGCGAAGTTCCCGGGGCAGGAGGTGGGACTCGAGCACGAGCTCGCCCCAGGCGACACCGTGGAGATCCTGACTCGCTAGCGTGTGTGGAGAGGGCGGGCGCCGGTGCGGTTCAGCGGGTGAGGCGCGCGACCGGGATGAGGTAGAGCCTTCCGGCTCGGGGGACGGTGGGGTCCGCGCCCGGCGCGTCCGGAGCTCCGATGACGAGGTCCGGCCGACCGTCCGAGGTGAGCCGCGCGGCGAGGAGGGAGCCTCCGATAGCGTACTCCTCCTCCGGGCCGACGACCGTGACGTCCGCGAGTTCGGGTTTTCCCGCCTTGGCCTCGACGACCGACCTCAGGCTCCCCAGATAGACGTGCACCTCCCCGCACCACCTGCGGTCCTTGTCGGGCCCGCCGGAGAACTGCGCGGCCACGATGAGATCGTCCGAGAAGTCGGCGTTCATGTCCGCGAGGAGGACGGGCAGGCCGAAGAGGTCCCAGCGCGAGCGACTCACGAAGCGCGGCGCCTCGGCGTGCTCGAGGTCCACGGTCTCGAACGGGTCCTCACCGAAGACTAGGAACGCCTCGCCGGACGCCTCGATCGACTTCGAGTCGAGACGCGAGGCGTACGCCGAGATGAAGAGGTCGTCCTTCCCGTCCGCGTCGACGTCGCCCGTCGCTATCGAGCGCCCGAAATAGCCGAAGTTGATCGGACCGAGGATCCTCGCCTCGTCGTCCCCGGGCACCGTGATGGGGGAACCACCGTCGAGCAGCTCCGCCGGGACGATGTAGACCGTTCCGGAGTCGACGCGCTCGCCGTCGGGCTCGTCCGAGTGGTAGGCGCCGACCGCGATCTCCCACTTTCCGTCGCCGTCAAAGTCACCTGCACCCATCCCTCGTAGCGCATCGCCGGGGTTACCGCCCAAGACGACGGTCTCCAGTCGGGGCTCGGTCTCCGGCGTGCCGCCTTCGGCGTCCACAGAATGGAACCGCACGAGATAGATCTCGCCTGCGTGGAGCATCTCGGAGGTGCCCGCGCCAGGTGCGGAGATGAGGATCTCGTTCGCCCGGTTGCTGTCGACGTCGGTGACGAGGAGCTCCGACCCGAACCGCCCGCCGCCATTGATCCCGTTGAACGAGTAGGCCGCCGTCTCGCCCGGCGCGCCGGCCCACGCGTCGAGGTCTCCGCCCGCGAAGACGTACACGGCTCCGGCGGCGATGGCTCCGACCGAGTCGAGGCCCGGAGCGCCCGCCACGAGCTCGTCCGCGCCGTCCCCGTCGAGGTCCGCAGCGGCCAGCGCGGCTCCGAACCTGGAGTGCTCGCGAGCTTCCCTGATGACGAGGGTGGCCGCCGCGGCGGCATCCGTCACGCCGTCGAGACTCGCGAACGTGGCCGCGTCGAAGACGTAGACGGCGCCCGCGTGGACTCCGCCGGCGTCGTTCGTTGCTCCAGGCGCTCCGACCGCGAGCTCGAGGGTTCCGTCCCCGTCGAAGTCCCCGACCGCGGTGCTGTGTCCGAAGTGCTCATCCGGAGAGGTTCCGGCGAGCGTGGGGACGCTCTCGTCCGCGAGGTCGATGACGATGCCGGCGTGGAGCGGAGAGGCAACCGTGAACGCGAGGAAGAGGGCCAGGAAGACCGTCGGTCGAGCGTCGGGGCATCCGTGTCCGCGGGCCATCTTGTCTCTCTCCTGGGTGTCGGCCGGGAGACTGCCGGTGGCGGAGGGGGTTCGCGCGCCCCTCTCGCTTCAGATGAGTATGCAGGCAGCCGCGGGACGGCGTCAAGAGGCAGGGCTCCTTGACAGTCCGCCTCGCGACCGATAGAGTCCGCGGAGCGTGACTCACTCTCGACGAAGGCGGACCCGTGCTCCATCGCGACGACCTGCCCAGCTCACGAACCGTTCGGACCGGCGCCGCAGCCCTGGTGGCACTCGTCTCCGTCTGCCTCCTGTTTGCTCCGCTCGCGCACGGCCTGGCGGCTCGGGACCCCGGTACCGCGGTTCCCGACACGTGCGCCGCCGACTCGACCGCGGCCCCGATCCCGGTCCCCGAGGTGGCGCTCGAGGACATCCTCGCCAGCTATAACGAGAACATCCGGCGGGCCTTCGACTCGATCGACAGCCTGCACGTCGTCCAGGACATGTTCGAGCCCCAGCCCGACGGCACGCAGAAGACGGCGCGGGCCATCCTCACCTACACCCGCGCCGGCGGGATGGTGCGCGACGAGGTGCGCTCCGAGCTAGAGTACCCGGCCGGCAACTATACGCTGCGCAGCCTCATCGGGCCCACGCTCGAGCCGTCCGAGTACCTGATCGAGCTCGAGGATACGGAGGAAGCGGAGGGGCACGACTGCTACCGGTTGTCGCTCGAGGCTGCTGTTCGGGACGTCGATCACATCGACGGGACCATATGGATCTCCTCACAGCACTTGACGCCCGTCCGGATCGTCGCCGAGGTCTCAGATCCGCCGTTCCCGATCACCGAGATCAAACTCGACAAGTCGTTCGCTCCCGAGCCATCGGGCCTCTGGTTCGTTCGGCGGCACAGCGGTGAGGGGGAGGCGAACCTCCTTCTTGTACGCAGGCGGGGTGTCCGGCACATCTTCTACGATGATTACCTGGTCACCATCACCGACGTCCGAAGTACGGAATCGCTGGAATAGCACTTGACAGGTCGGGGCGCGGCGTTGTACTCGTGCCTGAGTACGCGTCGGCATCTTGAGTCGCTCGGAGTCGGCGCTGCGGCTGACGCGTCGTGACCTCGCGAGAGGTCCCGGAGCCAGGCGGGAGAAAGGCTCCGCGCGTTGCAGACGGGGAGTAGGGGAGCGCTGTTTGCCCCTGTCTCCCCGTCTCTCGTTGGGAGCTGCGACTGGATGCCGGGGCCGTCCGGCCCGCGTTCTTGATAACCCCCGAGTTCAATGGTATACTCGCAGTGCTCTTCGGATGTTACCTGAAGCGACCATCCGGGCAATGGAGAGGAGCGTGCGTTCGCGCCGCGACTCCCCATCACGCGAATCCCCTCGGCGGAGGAAGTGACTATGAGACCCCTCGGCATTCCCCTCGTTACGGCGCTCGTGCTGGCAGTCGCGATTCCGACGGCTGCGGAGCCTGTCTCCGTCGTCTGGCAGACTCCCTCGTCCGGCCACCACGTCAGGTGCATCGGCACCATCGAGGACGTGGACGGCGACACCTTCCCCGACGTCCTCGTCGAGATCGACTACACCAACGACCCGTCCGGTCACTTCAAGTGCCGGAGCGGCGCCGACGGCGGCGTGATATGGGAGGTCTCTCCGCCCGGCGGCGTCAGCAATGGGTGCGGCTACGGCGACTTCTGCGTCAACAGCGCGCCCGACCTGGACGGCGACGGTCTGCAGGAGGCGCTTCTGGGTACGTCCTGGGGCGGGCGGACCGCGTACGCGATCGGCGACGAGCCGACGATTCACTGGGCCTTCGACACCTACACGCACGACCCACCGTCGGGCTGGGTCTACAGCATCGATTGGATTCCCGATGTGAACGAGAACGGCTTCCCGGACATCATCTTCGGCTGCGGGAGCGACAACAACCGGGCGTACTGCGTCGACGGCGTGACCGGGACCCTCATCTGGAAATTCCAGGCGCCCGACGCGGTCTACAGTGTCGCCCCGATCGAGGACGTGAACGGCAACGGGAAGGCCGACGTCCTCGTGGGGACCGGGGACGACTCCGACTACGCCTACTGCGTTGACGGTGGGAGCGTCGGGGTAGCGGGCCACATCTGGTCGTACGACGCGGAGTCGAGCGTCTTCTCGATCTGCTCGATCGATGACGTGAACGACGACGACATCGACGACGCGCTCCTCGGACGCTGGTACTCCTCCGGATACCCCTCCAACACGCCGGCCGGTGTCGTCTGCGTGAGCGGGGCGAACGGCTCGTGGATCTGGCAGTACGACATGCCGAACCAGTACGACAACGTCATGCGTGTCGTAACGACCGACGATCTCGACGACGACGGCACGCCGGAGGTTCTCATCGGCTCATGGGGCAACACCATCGTCTGCGTGAGCGGGAAGACCGGCGTCGAGCACTGGAGCGTTCCGACGGGCACGACGAACGGGGGAGACGTCTGGACGATCGACGCGATGAAGGACGTCGACTACGACGGGTACGACGACGTGATCGCGGGGTCGTTCGATCTCAAAGCCTACTGCGTGAGCGGTCGGGACGGCGAGGTCCTCTGGACGTACACGGTCGGGAACCGCGTCTACTCGGTGCGGGGAATCAACGACGTCAACGGGGACGGCATCGCAGAGGCGCTCGTCGGGACGCAGTACTCGAGCGGCGGGGGGAAGGTGTTCTGCCTCGATGCCGACGGCGACGGCACGTCCGTCCCGCCGGTCGAGAACGTGACGTGCCGCGTCGACGGCAACGCTGTCGTGGTCGCGTGGGACCTCAACGAAACGCCGGACGTCACGGGCTACCATGTCTACCGGATGGCAGTGGGCGGGGAAGACGCGACGCCCGGCGGTCGCGTAGGCGACCACGGCTCCGCGACGATTCCCGAGATCCTCGCGGCGCGGGCCGGCATCGGCACGAGGGGCGGCTTCGTCCGGCTCAACGGGGAGCTTCTGAGCGTCAGCGAGTTTGTCGACACGAGCGTCGTCGACGGCGCGATGTACGCATACATGGTGGGGGCGGTCGCGTCCGACGGGGAGGAGACCTTCGCAGGCCCCGTGGAGATTCTGGCGGATCTCCGGAAATCAGCGCTCTGGCTCGCTCCGCCGCGCCCGAACCCGTTCGCTGTCTCCTCGAGGATGGAGTTCGTGGCTCCCGCGGGAGCCGACGCGACGTTCGCGGTCTACGACGCAACCGGCAGGCTCGTCCGGCGCCTCGCGTCAGGGGCTTCCGGAGGAGAGGGGACGGTCACCTGGGACGGCCTCTCCGAGAGTGGCGATCCCGTCGCGTCGGGCGTCTATCTCGTCAGGATGGAGGTTGGGAGCGAGAGCACGAGCCGGAAGGTCGTGGTTCTGCGCTAGGCGCACCGCGGGCATGCGGAGCGCGCTCTGGTGAGCAACGACAGGCGGCCACCCCGAGGGGTGGCCGCCTCTCTCTTGTCGCTCGGTGTTCCTGCTGCCGGCTTCCCGCTACTCGTAGAGCCCCTTGATGGCGCCCCACGACACGTTCTCTACCGGATTCCCGCCGCAGTCTCCGAGGACCGCGGGCTGGCCCACGCCTCCGTGGTACCGGTGGCAGAAGACGTAGACGTACGGCGGAACCTCGCAGTCATAGAGGAGCCTCGTCGACGTCGGATGGTCCTCGATGCTGACCACGCCCGGAGTGCCCTCGTAGACGAACGAGAGCCTCGCGACCGGGGTTATCAGGTCCGTTATGCAGTCGGCCGAGATCGTCACGCCGCTGAACCAGTCGCCGACCACAACGGCTCCCGGAACCAGGTTCGTGAAGACGTGGCCGGACGCCATGCCCGGAGTCGTAGCTAGGGCGAACGAGACCTCGGTGAACCCGGGGACTCCCTGCGTAAGATCAACGACCACGTACGCGTCGACCGTCGAGAACGGAGCGGGGTAGGTCTCGTACTGCAGGTTCGGCGGGTCGAAGTCGATGTAGAGTTGCTCCCCGACGATCGGGTTGGCGAGGACGGTGCCGGTGCCCAGAACGCAGAGCACGAGGAAAGCTATCGCAGTACGCATCGATACACACCTCCTTCCGGGAGACGATCGGTATCGCGCGTGGCGAGCGGTGCCACACCATCATTATACCATCGATCCACGCACCACTCAACGGGGACCGCACCGCCCGGGGCTTCTGTTGACACGGCCGTGCCCGAGGCGATAGAATCTCCCCGACCCACTGACCACAAGCCGGAAGTGTCACGAAGGTGGCAGGAACGTCCGCGCCGCATCTCCTGCGGGGCGGATTTTTGCCACCCGGGTGTTCCGAGGCGGAGGCCACGGCCTCCGGGTGACCATGGGAAGTCTCAAGAGCCTCCTCAAGCACTTCGCCAAGTACAAGTGGGCGGTCGTCGTCGGACTGGCCTCGCTGCTCGTGGTCGACGGGATGCAGCTCCTCATCCCGCGGATCATCAAGCGGGCCGTGGACGATCTCACCGCGGGCGGAGTCGTGCGCGGTGATCTCGTGAACTACGGGCTCATGATCGTGGCGCTGGCGGCGGGCATCGCATGCCTCCGCTTCCTCTGGCGCTTCCTTATCATCGGGACCTCGCGCCACATCGAGGAAGACCTCAGAAACAACATCTTCAGCCACCTCCAGAAGCTCCCTGCGAGCTACTTCGCGGTCAACAAGACCGGCGACCTGATGGCCCACGCCACGAACGACCTGAACGCCGTGAGGATGGCGTCCGGGATCGGCATCGTCGCCGGAACCGACGCTCTCATCCTGGGCCTCGCGACGATTGGGTTCATGCTCGCGCTCAACGTAAAGCTCACGTTGATGGCCCTCATCCCGATGCCGATCATCGCGATCTTCACGATGCGGGCCGGGAGGCTCCTGCACCAGCGCTTCGAGCAGGTTCAGGAGTGCTTCGCCGACCTGACCGAGCGCGTCCGGGAAAGCATCTCGGGAATCCGCGTGGTCAAGGCCTATGCCCAGGAGGCCCACGAACGCGACCGCCTCGCCGATGCGGGGAAAGAGTACGTGCAGAAGAACATCCGACTGATCAGGGTCTGGGGAGCGTTCTTCCCGTTCATCATGATGCTCTCGAGCATGAGCGTCGTCATCATCATCTTCTTCGGTGGCCGCCGGGTGATCCTGGGGACTATCTCCACGGGCGACCTCGTCGCGTTCACGAGCTACCTCGGGATCCTCACGTGGCCGATGATTGCGATGGGATGGGTCGTGAACGTGATGCAGCGGGGTGCCGCATCGATGGGGAGGATCAACAAGATCCTCGAGACCGAGCCTGAGATCGCCGACGCACCGGACGCGATCGACATCGGGGAGGTCCGCGGGGAGATCGAGTTCCGGGGCGTCACCTTCCGCTACGAGGAGGGACTCGACCCCTCGCTCGCGGACGTCGACATACACGTAAGGCCGGGCGAGATCCTCGGGATCCTGGGGCGGACCGGCTCCGGGAAGAGCACAGTGTGCAACCTGCTCCTGCGGGTCTACGAGCCGTCGGAAGGGGAGATTCGAATCGACGGGCACGACGTGAGCACCCTCACGCTCTCGTCGCTCAGGCGGTCGATCGGCTACGTTCCCCAGGACACGTTCCTGTTCTCCGACACGCTCCGGGAGAACATCAGGTTCGGGATCCCGGACGCACCCGACGAGGACGTCGTGGAGGCGGCGAGGATAGCGGGGATGCTAGGGGAGATCGAAGCGTTCCCCGAAGGAATGGACACGCTCGTCGGCGAGAGGGGCGTGACGCTCTCAGGTGGCCAGAAGCAGCGCATCGCGATCGCCCGGGCGCTCCTCAAGCGGCCGGCCATCGTCGTCCTGGACGACGCGCTCTCGTCGGTCGACACCGCGACGGAGGAGAGAATCCAGCAGGAGCTCAAGGGCGCGCTCTCGGGCCGCACGAGCATCATCGTCTCGCACCGGATCTCATCGATCAAGCACGCGGACCAGATTGTCGTGGTCGAGGACGGGCGGGTGACGGAGCGCGGAACGCACGAAGAGCTCCTCGCGCTCGGCGGTCTCTACGCCGGCATCAACGAACGGCAGCTGCTCGAGGACGAGATGGAAGCCTCGGACGAGGCGAGGTAGAACGATGGCTCACGACCACCACGACGAGGAAGTGCTGGGCAAGCCGTACGACGCACGACTCGTCAAGAGGCTCCTCAAGTACGTGAGACCGTACGTGAGGTACGTCGTCGTGGCCGTGATCATCCTGATCTTCGTCGCCGGCTTCGAGCTGGCCATCCCGTACATCACGAAGCTCGCGATCGACGATTACATCGTCGCAACGGCGCGGCTCGTCCAGGTAGACGCCGGCACCGGGACGGACGCTGGAGCCCTTGCGAGGGCGTTCATCGAGGAACACTCCGACGATCTCCTGCCGGTCGAGGGCCTCCCCGGGGACGCGTTCCTCGTGCGTTCGAAGCACCTCTCTGGCTACGATCCCCGGGTCGTGGCGCGCGCTACGGACGCGGGCGTCATCGGCGAGGCGAACTACTACCTCGCGGATCGAGAGTCCGTCGAGCGGTCCGGAGTCGACGCGACCGGGTTCCTCTCCGCCGGGTCGACGGTCGGTATTCCCGTGGAGAGGTTCGCCGAGATCTCGAGCGAGCAGATCTGGATGATTCGCGAAGCCGACTTCCGTGGGCTCGCGCGCGTAGCGCTCCTCATCGTGACCATCCTCGTCCTGACGTTCGCGTTCTCCCTCTTCCAGATCAACATGATGGAACTGACGTCGCAGCGGGTGATGTACGACATCAGGATGAAGGTCCTCGGTCACCTGCAGCGCCTCTCGCTTTCGTTCTTTGACAAGAACCCCGTGGGACGTCTAGTGACGAGGGCGACGAACGACGTCGAGGTCCTGCACGAGATGTTCACGTCGATCGTGATCATGCTCCTGAGGGACGTGTTCATCCTGATCGGTGTCATCATTCTGCTCCTGCGCCTCAACTGGCGGCTGGCGCTCGTGTGCTTCGCGGTGCTTCCGTTCATGGCGTGGGCGACGGCGATCTTCAGCGTGAGGATCCGTGACGCGTTCCGGGAGGTGCGGGTCCGGGTGGCGCGGATCAACGCGTCGCTCCAGGAGAACATCGGAGGGATGAGGGTGACGCAGATCTTCGCGCGCGAGCTAGAGAGCTACCGCCGCTTCGCGAAGATCAACCACGACAATTTCCTGGCGGCGATGCGGCAGATCAAGGTGTTCGCCGTCTTCATGCCGCTCATGGAGCTCGCGAGCTCAGTGGCGATCGGGCTCGTGATCTGGTACGGCGGCGGCAAGGTCATACAGAACACGCTGTCGCTGGGGACGCTGGTGGCGTTCCTCTCGTACGTTCAGATGTTCTTCCGCCCCATCAGAAACCTCGCGGAGCAGTACAGCACGATGCAGCAGGCGATGGCGTCGTCGGAGCGAATCTTCCTTCTCCTCGACAACGAGGAGATTATCCCCGAGCCCACGGAGCCGCAGGTTCCCGTCGAGGTGGCGGGACACATCGGGTTCGAGAACGTGAGTTTCTCGTATGACGGGAACGAGTACGTGCTTCGGGACGTCTCGTTCGAGGTCGAGCCGGGTGAGACGGTGGCGATCGTTGGAGCGACGGGCGCGGGGAAGACCTCGATCATCAGCCTGCTCGAGCGGTTCTACGACATCCAGAAGGGTCGAATCACGCTCGACGGGGTCGACATCCGCAAGCTCCCGAAGAAGTTCCTCCGCTCGCACCTGGGCCTGGTCATGCAGGACGTGTTCGTGTTCGCGGGGGACATCAAGGGGAACATCAAACTCGGGAACGACGCGATCACCGACGAGGAGCTCCGCGCGGTGGCGAAGCACGTGAATGCGGACCGGTTCATCGAGCGTCTCCCCGCCGGATACGATGAGGAGGTTCGCGAGAGGGGCGTGACTCTGTCGACGGGTCAGCGTCAACTCCTGGCGTTCGCCCGCGCGCTCGCGTTCGATCCGAAGATCCTCATCCTCGACGAGGCGACGTCAAACATCGACACCGAGACTGAACGGCTCATTCAGGACGCCCTCGTGAGGCTGATGGAGGGGAGGACCTCGATCGTCATCGCCCACCGTCTCTCGACGATTCAGCACGCGGACAAGATCCTCGTCATGCACAAGGGGAAGGTCCGGGAGGTCGGCTCGCACCAGGAGCTCCTGGCGAAGAAGGGCTACTACTACCGCCTCTACGAGCTCCAGTACGCCCAGTAGGCTGCGAGTGATTTGAGGTGAGGTCCGGAACGCAGAGATCCCCGCCCCGGATGGGGCGGGGATCTTCTCCGTGTTGCGTGCTGCGAGCGATCAGTTCCTGTAGCCCTACTCCGTGACGTCGTTTCTGCGGGCCGCGGCAGCCGGGTCGAGCTGCACCCAGGCGCCATTCAGATAGCAGTAGATGTGTCTGCTGCCCGACTCGCCCTGGACACAGATGTCGCCGTCGCTCGGGCTCGTCGGGAAGTCGGCCCGTGGTTCGAGCCTCATGACGTCGCTGATGTGGAGCTTCCGCGCCGGCGACGACGTGCCGATGCCGACGTTGCCCGCGACCGCCGAGTACACGTCGCTCCCCGAGACGGTCCAATCGCCGTCCGCCGGGTCGCTCGCCGCGATCGTGATCGTGTTGCCGGTGTCGTCCGGGGTGATCGTCACGTTCGATCCCGCAACGAGATCGATGTCGCCGCCGTCGTTGGCGACCCCATCGAGGCTCGAGACGACGTCGGTGGAAATCATGGCCACCGTGACGGCGTCCGCCTGCCCCTCGTTGACGAAGCGGGCGTCGTACGCGCTTCCGTCCTCGTAGGCGGTCGTGAGGCCAATCGTGTCAGCCACGACCGCGAGGCCCGTGCCGGTCAAGACGTCCAGCGTCACGTCGCCGTCGGTCCCACCGCCAGCGAGGCCGCTCCCGGCGGTCACGGCGGTGATGTCTCCCATGCCGGCATGCCCGTGAGCGGTCGCCGCGAAGTCGGTGGCCTCCTGCCCGTCGAGGAGGTCGGCGTCGAGGTTCGTGACGTGGGTGGGAGCGACGAACCCGAAGTCCGCGGCCGTGTCGACCTCACCGGCTTCATCGTCGATGTAGGCGGCATCGTGCTCGTGCGCCGCCGCGGCAAGATCGGTGGAGTCGAGTCCATCCACGGTGTCCGCATCCAGACCGCTCCCGGTCCCGTCGTTCACTGTCGTCCACGCGGTGCCGCTGATCTTGGTGGGGTCGATGGCCGCGCCGACAGCGACGTCGGCGTCGACAACCTCCCCATCCGCGATCATGCCGCTCGTGACGGAAGAGACCTGTCCTTCGTTCACGAAGACGGTGTCGTAGGCACTGCCGTCCTGGTAGGGAAGAGCCAGCTCGACGGCGTCGGCGACCAACGCGATGCCGGTGCCGGTCTGGACGTCGAGCGTCACGTCACCATCGGTGCCGCCGCCTGTGAGTCCGTCGCCGGCCGCGACCGCCGTGATGTCGCCGCCACCCGTGGCCGCGATCGTGATCGAGTTGCCAACGTCGTCGGGAGTGATGGTGATGTTCGCGCCTTCGAGGAGATCGATGTCGCCGGCGTCGTTCGCGACACCGTCCAGGCTCGAGACGACGTCGGGCACGATCATGCCGGCTCCGACCGCGTCCGCCTGTCCCTCGTTCACGAAGACGGCGTCGTACGCGCTGCCATCCTGATAGGGGACGGTCAGTCCGAGCGTGTCAGCGACGACCGCGAGCCCCGGGCCAGTCACGACCTCGAGGTTATTGGCGCCGTCGTCGGCGAGCCCGGCGCCAGCGATGTCCGCCGCGACAACCGAGACGTCGTCGACTGCGACGCTGATTCCGTCGCCCGCGCCGACGGCGAGGTGCGCGTCACCCGTCTCCGCGCCTCCGGTCAGACCGTCATCCGCGTAGACCGCGGTGATGTCCGAACTGCTCGGCGCCTCCCAGGTCGCGATGCCGAACGCGTCGGAGGTGAGGATGTAACCGGTCGACGCGCCGGTGGGCATGGTGAAGCCGGTCACCTGAGCCGTTCCGGCGACGTCGAGCTTGGCCTGGGGATCTTCGGTCCCGATGCCCAGGCTGCCGCCGACGTACACGTTGTGGGGGCTGTACACCCCCCAGCCCTGGTAGTTGATGTCGCGATAGCCCAGCGCGCCCCAGTAGTCTCCTTCGTGCTCCGCCCCGAGGACTCCGCCGGTGAGCTTCTCGTCGTTGTAGGAGTATCCGGCTACCCCGAACGTGTAGAGATCGCCCCAGTAGTTGAAGCCAGTGATCGCGTTGTTCGTCTGTCCGACGCCGTATCCTGCGCCGTCGTTCGGGACGTCCCACTCCCTGTCACGCAGAGCGTAGATGGCCGTGCGGCCATCCTCCAGGGCGTTCGTCTCCATGACGCTGAAGTGTCCTGTCTCCGAGTTGTCCTGAGAGACGACGAGCCTCCTGGCCAGTCGGCTGTACGTCCTGGTGTCCCCCCTCTTGACGCGTGGCGAGCCGTCACCCCTGGCTGCGACGAGACCGATGCTGACGGTGCCACCGCTCTCGAGGATGCCCGAATTCCCCAGCGTCTGGCTGTCCACGAACTTGGGGATTCTGTTCGCGTCGCCCGTTCCGGCGAGGCTGGCGGGGATCGCCTGCCACGAGCCGACTCCGCCGACGCCCGCGGTCAGGACGTGACCCTCCGTCGCGCCCGGCGGGAACTCGAACCCGGTCATGAGGACGTTCCCATCGAAGTACCCGGCGTACCCAGCCGGGTTGGAGCCGAAGACACCGATTCCGACGGCGCCGGTTCCGATGCCCTGGACGCCGGCCGTACTGCCCGTGCCCTTGAGGCCGATGGCGCCGAACCCCTCGACGCCGGTACCGATTGCGCCGATGCCCATCACACCGATATTCTCTCCGCCGAGATAACCGAAGGTCCCGGTGGCCGCGTGCGTGCCCTGCACGCCCGCGGCGAAGCCTGACTCGAGGGTGGTGTTCGTGGCCCCGATGACAGCGGTGAGTGGGGCGTCGGCCGAAGCGTCGAGCGGGATGATCACGTCGACCGGATCCTGCCAGGTGCCCGCGCCAGTGGCGTCGGAGGTCAGCACGAGACCGTCTCCGGCGCCCGCCGTGAGCTGCAGGCCCGTCATCCGGACCGCCCCGTCCACCTCCACCTTCTCGATGGGAGTGCTGGTCCCCACGCCGACGTTGCCGGTGACATCGTCGACGAACACCCTGGTCACGTCGCCGGTCTGGAGCTCGAGCGGACTCATGCTCGAGACCGCATTCGCGTAGACCTTCCCCGTGACCTTCGCATCGCCTGCGACGTGGAGCTTCGTGTCGGGAATGGGCTCGCCGATGCCGACGTTCCCGGGCACCGTCGAGTAGATGTTATCTCCGTCGAACGACCAGTCCCCGTCGCCACCGTCCGCGACCGAGATCGTGATCGTGTTGGCCACGTCGTCAGGCGTGATGGAGATGTTGTCGCCCTCGACGAGGTCGATGCCGGCGCCGTCGTTCGCGACTCCGTCGAGACTGGACACGATATCCGGGACGACCATGTCGGTCGTCACGGCGTCCGCCTGTCCTTCGTTCACGAAGACGCCGTCGTAGGCGCTGCCGTCCTGGTACGGAACGGTCAGTCCAAGCGTGTCCGCCGCGACCGCGAGCCCCGGACCGGTGACCACATCCAGCGTGACGTCGCCTTCCGTCCCGCCTCCGGAGAGACCGCTCCCGGCCGTGACCGCGGTGATGTCGCCCCCGCCCGTGGCGGCGATCGTGATCGCGTTGCCCTCATCATCGGGGGTGATCGTTATGTTCTCACCTTCGAGGAGGTCGATGTCGCCGGCGTCGTTAATGACGCCGTCCAAGCTGGCGACGATGGTCGGGACGACCATGTCTGCCGTGACGGCGTCGGTCTGTCCTTCGTTAACGAAGACGGCGTTGTAGGCGCTACCGTCCTGATAGGGAAGGGTCAGACCGAGCGTGTCGGCGGCGACCTCGAGTCCGGGGCCGGTCAGGACGTCGAGCGTTACGTCGCCCTCCGTTCCGCCGCCTCCGAGACCGATTCCTGCGTCTACGCTCGTGATGTCGCCGCCGCCTGTGGCGGCGATCGTGATAGCGTTCCCTACATCGTCTGGTGTGATCGTGACGTTCTCTCCGGCAACGAGGTCGATGTCGCCAGCGTCGTTCGCGACGCCGTCGAGGCTTGAGACGACGTCGGGGACGACCATGTCAGCGGTGACGGCGCCGGCCTGTCCCTCGTTCACGAAGACGGCGTCGTAGGCGCTTCCGTCCAGGTAGGGGACGGTCAGAGCGACGGTGTCTGAGACCACCGCAAGCCCGGCGCCGGTGTTGACGTCCAGATTGTTGAACCCGTCGTCGACGAGACCGGCTCCCGCGAAGTCGGAGACCTGAACGTGGATGGAGTCGGCGTCCGCGACGATGCCGTCGCCGTCGCCTACCCAGAGGTGGGCGTCCGCGAACTCGGAGCCACCGTAGAGACCGTCCTCTGCGATGACGGCCGTGATGTCACCAGAGAGCGTCGCGGCGGCCGCGAACGTGATCGTGTTCAGCTCGTCGTTCGGGAGGATCTGGATGTTCGAACCCTCGACGAACGTGATTTGCCCTCCGTCGTTCGTGACGCCGCTGATGCCGCTCAGGATGTCGGGGGCGATCATGTCGGTCGTGACAGCGTCCGCCTGTCCCTCGTTCACGAACGCGGCGTCGTACGCCGCGCCGGTCTCGTAGGGGGCAGTGAGTCCGAGCGTGTCCGCCACGACCTCGAGCCCGGTGCCCGTGACGATCTCGAGATCGTTCAATCCGTCGTCGGCGAGTCCGGCGCCTGCGATGTCGGCTGCGACCACCGAGACGTCATCGGCTGCGACAGTGATACCGTCCCCCGCACCCACTGCAAGGTCGTTCGCGTTCTCGACCAGGCCGTCGCCGGCGAGGTCCGCCGCCACGACCGCAACCGAGTCCGCGGTGACCGCGATGCCGTCTCCGGCTCCGACGTCGAGAGTGACGTCGCCCTCGGTGCCGCCGCCCAGGAGGCCGACGCCCGCGGCGACGCCCGTGATATCGCCGCTGCCGACGGCCGCAATGGTGATGGTGTTACCGACGTCGTCGGGGGTGATCGTGACGTTCTCCCCGGCGACGAGGTCGATGTCGCCCGCGTCGTTCGCCACGCCGTCCAGGCTCGAGACGACGTCGGGTACGACCATGTCTGCCGTGATCGAGCCGGCCTGGCCCTCGTTGACGAAGGCGCCGTCGTAGGCGGTTCCGTCGAGGTACGGACCGGCGAGGCGCAGCGTGTCCGCGGCGATCGCGAGGCCGGCGCCCGCGTTGACGTCGAGCGTGACGTCGCCCTCGGTCCCGCCTCCGGACAGAGCTTCGCCAGCCGCGACGCCCGTGATGTCACCCGTGCCGCCCCCTCCGCCCGGCTGCCAGGACGCGATCCCGGCGGCGTCGGAGGTGAGGACGTGACCGTCGACCGCGCCCGTCGGCATCACGAGAGCCGACACGCGAGCCGTGTCTGCGACGTCGAGTGCGTACTCCGGCGTCGCCGTTCCGATCCCCACCCTCCCGGTGATGTTGTACACGTCGTTCCCCGAGATGACCCAGTCGTCATCACCACCGGTGTCGGCGTAGAGGGCGCGCATCGCGTACGGCGCGGCCGTCAGCTCCACGCGCGGCTCAAGCTCCGGATCCGTTTCGACCGAGACACCCAACCAGTACGGCACGTCGAAGAGGACGTCGAGAGTTGTCACGCTGCCGAGGACGGCGTTGAAGATCCCGCCGGCGACGGGGAGCGTCTGCGTCTCCGTCCAGAGGGCCGTGCCTCCGACGTCGACGTCGTAGATCGCGAACGTGACATCGTAGTCGCCGTCGGGCACCACGCTCCCGCCCGAGTCCTTCAGTACTCCCTGGTAGCTCATCGTCCGCGGGACGTCCGCCACACTCACGGTTGCCGTCGCCGCAAGGAGCACCGCGCAAACCAGCGTTCCCCATCTCATGGTGTTGGCTTCCTTTCGAAGTCCCACGGGCGCCGTGCGCCCTCTCGTGTCATCTCGCTCTCTCATGGGTACCCGTCTCCACAAAACAACGTGCCCCGGGCGTATCCGCACGGGTCGACAGCCGCAGAAGTCGCGGCTCCCCGTACAGACCCGGAGCAATCCCTAGGCCGTTCAGCACAACCGGCTCCCTCATCTCAGCTGACTCTCCTGCCGTCCCCGGCAGCGGAACGCACTGGCCGCAACGTCAAGCTGCGGACCGACTTCCACTCTTCTTGACTACAAGCATGAGCAGTAGGCGATGACTGTGCGTCCTTTCCGAGCCCGCTCTCAGGACGGAGCCGGTCGCCGCGCCGGTCTGTCGACCGTACGCGGATATAAGACGGCCACCCGGCGGGAGCATTCGCATGCGCCCCCGCGGCACGATGGCCGTGAGCTTGATCCTCTAACTGCCTATCTTACCACTATTAGTGCGGTTTGTCAATGAATCAGGGTTTCTCGCGGGGAACGGTGGGAGGGGTGCAGAATGCCATCAAGAGCGGTTCCGGGGAGCCCCGATGCTTGAGCGGTCGCCTACTCGTGCCGGAGCGCGTCTATGGGATTCAGGCGGGCGGCCTTGCGGGCGGGGTAGTAGCCGAAGAAGACGCCGACCGCCCCGGAGAACCCGAAGGCGATCGCGATGACCAACGGGTCGATGAGCGTGGTCATGCCTGCGTACTTCGAGAGGAGGGAGCTGACCACGAACGCGAGGATGATCCCGATGATGCCGCCGACGAGCGAGAGGACTACGGCCTCGGTGAGGAACTGCCTGAGGACGTCCTTGCTGCGCGCCCCGACTGCCAGGCGGATACCGATCTCCCGCGTCCGCTCGGTCACCGAGACGAGCATGATGTTCATGATGCCGATACCGCCGACGATGAGCGAGACCCCCGCCACGGAACCGAGGAGGAGCGTCATGACGCGCGAGGTCTCGGACGCGGTCTCCATGATCTCGGCCTGGTTCCGGACCCGGAAGTCGTCCTCTTCGCCGGGATGGAGCCTGTGGGCCTCCCTCAGGAGGAGCGTCAGCTCCTCCTGTGCGGCCGCCGACTCCTCGGGAGAGCTGGCGCTCGCGTAGATCCTGCTGATGTACCTCCCGCCCGCCAGCCGATAGAAGACCGTCGTCGAGGGCGCGAGGATGACGTCGTCCTGGTCGTGCCCCCAGGAGGTCTGTCCCTTCTCCGTGAGCGTGCCGATCACGCGGAACGGGGTGTTCCTGATGCGGATCGTCTCGCCGATCGGGTCGCTGTCGGGGAAGAGGTTCTCGAGGACCGTCTGTCCGAGCACGGCGACCTTACTCTTTGCGCGGACCTCCCGGTCTCCGAAGAACTCACCCGTGGCGAGCGGCCAGCTTCGTATGTCGATGTACGAAGGGTCGACGCCCTCGACGGAGGTGTTCCAGTTCCCGACCCCACCGATGATCTGTCCACCCGAACGGACGAGCGGCGAGACCGCGGTCACGAGGAGCGCCTGCTCCTTGAGCTTCGTGGCGTCGGCGAGCGTGAGCATGTTCCTGGATCCCGCGCCCTGGCTGACGCCGCCGACCCTCCTGTGCATCGGGAAGATGACGATGAGGTTGGCGCCGAGCGAGCGGATCTGAGCCTCGACGTCCGCCTGCGCGCCCGATCCGATTCCCACCATCACGATGACGGCTCCGACGCCGATGATCACACCCAGTGAGGTCAGGAGACTCCTCATCCTGTTCTTCGTGAGGCTCTTGAAGGCGATCCTGACGAGGTTGCGGACCTTCATCGTCTCTCTAGCTCCCTGGGAATCCGCCGACGCTTGCGGGGTCTCCGATCTCCGGCACGTCCTTGGCGTCCTTCGCCGCGTTGCGCCTGCTCTCGTTCACACGGTCCTCGACGACTACACCGTCCCTGAGCGTCACCGTCCGACTCGTGTATCGGGCGAGATCGTGTTCGTGGGTGACCACCAGAATCGTGATGCCTTGGGCGTTAAGTTCCTGGAAGAGCGACATGACGTCGAGGGACGTGTGGCTGTCGAGGTTCCCTGTCGGCTCGTCTGCGAGGATGATCGACGGGCGGTTCACGAGCGCGCGAGCGATCGCGACGCGCTGCTGCTCGCCTCCGGAGAGTTCGCTCGGCTCGTGCTCGACGCGGTCGCCAAGGCCGACGCGCTCGAGCGCTTCGATCGCCGCGGCGCGCGGGTCCTCGATCCGGGCGGAACGGTCGTAGAAGAGAGGCAGCTCCACGTTGTCGAGGGCGGTGGTTCGCGCGAGGAGGTTGAATCCCTGGAACACGAACCCGATCTTCTGGTTCCGGATCTCGGCGAACTCGTCACCGGTGAGCTCGTGGACGTTCACGCCGCCCAGGTGGTACTCGCCGGAGGTCGCCTCGTCGAGACACCCGAGGACGTTCATGAGCGTCGACTTCCCCGAGCCGGACGCGCCCATGAGCGCCACGAACTCGCCGTCCTCCACGACGAGATCGACGCCGCGCAATGCCTGCACGGCGACGTCTCCCATGTGGTAGACCTTCGTGACTCCACGTGTCTCGATCAGACTCGCCATCGTGTTGCCCTCGAGCGTCGCCGGTGTCCGGGTCGCGCTCCTATATCCCGCGGCGGAGCGCCCTGCTCGCGGTGCTTCCCCGTTCGGCTTCCTCGTCGACCTTCGTGATGACCTTCGCTCCCTCTTCGATGCCGCGGCCGCGCACGATCTCCGTCTTCCGCCCGTCGGTAGCGCCGGCCTCGATCCGCACCGCGTCGAAGCTGCCGTCCTCCTTGAGGATCCAGAGGCGCTGCCCGCCCCACTGCTGCCCGCCGTGGGCTCCCGACATCCCGGGCGGCCCGCCAGTGTATCCACCGGATCCGCCCTGCCCCCCGTGACCTCCGCCCTGCCCACCCGGAGCCTTCGCGTCGGTCCCGCGCTTCCCCATCTTCGCCTTCGTCGAGTCGGGGAGATCTTCCATCCGCTTCTGCATGCGCGAACGGAACTCCTCCATCATCTCATCGGAGGGCTGGAACCTGAACGCGGCGTTCGACACGAGCAGGACATCGTGTCTCTCGTCGACCACGAAGTCGGTCACCGCGGTCATCCCGGGGTAGAGAAGCCCCCTGTCGTTCTCCGCGTCGACGACGACGGTGTAGGTGACCACGTTCTGCACCGTCTGCGGCTGGAGCCAGATTTGCCGAACGATGCCCTCGAACGTCTCGTCCATGTGCGCTTCTACCGTGAACCGAACCTTCTGTCCGACCTCGATGACGCCGATGTCGCTCTCGTCAACCTGGGCGCGGATCTCCATCTCCGCCAGGTCCTCCGCGATCACGAAGAGGGTCGGCGTCGAGAAGCTCGCGGCCACGGTCTGCCCGGGCTCGACGTTCCTCATGATGACGGTTCCGTCGATGGGGGAGCGGATGACGGCGTAGCGCAGGTTCGCGCGCGCCCGGTCGAGCGAGGCGTTCGCCGAGATCACGCTGGCGTGTGCCGTCTCGAGAAGCGTCTCGGCGTCCTGGAGCTCCTGCTCGCTGATGAGGTTGCCTTCGCGCAGGTCCTTCTCGCGATCGTAGTCACGCGCCATCTGGTCGTACTGGGCCTGCGACCGCATGACGTCGGCGCTCGCCTGTCGGACGCTCGCCGACAACATCGTCGTGTCGAGGACCGCGAGGACCTGCCCCTTCCGGACACTCTCGTTGTAGTCGACGAGGACCCTGCTGATGGTCCCCGAGACCTGCGTCCCGACCTCCACGGTCCCGACGGCGGAGAGCTGTCCGGTGCTCGAGATGACGTTCTCGAGGTCCCCCCGTTCTATCTCGACGGTCTCGTAGCGACTCGCGTCCCCCTCCCCGTCCCGCCCGACGACGTACCAGATTACAGGGACCGCTGCCACTGCTGCGATCGCGATGACGATGAGCTTCTTCATGCGTGAGCCGATCCTCCGGATGGTCCCTCGACGCTCTGAGAGTCGCGCGCCGTCTCCCTGTTTTCGTGAGTGAACAAGTGTACCACGCTTCCGGAACTCCGGAGCCGTCCTTTCCGGCGGGCTCGGTTTTTTCCTCTCACGCGCCGTCCGAATCTGCTAGCCTGTCATCGGTTTACGATAGGCCACGACGTCTCCGCGAGGGAAAGGGAATCATGCCGGGTGAAGCCCACAGGCTCAGCCGCGAGCGCGCGACGCTCCTGCTCGTCCCGCTCTTCCTCCTGAGCGGCGCCGCGTCTCTCGTCTACGAGACGCTCTGGGCGCGTCAGCTGCACGTTCTCTTCGGAACGAGCCAGCTCGCCATCACGACCGTTCTGGCGGCGTTCATGGGAGGGCTCGCCCTCGGGAGCTTCGCCGCCGCGCGCTGGGCCGAACGCACGGCCAGACCGCTCCTCGGCTACGCGATCCTCGAGGCGTTCATCGGCTTCTACGCGCTCATCTTCCCGTTCCTGCTGCGCGCAGTGAGCCCGCTCTATCTCGGGCTCTGGCGCGCGGTCGAGCCTGGGCCCGCCGCGTTCGGGACGTTTCAGTTCGTTCTTCTCGGTGTGCTCCTGTTGCCGCCGACGCTCTGCATGGGCGCGACCCTGCCGCTCCTCGCGCGCTTTGTGACCTCGGAGAGAGCGGAGACCGGCTACCAGGTCGGGAGGCTCTACGGAGTGAACACTCTCGGAGCCGTGCTCGGAACGGCGCTCGCGGGATTCGTGCTGCTCCCGCGACTGGGACTCGCCGCGACCACGTGGGGAACGGCCGCGGTGAACCTGGTCTTGGCGCTCCTTGCCGTCGCGCTCTCGCGGGCAAGCGAGCCGATCCCGGCGGCCGAGGTGGCACACGCGCCCGCCGGAGCTAAGGCGAAGGGTGGGGAGGACTACCGCCCCCTCCTCATCGTCGCCGCGCTCGCCGGGTTCGCGAGCCTCCTCTGTGAGGTCGCGTGGTTCAGGCTCCTCTCGCTCACGCTCGGCGGCAGCGCGTACGCGTTCACGATCATGCTCCTGGCGTTCCTCCTCGGGATCGGCATCGGAGGATGGGTGGGCGGGAGGCTCGCCGACAGAGACCTCGCGCGAGGAGGGAGGAAGCTCGTCCTCGGACGTCTCGCCGGGATTCAGTTCGCGGTGGGCATCCTGTGCTGGAGCGCGATGTTCGCATATGGTCAGCTTCCCTTCGCGTTCGTCTGGCTCTTCGACCGCGTCGGCGGTTCCGGGGCCCTCTTCTGGGTCGCGCAGGTGGGGCTGGCGCTCGCGATCATGATCCTCCCTACGCTCCTCATGGGAGCGACGTTCCCGTATCTGGTCCGTGCGGCGGCGGGCCGGCCCGATCGGGTGAGCAGTCCTGTCGGGAGGCTCTACGGGACGAACACGATTGGCGCGCTCATCGGCGCATCGCTCGCGGGGCTCGTGCTCCTTCCGGCGCTCAACATCCGCGGCACCGTCGTCGCTGCCGCGTCCGTCAACATCCTCGCCGCGGTGCTCGTGAGCGCCGCGGCCGTGGCAACGGCCGGCCGGGTCCGGGATGCCCGGTTCGCAGCGAAGATGGCGGGCGGCGCGGCTCTCATCATCCTGATGTTTCTCTTCCGTCCGCCGTGGAACCCGCTCCTCATGACGTCCGGCATGTACCAGTACGTGGACGACCTCGAGGACCGCTCGCGGACGGGCCTGATCGATTCCGCGGTGACCCCGTTCGAGCTCCTCCACTACGACGAGGGGCTATCGTCGGTCGTCGCGGTCGCGCGCACCCGGGGGTCGGGGAACATCTGGCTCTCCGTCAACGGGAAGGTGGACGCATCGACGGAGGCCGACCTCGAGACGCAGGTCCTCCTCGCACACCTACCCATCGTCGTTCGCCCGGACGCAGATAACGTCCTCGTGATCGGATTCGCGAGCGGAATGACTACCGGCTCCATCGCGCTCTACGATTCCCCGACACGAATCGACGCGGCGGAGATCGAGCCGGCGGTGATCGAGGCGAGCCATTATTTCGACGAGCACAACAACCGCCCCCTCGACGACCCGCGAGTCAGGGTTATCCTGAACGACGCGCGCAACCACCTCATGCTCGTCCCGGACGGGACGTATGACCTCGTGAGCTCCGAGCCCTCGAACCCGTGGTTGAGCGGCGTGTCGAACCTGTTCACGCGGGACTTCTTCGAGCTCGGGAAGCGGAAGATGAGCCCGGGCGGAGTCTGGGCGCAGTGGGTGCAGACCTACGCGATGACCCCATCGAACCTGAAGTCGGTCTTCGCGTCGTTCGCCGACGTGTTCGGGTTCGTGGCCGTCTTCCGGATCGACGATGCGGATCTCGTCATCCTCGGGAGCGACGCTCCGCTTCCGTTCTCGGCGGACAGCATCGCGGAGGTCGTCCAGCGCTCGCCCGACGCCGGGATGGACCTCGCCCGCCTCGGCATGCGGAAGTCCGAGGAGATCGTCGCTCTCTACCTCTTCGGGGAAGAGGAGCTCAGGACGCTGGTGGGCGACGTCGTTCGGAACACAGACGACAACATGCGCGTCGAGTACGAGGCGCCGCTCCATCTCTTCGAGGAAACGCGAATACAGAACATCGAGATGCTCATGGAGGCTGCCGTCGTGCCGTTGAACGCCATCGACGGACCTGAGGAACTCAAGATCCTGGCGGAGGCCTACTCCAACTACGACTGGGACCTCAGGAGGGCGATCGCGGCGATGGCCGTGGGGCAGGAGCTCTACCCGGACGATCCCGAGTTCGTCGAACTGCTGGAGGAGTTCACGAACGACGCTGACTAGTCTGAAGGCTCAGCGGCGTCGCGGATGGGCCGGCGTCCCAGGAGCCTCCGGCCGGTTCTCGTCACGAGCCTCTTCGTTCTCTCGCCGAAGGGACCCTCCACGCCTTCGACGACCGTCGCGACGGAGATCCGGAACCA
>JALGZK010000038.1 GCA_025774935.1 bacterium | reverse complement strand
GTCCGGACGTACCCGCCGGGCTCGAGTCGGTTGTCAGCAAGGCGCTCGCCGTCCTCCCGGACTCGCGCTACTGCGATGCCGGCGCCATGCTGGACGATCTCAGGACCCTCCGCGGCGGCTCCGACTCCGCCGCCCTCACCGTTGAGACCCGGGCCGCTGCGCCCGAGCCCTCGGTCGCCGTCCTGCCGTTCTCGAACATGAGCGCCGACCCCGAGCAGGAGTACTTCTGCGACGGCATGGCCGAGGAGATCATCAACGCCCTCGTTCAGGTCGAGGGTCTGCGCGTAGTCGCCCGCACCTCCGCCTTCGCGTTCAAGGACCGGTGCGAGGACATCCGCGAGATCGGCAGGAAGCTCAACGTAGAGACGCTCCTCGAAGGGAGCGTCCGGAAGTCGGGCAGCCGGCTCAGGATCACGGCGCAGCTCGTGAACGTCGCCAACGGCTACCACCTGTGGTCGGAACGCTACGACCGGGAACTGAGCGACGTCTTCGAGATCCAGGACGAGATCTCGAGCAACATCGTCGAGGCCCTCGAGGTCGAGCTCTCCGGCAGGGAGCGGCGCGCGCTCAAGGCCAGACCGACGGACAACATCGACGCCTACCAGGCCTATCTCAGGGGGCTGGAGTACGCAGGGCGGCCCGATTATCTGGAGGAGGACTTCCGCCTGGCGGCGCAGATGTTCGAGCGCGCCGTCGAGCTCGATCCCTCGTTCGCGCTCGCCCACGCGGAGCTCTCGAAGGCACACTCCGCGCTCTTCTTCCACGGCCATGACCGAACCGAGTCGAACGTGGCCCAAGCGAAGGAGGCGGTCGACCGGGCGCTCGAGCTCGACCCGGACCTTCCCGACGCCCACCTCGCCCTCGGCTGCTATCACTACTGGTGCCATCAGGAGTTCGAGCAGGCGCTCGCGGAGTTCGCCATCGCCGAGCGGGACCTCCGGAACGACGCGAGGATCCTCGCCGTCGTCGCCGCGATCCTCAAGAGGAAGGGGAAGATCCGGCAGACGGTGGAGCACTACAAGAGGGCCTTCGAGCTGAGCCCGCGGGACGCGAGCCTCCCCCACGAAGCCGGGTGCGCGTGCATGACGATCCGGGACTACGCGGAGGCCGAGCGCTACTACGATCGCTCGATCGCTCTCGCCCCCGACCAGGTGCTCGCCTACGTGTGCAAGGTCTGGAACCATTTGCTGTGGCGAGGCGACATGGAGCGTGCCCGCGGGACGATGGAGGCCATCCCCCAGAGGGGCGCGAGACCCTCCGAGTACTCGTCGGCGGCCGAGCGGTTCAACTGGTTCCGTCTGGAGCTGATGGCCAGGGACTTCCGGAAGGCGCTCGACACCCTGGCTCTCGCCTGGGGCCCTTTCGACGAGGGCCAGTGGTGGTTCGTCCCCAGGGCGCTGCTGGAGGGCTGGACCCACATGCTCATGGGCGACGCGGAAGGTGCCCGAAGCCACTTCGAGTCCGCGCGGATCCTGCTGGAATCGGAGATCGCAGAGCGGCCGGAGGACTACCGCGTCCACAGCTCGCTCGGCATCGCCTACGCGGGCCTCGGCCGGAACGAGGACGCCGTTCGCGAGGGCGAACTGGCTGTGAAGGGCATGTCGGTCGCGAAGAACGCTGTCATCGGCCCGTTCCGCGTCGAGGACCTGGCGTTCATCTACGCCCTCGTGGGCGAGCACGAGAAGGCCATCGATCTCCTGGAGTACCTCCTGTCCATTCCGTCCTGGATGTCCGCCCCGCTCCTTCGCCTCGACCCGAAGTGGGACCCGCTCAGGGAGTCCCCGAGGTTCCAGTCACTGGTGGAGGCGGAATCGGACGTCGGCGACCGACCGCCGGTTCGCAGGCCCGGCCGGTGATCTCAACTACAGCCTCGAGGTGCATGAGACGACCTGGAGCTTCCTCGCGGGAATGCACGCTCTCATTCGCGACCACTGGGACGTGATGGTCGAGGGTGGAATCGGCGACAGGCAGCTGGTAGTCTTCACTGTCGGCTGCGGGTGGCGATCGGAGGCCCGCCTGGTGGATCCGGGCGGGCCAAGCGAGGACGCGAGGACGATTCCCGGCGGTGCTGGAGGGCATGTCCTGGGGCAGTCTGCACGCGCTCTTCAGACACCGACGCCGGATCAGTAAGGAAGGGTCGATCATGAGACCAATGCTGATGCTGTCAGCTGCCTGCCTGCTCATTGCGGGCACGGCGCTGGCCCGGGTGGAGGAGAGCGGAGGCGCCACCGTGAGCACGATGCGCGAGCACTGTGGCAACGAGAACTTCGTGACCTTGAGCCACATCGGCGGCGTGATACCGGACGCGGATCCGGCCGGCGTGGTCTTCGGTCCCATCCAGACGCCTGACGGCGAGACCATCGAAGACGTCATATTCTCGGCGGACATCGACCACACGTACATCGGCGATCTCAGACTGTGGCTCCTCTACGACACCGACTGCGACGGCCTGGCCGACGTCATCGGCCAGGTGCTCTGTCGCCCCGGGCTCGAGGGATGCCCGCCGGATGGCTGCTGCGGCCACGAGGCCTGGCTGGACGGGTGGTTCACCTTCGATGACGCCGCTTCCACCTCCATCGAGGAGTTCCCCGTCGGGGAGATACCGACTGACTGCTACGCGCCGGACTACGACAGCGTCGGTCTGAGCGTCTTCGACGGCCTGCCGTCGGGCGGGTGCTTCTGGCTGTGGGGCGCGGACGGGGCCCTGTCCGATCAAGGCGAGGTGCCCTTCTGGGAAGTGAGCTTGCTCTACGAGGACACGCCCGTCGAGCGGTCGAGTTGGGGAAGCGTGAAGGGCATCTACCGATAGCCCCGGACCATCGGGCCCCATGAGGGAGGTCAGCTCTGATGCGGTCGAGGCGGCGTTCCAATAGAAAGGAGCGGGAAATGAAGCGCTATGTGGCTCTCACGGCAACCCTCGCAGCCCTCTGTGTTCTCTGTTGCGGACTTGGCTGCGCGCCATGTGAGACTCGAGGATCGAAGGACATCTCTGCCGGCTGCGCGGACGAAGACGGTGACGGGTTTGTGGCTATCTGCCATCGACCGCCCGGCAATCCCGACAACTCCCGCACTCTCACGGTGAGCGTTGACGCCGCCGCTGCCCATCTCGAACACGGCGATTCGTGTGGTCCATGTCAGTAGGGAATGGAGAACTCGATACCGCCTGGGGCGGCGTCAAGGCGCAGTACAGGTAAGTGCTAGCGGTCCTGAGTACGTCCGACGCAGGGAGCCGTATCCGGCGTCCCCAACGGGATTCAAAACGACTCCATCCACTGACCCGAGCCAACGGAGCCGCGTGCCCCGGGGCGACGCTCCCGGAACGACAGGACCCCCGTGGAGGAGTCTCACAGGGGCCCTACGGAAGGCTGATCGAGCTCGGCAGCAAGCAACTACGCCAGAACCACTCCTGCCTCCCCCACCCTCCACGGCAGGCGCAGAGGGTGCGCTGAACTCGTCGAGGAGATCGTCCGCCGCGTCGCTATCCACAACCACGACCATCCCGATTCCCATGTTGAAGACCCGATAGGCCTCCTCGTCTGGGAGATCGCCGAGCGACACGAGCAGCTTGAAGATGGGGAGGGGATCCCACGAGGACTTCTGGACCACGGCCTCACATCCGTCCGGCAGGATCCTCGCTATGTTGTCGAAGAACCCGCCGCCTGTTATGTGGACGAGCCCGTGGATGCGCCTGCTGCCGAGGTGGGGTCTGAGGACTGTCAGGTACTCGCGGTGGACCGTGAGGAGCTCTTCGCCCAAGGTGCCCTCCAGCTCGGGCACGCGAGTCTCGACGTACATCCCCGCTTCGTGGAACAGGATGTGTCGCGCGAGCGAGTACCCGTTCGTATGGAGCCCGGTGGAAGGAAGCCCGATCAGAACGTCTCCGGGCGTGACCGCCGGCGTGTCCATGACGTCGCTGCTCTGCGCGAGTCCAATCATGCATCCGACGAGGTCGATCTCGCCCTCGCAGTAGACCCCGGGCATCTCCGCCGTCTCCCCCGCGATGAGGACACAGTCGACAGCCCGGCAGGCTTCCGACATGCCCGACACGGCCTCGGCAACGATCTCGGGGCCCAGCGCGCAGCTCGCGAAATAGTCGGCAAAGAGCAGAGGTGTCGCACGCTGTACGAGGAGGTCGTTCGTGCAGTGGTTCACGAGGTCCATGCCGACCGACGCGTAGCGCTCACACATGACGGCGACCTTGAGCTTCGTCCCGACCCCGTCGATCGTGACGGCGAGGACGTCACCGCCTCGATCGGCAGCGTCCAGCTTGAAGAGCCCGGCGAACGAGCCGTACTTCGCCAGGACGCCGTCGTTCCAGGTGGAACGGACCGCGGACTTCATGAGCTCCACGGCCTTCTGGCCGGCGTCGATGTTGACGCCTGCGGAGTTGTAGGAGGGTCGGTCCGGCCTGCGGTTCGTGTCGTTCATCGGTCTCCTCGTTTGATGCCAGCGATACGCGGACGGAACACCGCAATCACTCCTCGACCGGCTTCAGGCCAAACCGAGCGATCTTCTTGAGCAGACCCTGTCTGCTCAGGCCGAGTGCCTGCGCGGTTCTCGACTTGTTCCAGCTGTTCTCATGCAGGACCTGGAGGATTACACGCTTCTCCACGTCTTCCACCATGTCTTTCAGCGACAGGCGTGTCCCCGGCTTTGGCGGGTGTATCGCCACCTGCACCGACCGTATCCGCTCCGACAAAGCACTTGATGTTATCGACGCTCCGGGCTCCGAGAGGGCGACCGCCCTCTGAATCTCGTTCTCCAGCTCTCGCACGTTCCCCGGCCAGTCGTAGTTCACGAGAAGGTCCATGGCTCGTTCAGAGAAGCCCGGTACCGGATCGCAGTCCCGCCCTCCGGCGAACTTGTCGAGGAAGTGCTGGGCCAGAAGAGGGATGTCGTCACGGCGGTCGCGCAGGGGCGGCATCGTGACGCGAACGACGTCGAGTCTGTAGAACAAGTCCTCCCTGAACCTGCCGGCAGCAACTTCGTCCTTGAGCGACTTGTTGGTCGCCGCGACGATTCTGACGTCCACGCTGATAGGATCGGTCGCCCCAACCCGCCGGATGTCCCCGTCCTGGAGAACCCGCAGGAGCTTCACCTGGAGTGATGGAGGCATGTCGGCAATCTCATCGAGGAAGAACGTTCCCCCGTCGGCGGCTTCGAACAACCCCGGCTTGTCGCGCAGTGCCCCGGTAAACGCACCGCGGACGTGCCCGAACAGCTCACTCTCGAGCAGCTGCTCTGGGAGAGCGGCGCAGTTCTGCGCGACGAAGCGCTCCTTCTTCCGAGGACCGTTGCCGTGAATCGCGCGAGCGACCAGTTCCTTTCCCGTGCCGCTCTCGCCCTCAATCAGAACGGTCACTGCCGTGCGCGAGACCTTCTCGAGCAGGGTGAATAGCCGCTGCATCTCTAGACTCTGGCCGATGATGCTAGCGAAGGAGTGGCGTGCGTCGACTTCCCATCGCAGGGTCTCAATCTCGTCCTCGAGACCCGCGCGCAGCTGTGCGTTCTCGATGGCTGTCGCTGCCTGCGCGGCCAGCGCCTCCGCGAAGCGCCGGTCCTCCTCGGAGAACGACCCGTCGCGACGACGGTAGTCGAGATAGAGCATACCCAGCGTTCTCTCGCCGGAGACAAGTGAGGTGAGCAGCACGCTCCGAATCCCCTGTGTTCTGAGCAGAGGCGCAATCTGCTCCGGTGCATCAGACGTATCAACGCGAAGGGGACTCTGACCTGAGTCGCGGAGATACGTGATGAGCACCGGGGCGAGCACGGCGAGGTCCGACTCCAGGCTGTCGCAGTCGCTCAGGGCGGACGCGACCGGGTCGACGCCGCCCGAAGAACCGAGGAGCACAACGGCTGCGTTCTCGGCAGCCACCTCTGCGGCGACCGAGTCAGCCGTTGTTCGCAGTAGCTCGGCGACGGAGCCCGCTGTCGCCAGAGCTCGGCTGGAGCCGTAGAGGGCGGTGAGACGCTCCCGCTCAACAGGAAGACCAGACGGGGTCGCGTGCCCCTTCCCGGCCAAATCCGCCAACACCGCTTGCGCACTAGCGAAGTCCCGCCTCGCTCCAAGCTCCAGGAAGAGATCACTCGCCTCCTTCGCGACCGAGATGGCCTCGTCAATCGCTTCTGAACTGGCGAGGAGCTCAGAGAGGACAGCCAAGGCGAGCCCCGTCTCGTACTTCGCCC
>JALGZK010000018.1 GCA_025774935.1 bacterium | reverse complement strand
GGCACGAGTGTGGGCGACAGCACGGTAGGCACCTACACCTACGCCAACGACGAGCTCCAGGACGTCTTCGGGAACACCGTGCTGACTCAGATCGACAGCCTGGAGTTCGATGTCGAGAACATGGAGAAGGTACGGATCCGGGTGCGCCTTGTCGACGACCGCAACACGCCCGAGGACCCGTGGGACGACGTGACGCAGTGGATGGAGACGGCCGCGGTGTGCCGCAATCGGGAGATTTACTAGTAGAGATGAACGGACAACGTGGGGGGGGAGTCGTGTTCCTCCGATCGAAGCTCATAACGACAGGACTGGACATCGGGTCTTCGAGCGTCAAGGCAGTCCGCCTCGCGCAGAACGGCGGAACGCCGACGCTCCTGGGCCTCGCCGTCGCCGAGATCGGCGACGTCACCGCCGACTCCGAGGAGATCCGGGAGGCGAGGCGGGAGCGGACGATCGAGGCGATCAGGCGGGCGCTCGAGGGCGCCGGGGCGCGCCTCAAGAGAGCGATCCCCGTCACGTCCGCGATAGGCGGCCCGCAGGTCAGCATCAAGCACGTCGCGTTCCCCCGGATGTCCGCCAACGACCTCGCGACCTCCGCCCAGTGGGAAGCTAAGAAACACGTCCCGTTCGACACCACGAACGCGGTCCTCGGATGCGAGGTCCTCGAGCGCGCCGACAAGGACCCGAAGGAACAGATGCAGGTCGTGCTGACCGCCGCCGAGGGCGTCGTCGTCAACGACCACATCGCGCTCCTCCAGGAGTCCGGCGTCGTACCCGACATCATTGACATCGCTCCGATCGCACTCATGAACGAGGTCGACGAGGAAGGACTGATCGACGGCCGGGCCATCGCCGTGATGGAGATCGGCTGTTCGTTCGCCCACTTCTCGGTCTACACGGCCGAGAGCCTCTTCTTCGCGCGGTCGATCCCGATGCCGTCCGAGACGGACGCCCCGCGGGACGACTCCGGGCCGGCCTGCGACGACGCGGGCGACGACGAGGGCATCGTCGAGGGCGGGGACTTCACGTCCACGCGGTGGTTCAGGACGGCCCTCCGCGAGATCCGTTTCTCCCTCACGTTCTACAACAACGAGACCGGTCGGCGCGGGATCGAGCACATCTATCTCGCCGGTGGCCGCGCACTGACTCCGGGCATCGCCGAGGCGTTCACTGAAGCGCTCGGCGTCGAGACGGAAGTGCTCAACCCGCTCGAGCGCATTCAGGCGTCCGCAGTCGAGCTGGGCGACCTGCTCGAGCAGGGTCCGAGATTCGCGCTCGCCATGGGACTGGCGAGAAGGAGCTAGCGCAAGTGCTGCTCAGAATCAACATGTGCCGTCTGGGGACCGAGAGGCGGGAGCGCGACAAGACGCGCGCCCGGAACCTCGCGGTGGCCGTCACGGTACTGGGCGTGAACGCCGTGGTGGTCGGTCTCTTCGCCCAGGCGCTCATCGCGACGGACGCCGCGCGCGAGGCCGCCGCCGTGCGTCTCGACAGGACGGAGCTGGCGATGGCGCGCGTCACAGGGGACGGCGTCACGCTCGACGAGGAACAGGTCGAGATCCTCAAGGCGAGGCGCGAACTGGTCGACTGGGGACGGGCGCTCAAGCGGGTCGCCACGCTGACGCCGGACGAGGTCTGGTTCTCGCGGATCATCGTGACCGAGGGGGTCCCGGCCGGCGGAGGCGAGCCGGTGCTCGGGCTGCAGTTGTATGGAACGCTCAAGGCCGGCCGCCGCGAAGAGGGAGTCGACAGACTCATGACGTTCGTCCAGTCGCTCCGGAACGAGCCTGGCTTCCGCGAGGACTTCAACGAGGCGGTGCTGGTGGCGATGAACTGGACGACCGAAGCCGGTGAAGACGGAGTCGAGTTCGAGGTCTTCTGCCCCTTGATGAGACCCGACGCAGGGAACTTCTAACGATGCTGAACCGCGCGAGAGCACAGCTCGGAATCCCGCTGCTCGTCCTGGTGGCTCTCATCGCCGCGACGATCTTCCATTACCGCCCAGAGAGGGCGGAGCTGATGTCGCTCGCGGGCGACGTCGCCGCGGCGGAGCAGCGTCTCACGTACGTGATCGACCACTCCGACGAGCTCGAGCAGATCGCGGAGTTCCTGCCGTCGGAGCTCGACGACGGGAACGTGGGCGACCAGGACTTCCTGCTCAAGATGAGCGAGAAGCTGCGGGTGCTCGACATGACCCCGAAGACCGTGCAGCCGAAGGGCGAGAAGAGGATCGGGGACTACATGGAGCGCGGCTACCTCCTGGAACTGGAGTGCAGCTACACCGCCCTCGCCGAGTTCATGGACTTCCTCGAGGAGCTTCCCGAACTCGTGCTGGTCGAGTGGTTCGACATGAGGTCCGCGGAGGTCGGCGCGGGCGATGTCCACACCGCAGTCATCCGGCTCACGGTCGTGAGCCGCTAGAGAAGGCGCCTCTGGCGCCGGAGCGAGACGAGGCATGAGCTCGATCAACAGATTCCGGGTTCCAGCAATGCTCGCCGTCACGACGTTCTCCGTGGTAGTCGCGTGGGGTGTCATCTCGGGGAGCTCGAGCCTCACGGGCGACCTGACCGAACTGGCCGTGGCGTCACCGGGGGCTGAGCCAGGGGATGGCGACGAGATCGTCGAGATCGTCGCGGATCTCGTCCAGGCGCCGGGACCGATGCCGGACGAGGGACTGACGCTCCGCGACCCGCTGATGCCCTACAGCAAACCGAAGCCGAAGACGACGACGCAGCCGAAGCCGACGAAGCCCAAGCCTGCCGCGCCTCGCTACACGGTGGCCGCGGTGATCATCGACGAGAACCCGCGCGCCATCATGCGGAGCAGCGACGGGACGAACGTCGTGGTCAAGGTCGGTGACACGCTGGGAGGAAAAAGGGTGGTCTCGATCAGGCACGACGGAGTGACCACCGACGACGGGAAGACGTACGCGTACCCGTAGGGGAACAACATCCTCGACCGACAGCAGTGACCATCTGGGGGAAAACGAACGGACGAAGACCGAGTTAGGGGGTTGCCTATGAAAAGGTCAGCGATACTCCTGCTGGTGGTTCTGGCAGCGTTGCTCGTACCGCCGTACTCGTCCATGGCGCAGAACGGCACGGTGACGGTCGACGCGACGAGGACGCCCTTGAGCGAGGTTCTCTCGATCCTCGCGGCGAAGAGCGACCTCAACATCGTGACAAGTCCCGAGGTCGAGAACCGCCAGATCACCATCCATCTGAAGAACACGCCGGTCGACGAAGCTCTGAACCTCGTCGTCCGGGCCGCAGGGCTCGGATATGAGAGGATCGGGGGTTCGATCCTCGTCGGCGATCCTACGACTCTGGGGACGGAGACGGGGCTGTCGACCTATGTGATTCCACTCCAGTTCGCAGACGCGTTCGAGCTGGAACCGATCATCGAGAAGATTGCGGAGAAGGTCTCGGCCGATCCCACGGGGAACCGCATGATGGTGGTCGCCTCGCCGGGCGGGTACGAGCAGGTTCTCTCGGTCATCCAGGAGCTCGACGTGCCGCCGATCCAGGTCCTTCTGGAGACGGAGGTCATCGAGGTCCAGACCGACGATCTCTGGGAGTACGGGATCGACTGGTCGAAGATCCTCCATCAGACCGTGATCATCTCCGAGACGCAGCCCCCGCCGAACGAACCGGGCGCGATTCCGGATGAACTGCCGTGGGTCCCGCTCGATTTCCAGGCCGAGGACCTCTACAGGCAGTCGAGGCTCCTCGAGGTCGCGCTCGACTTCCTGCAGGACAAGGGGAAGGCGCACGTGGTCAGTCGTTCTACGCTCGCGACGCTCAGCAACCGGACCGCCGAGATCCACATCGGCGACGTGATCCCGTACACCGTGTCGGGCCTCACGCAGACGGGTCTCTACGAGGTCAGCGTCGAGAAGGAGCGCGTCGGTGTCCAGGTGAGCGTGACGCCGCGCGTCTCCGGCGACGGGTACATCACCGCGCTCGTCGAGCCGAACGTGAGCAACATCGTCGGCTTCAAGGGGCCGAACGACGAGATTCCCTGGACGAAGGAGCGGCGTGCCTCGACCCAGGTCAGGGTCCAGAACGGGCAGGCGTTCATGATCGCCGGCCTCCTCGCCGAGTTCGAGAGCACCGAGACGGTTCAGGTGCCCTTCCTCGGCGACATCCCGCTTCTCGGGTATCTCTTCAAGCACGTGAAGGCACAGACGACGACTTCCGATCTCGTCATCAAGATCACCCCGACGATCATCTCCTAGGGGGACGACAAGGAAGACGGCGCCCGCCGCGCCGGACAGCACGACCGATCGGACGACCCGGGGTTCACCAGAGCCCCGGGTCTCTCTTTGAGGGTTCTGCGTGCGGGGGCCCGGGCGGAGCGCATCCGACCGCGTCCAGACCGCGAACGGCGGTCTCTCCGGGCGTTTCGCCGCCCAACTGCCGAGTGGCGGGCCGTACACCTTTGCGCTATACTCTTTGACCTGCGATTCAGGCGGTTCGGGCATGAGCGGGAGCGCCCATGGAGAGCTACGACCTCATCATCATCGGAGCGGGGCCCGCCGGGCTCACGGCGGGGCTCTACGCCGGGAGGGCCCGGCTCAGGACGCTCGTCCTCGAGATGATGATGCCGGGCGGCTACGCTGCCACGACCGAGCTCATCGAGAACTACCCGGGCATCAGGTCGATCAGCGGCATGGACCTCGCCACGAAGCTCGTCTCACACGCACAGGACTTCGGCGCCCTTCTCGCGAGCGCAGCGGCGACCAAGCTCGAGGAGACCGACGACGGCTTCCGCGTGACCGCGGGGACGGAGGCCTACGCCGCGAAGTCGGTCATCGTCGCCACGGGGACCGGATACAAGAAGCTCGGCGTCCCCGGCGAGGATGAGCTCATTGGCCGCGGGGTCTCTTACTGCGCCACCTGCGACGGGCCTTTCTTCAAGAACGAGGACATCCTGGTCGTGGGAGGCGGAGACAGCGCCCTTCAGGAGGCGCTCTATCTCACCACCTTCGCGAAGACGATCACCCTCGTCCACAGGCGGGACGAGTTCAGGGGCACCCCGATCCTGGGTGAGCGCGCCAGGGCGCACGAGAAGATCGAGTGCCTCTTCAGCCACACAGTGGAGCGGATCAACGGGACAGACGGAGTCGAGTCTGTCGACCTGATGGACCACAAGGCCGGCGAGAAGCGGACCGTGCTGGTGACGGGCGTCTTCCTCTTCGTGGGGATGGAGCCCAAGACCGAGATCGCGGGCGAGCTCGCGGAGCGGAACGACAAGGGGTTCATCCTGACAGACGAGGCGATGAAGACGAAGACGAAAGGGCTCTTCGCGGCCGGCGACTGCCGGTGCAAGCCCCTGAGGCAGATCGCCACCGCCGTGGGAGACGGCGCGACGGCCGCGTTCATGGCCCAGAAGTACATCGAAGACGGCAAGTGGTAGCGGGCGGGTTACCGGGGGAGGTAACAGGTGAAGGAACTTCTGAAGGCGGCGGTCGAGTCCCTGCGGGCCAAGGGGGCCGAATACGCTGACGCGCGATGCGTGCGGAGCCTCTCGGAGATCCTCGTCATGAAGAACGGGGAGCTCGAGACGGCGTCCGTCACCGATTCGGAGGGGTTCGGCATCCGCGTGCTCAACTCCGGGGCGTGGGGGTTCTCATCGAGCTCTATCGCGACGCCAGAGAACGTGAGCGAGGTCGCCGGCCAGGCGTTCGAGATCGCCCGCGCGAGCGCGCGGGTCGGGAAGCAGAAGGTGCTCCTGGACGGGCAGGACGCGGTCGTAGACACGTATGAGACGCCCGTCGAGGAGGACCCGTTCGCGGTCCCGCTCGACGACAAGCTGGGCATCCTGTCGGCGTCGTGCGCCGGGATGTCGAAGACGCCGCAGGTCAAGATCGCGACGGCGTCCATGATGAACTTCAGGACCGAGAAGCTCTTCGTCAGCAGCGAGGGGAGCGAGATCGAGCAGACGATCACGGAGGCGGGGGGAGGTATCGCCGCCACGGCGATGGCCGGCGGCGAGCGCCAGACGCGGTCGTACCCCGCGAGCTTCCGCGGCGACTACTCGACCGCCGGGTTCGAGTTCACGAGGGGACTGGACCTCGCCGCGCACGCGGAGAAGACCGGCCGCGAGGCATCCAAGCTCCTGACGGCGGAGGAGTGCCCGTCCAGGAAGACGACGCTCATCATCGGCGGCACGCAGCTCGCGCTCCAGGTGCACGAGTCGTGCGGGCACCCGATCGAGCTCGACCGCGTGTTCGGGACCGAGGCGTCGTACGCGGGGACGAGCTTCCTGACGGTCGACAAGCTCGGCGACCTCAAATACGGGTCGGACATCGTGAACATCGTCGCCGACGCGACGTCTCCGGGAGGCCTCGGGACGTTCGGCTACGACGACGAGGGGGTGCCCGCGCAGTGCTCCGAGATCGTCACCGAGGGCGTCTTCACGGGCTACATCATGAGCCGCGAGACGGCGCCGAAGATCGGTCTCCGGAGCAATGGGACCATGCGGGCCGACGGCTGGAACAGGATCCCGCTCGTCAGGATGACGAACATCAACGTGCTCCCGGGTGAGGGGACCCTGGAGGATCTCATCGCCGACACGAAGGAAGGCATCTTCATCGACTCCAACAAGAGCTGGAGCATCGACCAGCGGCGGCTCAACTTCCAGTTCGGCTGCGAGATAGCCTGGGAGATCAAGGACGGGCGGCTCGGCCGCATGTACAAGAACCCCGTCTACACGGGCATCACCCCCGAGTTCTGGGGGTCGTGCGACGCGATCACGGGCCCCGAGGAGTGGCACATCTGGGGCATCCCGAGCTGCGGGAAGGGAGAACCGGGGCAGGTCGCGCACGTAGGACACGGTGTTTCGCCATCGAGATTCCGCAACGTCGAAGTGGGGGTGAGGAAATGATCGGAAGAGACGAGCTCACCGCGCTTCTCACGGACGCGCTCGCGAACTCCCCGGCGGACGAGACGGAACTCGTCGCCTACACGCACCAGACATCGCTCACGAGGTTCGCGAACTCCGTGATCCACCAGAACGTTCGAGAGGACAACAACTACCTGATCGCGCGCGTCGCAGTCGGGAAGAGGATCGGCGTCACCTCGACGAACCGCGCGGACAAGGAGGGATTAGGGAAGGCGATCGAGCGCGCCACGGAGATCGCCAAGCAGAGCCCCGAGCAGCACGACTACCCGGGCCTGCCGAAGGCGGGGCCGGCGCCTGAGGTTGTCGCGCACTCGGCGGTGACCGCGGCCATGACTCCCGCGGAGCGCGCCGACGCCGTCGGGAAGGCGGTCGACGTCGCGAAGGCCGCGGACCTCACCATCTCCGGCGCCTACCGAGTGGCGAACATCTCGCTCGCGGTCGCGAACTCCAAGGGCACGCGCCAGCATTACGACGCGAGCGACGGGTTCCTGTCCGTCTTCGCGATGGACGATGACGGGATCAGCGGATCGTCGACGGCCTACGCCGTCGGTGTCGACGATATCGACCCGGAGGCGGTAGCGACGATTGCGGTCGACAAGTGCAAGGCGGCGGCGAACCCGGTCGCGATCGAGCCGGGGCCGATCGACGTCGTGCTCGAGCCGCGTGCGACCTCCGAGATCATGGAGTGGCTCAACTTCACGGCGTTCGGCGCGAAGCAGGTGCAGGAGGGGCAGAGCTTCATGACGGGACGGATCGGCGAGAAGGTCATGGGCGACAACGTCACGATCTACGACGACGGCCTGGACACCGCCGGCATCCCGATCCCGTTCGACTACGAGGGCGTCCCGAAGAGGCGCGTGGCGATCGTCGAGAACGGCATCGCGAAGGGACCGGTCTACGACTCGCAGACGGCGGCGAAGGACGGCGTCGAGTCGACGGGGCACGCGGGCATGGCGTCGTTCCGGGCCGGGCCGGGGCCGTCGAACCTGTTCATCGCCGCGGGGGACTCGACCGCGGAGGACCTCGTGAAATCCGTCAAGCGCGGGCTCCTCATAACGCGGTTCCACTACATCAACGGCCTCCTCGACACGAGGAAGGCGCTCTTCACCGGGATGACGCGCGACGGCACGTTCCTGATCGAGGACGGCAAGATCACGACCGCGGTCAAGAACCTCCGGTTCACCGACAGCATGCTCCGGGCCTACTCGAACGTCGACGGCGTGAGCCGCGATCGCGAGACGGCCGGGAGGAACTGGGGCGGTATCGGTTCGGTCACCGCGCCGACGATGCTCATCCGAGACTTCAAGTTCACCGGCTCGACGGAGTTCTAGCAGCGGCCGGCGCCACCGGAGGACCACTGGATGGCCAGCGGAGGGCCGCCGGAGGGCGCCGGGAGTCGTCTTCAACGCTCGCGGCGTCCAGTGGGGTCAAACGACACACGGACGACACCCAAGAAGGGAGGACTCGTTGTACTCGGACATCAAAGCCATCGGCGAGCGCATCGAGCGCGAGAGCGGGTTCGTCTCGGCCCTTCTCTCCGAGATCGACAAGGTCATCGTCGGACAGCGCTACATGGTCGAGCGGCTCCTGATCGGGCTCCTCGCGAACGGACACGTCCTCATCGAAGGCGTTCCTGGTCTTGCGAAGACGCTCGCCGTCCGGACGCTCGCGCGGGCGATCGACACCGGGTTCCAGCGCATCCAGTTCACGCCGGATCTCCTTCCGGCCGATCTCATCGGGACGCAGATCTACGCGCCGTCGACGGGGTCGTTCTCGACGAAGAAGGGACCGATTTTCGCGAACCTGATCCTCGCCGACGAGATCAACCGGGCGCCCGCGAAGGTGCAGAGCGCGCTCCTCGAGGCGATGCAGGAGCGCCAAGTCACAATCGGCGGCGAGACGTTCGCGCTCGACGAGCCGTTCCTCGTCCTCGCCACGCAGAACCCGATCGAGCAGGAGGGGACGTACCCGCTCCCCGAGGCGCAGGTAGACCGCTTCATGCTCAAGCTCAGGGTCGGTTATCCGGCGAGGGAAGAAGAGCTCGAGATCATGAACCGGATGTCGAAGGGGCGTGAGCCCGTCGCGTCCCCCGTGGTCTCGCCCGACACGATCTTGAAGGCTCGCGAGCTCGTGACCGAGATCTACGTCGACGAGAAGATCAAGAAGTACATCCTGGACATCGTGTTCGCGACGCGCGAGCCGTCTGAGTTCGGTCTCGGCATCGGCGACCTCATCGCGTACGGCGCCTCGCCCCGCGCATCGATCTACCTCTCGATCACGGCGAGGGCGCACGCGTTCCTCGACGGTCGCGCGTTTGTGACCCCGGAGGACATCAAGGCCGTGGCGATGGACGTGCTGAGGCACCGCGTGATCATCACGTACGAGGCCGAGGCGGAGGAACTCACCTCCGAGGACATCGTCCAGAGGATCCTCGACAACGTCGAGGTCCCGTAACGGCTCCCGGACGCTCATGATTCCCAAAGAGGTCATCAAGAAGATCCGCCGGATCGAGATCCGGACGAAGCGTCTCGTGACAGACGTGTTCTCCGGCGCGTACCAGAGCGTCTTCAAGGGGCGCGGCATCGAGTTCACGGAGGTCAGGGAGTACCTTCCCGGCGACGACATCCGCGCCATCGACTGGAACGTGACGGCTCGGATGGGACACCCGTACATCAAGAAGTACGACGAGGAGCGGGAGCTGACGATCGTGTTCCTCGTCGACGCGAGCGGCTCGGGCGACTTCGGCACCGTCAAGCGCCTGAAGTCCGAGCTGGCCGCCGAGCTCTGCGCCCTTCTCGCGTTCTCCGCGATCAGGAACAACGACCGCGTCGGCCTCGTCGTCTTCACGGACCGGGTGGAGAAGGTCGTCCCGCCGCGGAAGGGGAGGCGGCACGTTCTCCGGGTCGTGCGGGAGCTTCTGTACCACGAGCCGGAAGGGAAGGAGACCGACATCGCGGGCGCCCTCGACTATCTTTCGAACGTCGTCCGGCGGCACGCCGTCGTCTTCCTCGTGAGCGACTTTCTGACGGAGGGCTACGAGCGGTCGCTGGCCGTCGCGAACCGGCGCTACGACCTCATCGCGATCGAGATGTCGGATCCCAGGGAGCGCGAACTCCCGCGCCTCGGGCTCGTCGAGTTCGAGGACCCGGAGACGGGCGAGAGGGTCGCTATCGACACGGGGGGCTCGCGGTTCGCCGAGCGGTTCGCCGCCGAGGTCGACAGGATCGAGGAGGAACGGCGGCGGCTCTTCACGAAGCTCGGGGTCGACTCGATCGCGATCTCGACCGACCGGCCGTACGTCGAGCCGCTCGAGAAGTTCTTCAGGATGCGAGCCCGCCGCGCCGGGCCTCTCGTCACGTCGCGGGGGAGGAGCTGAGATGGCCCCGCCGCTGAGACACGCGACGGCCCCCGCCGCGCACGCGTTCGTACTGGCGGTCGCCATCGCGCTCGCCGGCGCTGTCGTCCTCGGGGGGCCGGGCCCGGTCCGCGCCCAGGAGGCGACGGCCGACGTGGCGCCGGACGCGGAGGCGGTCGCGGACGTCCCTCGCGTTCCCGTCGGGGTGACGGCGTCGATCGAACCCCGGACCGCGACCGTCGGTGACCAGCTCACGTTCACAGTAACGCTCACGCGTCCTCCGGACCTCCAGATCCCTTTCCCGCGGGTCGCGGACTCGGTCGCGCCGTTCGAGGTACGGGATTCGCTCATCCTCCCGCCCGAGGAGATCGAGGGTGGCGTCGTCGAGACGCGCCACTACCTCCTGGCAGCGTTCGAGACGGGAACGCTGAGCGTCCCGGGGCTCGCGTTCGACTACGTCGACGCCGACGGGGACACCGTGGCCCTCGCGACGGACACGCTCTACGTCGTGATAGAGAGCGTCCTGCCGGACACGATCCCCGCAGAGGAGATCGGCCCGCGGGACATCAAACCGCCGATCGAGTTCCCGAGGAGGATCTGGCCGTTCCTGGTCGTGGCGGCCACCGTCGCTGCGGCCGTTCTCGCCGCCTACTTCCTCAGGAAGTGGTGGCGGTCGCGGCGGAGGCAGCCTGCCGAGGAGGTCGAGGAGGAGCCGCCGGTGCCACGCAGGGCCGCGCATGTGCTCGCGCTCGAGCGCCTGGCTGAGTTGAGGCGCGACGACCCGATCGGCCGGGGAGAGATCCCGGGGTTCTACGTGCGCGTGACGGAGATCCTCCGTCTCTACATCCGGGACCGGTTCTCGGTCGGCGCGATCGACATGACGACGTCGGAGCTCGTGCCGGCGATGTGGGACGCGGCGATCGCCGCGGAGGACGTCGACTGGACGAAGAAGACCCTCTCACACGCGGACCTCACGAAGTTCGCGAAGTACCTGCCCGAGGCCGCCCGCGCCCGAGAGGACCTCGACGAGGTCGAGGCGTTCGTCGAGCGGACGAGATTCCGTGAGGCGGAGGCGGAGACGTCGGCGCCGGAGACGGTGGCGCTGGCCGACCGGGACGGCGGGGACGACGGCGGAGACCGCTCCGAGGAACGCGACGGCAGCACCGACAAGGACGAGGAAGCAGGCGATGTTCCGGTTCGCTAACCCTTGGCTTCTGGCGCTTCTCGCGCTCGTGCCGCTCTACCTCCTGGTCGAGTTTCGCTACTCGAAGCGGAGGCGGGCGGCGGTGCGCTATCCCGCGATCGGGCTCGCACGTGAGGCGTCGGGGAGGCGAACTTCCTGGAAGCGATTCGCGGGGCCCGTGCTCCGGGCGCTCGTCCTGGCGCTCGCGCTCTTCGCGCTCGGGCGCCCGCAGACGGGGAGCGGATCGGAGTCGGTCCTCACCGAGGGGATCGACATCGTTCTCACGATCGACGTCTCCGGCAGCATGCTCGCCGAGGACTTCAGACCGAAGAACAGGATCACGGTCGCGAAGGACGTAGTCGCGGACTTCATCCGGGGACGGGTGAGCGACAGGGTCGGCATGGTGGTCTTCGCCGGGCAGAGCTTCACGCAGTGTCCCCTTACTCTCGACTACAACGTGCTCCTCGAGCTCCTCGAGTCGATCGAGGTCGGGATGATCGACGAGCGGAGCACGGCGGTCGGCATGGGGATCGCGACCGCCGCGAACCGCCTGCGCGAGAGCGACGCCGAGAGCAAGGTGATCATCCTCCTCACTGACGGCCGCAGCAACTCGGGCGAGATCGACCCGATCACGGCGGCCGAAGCCGCGCAGTCTCTCGGGATCAGGATCTACACGATCGGCGCGGGGACGCCAGAGGGCGGGCGGGTGCCCGTCGACGACCCCGTGTGGGGGCGCCAGTACGTCAACGTCCCGATGGATCTCGACGAGGACACCCTGAGGGAGATCGCGGACCTCACGGGGGGGAAGTACTTCCGCGCGAAGTCCGAGGGCATGCTCGCCGAGGTGTACCGGAGGATCGACGAACTCGAGAAGTCGAAGATAGAGGTGAAGCACTTCACGACGTACACGGAGCTGGCACCGAGGATCATCCTCCTCGGGCTTATCCTGCTGCTTGTTGAGGTTCTGATTGAGGCGGTCATCGTCAGGCGGCTGCCCTAGACGCCCGCCATGACGCAGCGCCGAGGTGAGTCAGCGTGAGATTCGCGGTAGCGACAGAGACCCTCATCGTCTGGTACCTGGCCGTGCCGGTCCTGGTGGCCGTGGTGCTGTCCTTCGTTGCGCTCAGGCGCCGGAGCGCGGCGCGGCGCGCGTTCGCGGAACCCTCGCTCGTCGACAGGATCGCGCCCGGCGCGGTGCTCGGACGTCTGCGCTCGCGGGCGACGCTCGTCGTGCTCGCCGTCCTCTGCCTCGGGCTCGCGGCGGGCAGGCCGCAGGTCGGAACGAAGCTCGGCGTGGCGAAGAGGCGAGGGGTCGACCTCATGATCGCGCTCGACGTGTCGGATTCGATGAGGGCGCGCGACCTCCGCCCGAACAGACTCGAGAAGGCGAGGCGGGAGGCGATCTCCCTCATCAATCTTCTGGACGGCGACCGCGTCGGCCTCATCATCTTCTCCGGGCAGACGTTCGTGCAGTGCCCGTTGACGCTGGACTACGGCGCGGCGTCGATGCTACTTTCCGCCGTGGAGCCGGGCGTCATTCCGAAGCCCGGGACCGACCTCGCGGCTGCGATTCGCGGCGCGATCCGGGCCATGGAGACGGAGCCTGACCGGACGAAAGTCCTGGTTATAATGACAGACGGCGAGGACCACGGAGAGGATCCCCTCGGGGCGGCGGCGGAGGCGGCGGAGGTGGGGATCCGGATCTACACGATCGGCCTGGGGTCGACCGCGGGCGAGCCGATCCCGCTCGGCCCCGACGAGGGGTCCGGGTACAAGCGGGATACCGGCGGGCAGATCGTCATGTCGCGCCTCGACGAGGCGACGCTCGAGGACGTGGCGCTCGCCGCCGACGGCCGCTACTTCCGGGCGACCGACACCGAGCGCGAGCTCGAGGCGATCGCCGAGGAGATCTCCAAGATGCAGCAGGGAGAGCTCGAGTCGAAGATGTACGCGTACTACGAGGAGAGGTTCCAGTTCCCTCTCGGGGCGGGGCTGGCGTTCCTGCTCGCGGCGACGTTCCTGCCCGAGCGGGTGCGGAGGAGGGGTGAGCGTGGCGAGTGAAGCACCGGTAACCGCGCGACCGCGCGCGGGACGGTCGAGGACCGCGCTCGCGCTCCTCGTCCTCATCGTCTGCCCCGTACTCCTCGGGTTCGGGGACTCCCCGGAGGGAAGGAACCGGCAGGGAAACAAGCACTACCGCGAGTCGCAGTACGACGAGGCGCTGACCGAGTACAGGAGCGCGCAGGTTCTCGCGCCCGAGCTCCTCGAGCTCTTCTTCAACGCCGGGGACGCGCTCTTCCGGAAGGGCGAGATGCCGGACGCCCTCCGGGAGTTCGGGAAGGCGGCGGGAGCGGAGGACCCGTTCCTCGCATCGGGCGCGCATTACAACTCCGGGAACGCACACCTTCAGCTCGGCGACATCCAGTCTGCGATCGAGGCGTACAAGGACGCCCTGCGCCGGAACCCGGCGGACGCGGACGCGAAGCACAACCTCGAGGTCGCTCTCAGGCTGCTCGAGCAGCAGGAACAGCAGCAGCAACAGCAGCAGGAGCAGCAGCAGGACCAGGACCAGCAGGATCAGGAGCAGAATCAAGAGGACCAGGAGCAGCAGGAGCAGGAGCAGGACCAGCAGGACCAGGAGCAGCAGGATCAGGAGCAGCAGGACCAGGAACAGCAGGACCAGGAACAGCAGGACCAGGAGCAGCAGGACCAGGAACAGCAGGACCAGGAGCAGCAGGAGCAGGAACAGCAGGACCAGGAGCAGCAGGAACCGCAGGAGCCGCAGGAGGAGCCGGCGATGTCACCGGAGGACGCCGCGAGGCTCCTGGACGCGATCGACCATGCGGAGCGCGAGCTCCAGGCGGAGCTCCGCGCGGCGCAAGCCAGGAAGAGGGAGAAGGTTGAGAAGGACTGGTAGACATCCTCTCGTCGCGGGCGCCCTTCTCGCGGCGGTCGTGCTCGCGCTCTCGGTGCCGCTCGTTGCGGCGGCCGACGAGGTGAGCGTGAGCGCTCGCGTCGACCGAACGACGACCACGGTCATCCAGCCCGTCACCCTCACCATCACGATCGAGGGCACGATGCGACAGGTGCCCGAGCCTACGCTCCCGAACCTGGCCGACGCGTTCAACATGCAGACCGCAGGAACCTCCTCCAACTTCAGCTTCGTCAACGGGAAGATGAGCACGTCCAAGAGCTGGAACTTCGTCCTCTATCCGCGCGCGGCCGGCACGTTCACGATCGGGCCGGCGGAGGTCGAGTTCGACAACGTCGTCTACCGGACCGAGCCGATCGAGATCGAGGTCCTCGAGGGTGACGCCCCGCCGGCGGAGCCCGAGTCGCTCGAAGAGCGCCCCTCGAGCGGAGTGCGCGCCGACGACCGCGGGATCTTCATCACGACGTCGGTCGACAAGGAACGCGCGTACGTCGACGAGCAGATCACACTCTCGTTCAAGTTCTACCGCCGCGTGAACCTGAGCGGACAGCCGAGGTACACGCCACCCGACCTGACGGGGTTCTGGGTCGAGGAGTTCCCCTCGCAGGAGGAGTACTACGAGACCGCCGGCACGTACCGCTATCACGTGGTCGAGATCAAGACGGCCCTCTTCGGAGCCGCGGCGGGCGAGGCCACGATCGGGCCCGCGATCATCCGTTACGAGGAACGGGGGAGACCCTTCACGTTCTTCCCGACGCGCGGGACGGAGCACACGCTCAGGACCGACCCGATCACCGTCGAGATTCTGCCCCTTCCCGCGAAAGGGCGGCCGGCCGACTTCGGAGGGGCGGTCGGAAGCTACCGTCTTCGCGCCTCGCTCGATCCGGAGTCCGCAGACGCGCTCGAGCCGGTGACACTCGCGATCAGGCTCTCCGGGAACGGGAACATCCGGACGGTGCCCGCTCCGGCGACGCCGGACCTTGCGGAGTTCAAGGTCTACGAGTCCGGAAGCTCGACGAACGTGTCGACCGACAACGGAGTCGTCGGGGGAAGCAGGACGTTCGAGTTCGTGCTGGTGCCGCAGACGGCCGGCACGAAGACCATCCCGGACCTGTCGATGTCGTACTTCGACCCGGCGAGCAGGACGTACAAACAGACCGGACCCGGCGAGCTCACGCTCGAGGTCGCCCCGGCTGCTGCGGCCGAGGAGGTGCCATCGCTCCCCGCGCGCACGCGGATCTCGAGGGTCGGTTGGGACATCCGATACATCCACGAGCCGACGGAGACGCTCAGACCCGCCGGCGCTCCGGTCCACACGAGACCGTGGTTCCTGGGGCTCCAGCTGCTGCCGCTCGCGGCGCTCGTCACCGCGTGGACGGGGAAGCGCCGCCGCGACCGCTACGCGACCGACCGCGGACTCGCGCGGTACGCGCGCGCGAGCGGGAAGGCGAGAAACGAGTTCCGCGAGGCGCGTTCGTATCTGTCGAAGGGCGACCGAACCGGGGCTTGCTCGGCGATCGCCCGGGCGCTCACCGGGTTCGTCGGCGACCGCCTGAACGTCGAGACCCAGGGGATGACGCAGGCGGAGCTCGAGTCGGCGCTCCGGAAGGCCGGGGCGGACGGCGAACTGATCGACCGCGTCAGGCGTCTTCTGAACGAGTGCGACCTCGGCCGGTTCGCCGGGGGCTCCGACGCGGTCGACGCCGAACGGCTCCTCTCGGACGCGCAGACGTGCCTGAGGGGTCTGGAGAAGCTCCCGGGGAGGAGGCGCCGGTGACGAAACGTGCGAGACAGCGCCTCACGGTGACGGCAGCCGCGCTGCCGGTCGTCCTCCTCATCGCCGCGCTGGGTTCCGGCGCAGCCGGGCAGGAGCCGGGCCGGCCGTACCCATCCCCCCCGATGGACGCCCGTGCCGCTATCGACGCCGAGACCGCGACGGGTCTCTTTATCGAGGCGAACGCGCTCTACGCCGAGGGGAGATACCGGGAGGCCGCGGCCGCCTACGAGGGGATCGCGGCCGGGCGGTTCGACAACGCGGACGTCCTCTACAACCTCGGAAACGCCTACTACAAGGAGGGACGGATCGGGCGAGCCGTCCTTGCGTACGAGCGCGCGCTCGCGCTCGAGCCCGCGCATGCGGACGCCGCGTCGAACCTCGAGTTCGTCCGCGAGCTGCTCGCGGATCGTCAGACGGCCGTCGGCGGTCCGTTCTCGGGGCTTCTCGGCGGTGTCAGGAGATGGGCGACAGCCGGCCGCCTGTCGGCCGTCGCGAGCGTCTTCTACGTGCTCGCCGTGCTCTTCGCCATCGTCGCGATACTCCGGGGCGCGTTCGCTCCGTGGATCGTGCGGACCATCGTCGTCTGCGCGGTCGTGTTCGTGGTGGCGGGCGGGGCACTCGGCGAGCGGATCTACCGCGACAGAGCGGTGCGCGGCGCCATCGTGACCGCGCCCGAGGTCGCCGTCCGAACGGGACCCGGCACGGACTTCGTGCTCGAGTTCCAGCTCCACGAGGGAACGAAGGTGCGCCTGCGCGAGGGCCGGGACGAGTGGATCAGGATCTCCGTCCCCGGAACGGACCTCGAGGGGTGGCTCCCGTCGGACGCGGTCGAGGCGATCGAGTGGCGGTCGTAGCCGCCGCGGCACCTGCACCGGCCGGCCAGGTCGGCGGGCTGTCGGGGAAGGGAACCGCGTGAGAACTCCTCAGAACGTCGGAGTCGCAGGGGCGACGGGGGCCGTCGGCCTCGAGATGCTCGCGATCCTCGAGGAGCGGGGGGTTCCGCCCGTGGCCGTGCGCGCGCTCGCGTCCGCTCGCGGCGAGGACAGGACCGTGCCGTTCGGCGGCGGGGATATCCCGGTCGAGCCTCTCACGGCCGACGCGCTCGCTGGGCTCGACGTCGTCCTCTTCGCGACGAGCGCGGCAGTCTCGTCGGAGTTCGTGCCTGCGGCGGTCGAGGAGGGCGCGGTCGCCATCGACAACAGCCGCGCGTTCAGGATGCAGCCCGACGTCCCGCTCGTCGTTCCCGAGGTGAACGCTCACGCGGCGGCCGAACACTCCGGCATTCTCGCGAACCCGAACTGCTCCACCATCCAGATGGTACTGGCGCTCAAGCCGATCCACGAGGCGGCGGGGCTCAGGCGAGTCGTCGCAACGACGTACCAGTCCGTCTCCGGGACGGGACTCGCGGCGACGCGAGAGCTCGACGAGCAGACGCGGGCCGTGCTCGAGGGGAGCCCCGTCATCACGGAGGTCTACCCCCACCAGATCGCGTTCAACTGCCTCCCACACATCGACGAGTTCGACGACGAGGGGAACGCTCGCGAGGAGACGAAGATGATCCTCGAGACGCGGAAGATCCTCGAGCTCCCGGATCTGGCCGTCGCGGTGACGTGCGTGAGGGTCCCGGTCGTCCGCACCCACGCGGTCGCGGTGAACGTCGAGACGGAGGACGACCTTAGCCCGGCGGACGCGCGGACGCTCCTCGCTGAGATGCAGGGCGTCGGGGTCCTCGACGACCCGGATGCGGCCGCCTATCCGACGCAGGTGGGCGCGTCGGGCACCGACGAGGTCTGGGTCGGCAGGGTCCGCAGGGACCGGTCCGTCGAGCACGGGCTGTGGATGTGGGTCGTCGCGGACAACCTCAGGAAGGGCGCCGCGCTCAACGCGGTGCAGATCGCGGAGCTTGTCGTCGATGGGCTTCCTCTCTGATCTCAGTCTCGGACGATACTACCCGACAGGGTCGCCGATTCACGCGCTCGACCCGCGGGTGAAGATGGTCGGCGTGCTTGCGCTGCTCGTCACGGTGCTCCTGACCGAGAGTCCCGTCGCGTACGTCTTCCTCTCGATCACGCTGGGCCTGCTCGTCGCGTCCTCGAGTCTTCCCGCGGGGCTCCTTCTCAGGAACCTGGGCTCGCTGCGGTGGCTTCTCGTCATCGTCCTCATCATGCACGGGTTCTTCACGGACGGCATGGCGGTCTTCGCGTGGCTCCCGGCGCTCACGTGGGAGGGGCTCGGGCTCGGGGCGATCTTCGCGTGGCGGATCGGGCTCATGGTCTCGGCGGCGACGCTCCTGACCGCGACGACCTCGCCGGTCGACCTCGGAGACGGGGTCGAGAAGCTGGGGAAGCCGTTCGCGAGGCTCGGCGTTCCCATCCACGAGCTGGCGATGATCTCGGTGATCGCGCTCCGGTTCGTGCCGACGCTTCTGGACGAGGCGCGGCGGATCATCAAGGCGCAGATCGGGCGGGGAGCGACGTTCGAGGGGGGACCGGTCGCGAGGGCGAAGAGCGCGGTCCCGATCCTGATTCCGCTCTTCGCGAGCGCCTTCCGCCGCGCGGACGACCTCGCGCTCGCGATGGACGCGCGCTGCTACCGCGGCGCCGTGGGACGCACGAAGTACGTCGAACTCACGCTCGACGGTCGGGACTACTGCGGGTTCGCGGTGATAGGACTCATCGTCGTCGTGACGCTCGTTCTGCCGCGGCTCGTCTAGCCGGACGATCCGGGAGCGCAGGGGCGAGCGGGAATGCGGCCCGAGAGGAGACTCCCACCAGGTGGCCACGCGAACGATCAAGCTCACCATCGAGTACGACGGCACCGAGTTCGCAGGTTGGCAGGTTCAGCCAGACCAGCGGACGGTCCAGGGCGTGCTCGAGAGCGCCTTCGAGGACCTCGCGGGCGAGCCGACGGCCGTCACGGGGGCGGGGAGGACCGACGCTGGGGTCCACGCGCTGGGCCAGGTCGCCCACGCGCACACTTCCACCGAGCTGCCCCCGGAGAGGCTCCAGGGGGCCCTGAACGCCCGCCTCCCGGACGACGTCTTCATCCACGGGGTCGAGGACGTCCCAAGAGATTTCCACGCGCGATTCAACGCTACGGCCCGTACATACATCTACCTTATTGGGTGTACCGAGAGCCCGATCTGGCAGAGGCGTCGATGGTTCGTGCGTGGGGCGCTCGACCACATGCTCATGCGAGACGGGCTCTCGTCTTTTCTGGGTGAACACGACTTTTCGTCGTTCTGCTTGGCTGGGAGCGACCCAGACCATCACCGTTGCCGCCTCGACGAGATTTCGCTAGAATACGAGGACAGATTCGGTGGAATCCTGATTCTCAGAATCGAGGCGAACCGTTTCCTCCGGGGGATGGTGCGCTCGATCGTCGGGACGCTCGTCGAGGTGGGCAGGGGCAGACTCCCCCCCGAAGAGGTGGCGGCCGTTCTCGAGGCCCGCGACCGCGGGCGGGCGGGACCCACGGCTCCGCCGTGGGGGCTCTACCTCGCGAGGGTCGCTTACCCATAGGAGGCCCTGCGTGAAGATCTTTCTGGACACCGCCAACATAGAGCAGATCCGGGAGGCAGCGGCTCTCGGGTGCGTCGACGGCGTGACGACGAACCCGACGCTCATCTCCAGGGAGTCCGGGAAGTTCGAGGACATCATTCGCGAGATCTGCGAGATCGTCCAGGGACCCGTAAGCGCGGAAGTAGTGAGCACGGACGCCGCGGGTATGGTGGAGGAGGCGAAGAAGCTCGCCGCGATCCACGAGTGCGTCGTCATCAAGATCCCGATGATCAAGGAAGGGGTCAACGCGCTCCGACAGCTCAAGGAACTCGGGATCCCCACGAACTGCACTCTGGTCTTCTCATCGAACCAGGCGCTCCTCGCGGCGAAGGCCGGGGCGACGTACGTGAGCCCCTTCATCGGGCGGCTCGACGACGCCGGCCACGTCGGCATGGACCTCGTGCGCGAGACGCTGGCGATCTACGAGAACTACGGGTTCGACACCGAGGTGATCGTCGCGAGCGTGCGGAGTCCGCTCCACGCCGTCGAGGCGGCCGTCGAGGGCGCGCACGTCATCACGCTCCCGTACGGTGTGTTCGAGAAGATGTTCAAGCACCCGTTCACCGACAAGGGCCTCGCGGCCTTCCTCGCTGACTGGGAGAAGGTGAAGGGGCGCTAGGAGGGTTCTCTCCTGTCCCGTGCTGCGAAGTACATCGTCATCGCACTCGTGTGCGTACTGGCCGGCTTCTCGTACGGTCTCTTCCGGGTCGTCCAGAACCTGCGAGCGGGCCAGGGCGGAGCCGCGCAGGCGCTCATCGACCGCGGCGCCACGATGCTCGGGCGCGAGTCCCCCGTCCGCGGATCGGCGGAGGGCGGAGGTGCGGCGGCGACCGGGCTCATGGAGCCCGGGGCCGGTGGCATCGACGCCTCGCGCCGCACCGCCATCGTCCGCGCGGCGGAGAGGGTGGGGCCCGCGACGGTCTCCATCAGCGTCACCAGCTCGCGCACTTCGACGGCGCCTCGGGCGACGTTTCCTTCCGACGAGTACTTCGAGCGCTTCTTCCGCGGCGCGTTCCCGGACCAGATCTACGAGGAAGAGTACAGGTCGCTCGGGTCGGGCGTCATCGTCGACCCGGACGGCTACGTTCTCACGAACGCGCACGTGGTGGCGAACGCCGAGGACGTGAAGGTGACCCTGCCCGACGGTAGGAAGCTCGAGGGCCGCGTCCTCGGGAGCGAGGAGATGTACGACCTCGCCGTCGTCAAGATCGAAGGCGACGGGCTTCCCACCGCGCCGATCGGGAACTCGGACGACCTCATGGTCGGCGAGTGGGTCGTCGCCATCGGGAACCCGTTCGCGGAGCTCGTGCGCGACCCGCAGCCGACCGTCACGGTCGGCGTGGTGAGCGCCCTCCACCGCGACGTCCGGCCGGCGAGTGCCGCGTCGGGTCAGACGGAGGGCGGGGCGCTCGCGTCGGCGATCTACAAGGACATGATCCAGACCGACGCCGCGATCAACGCGGGGAACTCCGGCGGTCCTCTCGTGAACGGGACCGGAGAGGTGGTGGGCATCAACTCGTTCATCGTCACGTCGGACGCGAGCTCGCGAGGCGTCGGGTTCGCGATCCCGGTGAACCTCGCCGGACGAGTCATCAACGAGCTCATCGAGTTCGGGCGAGTGCGGGACCTCTGGCTCGGGGTGGGCGTGCAGGAGCTGACGCCGACGTGGGCGGCCCGTCTGGGCATCGCGGACGCGGACGGGGCGCTAGCGACCTTCATCGAGCCGGACAGCCCCGCCGACCGGGCGGGTCTGAGACCGGGCGACATCGTCGTGGCGATCGACGACGAGCCGATCGCGACCGTCCACGAGGCCAGGCGCGCGTTCCACGGGTTCCGCGTCGGCGACACGATCACGCTCACGATCACGCGCGACGGGCAGGCGATGAGGTTCAGCATGAAGCTCGAGGAGGCACCGCGATGACGCCCACGGCGGCGCCGTCTACGCGCACCGTCAGGATCTTCCAGACGACCGACATGGAGCTGGAGCAGAGGCTCGCCGAGGCGGGCCTCAACTTCTCCCTGAGCGAGGCGCGGAAGGTCGCGACGATCCTCGCGCGAGACCCCACGGTCGTCGAGGCGCACATCTTCAACACGATGTGGAGCGAGCACTGCTCCTACAAGAGCTCGCGAGGCGTCCTCAAGGAGCACCTGCCGACCGATGCGCCGCACGTGGTGCTGGGGCCGGGCGAGGACGCAGGTGTAGTGAGGCTCTGCGAGATCGACGGGAAGAGCTACTGCGTCGCCGTCGCCCACGAGAGCCACAACCACCCGTCACAGATCGTCCCGAACGAGGGAGCAGCCACCGGCATCGGCGGCATCGTCCGCGACGTCTACTGCATGGGAGCGGACGTAGTAGGGGTCATGGACCCGCTCCGCTTCGGCGACCCGAACGGGCCGAACGCTGAGCGGACGAGGGAGATCGTCCACGGCGTGGTCGAGGGGATCTGGCAGTACGGCGACGCGCTCGGCGTGCCGAACCTCGGGGGCGACGTCTACTTCGACCGGTCGTACGACGACAACTGCCTCGTGAACGTGGTCGCGATCGGCCTCGTCGAGGAGAGCGAGATCAAGCGCTCCCGCGTGCCGGAAGAGGCGCGGGACGTTCCGTACGACGTCATCCTCGTAGGGAAGCCGACCGACCCCTCCGGGTTCGGGGGCGCGACGTTCGCGTCCAGGATCCTCGACGAGGAGAAGACGCTCTCCGACAAGTACGCGGTGCAGGTCCCCGACCCGTTCCTGAAGCGGATGCTGACGGTGGCGACCTTCCGCGTGCTCGATCTCTTCCGGGAGCGCGGCGTCGCGATCGGGTTCAAGGACCTTGGCGCGGGCGGGATCGCGTGCGCGACGTCCGAGCTCGGGGCGGCCGCCGGTCTCGGCATCCGCGTCGACCTGTCCAGGGTGCCGGTCGCGGAGCCGGACATGACGCCCGAGGTGATCGCGTGCTCCGAGACGCAGGAGCGGTACGCGCTCGTCGTCCCGCGGGAGCTCACGCCGGAGGTCCTCCGGATCTTCAACGAGGAGTTCGAGCTCCCGGAGCTCTGCCACGGGGCGCAGGCGGCGGTCATCGGCGAGGTCATCGCCGAGCCGCGCTACGTGCTTGAGCACAAGGGCGAGGTCGTCTGCGACGCCTCGACCGAGGCCATCACGACGGGAATCGCGTACGTGCGCGACGCGAGCGAGCGGGAGCGCGGGCTCGTCGAGCCGGACGTGCCCGCAGACCTCGGGCTCGTGGCGGCGTTCCTCGGCGTCGTGGGCTCGCCGAACGTCGCGTCACGCGAGCACATCTACCGGCACTACGACGGGGAGGTGAAGGGGAACGCGGTCGTCCGGCCGGGCGAGGCCGACGCGGGCGTGCTCGCGCCTATCCCGGGTGAGAACGTGGGGGTCGCCGTCTCGGCGGACGGGAACCCGTTCCTGGGCGCCCTCGACCCGTACCAGGCCGGGGCCGCGGCGGTCGCGGAGTCCGTGCGGAACGTCTGCGCGACCGGCGCCGTCCCGATCGCCCTCACCGACTGCCTGAACTTCGGGAACCCCGAGGTTCCGGAGGTCTTCCACGACTTCGTCGAGGCCGTCCGGGGCATCGGCGACGCGGCGCGCGGGATCGGGATGAAGGACTCGGACGAGCCGATCCCCGTGGTCTCAGGGAACGTGAGCTTCTACAACCAGTCGGCAGCCGGGAGCGCGATCCTGCCGTCGCCGATCGTGTGCTGCATCGGGCGACTGGACGACCTGTCGCGCCATACGACGATCGGGTTCAGGAACGCCGGCAGCGCGATCTACCTGATCGGGCGCCGCACCGGGGAACTAGGCGGTTCGGAGTTCATGCGGTCGGTGCTGGGCGCGATGGGGAAGGCGCCTGCGACCGTGAGCTTCGCCGACGAGCGCGCGATGGCCGCCGCCGTGACCGACCTTGCGGAGCGAGGACTCACTCAGGCCTGCCACGACATCTCCGACGGGGGAGTCGCGGCGGCCGTCGCGGAGATGACGCTTCTCTCCGCGCCCGACGTCGAGATCGGCGCGCGCGTCGACCTGGCCGCGATGGCCCCCGCGGACGGCACGGTCGGCGTGCCGGAGGCGTGCAGGCTCATCTTCTGCGAGTCGGGAGGCTACCTGCTCGAGATCGCGCCTCCTGACGAAGCCGCGGCACTCGAGGTCTTCGAGGAGCGGCGCGTCTGGTTCCGGAGGGTGGGGGAGACGACGGAGGAGGTCGGGATCGTCCTCGCGTCGGTCGAGGGCGGCGACGTCGAGGTCCCGGTCGACGCGATGACGCGGGCCTGGACCGGCGGGGCCACCGAGGTGATGCTATGACGAAGAGCATGCCCAGGATCGCGGTGATACGGTTTCCGGGGATGAACTGCGAGGAAGAGACGAAGCGCGCGGTCGTCGACGCTGGGCTCGAGTGCGACGTCTTCATGTGGAACGGGCCGACGAGCGAGCTCGTCGAGTACGACGGCTACGTTCTTCCCGGCGGGTTCTCGTACCAGGACCGCGTGCGCGCGGGATCGATCGCCGCGAAGGACGAGATCGTCGACTGCCTCTTCGAGGAGGCGGAGCGCGGGAAGCCGGTGATCGGCATCTGCAACGGCGCGCAGATCCTCCTCGAGGCCGGCATGGTGCCCGGCATCGAGCGCGGCAGGGTGCAGATGGGGCTCGCCACGAACATCATGCCCGACCGCGACGGCTACTACACGAGGTGGACGCACCTGAGGGTCGCGAACGACGGGACGTGCGCGACCCGCGCTTACGAACGCGGGGACGTCGTGCCGATCCCGGTGGCGCACGCAGAGGGCAGGTTCGTCTCCGCCGAGAAGGGCCTCATCGAGACGCTCTTCGCGAACGACCAGGTCGTTCTCACCTACTGCGGGCCGGAGGCGGGGGAGGCGAGGGAGTTCCCCGCGAACCCGAACGGCTCGACGAAGGCGATCGCTGGCATCTCGAATCCCGAGGGCAACGTCGTCGCGATGATGCCGCACCCGGAGCGGGCGGCGCGGCTCTACCAGGTGCCCGGGAACCTCGCCGGCCCCTGGGGCGCCCGGAAGCGGGAGGCGCGGGACGCCGAGGCGATGTTCGGCCCCGGTCCCGGCCTGCCTGTCATGTCGTCCCTGGCCGGGTTCTTCGGTGCCGAACCGAGGGAGGTCTGATTGATGGCGATCTTCCAGCTTAGGCTCACCATCTCGCTCAAGATCCCGGACAACGAGGCCCGCTCGGCCCTCGAGGCGATCCGGGTCAAGATGGGGCTCGACGACGAGGTGCGCGACCTCACTCGGGAGGAGCGCTGGGAGCTGGGCGTCGACGCGGTGAGTTTCGATGACGCGAAGGCCGTCGTCGAGAAGCTCGTCGCGACGACGAACCTCTTCGCCAACCCCAACAAACACCGCTACACGCTCGCCCGCGCGGACGTTCCGTTCGGCGGCCCGGACCCGTCCGTCGGCGCGGACCTCGCGGACGACGAGGTCGCCATCTTGGTCTCCGACCGGGAAAGCGCCGAGGGCGATTCGATTCTGTCCGCGATACGCAGGCTCGGCGTGACCGACGTCAGGAGCGCGCGGAAGTGGGTGCGCTGGCGCGTCGCTCTCACGCGAACACCGTCTCCCGAGGAACCCGACCTCCTCCCGCTCATCAGAAGAATAGGGGTGGCGACGGGTCGACGGGACGGTCTCCTCTCTAATCCCCACTCGCAGGTATCCCGCGTAGTGCTCCCCTGGGGCGAGGAAAAGCCCTTGGAGAGCTGACGGCTCTCGTGCTACATTGTGCAAGGTTTAGGGCCTTTCCGTCAGGAGACGTGCTTGCCTTCTTGCATGGAGGTAGTTGAGTGCCGAAGATCGAGGTCGATGTCGAGCGGTGCAAGGGCTGCGGTTACTGCCTGGAGGCGTGTCCCCAGAAGATCCTGAGACTCGCCGAAGAGTTCAACAGCATGGGCTATCACCCGGTCGAGTGCTTCGATCCCGAGAAGTGCACCGGCTGCACCTTCTGCGCGATCATGTGTCCCGACCTGGCCATCGAGGTGTACAAGTAGAGCCAAGGGCTGTCAGTGGCGTCCGGACGAGCCGGGCGCGCGACCCGGAGGACCCGAAGGAGCTTCATTGGATGAGTGAGAAGATCCCGATCGGCGAGAAGGTGCTGATGAAGGGGAACGAGGCCATCGGCGAGGCCGCCGTCCAGGCGGGCTGCCGGGCCTTCTTCGGCTACCCCATCACGCCGCAGAACGAGCTCACCGCCTACATGTCGAAGAGGATGCTGGAGGAGGGGCGGGTCTTCATCCAGAGCGAGAGCGAGATCGCGGCGATCAACATGTGTTTCGGGGCGGCGACGGTGGGGGAGCGCTCGATGACGTCGTCGTCGAGCCCGGGGATCAGCCTCAAGCAGGAGGGGATCTCCTACATGGCGAGCGCGGAGCTCCCGGTCTTCTACGTGAACGTGAACCGCGGCGGACCGGGCCTCGGCAACATCTCGCCCGCGCAGTCAGACTACTTCCAGGCTACGCGGGGCGGAGGTCACGGCGACTACCGCGTGATCGCCTTCGGCCCCAGCGACGTCCAGGAGCTCTACGACTTCACGATGCTCGGATTCGATCTCGCGGACAAGTACCGGAACCCCGCGATGATCCTCGCCGACGGCATCCTCGGGCAGATGATGGAGCCGCTCGTGCTCAAGCCGTACGAGCCGATTCCCGACCTTCCGTCCAAGCAGCCGTGGCGGCTGGGCGACCCGTCGACTCCGGACGCGCTCCTCATCACGTCGCTCATCCTGAACCCCGGCGGGATGGAAGAGCGGAACTTCATGCTCCAGAAGAAGTACGAGACCATCATCGAGAACGAGACGCGATACGAAGAGGTGATGACCGACGACGCGGACGTCGTGATCGTCGCCTACGGGACGGCGTCCCGGATCGCACGCTCGGTGATGGAGACCGCGCGGGAAGAGGGGATCAAGGTCGGGCTCTTCCGGCCGATCACGATCTGGCCCTACCCGTACGACCCCCTCAACAAGCTCGCGGACAGGGTGAAGAACATGCTCGTCGTCGAGATGAGTCTCGGGCAGATGTGGGAGGACGTGAGGCTCGCGGTCGAGGGGAAGGCGCGCGTACACCTGCACGCCCGGACGGCGGGCGGCGTCCCGGTCCAGACCGAGATCATCCGGGATCTCAAGAAGGTCCTCGCGTCGAAGGACGGGGAGATCGTCAGGAACTTCTAGCGCCGCGCCAGGCGGAACCGAACACGAGGAGACACCCATGGGCACCACGCAGATGAAACAGGTCTTCGGCATGCCGGAGGCGATGAAGGCGGAGGGACGCTTCTACTGCCCGGGGTGCGGGCACGGGATCGTCCACCGGCTCGTCTCGGAGCTCGTCGACGAGTTCGGCGTCAGGGAACGCACGGTCGGGATCGCGCCGGTGGGGTGCTCGGTGTTCGCGGACCTCTACTGGAACTTCGACGTGGTGTCGGCGGCGCACGGGCGCGCGCCGGCTGTGGCGACGGGGATAACGCGGGCGAACCCGAACGTGGTCTGCGTGAGCTATCAGGGCGACGGGGACCTCGCGGCCATCGGCACGGCCGAGACGATCCACGCCGCGAACCGCGGCGAGAGCTTCGTCACGGTCTTCGTGAACAACGCGATCTACGGGATGACCGGCGGACAGATGGCGCCGACCACCCTGATCGGCCAGAAGTCGACCACGTGCCAGCTCGGTCGAGACCCCGCCATCATGGGATACCCGATCCGGGTCTGTGAGCTCCTTCAGACCCTGGGCGGCGTGGCGTTCTTGGCGCGAGGCGTGGTCGACTCGCCGAAGAACGTCCTGACCGTAAAGAAATACCTGAAGAAGGCGTTCCAGTACGCCATCGACAAGAAGGGCTACACCCTCGTCGAGATCGTGTCGCCGTGCCCGACGAATTGGGGCATGACGCCGCCCGAGGCGATGGACTGGCTCCAGAACAACATGCTCGACTACTTCAAGCCCGGCGTCTACAGGGACATCGGCGAGGAAGCCACGGTCGAGGTCGAGCCCGGGAACTAGAGACGCGAGAACCAGAGGGAGACTGCGGATGACACAGAGGATCAGGTGCGCGGGCTTCGGCGGTCAGGGAATCGTCCTCATGGGGCGGCTCATCGCGCACGCTGCCATGGTCGAGGACAAGCACACGACGTTCTTCCCGCAGTACGGGGCGGCTATGCGGGGCGGCACTGCGAACTGCTCCGTGATCGTGTCGGACGGCGCGATCGCGTCGCCGATGGTCGAGGAGCCGGACGTCGTCCTCATCATGAACGGGCCGTCGCTCGACAAGTTCGAGCCGACTGTGAAGCCCGGTGGCTGGATCTTCTACAACACGTCGCTCATCGACCGGGAGGTCGAGCGAAACGACGTCAACGTCGTCAAGATCGCCGCGAACGACGTAGCAGAAGAGGTCGGGACATCCCGGGCGGCCAACATGGTCATGCTCGGGGCGTTCTCGAAGAAGCTGGGGACGCTCGATCTCGACACCCTCATGGGTTCCCTCGACGTTCAGCTCTATGGCAAGGGCGACAACGTCATGGAGATGAACCGAGAGGCGATGAGACGCGGTGCCGCGCTCGTCGAGTAGCACCTCGCGCCCGCCCGGGCGCAGAGCCGGACGCATCGGCAGGGCGGAGGACATGAGCGAGCTCCGGAAGAGGCTCGAGCGCGAGGTCCTCCCGCTGGTCGCGAGGCCGAGCCGCTACGTCGGCGGCGAGAGGAACGTCCCCGAGAAGGACCCCGGGGACGTTCGACTCAGATTCCTCCTTGCCTTTCCGGACGTCTACGAGATCGGCATGTCCCACCTGGGCATCCGGGTTCTCTACGACATCCTCAATCGACGGCCCGAGGTCGCGGCCGAGCGAACGTTCGCGCCGTGGACCGACATGGAGGACCTGATGCGGGAGCGGAGGCTCCCGCTCTTCTCCTGGGAGACGCACACCCCGGCCTCGGAATTCGATGTCATCGGCTTCACCCTCCAGTACGAACTCCACTATTCGAACGTGCTCACGATGCTCGATCTGGCGGGGATCCCGCTGAGGGCGGCCGAGCGTGGGGTCTCGCACCCCCTCGTCGTCGGCGGTGGGCCCTGCGCGTTCAACCCCGAGCCGATGGCGCCCTTCTTCGATCTCTTCGTCGTCGGCGACGGCGAGACGGCCGTGCTCGAGCTCGCCGACCTCGTGCTCGAGACGAAGGGAGCGCTGGGCGCGGACCGCGTTGAGCTTCTCAGGCGCGCGTCGCGGATCCCCGGCGTGTACGTGCCGTCGCTCTATGAGCCTGCGAGTCCGGGCGGCCCCGCCGACGGCGCTCTCCGCCGCGCTGTGGTGCCCGTCGATCCCGAGGCGCCAGACGTCGTCTCAGGCCGGGTCGAACCCGTGCTCGACGGATCGAACCACCCGGTCTGCCCGGTCGTGCCTCTCACCGAAGCGACCCACGACCGCCTCGCGGTCGAGATCATGCGGGGCTGTACGCGCGGCTGCCGCTTCTGCCAGGCGGGAATGGTGACGAGGCCGGTCCGGAGCCGCCCCGTCGAGGACCTCGTCGGGCTGGTCGAACGCGGCATCGATGCGTCGGGGTACGACGAGGTCTCGCTCGTCTCGCTCTCGGCGTCCGACTACGACGAGCTCGCGGCCCTCGTCTCGCGGCTGAACGAGAAGCTCTTCGACCGGCGCGTGAGCATCTCGCTCCCGTCGCTCCGGGTCGACCGCTTCGGACTCGAACTCGCCGACGGGATCGGACGTGTCCGGAAGGCGGGGCTCACGTTCGCCCCCGAGGCGGGAACGCAGCGGCTCCGCGACGTCATCAACAAGAACGAGAGCGAGGACCACATCCTGGAGACGGTCGACGTCGCCTTCGCGTCGGGATGGAACCGCGTGAAGCTGTACTTCATGATCGGCCTCCCGACCGAGACCGACGAGGACCTCGAGGGGATCGTCGACCTCGTTCGGAAGATCCGCGCCGTGGGACGCGAGCACAAGAAGGGCGCGAGGATCAACGTGTCCATCTCGCCGTTCGTGCCGAAGCCGCACACGCCCTTTCAGTGGGAGAAGCAGGACACGATCGAGGAGACGCGACGGAAGGAGAGGCTCCTCCGCGAGCGTCTCAGAATGAAGGGCGTGAAGCTGTCGCTCAGGGACCCCGAGGTCTCGTTCCTTGAGGGGGTGATGGCGCGGGGCGACCGCCGAGTGGCGGCCGCGATCGAGGCCGCCTGGAGAGGGGGCGCGCGGTTCGACAGCTGGACCGAGACGTTCGACTTCGATGTCTGGCGGAGGGCGTTCGAGGAGACCGGCGTGGAGCCCGACGCCTACCTCGAAGCGATCCCGGACGGGACTGCGCTGCCCTGGGGGCACATCGACGCGGGGCCGACGTCGGAGTTCCTCCTCGCGGAGAGGGAGAAGGCACTCGACGGCACGACGACGCCCGACTGCCGGGAGGCCGGCTGCTTCGACTGCGGCGCGTGCGAGGACGCGCGCGTCGTTCGCGTCGGGCTGCCGGAGACTGTCGGCCGGGGCGACGCGAGTGACAGGGCCCCGGGCTTCGGTCGCCGGGAGAGGCGGATCAGGAACGGATCCGCCGCGGACCGCTGGCGCGTCCGGTACGAGAAGGGCGACGCGATCCGGTTCCTCTCGCACCTGGACGTCGTTCGAGCGGTGCTTCGGGCGGTCACGATGTCTGGGATCCCGATCGCCCACTCGCAGGGATTCAACCCACACCCCAAAGTCTCGTTCGGTCCACCGCTCCCGGTCGGGGCGACTGGTGAGGCCGAGTTCTTCGAGATGGAACTCCTCCGCGCCGTCGGAGAGCACGAGATCGCGTCGCGCCTCTCGGAGCGCCTGCCGCCCGGTCTCCGGCTGATCTCCGTGACGCCGGTCCAGTCGAAGGTGCCGGTCGCGGCGCAGGCGGCAGCGGCTGAGTACGTCGTTAGCGGCGTCGCAGGACTCGCAGGACTCTCCGCCGAGGAGGTCGGGGAGAGGCTGGAGGCCGTCCGTCGCGTTCCCAGCGTCGAGATCCACCGGGGCGAGAAGACGCGTGTCGTGAGGCCCTCGGAGCACATCATCGAACTCGACCCCGCCGGGGACGATCCGACGTCGATCCGGACGGTCCTCGCGCTCGGGGAGAAGGGCTCCGTGAGGCCGGTCGACCTCGTCCGGCTCCTGGCACCCGAGGTGGGGCGACCTGGCGGGCACGGGGAGTCCGGGGAGCCCGGCGACGTAGAGGACGGGCAGAGCGGGCCGTACGGGGAGGAGAGCCTCGCCAGGGTCCACCGCGTGGGGCTCTTGAGGCGACGGACGACGGGCCGCCCGGGACTCGAGCCGATCCAGTAGGCGGGGTCGGGACGGGGGCGAGGCCGAACCGGCTTGAACAGCGGCTCAGTGATGCCTATACTGAAGCTCGAGGACAACGGGAAACAGCCGCCGGCAGGAGACTCGTAAGTCGGCGTCAGACCATAGCTCAGGAGGACCGTGTACAAGGAAATCGTCATCAACGACACCCCCGGGGAGACGAGGATCGCCATCCTCGAAGACCACCAGCTCGTCGAGCTCCTGGTTGAGCGCGGCGAGGGCGGCAGGATGGTCGGGGACATCTACAAGGGCGTCGTGGGGGCCGTGCTGCCGGGGATGCAGGCGGCCTTCGTCGATATCGGGTCGGAGAAGAGCGCATTCCTGCACGTTTCGGACATGCGGGACCTCGTGCTCGAGACGACGAACGGGAGCGTCGACCAGCTGGAGGTCGAGGACGGCCAGCGGGTGGTCCCGCCGAACGCGCCCATCCAGGACCTGCTCGAGAAGGGCCAGGACGTCCTCGTCCAGGTCACGAAGGAGCCGATTGGAACGAAGGGGCCCCGCGTCACCTCCCAGATCTCTACGCCCGGCCGGTTCCTCGTCCTCGTTCCGTTCTCCGGCGCCGTCGGCGTCTCCAGGAAGATCGAGGACCCGAAGGAGCGCGAGCGCCTGAAGGAGATCTCGAGGGAGATCCGCCCGCCCTGGGGCGGGCTCATCGTGCGGACCGCCGCGCAGGGAGTGAGCAAGCGCCAGATCAAGCGCGACCTCAAGTACCTCGTGAAGTCCTGGAAGAAGACGACGGGGACCGCCGAGAAGAAGCGCGCGCCCGCGCTCGTGCACAGCGAGATGGGGCTGACGGCCGGGCTCGTGCGCGACGTCTTCACGTCGGACGTCGACCGTCTCGTGGTCGACTCGCGCAGGGGATACCGCGAGATCGGCGGCTACCTCAGGATGGTCGCTCCCGATCTACGAGGGCGCGTCGAGTACTACAAGGACTCGACTCCCGTCTTCGACGCGTACGAGATCGAGGGCGAGATCGAGAAGAGCCTCCGCCGAAAGGTCTACTTCAAGAAGGGCGGCTACGTCGTCATCGACCACACCGAGGCGCTGACCGCGGTCGACGTGAACACGGGCCGCTACACCGGAAAGAAGGACCAGGAGGAGACGATCCTCAAGACGAACCTCGGAGCCGCGCGCGAGATCGGCCGGCAGCTCAGGCTGCGCGACATCGGCGGGATCATCGTCATCGACTTCATCGACATGGCGACCGAGGGGAATCGGCAGAAGGTCGTACAGGAGCTCAAGAAGGTCCTGGCGCGGGACCGCGCGAGGAGCAAGGTCCTCCCGATCACCGAGCTCGGGCTCGTACAGATGACCCGTCAGCGCGTTCGCCCGAGCTTGCTCCACCAGTACACCGACGAGTGCTCCTGCTGCGAGGGAACCGGCAAGGTGCTGTCGCTCGACTCGATCATGTTCCTCATCGAGCGGGCAGTGCGACGCGTCGCTTCCTCGCGCAGGGAGAAGAAGCTCAAGCTCGTGGTGTCGCCGGAGATGGCCGTCCACGTCGTCGGCGAGGAAGAGGGCTGGCTCCGCATGCTCGAGAAGGATACGAGGCGTGGGATCGAGGTCACCGACGACCGCGATCTGGGTCGCGAGGAGTTCCGGGTGGTGGGCGTGAGGAGCGGCAAGGAGCTCGCGTCCGAGAAGCAGGGGTAGCCGCGGGCACCGGGTCGGCACTCGCGCAGCGCGAGACCGCGGCCCGCGGAGACCGGAGGGGACCATGAAGGAGATGCTGTCGTGCTGCGGGCTGCACTGCCACGATTGCGGAGCCTACATCGCCACCATGACTGACGACGACGCGAAGAGGGAAGAGGTCGCGAAGGAGTGGTCGACGATGTACAACGCCGACCTCAAGGCCTCCGACATCAACTGCACCGGATGTCTCTCCGACGGGCCGAACCTCTTCAGCCACACGAAGACCTGCGAGATCAGGAAGTGCGCGCGCGAGCGCGGTCACCTGAACTGCGGGCACTGCCCCGATTACGGTTGCGAGACCGTGGCCGGGCTCTTTGAGATGGTGCCGGAGGCGAAGGCGCGTCTCGACAAGGTGAAGGCAGAGCTGTAAGGTACGGCGCCAGAGCGGCGCCGACCAGATTCAGATCCCGACGCGGGTCCGGAGCCATCCGGGCCCGCGCTCTGATGTGGGGTGCCACGGGCGGTTCCGCGCGCGCCGGTTGATTCGGCGCGTCTCGTGCCGTACGCTCGTGCCTCGCAGCCACGAACGCACTCGCAGTGGACCACGCGGAAGGTACGGCGCGGCATGAGCGCAGAGAGCGCGAGCGCATCGCGGGTGGCCCTCGAGCGGGCCGACAGGATCCTCGTCACCGACGTCGGGAGCACCACGACAAAGGCGATTCTCTTCGCGAGGAAGGGCGGCCGTTGGTCGTTCTTCCGCGAGGAGGCGACGACCACGGTCGAGAGGCCCCACGAGGACGTCACGGTCGGGGTGCTCGCTGCGATCCGCGCGCTCGAACGGACGACCGGTGAGACGCTCCTGGATCGTGGCGAGCGCGAGGGAGGGGCGCCGGCGGTACCGCTCCTGTCGACCTCGAGCGCGGGCGGCGGGCTCGCGATGGTGGTGACCGGCCTCGTGAGCCAGTTCACGGCCGAGACCGCGGACCGCGTGGCGCTCGGCGCCGGTGCGATCGTGCTCGACGTCGTCTGCGTGAACGATCGCAGGTCCCCCTACCGGCAGATCGAGGACCTCACGCGACTTCGTCCCGACATGGTGCTCCTCGCCGGGGGCTTCGACGGAGAGGCCATGAGCGGGCCGGTCTTCCTCGCGGAGCTCATCGTCGAGTCGGACCTCCACCCGAAGCTCAATCCCGAACAGAAGCTCCCCGTCGTCTACGGCGGGAACGTGAACGCGCGTGACTACGTCCAGCGGGCGCTCGGCGACCGGTTCCTCTTCCACCCGGTCGAGAACGTCCGGCCGACGGAGCAGGAAGAGAACCCCGGGCCCGCGCGAGAGGCGATCCATCGCCTGTTCATGGACCACGTGATGTCGCAGGCGCCGGGGTACGAACGGCTCAAGCCGTGGGTCTCGCTTCCGATCCGGCCGACGCCCGCCGCGTTCGCGAACGTGCTCAAGCTCGTGTCCGAAGAACTCGGAGGCAGCGTCCTCGCGATCGACATCGGCGGCGCGACGACTGACGTCTTCACCGCGGGACGCGGGAAGGTCATGCGGACCGTGAGCGCCAACCTCGGGATGAGCTACAGCGTCCTGAACGTGCTCGAGCAGGCGGGACCGCGCGCGGTCGCGTCGCTCCTCGACTTCGAGATCGAGGACCGTGACATATGGAACCGCGTGGGTGACAAGCACGTCAATCCGACGGCGCTCCCGGAGACTCCCGAGGAGGTCGCGCTCGAGCGCGCTCTGGCGTCGGTCGCGATCCGTGCGGCGGTCCGCGAACACCTCAGGGTGATGCGCGGGACACCCGACGGGGATCGCCCGGCGGCGCTCGACATAGAGACCATGCTTGGCCCGGGGACTGCGGGAGCCGTCGGGCTTCGGGACTACGACATCGTCGTCGGGAGCGGCGGGATCCTCTCGCACTCCCCGCGTGACGCGGCGGCGAAGATGCTCGTGGACGCTCTCGCCCCGACGCGCGCGGTCGAGCTCGCGGTCGACAGCGCGTTCATGTTCCCGCACCTCGGCGTGCTCGGTGAAGCGGACGCGTCCCTCGCGACGGAGCTCTTCTTCGAGCTCGGACTCGTCCGTCTCGGGACGTACGAGCCCGGGGAGGAAGCGAGAGCGCTCGCAGTGAGAACGTCCCATCGCAATACCGCCGGTCCGCCCGCCGACCGGGACCCGGCCCGAGCGCACCGCGTCGCCCTCGATGACGCTCCGCGACTCCGCCGCGGGCGGGTCCTCGAGCGCCGCGAGCTCGCGATCGAGGGCGAGGTCTTCGTGCGGAAGGGGGACGCGCTCGACACGGACACGGTCGTGGCCCGGAGCGTGCGGCAGTTCCTGCGGCCGTTCTTCCTGCACGTGGCCCGGGACCTCGACATCGACCCGGAGCAAATCGGCGACGTCCTGCTCAAGGGAGTGGGCGACGTCGTGGCGGTCGGCGAGATGATCGCCCGCGTGCCGCGTCGCGTCCTCGGTCCGAAGCAGTTCCGCGCGCCCGTCGAGGGAACGATCGAGAAGATCCTCCCGGACGGCACGCTCGTCGTGCGCGAGAGCCCGGAGAGGGCGCAGGTCCTCACCTCGGTCCAGGTCGCGAGAGAACTGGGGGTGCACCCGTCGAGGCTCAAACCGTACCTGAGGGTCGACGCGGGCGAGGAACTCGAGCGTGGCCAGTGGCTCGCGGCCGTGACGGGCACGGCGCCGCTCGTCGTGTCGAAGTCGCCGGTTAGGGGAAGGGTCAACAGGATCGACAGGCAGTTCGGCATCGTCATGATCGAGCCGGTTCTCGAGGAGGAGGAGGTCCTCGCCTGGCTCCCCGGGAAGGTCGAGGACGTGACGGAGCGCGGATGCGTCGTCGCTGCTGAGGTCACCGAGATCGACGGCGTGTGGGGATGGGGGGGAGAGGCGTCCGGCTTCCTGAGCGTGGGCGCGCTCGCGGCCGGGGGCGTCGTCGTCTGCGGGACCGTCGACCGGGCGCTCATCGAAGAGGCGTCGCGTGCGGGCGTCGCCGGGCTCATCGGAGCCGGGGCGCACCTGCGTGACGTCCTCGACGGCGAACCCGCGTTCTCGGTCGTCGTGACCGAGGGGTTCGGAGAGCGCGTGATGCCGGCCGAGCTGGCGGACCTCCTGGCGGCCCGCGCGGGCGCGCTCGTCCTCATCGACGGCACGACCCAGCTCCGGGTCGGCGTTCGCCGGCCGAGGATCGTCATGCCGGCGCGGGAATAAAGCGCTTCGGTGAATCCCGCCCCCCGGTTTAGAATCTACCCATTCGAACACCATCATACCACGCGCTCCGTACGGACGGATTCCGGCGGGGCGGGACGGTCAGGGCCGCGCATCGCGCGAGCAAGGAGGCAGTTCGATGTCGAAGGCCATCGAGGATCTGAAGGCAGCATTTGCCGGCGAGTCGCAGGCGAACCGGAAGTACCTGGCGTACGCGAAGAAGGCCGACCAGGAAGGCCACCCTCAGGTCGCGAGGATGTTCCGCGCGGCCGCGGCGGCCGAGACGGTCCACGCCCACGCCCACTTGAGGGCGATGGACGGCGTCGGCGACACCGCGGCGAACCTCCAGGACGCGATCGCCGGCGAGACCCACGAGTTCACGAACATGTACCCGGAGATGATCGAGCACGCGAAGGCCGAGGGCCACGCGTCCGCGCAGCGTTCGTTCGAGTTCGCCAACGCGGTCGAGAAGGTCCACGCGGACCTTTACCAGGGGCTCTTCGCCAGCCTCGGTGGCGACCAGGGCGAGTTCCCGTACTTCGTCTGTCCTGTGTGCGGCTACACGGTGGGTGAGGGCGCGCCCGACGTCTGCCCGATCTGCGGGACCGCCGGGAAGATGTTCGAGCAGATCGACTAGCGGGCTGGCGGCCGCCGCGGGGAGCGCCCCGGGCGACCGAACGGCCAGCACCTCTCCACGACGGCGGGGACGATGAGGAACCGGCTCCCGTACTTCCGCCCCATTCTGGATTACCTGGGGCTCATTGCGTGGGTGTTCGGCCTCCTGATGCTCATACCGCTCGCCATCGAGCTTCTGAGCTTCACTGGCGGCCGGGAGCCGGTCCGGATCATCGGATTCGCGCTCCCGGCCGTCGTCGTCTTCCTCGTCGGTGTCCTCCTCAAGCGGAACTTCCGGTTCGCTCCACTCGACAACCGTCGCGCGATGCTCCTGACGGCGCTCGCGTGGATCGTGGTCTCGGCGATCGGCGCGGTCCCGTTCAGCCTCGGTCTCGGGATGAGCTACCTCGACGCCTACTTCGAGACCTCGAGCGGACTCACGACGACCGGCATCACGATGATCACCGGCCTCGACGAGCTTCCGGTAAGCATCCTCTTCTGGCGCGCGTTCCTCCAGTGGCTCGGGGGGCTCGGGATCCTCGCGTTCTTCCTCGCGATCCTCTACACGGGGGAATCGGCCCACAGGCTCTACCGGGCAGAGAGCCACAAGGTCTTCGCGCGCAGGCCCGCGCCGGGGCTCGTCAACACGCTCCGGATCCTCTGGATGATCTACGGGGGATTCACGCTCGCGATCGCCCTCGCCCTCGTGCTCGAGGGGACCAGCGTCTTCGACGGGATTGCGCACGCGATGACCGCGCTCTCGACGGGAGGCTACTCGCCCCACGACCTCTCGATCGGATACTACGCACACGCGGGCTTCCGGAACCACGTCCTCATCGAGTACACTGTGATCGTGGCGATGCTCCTCGGGGGCATCAACTTCGTCGTTCACGCCCGGGTGGTCACGGGGGGCGTTCGCGCGCTCTGGGACAGCCTGGAGATGCGGCTCTGGTGGACGATCCTCGCGGGAGCGCTCGCGATCGTGATCGCCGACCACCTGAAACGGTTCGGCGCCGACGCGGGCGCGGCGGGCGCCGCCGGAGCCGGCCTCCACGAGGTCTTCCGCGCGAGCCTCTTCCAGGTCGTGTCGATCGTGACGACGACCGGGTTCGCGACGAAGGACATCGGGAGCGACTTCTTTCCGGCCGCGGCGAAACAGGTCTTCCTCATCCTCATGGTGATCGGGGGCTGCGTCGGCTCGACCGGCGGGGGCATCAAGGTCCTCCGGATCGGCGTGCTGCTCAAGATGGTCGGGAGGCAGATCCTCCTCGTCACCTACGGGCGGGCGTCCGTGCAGCCGGTCGTGGTCGACGGGCAGGTCGTCCCGGCCGAGGAGCTCCGCCGCGTCGCCGCGCTCTTCTTCGCGTGGGTGATCCTGCTCGCATTCGGGGGAGGGGTGACCGCGCTCCTGTCCGAGCACGGCGCGCTCTCGGCGGCGAGCGGGATGTTCTCCGCGCTCGGGAACATCGGCCCTTGCTACATCTCGGGTCCCGAGATGACGGTGCTCCACCCTCTCGTGAAGGGCGTGTACATCCTCGGGATGCTGGCCGGGCGGCTCGAGATCATCCCGCTCCTCCTTCTGTTCAGCCGCAGGAGCTGGCGCTGAGGCGCGCCACGGGCGCGCCGACCGCAAGCGGAGGACGCCATGTACATCATCATCGCCGGGGCAGGGCTCGTGGGCGGAAACCTGGGCGAGAGGCTCACGGAGTCGAAGCACGACGTCGTCGTCATCGACCAGGACCCGGTGGTCTGCGAGCGCCTCGCGGCCACGAGCGGCGCACTCGTCGTGTGCGGGAGCGCGACCGACATCGACATCGTCGAACAGGCGGGCATATCGAAGGCCGACGTGGTCGTGGCCACGATGCGGGTCGACGCCGACAACCTCGCGTTCGCGCTGCTCGCGAAGAGCTACAGCGTGCCGCGGGTCATCGCCCGGATGAGGGACCCGAGGTACGAGACCGCGTACCGCGAGGCGGGCGTCACCGCGACGTCGCACATCGTGAACGTGTTCGTGAACCAGCTCCTCCTCGAGATCGACGAGCCGCACCTCCGGCAGATCGCGACGTTCGGGGCGGGGAAGGCGGCGATCGTCGTCGACACGGTTCCGGACGACGCCGCCGTGTCGGGGAAGACCGTGAGCGAGATCGCCGCGGACCCGTCGTTCCCCGAAGCCTGCGTGATCACCGGACTCTACCGGGGGGAGGCCGAGGAGTTCGTGATCCCGCGCGGCCAGGCGCAGGTGCTCGCGGGGGACAGGGTGTTCCTCGTCGCGAACAGGGCTGATCTCAGAAGGGCGTCCAAGTTCCTTCACCGGAAGGGCTAGCGACGCCGCGCCGCCACCGAAGACCACACGTCAGGGGGAGACCATGTGCTCGACTTCCCGCGCGGAGACCGACTTCCTGAAGCGCATCATCGTAGGGACGCTAATCGTCGTTGGAGCGTTGGTCCTGCTCTACGTTCTTCGACAGGTTTTCGGCGTCTTCCTGACCGTGTTCGCGGGCATCCTGCTCGCGGTCTTCCTCGATTCGATCGCGAAGGGAATCGAGAAGCGGACGCGGCTCAGGCACGGGCCGGCGCTGGCGGTCGGGATCGTGCTCTTCATCGGGTTCATGGTGCTGGTCGTGTGGGCGGCGGGCGCGCCGGTCGGGGCGCAGATTGGGAGCCTCATCGAGCGGGTCCCTGGCGCGCTCGAGACGCTTCAGGAGAAGCTCTCGACGACCGAGTGGGGACAGCGGGTCCTGGGAGCGCTCCCGGAGCCTGGCGAGGGGGCCTTCATGACGGCCGGGACCCTGAAGGGAGTGGGCGCGGCGTTCTCGGCCACGACGAGCGTGGTCGTCGACTTCTTCATCATCCTCATCGTTGGGTTCTACCTCGCCGCCGACCCCGGCCTTTACGTCCGAGGGATCGTCCGGTTCTTCCCGAAGGACCGCAGGAGGCGCGCCAGGGAAGTCTCCTCCGCGATTGCGCGCGCGCTCCGGTGGTGGCTGGTGGGGCGGATCTCGTCGATGGTTGTCGTGGGCGGGCTGACGGCGCTCGGCCTCTGGATAGCGGGCGTGCCGCTTCCGCTGGCCCTCGGGTTCATCGCGGGGCTCCTCTCGTTCATCCCGCTCCTCGGGCCCATCTTCGGGGCGGTCCCGGCGATCCTCGTGGCGCTCGCGGAGAGCCCGAGCCTCGTGCTGTACACGGTGATCGTCTTCGCTGTCGTCCAGATCCTCGAGAGCTACCTCGTGACGCCGCTCATCCAGCAGAGGGCGGTCTCCATCCCTCCGGCGCTCCTGCTCACGGCACAGATCGTCCTGTCGGTGCTCTTCGGGGCCATGGGGATGCTCCTGGCGACGCCGATCGCCGTGGCCCTCATCGTGCTCGTCCAGATGGTCTACATCCAGGACATTCTGGGAGACCGGATCAAGGTCCTCGGGGAGAAGTAACGGGCAGGTCTCTCGGAACTACCCAAACGCGGATGCATCAGATAAGATAGAGCTGACGCAGGAATGCACCACAGATGACCCTGGGACGGAGGCACGGTCCCGCCGGGGGCCGGCACCGACTCCCTCACAAGGAGCCGCCATGACAGACGAACTCAAGACCCGCGACGAGGTGAAGGACGCGCTCGTCCAGTGCGAGTCGAGGCTGAAGGTACTGAAGGGGAAGGCGACCTCGGAGCAGTCGGGGGATCTCGACGAGATCGAGGACGACCTGAAGACGTGCCGCCTGGAACTCAACGAGGCTGAGCACCGTACCGACGACGAGTGGGAGGAGGCGAAGCACGGGATCGTGCGGAGGCTCTCGCAGGCGCGGCGCGCGCTCGACTCGACGGGACGCACGTTCCGCTAGTCAGACGGGCGGGCCGCCGGCGGAGGTGGCGCGGGCGGCCGTCGAGGATCCGGATGGCGAAGCAGGTAGTGTCGATCAACCGGGCGCCGGTTCTGACGCTCTGGGCCGCGGTGGTCGCCGAGAGACTCGGCTTCCGTAGCGCGGAGGCCCTCACCCTCGGTAAGGCCGTGGCGGGCCTCAACGCCCAGGCGAAGGGCCGGCGTCTGGGCATATATAGGCCCGGGAAGGAGCGCGGGAAGAAGCGGCCGAAGGGTGGACTAGGCGAGGAGTTCTGGGTCGAGATCTGCGGCCGCCCGGTTCCCGCGATCGAGACGGAGAACGGCGTGCGAGCGGTGGTGCGGGACAAGCCGATCGACCCCGACGCCGTCGCGACATACCTCGAGAAGAAGTTCGGCGAGGAGCTTCCCGCGGTTCGAGACGCGATGCGCTCTCTCGCGAAGTCCTACAAACCCACCGAGCTCGCGGACGCCGCGTATGGTCTCTACGAGGAATTCCGTCCGTCGATCCCGGCGGGGAAGAAGGGGTGGGGCGCGAAGGGCGACCTCGACCTCGACTTCATCCGGTCGCTGGGGTAGCGGCAGTCCGGCCCCCGAGTCGTCCAGTCCCACAGGAGGCGTCGCACCGTGATGGAGTACGTCAGAACAGCCGCTGAGTTCGTCGCGTACGTGATCGAAGGCGTCGCAGTCCTCGTCATCGCCATCGGGACGGGCCAGGCACTCTGGCATTACTTCACGAGGGCCGTACCGAAGCAGTGTGAGCACCGTGAGATGGCCAGGAGCAGGATGAAGCTCGGCGACTCCCTGTCGCTCGGTCTGGAGTTCCTCATCGGCGCCGACGTGCTCAAGACGGCTGTCGCTCCCTCCTGGACGGCCATCGGGCACCTCGCCGCGATCGTCGGCCTCCGGACCGTGCTCAACTTCTTCCTGATGCGTGAGCTCGAGCACGAAGAGCGGTCGATCGCGGCACGGGATGGAAGGAACTGACCTCAGGTTCGGGCTGCCCCAGGCTCGGCCGTCTTCCCCACGTCGACACCTCACCGAATGGGCTCTTGACAACCGCGTCATCCCCGCGCTATAGTTGAATGCGAATCAACTTGACGGACACCCCTCTGTCGACCCCGATTGAGGGGGAGTATATGCCCACGCGCAGGAACCGTCGCGGCGGTCGGCCAGGCCCGTGCGGCGAGCGCGAACACGCCCCCGCGGGCTCCGCCCGTCGCCAGCTTGACCGCCCCACCCTCGAGAGACTCCTCGAGTCTGCGCACAGGGTATTCAAAGGCGAGCACTACAGCCCCCGGACCGAGGAGGCGTACGCCGCGTGGATCCGGCGGTACGTCGAGTTCCACGGGCATCAGCATCCGGGAACGCTCAGGGCGAGGCACGTCGAGGAGTTCCTGACCGATCTCGCGGTTCGCGGGAGTGTCGGCGCGAAGACGCAGCTGCAGGCGCGGAGCGCTCTCGCCTTCCTCTATCGGAAGGTGCTGAAGCTCAACCTCGGATCGTTCACCGAGATCGTGCCCGCGAAGAAACGGAGTCGGCTGCCACAGGTGCTGTCGAAGGAGGAGGTCCGCCACGTTCTCGGACTCATGGAGGGCTCGAAGCGGCTGATGGCGTCTCTCCTGTACGGTTCCGGTCTGAGGTTGCGCGAGTGCACAGGGCTTCGCGTGAAGGACATCGACCTAAGCCGGGGACGCATCATAGTCCGGGCCGGGAAGGGCGACAAGGACCGCGCGACGCTTCTGCCGAAGGCGCTGCGCCCTGCGCTCGAGGAGCAGATCCGTCGGGTGCGCGTGGTCTTCGAACACGACCGGAAGATCGGACGCGTCAAAGCGACACTTCCGGACGCGCTCGCGAGGAAGTTCCCGAACGGCGGTGCTGAGTGGGGCTGGCAGTACGTTTTCCCGTCGTCGCGGTTGTGCAAGGACCGGGAGACGGGCGAACCGCGGCGGCAGCACGTACACGAGTCGGTGCTGCAGCGGGCGGTGAAGGAGGCCGCGGGGAAGTCAGGCCTGCCGAAGCGGGTGACGTGTCACACGTTCAGGCACTCGTTCGCGACGCACCTGCTGGAAGCCGGGTACCACATCCGGACGATACAGAAGCTGATGGGACACAAGGACATCCGGACGACGATGATCTACACCCACGTGGTGTCCGGCTCGGAGCTGGGAGTGCAGAGCCCAGTGGATACTCTCTAGGAGGTCCGTGAGGGGAGGCTTCCCGAAACGCGCACGACACCGCGAGCCGAGACGTTTAGGTCCCGCAGCATAGAACACATTTCGCGTTTAGCGACTGGGGACGAGTGGACTTGCCGGACCCGCGCCACCATCGCAGTCGACATAAAGACGCGAATCTCGCGGCAACACGCGCATCGCGCTAGGGAACCTAAGTGTAGTTAGACAGGCGGCATCTGGAGACTCAAATGGGTTCACCACGGGGATATCTAGGATGGATCGCGGTTCTAAGCGTGCTTGCGGTCTCAGCGGTCGCCGTCGCCGGAGTCATTCACGTACCAGCAGATCAACCGACCATTCAGGCCGGAGTCGATGCTGCCGACGTCGGGGACACGGTACTCGTGGCTACAGGTACATACACAGGCCCCGGCAACAGGGGAGTCGTGATCGGCTTCGCGACGGTCCGACTCATGTCCGAGGAGGGCTCCTCCGCTACTGTCATAGACTGCGAAGGGGCGGGGCGTGCCATCTACGTAGCGGCTGGGCATGACACCACGACCGCAATCAGCGGGTTCACCTTTCGCGGGGGGTTCCACAGCTACGGCGGAGGCGCGATCTACGTCGACGACTCCGATCCTCTCATCGCGGACTGTGTCTTCAACGACAACCACGGTGGTCGTGGGGGGGCAGTGCGCTGTGAGACCTGGGGCTCTCCGGTCATACGTGCTTGCGTCTTCGAAGGCAACGACGCCGTCCAAGGCGGGGCCATCGGTGCAGATTACTGGGCCTCTCCTCGAATCAAGCGCTGCTCGTTCACGAGTAACACGTGCACGCACGAGGGTGGAGCCGTCTACGCCGACTCCCCAGGGTACGGCGCTGGCATTGGAGATTGTGTTTTCGTAGGCAACTCGTCGGGAAGCGACGGTGGAGCCGTTTACGTGGATAGCCACGTGACCAGTCCGACAGGACAGGGCAGTGCGCCTCCTCGCTTGTCCACTCGGGATGGCATCAACATAACCGGCACGGAGTTTCTGGGGAACGTCGCGGATCGGTTTGGCGGAGCCGTGGGCATTCAGGTCGGGATCGGTCCTCTTTCAGTGGGCATCGTCGACTGTCTGTTCGAAGAGAACGAAGCATCGACTGGCGGGGCGATCGATGCGGGTGGGGAGACCCTGATCATACTCCGCAGTGATTTCGCACGCAATTCGGCCGATCACGGGGGGGCTGTGGCCCTGGGGGACAATTCGTACATCACGATCGCGGAGTGCACCCTCGCACACAACGCGTCCACAGCCGGTGCCGTCATCGAGGGAGGACGTTGGGACCTCGCCGTCCACAACTGCATCATTGCCTACACGACCGAGGGCTCAGCCATTGACTGCTCCGCCCTCGACCTCGACCTTGAGCATTGCGTGCTGTTCGAGAACGCCGGTGGTGACAGTCTCTGCGGCCAGTCAGCCAGCAACCTCGTTGTGGACCCCCTGTTCTGCGGAGCAGCAGTGGATGACTTCACGCTGTGCGCCGACTCACCGTGTCTGCCCGAGAACAACGAGTGGAGTGAGCTGGTCGGTGCGCATGGTGAGGGATGCGGCAGCTGCGCAGTAGTGGTTGAGCGCTCGTCATGGGGTGCTCTGAAAGCAGGATTCAGATAGGCCTTGCCGCCTGTCTAACTAGCGAATGCAGCTGACGAGCTTGGCTGTCACGCCAGCTGCTTGCGCACCTGTCGCGCCAGCCGTGACGCTCGCAGCTGATTCGCGATTCGTTAGGCGGCAACACGCCGTCTGGTCACGACGGCAGAGTGGTGTTCTTGGAGCTTGCTCGTATCCTCGCACGGGGGGGAAGCGATGACATGTCCACGCTGCGGATCGCCCACACCCTCTAGCGGCGATCTGTGCGAGTGCGGATGGGACTTCTCTTCGGAGTCCTGGCAGGAAACCTATCCGGGCGAGGCGGTTTGGGAGTCCCTCGCGCGTGCCGCGATGCGAAGACTCGACAGCTCGCTGCAGTGCCCGCAGTGTGGGCGCTCTGTCCCGACGTACTTCACGGCGTGCGAGTTCTGCGGCGGAGAGCTTGCGTCGGTGGACACGGAAGCCGATGACATTCTAGGGTTCATCGTGGTCACGTACTTCGCTGGTCAGTGGGACAAGTCCCAGGCCAAGAAGGACATCCTGACTCATCTGACGAAGCACGGATGTGAGGAGGAGACGGCGCAGAAGCTGATGGACAAGACTGTCGCTACTCACATGGAACACACGGGAGCCGTGCACGACACTCCCGAGGGAAGGCAGGCGTCACGTGCCGACGCTGTCAGGCAGCTCTGGATCTCGCTTATCTGGATAGTCGCGGGGGGCGGAATCTCTATCATCGCGACCGTCTCCGGTTCGTTCCTCTTCTTCATCTGGTACGGTCCAGTGCTCTATGGACTCGTGAAGCTCGTGAAGAGTCTCATCATGCTGTGGGCTGTCTCGGAGAGACACGCAACCTAGGAGACGCGTGTCCCGAGCTTCGGTCGATGTCAAGCGATACGGAGTAACGGGCTGGCTGGTAGCGTGGTCCTGTGTTGCCGCCTAACTAGCGAATGCAGCTGACGGGCGTGGGTGTCACGCCACCTGCAAGGGGGGCCGCCTTCGGCGGCCGGCACGTGCCGCGCCACCCTTCACGCCCGCAGCTGATTCGCGATTCGTTAGGCTGCACTTCAGACCATGTAGTCGAGGACACAGATGCTCATCAAGCATAGGGGACACGAGCCGGCGGTTCACGAGACAGTGTACGTCGCGCCGACAGCTGTACTCGTCGGGAACATCCGGATAGGACCTAAGTCGAGGGTGATGTACGGTGCAGTTCTCGACTCCGAGGCCTCGATGATTACCCTTGGGGAGTGCAGCATCGTGTGTGCGAACTCCGTCCTGCGGGCCACGGGAGCCGGAGACGCTGAGTATCCCGTGGTCGTGGGCGACCATGTCTTCATTTCGCCGCACGCCACGCTGTTAGGTTGCACGGTGGAGCGGTGCTCGTACATAGCCACTGGCGCGACCGTGCTCCAGGGGGCGCGTGTGCAGTCGGGCGCCGCTGTGGCAGTGGGGGCGTTTGTGCATGCAGGCGCGCTTGTCCCCGAGGGAGCCTTCGTGCCCCCGAACATGGTGGCCATCGGAGACCCGATGAAGCTGTACGACTCATCAGACCCCGTCTCGCTTGCTGAGGCAGTCAGCTCTGTTGAGTTTGCGCGCCGGGCATTCGGGGCCTCCGCTGGATGGGACGACCGTCTGGCGCGGTACACTCAGGCCACCGAGGTGAGATCCGAGGAGTTCGGCGCGCACACTGACGACACGGTGGTAGGGGAGTGAAGTGCAGCCTAACTAGCGAATGCAGCTGACGTGCTTGGGTGTCACGTCACCTGCAAGGGGGGCCGCCTACGGCGGCCAGCACGTGCCGCGCCACCCTTCACGCCCGCAGCTGATTCGCGATTCGTTAGCCGGCACCGCACGGCGACGACCTGACGAGAGAAGGGAGTTTCCATGTTCACCTACGGGGTCATTCTGGGTTTCGTCTCCTCACTGGTGGTGTGGGGAGCAGTCTGCGCCTTCGTGGGCTGGCTTCTCGCCAAAATCACGAAGCGCCCCGTAGCTGTCTTCGTCCGACGAGGTCTGATCGTCGCCGCAGTAATCGCGGCCTTGGGTTCACTCGGAGCCTTGATGTCGCGCCTGAGTACACTCGGTGTCGTCAGTGAGTCTGGTATGTCTGTCGCGTCAGAGGACTATGATCCGGCCGACTGGCCGTCCGAGCTTCAAGTGGAGCAGGCCCGGCGCGCACATCGAGCTTTGCAGGAGGAGGTCGTCGCTGCGTACATGCTGATGCACGCCTGGAACATGGAGGACATCACCGCGACGGAGTACCGGGGCCGTGCCCCTCTAGCTCTTGAAGCCTGCCGCGAGGCCGTCGAGCGGCAGCGCGAGTGCACGGGGCCGTTTGCGTCGTTCGGCGACAACGACGTGATTGGGTTCATGATGGAGAATTACACCTTGAAGGCGTCGCAGGTGCACTGCCTAGAGCAGATTCACCGTGGAATCATCGAGATTGAGGACGGTGAAGCCGAGACTGGCTTGGCGAGGCTCACGGAGTACGACACGCGCTTCAATGAACTCCAGGCGCGGTACGAAGCGAACGGCGCCTATCTGCTGGAGCTCGTTGGGGAGCGCTAGTGACGTGCGGTGCCGTCTAACTAGCGAATGCAGCTGACACCCGCTCCGCCGCCCGGGCGCCCGTCCCAGCGCCGTTGCACTGCCACGGGCGGCGTCGCTTCGGCACTGTCACGTCAACTGCAAGGGGGGCCTCGCTGCGCTCGGCCGGCACTTGCCGCGCCAGCGCCTGGTGCAGCTGATTCGCGATTCGTTAGGCGGGCAGCCCTTGAGAGGGGAGTGCCGCGTTCGGCCGGGGGATGAGGTCGGAGTATGAGAGTGATAGCGATCATCTCGGGTGTGCTGTGCGTCACGCTGGCAATGCCGGTCTATGGTTCAGCCCGGACACCGGCATATCCAGCCCAATCCGTTGAGTCCCTTCCTCTCGTTCCGGCATCGCGCGAGTCCACCGTCACACGCATCACCAACGTGCAGGAGCCCTATGGTATTGCCGGGGTGTTCGTGGAGGACTCATCGATGTGTACCCTGCTGGACATGCCAGACTTCGTCCAGTTCGGTCGCACTCACTCCGGGACGCTGTTCGGTGCATGGGTAGTCTGGGACCTTGCCGGTCTGCCCGAAGGAGCCGAGGTCATCCGGGTGGAGATCGAGGACTACTTCGGGCCCAGTGACGGGAACGAGCCGGGGGTGAGACTCGTGTACCGGAAGATGGAGGGTGCGTATCTGCCGCCTCCGGAGTGCTGGAGCGCCTGGAGCTGCTTGACGTCGTGCCCGGCCTACACCGACGTCGACATGGGAACAGAGTACGGTACCCGTCGCTATGTTCTGGGCGGGAGCGCCGTCTCTGATGTGCAGGACCTTGTGAGTGGACGGAGTCTCTTCTGCGTTGGGCTCACCGTGGACTACTCTGATGGGCTAGTCGGACTCGGGTCGCTCCCCGGCTGGAACGCGGGGGGAGCAGACCTTCTGATAACATGGAGGGACAGTACCCCTGCGAAGGCTCAGCAGTGGGGTGCTATCAAGGGGCTGTTCCGCCGCTGAGTCTGGAGGCTCAGCCGGCGAGCACGGGCTGCCGCCTAACTAGCGAATGCAGCTGACGGGCTTGGGTGTCACGTCACCTGCAAGGGGGGCCGCCTTCGGCGGCCGGCACGTGCCGCGCCACCCTTCACGCCCGCAGCTGATTCGCGGT
>JALGZK010000017.1 GCA_025774935.1 bacterium | reverse complement strand
CGAACGAGGCGCCCGAGGGGGCGCCGGCGAAACTCACAAAGTAGAGGAACCGCATGAAGCAACTGACGCAGAAGCTCAAGGACGGGAAGCTCCAGATCCTCGACGTCCCTGTGCCGGTGCTGGCACCGGGGACGGTTCTCGTGCGAGTGCACTACTCGGTGATCAGCGCCGGGACGGAGTCGGGGACCGTGACGACGGCGAGGATGAGCTACGTCGGCAAGGCGCGCTCTCGGCCGAAGGACCTCAAGCAGGTCATCGACACCGTGAAGCAGAAGGGCCCCGTCCAGACGTACCGTGACGTCATGAAGAAGCTCGACGCGCACTCGCCGCTCGGTTACAGCGTGGCGGGGGAGGTGGTGGAGGTGGCGCCGGACGTGAAGGGGTTCGGGCCCGGCGACCTGGTGGCGTGCGGCGGCAAGGACTACGCGAACCACGCGGAGTACGACGTGGTCCCGGCGAACCTCTGTGTCAAGCTCCCTCCCGGCGCGAACACGAAGGACGCGTCGTACAACACCGTCGGCGCGATCGCGCTCCAGGGGATCCGTCAGGCCGACCTCAGGCTCGGCGAGACGGCGGTCGTCATCGGACTCGGTCTCATCGGGCACCTGACGTGCCTCATGCTCCGGGCGAGCGGCGTGCGCGTGATCGGCATCGACGTCGTGCCCTCGGCCGTGGAGCTGGCCCGAAAGCACTGCGCCGACCACGCGTTCACGACGGACGAGCCGGGGCTCGAGGAGAAGATCGCCGAGCTCACCGGGGGGATCGGCGCGGACGCGGTCCTCATCACGGCGGGAACCGAGAGCGAAGGGCCGATCAACCTCGGGGGAGCCCTCGCGAGGAGGAAGGGGAGGGTCGTCATCGTCGGGTGGATCGGCACGGGGTTCGACCAGGACACCTACTACAAGAAGGAGGTCGACCTCAGGCTCTCGTGCTCCTACGGCCCGGGTCGCTACGACCCGCTCTACGAGGAACGTGGGATCGACTACCCGGCCGCCTACGTCCGGTGGACCGAGAACCGGAACATGCAGGCGTTCCAGGAGCTCCTGGCGTCCGGGAAGATCGACATCGGCTACGTCTCGACCCACACGTTCAAGCTCGACGAGGCCGCCGACGCGTATGACATGATCCTCGGGAAGGACGAGCCGTTCCTCGGCATCGTCATCGAGTACGAGTCCGAGAAGCGCGAGCCCGGGGTGACCGTCGAGGTCGCGGGGACGCGTGCGACGGGCAAGCCCGTCATCGCGTTCATCGGCGCCGGGAGCTACGCGCAGGGGAACCTCCTGCCGCAGCTCGCGGGCAAGGGCCCGGTTCTCCGCGCCGTCATGACGGCGACCGGTACCGGCGGCAGGTCGGTCGCGGACCGCTACGGATTCGAGATCGCGACCTCGGACGAGGACGTCATCTGGAGCGACGACGCGATCGACACGGTCTTCGTCGCGACGCGTCACGACTCCCACGCGAGGTACGCGCTCAAGGCGCTCACGACAGGGCGGAACGTCTTCGTCGAGAAGCCGCTCTGCCTGAATGCAGGTGAGCTCGACGAGATCGCGGGGGCGTACGAGAGCCTCGCAGCCGAGGGGAAGGCGGGGGCGCTCATGGTCGGGTACAACCGCCGGTTCTCGCCCCTGACGACCGCCCTCAAGGAGGCGGTCGGCGACGGGCCGATGTCGATGCTCTACCGTGTGAACGCCGGAGCGATGCCCGCGGACCACTGGATGCAGGACCCCGACATCGGCGGCGGCAGGATCATCGGCGAGGCGTGCCATTTCGTCGACTACCTCATCTTCATGAACGGCTCGCTCCCCGTGGAGGTCAGCGCGGCCGTCATGAACGAGCCCTCGCACCTCGAGGACACGGTCGCGATCGTGCTGAGGTTTGAGAACGGCTCGGTCGGCACCGTGTCGTACTTCGCGAACGGCTCGAAGGGGCTCCCGAAGGAGTACATCGAGGTCAACAGGGCCGGCACAACGGGCGTCCTCACCGACTTCAAGGGACTCAAGATCTACGGGACGGGAAAGCCTGCGGCGAAGAAGCTCGCCGGCCAGAACAAGGGACAGCCGGAGATGATGGCGGCGTTCCTCGCGGTGGTGAGGGAGGGGAAGCCCTCTCCGATCCCGTTCGGCGAGATCTACGCGGGGATGCTCGCCACGTTCAGGGCGGTCGAGTCCATGAGGACCAGGCAGCTCCTCAAGCTGTACTAGAGGGGCGCGTCCCCGGCGGGTGTCTCCGGCGCGGAGCAGACGATGTCGACGAGGGTCACGCTGATCGGCCACTACCCGCCGCCGTACGGTGGCGTGGCCACGCTGATGGCGCAGATGGAGTCCGCCCTCGGCGCCGCGGGAATCCCGGTGACCGTCTGGAACCTCGGCCACGGGACTCCCGCGGGCGAGAACGTCGTCGACTTCGACGACGCAAACCGCGCACACGAAGTCTGGCAGCTCTGGCGTGCGCTCGCGGGCTCGGAGGCAGACGTCTTCCACGTCCTCTCGTCTAGCTACCGTTCGTTCTGGATGGCGTCGGTCTGTCTCGTCCTCGCGGGGTTCACCCGGAGGAAGATGGTCGTCTCGTTCGTCGGCGGAGCGTTCGCCGAGTTCGTGGGCTCCCTCCGCGGAGCGAAGCGGAGCTTCGCGCGGTTCGCGCTCTCGAAGGCGTCGGTGCTTCTGCCGTGCAACGAGGAGATCGAACGGGCGGTCGGGATGCTCGCGCCGGGGACGCCGATGCGGAGGATCAGCAACACGTTCCCGTTCGACGCGGGGGCGGCGGGTCCGCTGCCGGAGGACGTGGAGCGCTTCGTCGGTTCGAGGACCCCCGTCGTGAGCACGACGGGCGCTGCATCGGAGGAGTACGACCTCGTCGGAGCGGTCCGAGGCATCGCGGGGCTCCGCGAGAGGCACCCGGACGTCGGGTTCGTCGTCGTGATGACCCGGTACGGGAACTCCGCGTACGAGGAAGAGCTCGAGCGGGTGATCGAGGAGGAGGGGCTCTCCGGGCACGTGCTCGTGGCGCGCGACATCCCGAGCTTTGTCGCGCTTCTCGCTCGCTCGGACGCGTTCCTACGGAGCACGCTCGTCGACGGCGACTCGATGTCGGTGCGGGAGGCGTTGTCGCTCGGATTGCCGACCGTCGCGAGCGACACGCCGTTTCGGCCTGAGGGCGTAATCCTCTACCGGAAGGGTGAGGTTCCGGATATGATTGTGAAGCTCGAGGGGGCCCTCGCGGGAGGACGCGCCGACGGCGCGGACGCGAGGGAAGAGGCCGACGCGAACCTGGAGGCGCTGGTCGGGATCTACGACGACGTCGCGCGCAGGAACTGACACGCACGGCACGACCGACACGCACGGAGACGCACATGATCTGGGAAGGCAAAGAGGTTCTCGTCACGGGCGCGGGGGGGTTCATCGGGAGCCACCTGGCCGGGTACCTTGCGGCCGGCGGCGCGCGCGTCCGCGCGTTCGTGCACTACAACAGCAGGAACGACTGGGGGAACCTGAGGTTCCTGACGCCCGCCGAGCTCGAGCGCGTGACGGTGATCATGGGCAACGTCGAGGACTCCGGGTCGGTCGACGAGGCAGTTAGCGGATGCGAGTGCGTCTTCCACCTGGCGGCCCTGATCGGGATCCCCTACAGCTACACCGCTCCCCGGAGCTACGTCGCGACGAACGTCATCGGCACGATCAACGTGCTCGACGCCGTGCGCCGCCACGACGTTCCGCGAATGGTGCACACCTCCACGAGCGAGGCGTACGGGACCGCGCTCTACATCCCTATCGACGAGGAACATCCGCTCCAGGGCCAGTCGCCCTACAGCGCCACCAAGATCGGCGCCGACAAGCTCGCCGAGAGCTACTTCCGGAGCTTCGGAGTGCCGGTGGCGACCATCCGTCCGTTCAACACCTACGGTCCGCGCCAGTCCGCGCGCGCCGTCATCCCCACGATCATCTCGCAGCTCGTCTCCGGCAGCGACGTAGTCGAGCTCGGCGCGCTCGATCCCGAGCGCGACCTCACCTTCGTCGAGGACACGGCTCGCGGGTTCGTCGCCGTTAGCAGCACGGACCGTGCGCTCGGCGAGACGGTCAACGTGGGGAACGGCCGGGCGATATCGATCGGAGACCTCGCACAGAAGATCGTGGATCAGGTGAACCCTGACGCGACGATCGTCTCGAAGGACGCGAGGGTCCGACCCGACAAGAGCGAGGTGATGCGGCTCGTCTGCGCGAACGCGAAGGCGAAGAAGCTCCTCGGATGGACGCCGCAGGTGTCGCTCGACGAGGGGCTGGCCCGAACGATCGAGTTCGTGAGAACGCACCAAGAACTCTACCGGCCCGAGGAGTACACGATCTAGCCGCGCCGACGATTCAACCGCGCGGCGGGAGAACGACGATGCGCGCGATCATCCTGGCAGGAGGGAAGGGCACGCGGCTCAAGCCGTTCACGTCGACGATCCCGAAGCCCCTCGTTCCGCTCGGCGACATGCCGATCCTCGAGATCGTGCTACGGAGGCTCGCCGCGTCCGGGTGCGAGCGCGCCACGATGACCGTCGGGCACATGGCGGACCTCCTCATGGCCTACTTCGGGGACGGTGGGAAGTGGGGGCTCTCGGTCGACTACTCGGTCGAGGACGAACCGCTGGGCACGATCGCCCCGCTCCGGCTCATCGAGGATCTACCGGAGGACTTCCTCGTCATGAACGGGGATCTCCTGACCGACCTCGACTACGCCGCGATCTTCCGCGCGCACGTCGAGAGCGGCGCGGTCGCGACGATCGCGACGTACGAGCGCGAGGTCACGATCGACTTCGGCGTGCTCGGGTTTGACGCGGAGACGCGGCGGCTTACCGAGTTCGTCGAGAAACCGCACGAGCGGTTCAGCGTCAGCATGGGGATCTACGCGTTCAGCAGGTCCGTCATGGACCTCGTGCCCGAGTCCGGACCGTTCGGCTTCGACGAGCTCATGATCGCGAGCATCGAGAGGGGACTCGACGTCCGGGCCTACCCGTACGACGGTTACTGGCTCGACATCGGCCGGCCCGACGACTACGACCGCGCGAACGAGGACTTCGAGAAGATACGCAAACGGCTCCTGGGCTGAGCCCGCCGACCGCATCTGCTCACTGACTTCCAAGAGGGAAGCTCATCGATGACGTACGACCGCGTGCTCGTGACGGGCGCCACCGGCTTCGTCGGGGCCTGGACGCTCCGGCACCTCCGGGAGTCCCATCCCGTCACCGAGCTCTGGGCGACGAGCGAGCGGCCCGACCCGGGCGGACTCGCATGCGACCACTACCGGAAGGTCGACCTCCGCGACCGCGGCGCCGTGCGGGCGCTCGTCGGCGAGAGCAGGCCGACCGGGGTCGTCCATCTCGCGAGCCTGATCGGCGGCGCCGACCTCGATCTCTACCTCGACGTCAACGTCGTCGGCACGGCGAGGCTGTACGGCGCGCTCTCGGCGGCTGGTCTCACGGACACCCGCATCGTGCAGGTGGGCTCGGCCGCGATGTACGGCGTGATCGGTGACGGGGACCTTCCCGTTCCCGAGAAGCAGCCCCTCCGTCCCGTGACGGCCTACGCGGTGAGCAAGGTCGCGCAGGAGTACGTGGCGCTCTCGATGTCGGCAGGCTCCGGACTCCCGATTGCCCTCGCGCGCATCTTCAACCTCCTCGGCCCGGGGCAGCCGGAGGGCCTCGTCCCCATGACGTTCGTCCGGCAGCTGGCGGGAGTCCGCGAGGGCGGAGCCGACCGCCTGAACGTCGGGCTCGTGACGGCGCGGCGCGACTTCGTCGACGTCCGGGACGCCGTGGGGGCCCTCGACGCGATTCTCGAGCGCGGGGAAGTAGGCTCCGTGTATAATGTGGCTTCAGGCCGCGACGTCTCCGTTCGGGAGGTCATCGACGAGCTCCTCTCCGTCGCGGGCGTCGACGTGCCGGTCGAGATCGAGGACGCCCGACTCAGGGAGATCGACGTGCCGGTCATGCGCGCGGACATCTCGAAGATCAAGGAGCTCGGGTGGGAGCCCCGGATCGGGCTCCGCGAGTCGCTCGAGTCGATGTGGGCTGAAGCCGTGGGAGAGGGTGCGTGAGGGTTCTCAGGACACTCGTTCAGATCGCGTTTCTGGCCGGCACGGTCGTCCTCATGGCGAGGGGGATCGCCGGGCTGACGCCGAACACCTGCGAGGCGTACTGCCCATTCGGGGGCGTTGCAGCGCTCTTACCGCTCGCGCGGTACGGCCAGTACACGTGCCGGCTTACCGAGCTCAACGTGTCCCTCATGGTGTCCCTCTTCGTGCTCACGATCGCGACGAAGAAGTCGTTTTGCAGCTGGGTCTGCCCGTTCGGGACAGTGAGCGAGTGGCTCTCCCGCGCGGGCCGGAAGGTCTTCGGCCGGTCGTTCCACCTGCCCGACCGCGGCGACCGCTGGGCGATGAACCTCCGCTACGTCGTGCTCGTCCTGGTGCTCCTGCTCACGTGGACCGTCTGGAAGGGCGACCTCGGGTTCCGCGCGTACGACCCGTTCTACATCCTGTTCACGTGGGGCGGACACGGGACCGCCGCGTTCAGCTTCTACATCCTCTTCGCGATCCTCGCGGCCGCGGTGCTCGTTCCGTTCTTCTGGTGCCGCTACCTCTGCCCGCTCGGCGCCGTCATGGACCCGCTCTCCCGCTACGGCGGGCTCCGCGTCCGGCGGAACCCCGAAGCCTGCACGGAGTGCGGAGAGTGCGACCGGGTGTGCCCGCACCAGATCCCGGTCTCGCGAGAGATCGAGGTGACCGCCCGCAACTGCACCAACTGCCTCGACTGCGTGTCAGAGTGTCCGGAGTCGGGAGCGCTCGAGCTGTCCTGCTACGGGAAGTAGCAGCGGGAACTGCGCGGCCGCCTGAGTCGCGGCCGACGTCGGGGAAGGAAGACACATCATGCGAAAGGCGGTCATCATCCCCGCAGCGATCGCGGTGCTCGTCGTCGCGGCGTTCGCCACAGCGAACCTGTACCGGGTGCCGACGCTCCACTTCCCGTTCGATGTGGAGCGCCCGGCGGAGGTGGGCACGGTCGAGTACATCGTCGAGGGAGTCCGGTGCCGCGGCACGTCCATGGGATTCGTGAAGATGACCGCCGAGGTGCCGGGGATGATCAGCGTCACGACCTACGCTCGCAACAACTCCGCGATCGTCGAGTACGATCCGGCCATCACGAACCCGGATCGCATCAGGGAAGCGTTCGAAGCGCTCGTCGAGCGCGACGGCGTGAGGTACCAGTACTTCCGCGCGCTCTCGCAGCGCGACCTCGACTGACCCCGCCCGGCCGCCCGACACCTTGACTCCCCGCGAGGACTGCGGTAGATTAAAGTTGGCGCGGAGAAGCGCCAGAGCTCATTGATATCGACATATGGGGGCGATCCGGTTTCGACGGGGGTGAGAGAAACACGGATGGCATGCCGAGGTCCCGTTGGCTCGTTAAACAAACGGGGACTTTTCAACTGCCGACTACCAGCCGGCATACGTCTGCTAACTAGAGCGGACGCGTCCCACCCGGTTTTGCCCGTGGGGCCGGGATGGGGCGTCGCTTACACGGGATAGTCTCCGAGCTTTGCCGCTGGGTGAGGAGGCGAACTCTATACGGTGGCTGGCTCGCCGGGTATCCCGCCCATTGGAGACCCGGGGGGCGAGATCCAAAGATCGGGCTAAGCATGTAGAGGTCCGTGTGGAATCGCTTTCGGACGCGGGTTCGACTCCCGCCGCCTCCACCATATGTGAAAGGCCCCGGCAGTCCATGCCGGGGCCTTTCTTCGTCTCGGATCGCGTCGCGGGTGTGGTCCTACCTGTAGAGCGCCTTGATGGATCCCCAAGTCGACTCCTCGACGGGCGAGGGGCAGAGGTCGATGACCCCGTCGACGTAGTGAGGCTCCGCGCCCCAGACGTCACCCCAGAGTTCCCAGTAGAGCTCGCCGCACTCGTAGCAGCCCGGGACGAACGCGTCGACCCACACCTCCGTGCCCTCGGTGCTGTAGATCTCGCCGTAGCCGCCGTCGTTGTCGTCCCACTGAGCCGTCTGTCCGCTGACGGTCATGTCGAAGCTGGGTCGGCCTGTGGCGATCTCGGCGAATCCCATCGAGCCCTCCACGAGATTGAAGCCGTCGGGGAACGTGATATGGATGTTGCTGAGCCACTCCGCGTCGCCTGAGTCGTTCTGGACCCAGAAGATGAACGTCATCACCGTCGCCGGGACGATGTCGAGCGGCGCGGGCGACGTCAGGGACACGTACGCGCCGTCGATCTCACGCGCGCCGGCGGCGAACGTGAGCGCCAGAATCGTGATCGCTACCATCAGGACCTTCATCGTCGTCCTCCTTCGTACTACCTGCACTTGGGGCTGCGAGACTGCAGCCGGTCCACCTGTGAACAGACGGCATCGCGCTCGGCGCGGTGCCGTCGACTTGCTCTTATCCCGGGCTGCCCTCCTTCCATTGCTGCGCTCCCCTGAGAGGAGCAGGGCAGTCGAGATCGTGGATTGTGTCCCTCGAACCGTGGGCCCGATGGCCCGTCTGAATCAGAGAGTCGCCATCCCTCTATAATCAGGATATCACGAGTATCAGAACTTGTCAAGAGTTAGGATGAGGCCCCTGGGGGGGTCTGGAGGGCGTGGGAGGGGCGAGAAGCCGGGAGACGGCGCTGGGATCCCTGCGGCGGGCCCTGCCGACCCCTGCTGGTCGTGGCCGCCCGGAGCCCGGGACCCCGGGGGCAACGGTGCCCGGGAGCAGCCGACGAGGCCGTCGGAGAGGCGCACGTGAAAAGGAAGAGCCCCGGCCACATGGCCGGGGCTCTCGGAAAGCAGTACTGCTTGTTGAGCGCTCGGACTACCTGTACATCGCCTTGATCGCACCCCACGTCGCATCCTCGACCGGGCTGAAGCCGACGTCGATGCAGCCGCAGACCCAGTGGGGCTCGTCGCCGTACTCGTCTCCCCACAGCGACCAGTAGATGCAGCCGTAGAGCTGGTCGGGGATCGTCACGTCGATGTAGACGTGCGTGAACTCGGTGCTGTAGACCTCGCCCCAGCCACCGTTGTTGTCCTCCCAGATGGCCGTGTGGTCAACCGGCGGGACATACTGGTCCCAGCTCGGCCGGCCGGCCACGATCATGTCGTAGGCCATCGTGCTCTCGTGGAGGACGAACCCGTCGGGGAACGCGATGTGAACGTCGGTGAGCCATTCGGCGTCACTCGAATCGTTCTGGACGATGAACTTCAGGGTCATGGTCGCACCGGGGATGAGCTCATTCGCCGCCGGGTCGACCAGATCCACGAACGCGCCCTCGATCTCGCGAGCCATGGCCGGGGCCGCGATGGCGAGGATCGCAATAGCAATTAGCAGCTTCTTCATCTCTCCCGCCTCCTACTCTCAACTCACTGGCTTCAGTTCCGCGGAACAACACACTCTTGCTGCGAATCCGGTGTCCCTCGCTCACCTCCTTTCACCGGATCACACGCGCTGAGTTGAGGTGACTCGTACGATTCCTGCGGACCCCGCACGGAACCGCCGGCTCTCGCTGCAGCGCATGTTGTCTGCCGACAGTCCCTCGCTCGCGCGGGGACCGCTCTGTCACCGCCTGTACAGTCATACGTCTGAGGCTTCCCCCTCGAAAAGCAGGGGAGCTTCCAACGTCGCTATCATACCACTTCCAGACTCCGGATGGCAAGGACTTTTTCGACATCTTCGCACAATCTAGTGAACAGAGATTCATAGAACGGCCGATGGTCGCCGATCGGGCACGTCCCCGCGGCCCGGGGGGGGAGATGGGACTCCTTCTTGACGGGAATCGCCGCTTCTGATAGTATTTCGGGGCTCTAGAGCATGCCATCCCGCGCGGGCGCCCGCCGACGCCCGCGCGTCTCGGATAACGAGTCCCAGGCCTTCTGAGGCCGGATAGCCACCCCGTTCCTGGAGGCGCCTGTGCCGGAGAGGCACGGAACCGTGCAGGTCTATACCGGCGACGGGAAGGGCAAGACGACCGCCGCGCTCGGTCTGGCCCTCCGCGCCGTCGGCCACGGGCTCAGCGTCTACGTGATCCAGTTCATGAAGGGAAGCTCGAACTACGGGGAGCTCGACTCGGCTCGCGCCCTGTCGGGGTTCGTCATCGAGCAGTCCGGCCGCGACGAGTTCGTCGACAAGCAGAACCCGCCGCAGGTCGACGTCGATCTCGCCCAGGCCGGCCTGGCGAGGGCGCGCGAGGTCATCACGGGCGGCGAGCACGACCTCGTCGTTCTCGACGAGATCAACGTCGCCCTCGACTTCGGTCTCGTCAGCCTGAAGCAGGTGCTGGAGCTGATCGGGGAACGCCCCCCGCACGTCGAGCTCGTCCTCACGGGTCGGTCGGCGCATCCGGAGATCGTGATGGTGGCCGACCTCGTGAGTGAGGTGCTGAAGATCAAGCACCACTACGACGCCGGTGTCGAGGCGCGCGAGGGGATCGAGTTCTAACCCGCGCCCGCCGAGAGGGCGGGCCGAGGGGGACGACGTGAGGGACGTTGCCGTCGACGTTCTCGTCGAGCGGGTGTTGAGCGGAGACACCGTCGCGCTCGCGAGAGCGATCTCCTGGATCGAGGACGAGGACGAACGCGGCTACGCGCTTCTCGATGCCGTCTACCCGAGCGTCGGCTCCGCCTACCGGATCGGGATCTCGGGTCCGCCCGGGGCGGGCAAGAGCACGCTCGTCGACGGGCTCACAGGGCACTATCTCGACGCAGGGGGCTCCGTCGGCATCGTGGCCGTCGACCCGACGAGCCCGTTCACCGGCGGGGCGCTCCTGGGCGACCGCATCAGGATGCAGCGCCTCGGCACCCGCGAGGGTGTCTTCATCAGGAGCATGGCGACCCGAGGGGGGCTCGGGGGGCTCTCCCGAGCGGCCCCCAGCGTCGCCGCCGCGATGGACGCCTACGGGCTCGACTTCGTCATCCTCGAAACCGTGGGGGTCGGGCAGTCGGAGCTCGACATCGCGGAGGCCGCGGATACGACGGTCATCGTGCTCGTGCCCGAGTCGGGCGACAGCATCCAGGCGATGAAGGCCGGGCTCATGGAGATCGGGGAGGTCTTCGTCGTCAACAAGGCGGACCGCGAGGGCGCCGAGATGACTGTCGCGGAGCTTCAGTCGATGCTCTCGCTCAAGGACGAGGGCACAGGCTGGTCGCCCCCGGTGGTCCAGACGACGGCCACGACCGGCGACGGCATCCCCGAGCTCGCGGCCGCCATCGAGTCGCACCGCGAGTTCCTCAAGTCGGCGGGGCTCTTCGAGGAGCGGCGCCGCGCGCACTTCAAGTCGCAGGTCCGCGCGATCGTGGTCGACGCTCTCGAACGCCAGCTGCTCGAACGGATGGGAGGCGAGGCCGGCCTCGACGGAATGGTGGGAGACGTTACGAGGGGACACCGTTCCCCCTACGAGATCGCAAGGGACGTACTCGACAGGATCGGCTCGGGCGGGCGCGGCGAGTAGACCGCGGTCCGCCTCCACGGGAAACGAAAGGAGCCCGAGGGAATGGACTTCAGCTTGAGCCAGGACCAAAAGATGGTCCGCGACATGGTGCGCGAGTTCGCCATGAACGAGATCGAGCCCATCGCCGCGGAGATCGACGAGTCTCGCGAGTTCCCTCACGCGACCATGAAGAAGATGGCGGAGCTGGGGCTCCTCGGCGTCGTGATTCCCGAGGAGTACGGCGGAGCGGGAATGGACTTCACCACGCTCGCGATCATCGTCGAGGAGATCTCGCGGGTCTGCGCTTCGACCGGCGTGATCACCGCGGTGAATAACTCGCTCGCCACGTTCCCGATCTTCCAGTTCGGGACCGAGGAGCAGAAGAAGAAGTACCTCCCGATGCTCGCGTCCGGGAAGGCGCTCGGCGCCATCGGCATCACCGAGCCGAACGCCGGGTCGGACCCCGCGTCGATGGAGACGACCGCGGTCCTCGAGGGCGACCACTACAGGCTGAACGGGACGAAGTGCTGGATCACGAATGCGGAGGCGGCGGGGCTCTTCATCGTGTTCGCGTACACCGACCCTTCCGCCCGGCACAAGGGGATGAGCACCTTCATCGTCGAGAAGGACTTCCCGGGGTTCTCGATCGGGAAGCACGAGAACCTCATGGGCATCCGCGCCACCGGCAACACCGAACTCATCTTCGACGACTGCATGGTCCCGAAGGAGAACCTGCTGGGTGAGGAGGGGCAGGGGTTCAAGGTCGTCATGACCACGCTGGACGTCTCGAGGATCGACATCGGCGCGCAGGGAGTCGGCATCGCGCAGGGCGCCCTGGACGCCTCGGTGAAGTACGCGAAGGAGCGGCAGCAGTTCGGGAAGCCCATCGCCGAGTTCGAGATGATCCAGGACATGATCGCCGACATGGCGACCAAGATCGACGCCGCGAGGCTCCTCGTCTACCGGTCCGCCTCGATGAAGGACGCTGGCGCCAAGAGGTTCACGCGCGAGGCCGCGATGGCGAAGTACTTCGCCGCGGAGATCGTGGTCGACGTGACGAGGAAGGCCGTCCAGATTCACGGCGGCTACGGTTACTCGAAGGAGTACGCCGTCGAGAGGATGTACAGGGACGCGAAGATCATCGAGATCTACGAGGGGACGAGCCAGATCCAGAAGCTCGTCATCGCGCGGAACGAGCTCAAGTAGCTCGCCCGGGCGGGACGAACAGCAACCACCACAGGACCGGTGCTGACACATGCCATCACTTGCTGACAAGTACGAGCTCCTCGGCTGCATCCAGTGCGGGAGGTGCACGGCGGGTTGCCCGGTGTCGCTCCGCACGTATCTGAATGTGCGGAAGGTCGTCTACGACGGGCTCATCGGGCCGGCCCCGAAGGGCGCGCACGAACGTCCGGAGGCCTGGAGCTGCACCACGTGCGCGACGTGCACGGAGCGCTGCCCGAAGGGCGTGAAGCCCATGGAACTTCTGATTGGGCTTCGCGGTTCCTCGATCGAGCGGGGGAAGGTCTCGCCTACGATCAGGGACGCGCTCGAGAGCACGTTCAAGCACGGGAACCCGTGGGGCCGGGGCAGGGAGAAGAGGACCGAGTGGGCAGACGAACTCGACGTTCCGGTCGCGGGAGACGGCGACGCCGTCCCGCTCCTCTGGTACGTCGGGTGCACGCCGGCCTACGATCCCCGGTGCCAGGACGTCGCCCGGGCGCTCGTCCGTCTCTACGAGGCGGCCGGCGTCGGCTACTCGACCCTGGGCGCAGCCGAGTCGTGCTGCGGGAACGAGGTCAAGCGGATGGGAGAGGAGGGGCTCTTCGAGCTTCTCGTCGAGGGGAACCGAGAAGCGTTCGCCAGCCACTCGATCGACGCGGTCGTGACGAGCTCGCCCCACTGCATGAACACGCTCCTGAACGAGTACGGCGGCGTCGCGGACGAGGTCGTGCACTACTCGCAGTACCTCGCGGGGCTTCTCGACGAAGGGAAGCTCGCGTTCAAGGGAAGCGTGGAGCGGAAGGTGACGTACCACGACCCCTGCTTCCTCGGGAAGCACAACGCGATCTTCGACGAGCCCCGGAGCGTGATCGAACGCATCTCGGGTGTCGAGTTCGAGGACCTCGACCGTTCCCGCGAGCGCGCCCTCTGCTGCGAAGGCGGCGGCGGGAGGATGTGGGTCGAGGCGGAGGACGAGAGGGGCGAGCGTCTCGCCGACACGCGGGTCAAGGACGCCGTCGAGCTCGGAGCGGACACACTCGTGACCGCGTGTCCGTTCTGCCTCCTGACCCTCGAGGACGCGGTGAAGACGAGTGGCTGCGAGGGGAAGATCGAGATACTCGACCTCGCCGAGCTCGCCGCGATGGCGCTCTAGCAGCCCTGGGACGGGAGGGCTCTTCGCCCCTCCGGCCCGACAGGAGGAGACCGAACGCATGAACATCGTCGTATGCGTGAAACAGGTGCCGGACACCGCCGAGGCCGACGTCAGGATCGCCTCAGACGGGAGCGGCATCGAGATGGAGGGGCTTCCTCTCCAGATCAACGAGTCCGACAACTACGCGCTCGAGGAGGCGCTCCTCATCAAGGAGGACAGGGACGGCGAGGTCACCGTGATCACGCTCGGTCCGGACTCCTCCGAGGAGGTCCTCCGGATGTGCATGGCGAAGGGCGCGACCGAGGCGGTCCGCCTCGCTGACCCGGCGTTCGATGGCGGGGACGCGTGGGCGACGGCGAACGCGCTCGCCAAGGCCATCGGCGGGATGGAGTACGACCTGGTTCTCACAGGGTGCATGGCGTCGGACGACGGGATGACCCAGGTCGGCGTCACGCTCGCCGAGATGCTCGGCGTGCCGCACGCCACGTACGTCACCGAGATGGAGATCGGCGACGGCGCCGTGACCGTCGGACGCGAGCTCGAGGGCGGGCTCCTGGAGAAGCTCGAGATCAAGCTCCCCGCCGTCGTGACGATCCAGACCGGCATCAACGAGCCCCGCTACGCCTCGATCATGGGGATCGCGAAGGCGGCCAAGCGCGACATCGACACGAAGGCCGCGTCCGACCTCGGTCTCGACACCGCCGAGGCCGGGAAGGCGGGCTCGAAGACGACGCTCCTTGGACTCGACTACCCGCCGGCCGGCGAGGGTGCGGAGATCCTCGACGGGACGCCCGCCGAGGCGTCCACGAAGCTTGCCGACGTTCTCAAAGAGAAGGGATTCGCGTAGATGAACGACGTGCTTGTCCTCGCTGAACACCTGAACGGCGAACTCAAGGACGTGACCTTCGAGATGCTCGCGCACGCGAGGGGAGTGGCCGACGCGTCCGGGACGAAGGTCGCCGCGGTCCTTCTCGGATCGGGCGTTGGCGATCTCGCGGAGAGGCTCGCGCAGCAGGCCGACGAGGTCCTCGTCCGCGATCACGATGGGTTCGCGCACTACAACTCGGCAGTCTATCAGCCGGTTCTGGCCGACGTCATCCGGGGGCGGGAGCCGTCGGTCGTTATGATCGGCCACACCGCGTTCGGCGTCGACCTGGCTCCCAGCCTCGCGGTCGCGCTCGACGCCCCGCTCGCGTCAGACGTCATCGACCTCGCGGTCGAAGGGTCCGACCTCGTGGGGACCCGGCAGACGTACGGCGGGAAGGTCAACGAGCGGGTGGGGTTCGGCGGCGCCGCGATCAGCCTCGTGACGGTTCGACCCGCCGCCTTCGCACCGGAGGAGGCCTCGCGCGGCGGGAGCGTCGTTGCCCTCGACACCGAGGTCCCCGATGAGCCCGCGTTCCGCCGGTTCGTCGAGTACGTCGAGGCCGCCGCGGGCGAGGTCGACATCACGAAGTCGGACGTGGTCATCGCCATCGGCCGAGGGATCAAGGAAGAGGAGAACATGCCCTTGATCACCGGCCTCGCCGAGCTCCTGGGCGGGGTCGTCGCGTGCTCGCGCCCAGTCGTCGACGCCGGGTGGCTCCCGAAGGACCGTCAGGTCGGTTCGTCCGGGAAGACCGTCAAGCCGAAACTCTACGTCGCGATCGGCGTCTCCGGGCAGTTCCAGCACGTGGCCGGCATGAAGTCCGCCGAGACCATCGTCGCGATCAACAAGGACCCGAAGGCCCCCATCTTCCAGGCGGCGCACTACGGCATCGTGGGCGACCTCATGAAGGTCGTTCCGGCCCTGACCGAGAAGATCACCGAGCTCCGCGCCTAGAACGGGCGCGGCCTTCGCGCTTCGAAGGAGACACGAATGGCCAAGGAAGACCGCTCGCCGGCGGAAGGCGGCGGGACGAGAAACGCCGGGCCCGCTCTCGAGAGGGAACCCAGGGTCGGCGTCTACGTCTGCCACTGCGGGATCAACATCGCCTACATGGTTGACGTGAGGAGGGTGGCGGAGGTCGCGTCGACGTTCCCGAACGTCGTCGTCTCGAAGACCTACCCGTACATGTGCTCCGACCCCGGCCAGACGCTCATCAAGGAAGACATCGAGAAGAACGATCTCACGGCGGTCGTTGTCGCCGCGTGCTCTCCGAGGATGCACGAGCCGACCTTCCGGGCGGCCCTCGCCGACGCCGGCGTGAACCAGTACCTCTTCGATATGGCCAACATCCGCGAGCAGTGCTCGTGGATCACCGAGGACCCGGAGGCGGCGACCGAGAAGGCGATCGACCTCGTCCGGGCCGCGGCCGCGCGGGCGACGCACTTGAAGCCCCTCATCGAGCGGGAGGTCCCCGTCATCCCGGAGGCGCTGGTCGTGGGCGGCGGCATCGCGGGCATCCAGTCCGCGCTCGACATCGCCGAGGCGGGGTACCGCGTCCACCTCGTCGAGAAGGACGCGACGATCGGCGGACGCATGGCGCAGCTGGACAAGACGTTCCCGACGCTCGACTGCTCGGCCTGCATCCTGACCCCGAAGATGGTCGACGCAGGGAGGCACCCGAACATCGACCTCATGACCTACTCCGAGATCAAGGAGACCGAGGGGTACATCGGGAACTTCACGGCGACCATCACGAGGAAGGCGCGCTACGTCGACATCGACAAGTGCACGAACTGCGGGCTCTGCTACGCCGAGTGTCCGATTAGGAACGTGCCGCAGCTCCGCGAGCCGCCGGGCATCCCACGCGACCTCGCGGATGGAGACCGGGGGAAGCTCGACGAGATCATCGCGGAGCACGGCGCAGACGCGGAGGAGCTCATCCAGATCCTCCAGGACGTGAACATCGAGTACAACTACCTGCCGGTCGACGCGCTCAAGTACGTGTCGTTCCGGCTCGGCATCCCGCCGGCGACGATCTACCACGTGGCGTCGTTCTACACCTCGTTCAGCCTCGAGCCTCGCGGGAAACAGATCATCAAGGTCTGCATGGGCACCGCCTGCCACGCGCGCGGCGCGGTGCGCGTGCTCGAAGAGTTAGAGCGCCGGCTCGGGATCGGTCCGGGAGAGACGACCGACGACCTCGCCTACACTCTTCTCACGGTGAACTGCCTGGGATGCTGCGCGCTCGGCCCGGTGGTCGTGATGGACAACGAGTACCACTCCGTGGCACCCGGTGGGACCGACGACGTCTTCGCGGCCCACGCGGGCGCGTGACCAGCGCTCCGTCCGGGCGGCGGACGACAGACCACACGGAAGGAACAGCATGAGGCACGTCAAGGACATCGCAGACCTCGACAAGGCGCGGAAGGAGATCCTGAAGGAGCGGGATCCGGGCGCGCGCGTGGTCGCGGTCTGCTGCGGTACCGGCTGCATCGCATGCGGCGGCGGGAAGGTCGCGGAGGCGTTCCGTGAGGAGGTCGAATCGCGAGGCCTCGCGTCGAAGGTCCGCGTGCTGACGACGGGGTGCCACGGGTTCTGCGAGAGGGGACCGCTCGTCGTCATCCAGCCCGGCGGCACGCTCTACCAGCAGGTCAAGCCCGAGGACGTTCCTGAGGTCGTCGAAACATCCGTCGTGGGCGACGGTCTCGTCGAGCGGCTCCTCTACGTCGACTCCGCGTCCGGCGAGAAGATCGTCCGCGAGGAGGACGTTCCGTTCTACAAGCACCAGACGCGGCTCATCCTCGGCAGGAACGGCGTTCTCGATCCCACGAGCATCGAGGACTACGTCGCGATCGGTGGATACGCGCCGCTGGCGAAGGCGCTCGGCTCGATGATGCCCGACGAGATCGTGGCGGCCGTGAAGTCGTCAGGTCTCCGCGGGAGGGGCGGCGGGGGCTTCCCGACCGGGAAGAAGTGGGAGTCGTGCCTGAAGGCGCCCGGGGACACGCGCTACCTCATCTGCAACGCGGACGAGGGCGACCCCGGCGCGTACATGGACAGGAGCATCCTCGAGGGTAACCCGCACAGCGTCCTCGAAGGGATGGTGATCGGCGCGTTCGCCCTCGGAGTGAACGAGGGCTACATCTACGTCCGCGAGGAGTACCCGCTCGCGGTCGCGAACTTCACCCGCGCCCTCGACGACGCGCGCGCGGCGGGGCTCCTCGGAGAGAACATCCTCGGCACAGGGTTCGCGTTCGACGTGTCGGTGGCGCGCGGGGGCGGCGCGTTCGTCTGCGGCGAATCGACCGCGCTCATGGCGTCGATCGAGGGACGCCCAGGCGAGCCGAGGCCGAAGCACATCCACACGGTGGAGCGCGGGCTCCGCATGCGCCCGACGGTCCTCAACAACGTCGAGACTTGGGCGAACGTGCCCCTGATCGTCGACAAGGGCGCAGACTGGTTCGCCGAGATCGGAACCGAGGGGAGCAAGGGCACGAAGATCTTCTCGCTCGTGGGCAAAGTCGTGAACACCGGTCTCGTCGAGGTCCCGATGGGCGTCACGCTCCGCGAGATCGTCGACGACATCGGCGGCGGCATCCGCGGCGGGCGCGAGTTCAAGGCGGTCCAGACGGGAGGGCCCTCCGGGGGCTGCATCCCGGCCGACCTCCTCGACCTCGAGGTCGACTTCGACCGCCTCACCGAGGCGGGATCGATGATGGGCTCGGGCGGCATGATCGTGATGGACGACAGGAACTGCATGGTCGACATCGCGAAGTACTTCGTCGGGTTTCTGAAGGACGAGTCGTGCGGGAAGTGCACCCCGTGCCGCGAGGGCCTTCGCCAGATGCACGCGATACTCTCAGACATCTGCGACGGAAACGGGGAGGCCAGGCACATCGACGAGCTCGAGTACCTCTCGTGGGGTCTCGAACAGACCGCTCTCTGCCAGCTCGGCTCGACCGCGCAGAACCCGGTCCTGACGACCCTCCGGTACTTCAAGGACGAGTACCGCGCGCACATCGAGGAGAAGCGCTGCCCGGCCGGGGTCTGCAAGGCGCTCGTCACGTACAGCGTGATCGCCGACGCCTGCACCGGCTGCACCGTATGCGCGAAGAAGTGCCCGCAGGAGTGCATCGAGGGCGAGCCCAAGAAGGTCCACGCGATCGACCAGGACGAGTGCATCAAGTGCGGCATCTGCTTCGAGTCCTGCAAGTTCGACGCGATCAAGATCGAGTAGCGGCGGGGGCGCCGGGCGCCCGCGCCGCGAAGCCATGGACACCAAAGGAACGAGAGGAACACCGGGAATGGGTCTCCTGATCATCGACGGACACGAGATAGAGGCCGACCAGAACCGGACCGTGCTCGAGGCGGCCGTCGAGCTCGGGATCGAGATCCCGACGCTCTGCACCTACCGGGGGCTCACCCCGTACGGCGCGTGCCGGGTCTGCGTGGTGGAGACGATCTGGAAGGGGAAGTCGAGGCTGCACCCGGCGTGCACCTACCCCGCGTGGGAGGGCGAGGTCCGGACCGACTCCGAGATGGTCCGGAAGGCGCGGCGGTTCGTCGTCGAGCTCATGCTCGCCGAAGCGCCGGACGCGGTCGAGATCCGCGACCTCGCGGCGAAGCTCGGGATCGAGGGGACCCCGTTCCGGACGCCCGAGGACCGGAGCGACAACCGCTGCATCATGTGCGGGCTCTGCGTCCGCATGTGCCGCGACGTCGTAGGAGCCGGAGCGCTCGCGTTCCGCGGGCGAGGCGACAACCGCGCGATCGCCACGCCGTATGCCGAGAAGTCGGAGGTCTGCATCGCCTGCGGCGCGTGCGAGTTCATCTGCCCGACCGACGCGATCGACCTCGGGCTCATCACCGACCTCACGCCCCGGCCGCTCGCGTCCGAGTTCGACACCCGTCTCGTCTCGAGGTCGTCGATCTACCTCCCGTTCCCGCAGGCGGTCCCCGCGGTCCCCGTGCTCGACGACGAGCACTGCCTGAAGAAGACCCTGGGCACCTGCGGCGTGTGCGAGAAGGTCTGTGGTCCCGACGCGATCGACTACGAGATGGAGGAGCGGGAGGAGCCGCTTCAGGTCGGAACGGTCGTCGTCGCGACGGGCTTCGACGAGTTCGACCCCTGCCTCAAGCCCGAGCTCGGGTACGCCTCGTACGAGAACGTGATCACCGGGCTCGAGATGGAGCGAATCTGCTCGGCGTCGGGTCCGACGACAGGAGAGATCGTGATCGCGGGGAAGAAGCCCAAGGACGTCGTGTTCATCCAGTGCGTGGGCTCGCGCGACGAGACCGTGGGGAACGAGTACTGCTCGCGCGTCTGCTGCATGTTCACTGCGAAGCAGGCGCACCTCGTGAAGGAGAAGATCCCCGACGCGAACGTGACGGTCTTCTACATGGACATCCGGGCGTTCGGGAAGGGGTTCGAGGAGTTCTACGACCGCGTGCGGAAGGAGGGGGTCATCTACCGGCGCGGGAGCGTCTCCGAGATCTACAAGAGGAAGGACCGACTGGTCGTTCGGGGCGAGGACACGCTCGAGGGCGAGCCGCTTGACGTCGAGGCCGACCTCGTCGTCCTGGCGGCGGGGCTCGTCCCTCGCGAGGGCACCGGACGCCTCGCGAACGCGCTCAAGCTCTGCTGCTCCCAGGACAACTTCCTCATGGAGGCCCACCCGAAACTCCGTCCCGTCGACACCGCGAGCGAGGGCATCTACCTCGCCGGCTGCTGCCAGGGGCCGAAGGACATCCCCGACACGGTCGCCCAGGCGAAGGCCGCAGCGTCCTCGGCGATCATCCCGATGTCGAAGGGCACGGTCACGGTCGAGGCTCTCTCGTGCTCGATCGACGAGGACCTCTGCGCAGGCTGCAGGATCTGCATCTCCGTCTGCCCTTACGGCGCTCTCACGCTCGACGAGGAGAAGGACGTGTCGAGCTGCAACGAGGCGCTCTGCAAGGGCTGCGGCACGTGCGCGGCGGCGTGTCCTTCGGGCACGATCTCGATGGCGCACTTCTCGTCTGACCAGCTCCTGGCCCAGGTCGTCGCTCTCATGGGAGGCAGCGATGGCGGACGTTGACACCACGAAGAAGAGCGGAACCGGCGATGTCGCTGGTGCGAGGAAGGCCTGGGAGGGGAACGCCACCGAGTCGTCCCGCCAGCGCGACGCCGAGTTCACGTCGGTCTCCGGCGAGGAGGTCGACCTCCTCTACACACCTGACGACGTCGCGGATCTCGACTACCTGAACGACCTCGGGTTCCCCGGCGAGTACCCGTACACGCGGGGGGTCCGCCACAACATGTACCGCGGCCGCCTCTGGACGATGCGGCAGTTCTCGGGGTTCGGAACGCCCGAGGACTCGAACAGACGGTACAAGTTCCTGCTCGAGCACGGGCAGACCGGGCTCTCGGTCGCCTTCGATCTCGCGACGATCATGGGCTACGACTCCGACCACGAACGGGCGGAGGGCGAGGTGGGCGTGTGCGGCGTCGCGATCGATTCGCTCCGCGACATGGAGACCCTCTTCGACGGGATTCCGCTCGACAAGGTCTCGACGTCGATGACGATCAATGCTCCCGCGGCCGTGCTCCTCGCCATGTACATCTGCGTGGGGGAGAAACAGGGCGTCGACTCGAAGAAGCTGCGCGGCACGATCCAGAACGACCTCCTCAAGGAGTACATCGCGCAGAAGAGCTGGATCTTCCCGCCCGAGCCCTCGATGCGGATCATCACCGACATCATGCAGTACTGCGCGACCGACGTCCCGCAGTGGAACACGATATCGATCAGCGGCTACCACATCCGCGAGGCGGGCTCGACCGCGCTCCAGGAGCTCGCGTTCACGCTCGCCGACGGGTTCGCCTACGTCGAGGCCGGCATCGCGGCCGGGATGGACGTCGACGAGTTCGCGCCGAGACTCTCGTTCTTCTTCAACTCGCACATGGATTTCTTCGAGGAGGTCGCGAAGTTCCGCGCCGCGAGACGGATCTGGGCGACCGACATGAAGGAGAAGTACGGGGCGAAGGACCCCCGGTCGTGGCTCATGCGGTTCCACACGCAGACGGCGGGCTGCAGCCTTACAGCGCAGCAGCCGTTCAACAACGTCGTCCGGACCGCGCTCGAGGCGCTGGCCGCCGTGATGGGCGGAACGCAGAGCCTCCACACGAACTCGATGGACGAGTCGCTCGCGCTCCCTTCCGAAGAGGCCGTGCACGTAGCCCTCCGGACCCAGCAGGTCATCGCGCACGAGTCCGGCGTCCCGAACGTGATCGACCCCCTCGGCGGGTCGTACTACGTCGAGGCGCTCACGAACAGGATGGAGGAAGGCTGCCGCGACTACTTCGACAAGATCGAGAAGCTCGGCGGCGTCATCCCGGCGATCGAGAAGGGGTTCTTCCAGCGCGACATCGCGAAGGCCGCGTTCCGGTACCAGCGAGCGATCGAGGAGAACCGCCAGGTAATCGTCGGCGTGAACGAACACGTCGACGAGGGCGAGGAGATCAAGATCGAGCTCCTGAAGATCGGCGCGGACGTTGCGGAGCGGCAGCGGGAGGTGCTCGCACAGGTGAGGACGGAGCGCGACGACGCAGCGGTCACGAAAGCCCTCGCGGGACTCCGCGCCGCGGCCGAGGGCACCGACAACCTGATGCCACACTTCGTTCAGTGCTCCCGGGTGTACGCCACGATCGGGGAGATGATCGGGGTCCTCCGGGAGGTCCTGCCTCACCCCAACGGGTGAAAGGGGGAGACGATGAAGTTCCTCATGGCCGTCTTCGGGCTTCTAGCCGCGACGTTCGCGCTCAAGCCCGCGGCCGCGCAGGCCGCGTCCAAGCCGAACATCGTCCTCATCTTCATGGACAACTTCGGGTATGGGGAGCTCGGCTGCTATGGCGGCGGGATCATCCGCGGGGCGCCGACGCCCCGGCTCGACAAGCTCGCGTCGGAGGGCATCCGGCTCACGAACTTCAACGTGGAAGCCCAGTGCACGCCAAGCAGGGCCGCGATCCTCACGGGGCGCTACGCCATCCGCACGGGGAACGCGTCAATCCCGATCGAGTCGCCGATCTACGGCCTCACGCAGTGGGAGTACACGATGGCCGAGATGCTCTCGGACGCGGGCTACGCGACCGGCATGTTCGGCAAGTGGCACCTCGGTCACACGGAGGGGAGATACCCCACGGACCAGGGGTTCGACGAGTGGTACGGGATCCCGAACTCCTCGGACGAGGCGTTCTGGCCCAACGACAGCCGCTTCAGGCCCGACTCACATCCGTTCGCGCATCCCGAGCACATCATGGAAGGCGTGAGGGGCGAGGAGCCCGCGAACCTCCGCGTATACGACCTCGAGGAGCGCGCCCTCATCGACGGCGAGCTGACCGAGCTGTCGATCGACTTCATGCGGCGCCAGGTCGAAGCCGAGAGACCGTTCTTCCTCTACCTGCCCTACACGCAGACGCACATGCCGTTCACGCCGCACCCGGACTTCGCGGGGAAGACGGGGAACGGCGACTTCGCCGATGTTCTTGCACAGCTCGACGTCTACGTCGGCATGCTCCTCGACGAGGTCGACCGGCTCGGCATCCGGGACGAGACGATCTTCATCTTCACCGCCGACAACGGGCCCGACGCGCAGGTGCCGTGGCACGGGTTCAGCGGGCCGTGGCGGAGCACCTACTTCACAGGCTACGAGGGCTCGCTTCGGGTGCCGTTCCTCATGCGGTGGCCCGGGAACGTTCCCGAGGGGCTCGTCAGTAACGAGATCGTCCACGAGGTGGACCTCTTCGCGACGTTTGCCAGTGCGGTCGGAGGCGACGTGCCCGACGACCGCGTCATCGACAGCATCGACCAGCTCGACTTCTTCACGGGTGGTCACGAGAAGTCGAACCGCGAGGGCGTCATCGTCTACGTCGGGAGCGAAATCTTCGGCGTGAAGTGGCGGAACTGGAAAATGGTCTTCAAGGAGCTCGACCGTGCGTGGGGCGAGCCCCTCAAAGAGTATCCGGTGCCTCTCGTCTACGATCTCCACACCGACCCGAAGGAAGAGAACCCGCTCGATCCGCAGTGGATCAGGGCGGGCTGGATCCGCTGGCCGGCGGGGCAACTCCTTACGGACCACGTTATGTCGCTCCAGAAGGAACCACCCATCCGGCCCGGTACTCCCGATCCCTACGAGCCGCCGAACTAGGCGGGAGAGACGAGCGGAGGAAGCACCAACGATGCCACAGAGAATCCGAGTACTGGTCGCCAAGCCCGGGCTCGACGGCCACGACCGCGGCGCGAAGGTCGTGGCGAGCGCTCTCCGGGACGGCGGGCTGGAGGTCATCTACACCGGCCTCCACCAGACCCCCGAGATGATCGTCAACGCGGCAGTCCAGGAGGACGTGGACGTCGTCGCGATGAGCATCCTCTCGGGCGCGCACATGACGATGTTCCCGCGGGTGCTCGAGCTCCTGAAGGAGAAGGGCGCCGACGACGTGATCGTGACGGGCGGGGGGATCATCCCCGACGAGGACATGGAGAAGCTCGTCGGCATGGGCGTCGACCGGCTCTTCGGCCCGGGCACCGACACGCGCGACATCGTCACGTACATCAAGGAAGCGGTCGCGCAGAAGCGCGGCGCGTAGCATCGGACGGGCCGCCCGGACCGCGCCGGACGAGGACACGATGTTCGATCTGAGCGAGAAGCAGCGCGAGATCCGCGCGTGGGCGCGGGAGTTCGCAGAGCGGGAGATCGCTCCGCGCGCGGCGGGCATGGACAAGGTCGGGAGGTACGACCGGGCGGCGCTCGACGCGATGTTCGAAGCCGGGATGATGGGGCTCCTCGCGCCGACGGAGTTCGGCGGGCGAGGGGCGAGCGCGCTCGAGTACGTGACCGCTGTCGAGGAGCTCGCGCGCTGCGACGCGAGCACGGCGCTCGTGATGTCCATCCACAGCTCACTCTGCGTCGCGCTCCTCGCGGAGCACGCGTCCGACGAGATAAAGGCGCACGTCCTTCCGGAGCTCGCGAAGAAGAAGCTCGGCGCGTTCGCGCTCACCGAGCTCGACCCGACGACGCCCACGCGCGCGCCTGAGGAAGGCGACCACTTCGTCGCCACCGGCACGAAGATGTACATCACGAACGGCCCCATCGCCGACGTCATCGTCCTCTTCGCGATCACGGGCGAGACCGCGGTCGAGAAGGACGGGAAGGTCACGAAGCGCGACGAGATGAGCGCGCTCCTCGTCGAGGCGGAGCACGCGGATGGGTTCGCGCCCGAGAGCGCAGGAATCAAGATCGGTCTGAAGGCCGCGCCGGTGGGGAAGCTCGTCTTCGACGGCATGCGCATCCCCGCGGCGCACGTGATCGGCAAGCGCGGGAAGGGCATGAGGATGGCGCTCGGGGTCCTCGACGGCGGCAGGATCGGAGCCGCAGCCATGGCCGTCGGTATCGGTCAGGCCGCGCTCGAGGCGTCGAAGGCCTACGCGCTCTCCCGCGTGACGGGCGGGCGCCCCATCGCGAAGTTCCAGGCGGTCCAGCTCATGATCGCGGAGATGGCCACGCGGCTCGAAGCCGCCCGCGCGCTCACATACCAGGCGGCGGCGACCATGGACGAAGGAGCCCCGTACGGCGAGATCGCAGCGCAGGCGAAGCTCTTCGCGTCTGAGACCGCCTCGTTCGTAGCGTCGAAGGCCGTGCAGGTTCACGGCGGCTCGGGCGTCGTCGCGGATCTCCACCCCGTCGAGCGCTACTTCCGCGACGCGCGCGTGACCGAGATCATCGAGGGGACCTCCGAGATCCAGAAGCTCGTGGTGGCCGGCTGGGAGCTCAGGGGATGAGCGGGGGAGCGACGGGTGTGAGCATGACGGACCTCACGGTGACACTCGGGGGAGTGAAGCTCACGAGCCTCGACGCGGGGGAGTGCCTCTACGACGGCGGCGCGATGTTCGGAGCCGTCCCCAAGATCATCTGGGAGGCGCTCGTCCCGGCCGACGACCAGAACCGCATCAGGCTCTCGCTCTCGCCGCTCCTCATCGAGACCGACGGCAGGAAGATCCTGGTCGACGTCGGGTTCGGGGCGAGGCACACCAAGAAGGACCTCAGGATTTTCGCGTTCGACCCCGACAGAAACGTGGAGACGGCTCTCCGGCGGATGGGATTCGCGCCCGAGGACATCGACACGGTCGTCCTCACGCACCTCCACGCGGACCACGCCGCCGGAGCGACTCGGGACGGGACCGGGGGCGTCGAGCCCGCGTTCCCGAACGCGTGCTACCACGTGAACGAGCGGGAGTGGGCGGACGCGCTCGAGCCGGACGCCCGGAGCAGAGCCGCGTACCGCACGGACGACTTCGTTCCCATCGAGGAGGCGGGGCAGCTCGATCTCGTCGGCGACCGACACGAGGTCGCCCCCGGTGTCACGATGGTGCGGACCGGCGGCCACACGGCCGGGCACACGATGGTGCTGATAGAGACGCCCGACGGAACGGCGGTCTACCCGGCCGACCTCATTCCGGGGAGGCACCACGTACGCGTTCCGTACGTCGCGGGCGTCGACACCTTCCCGCTCGAGGTCATCGAGCAGAAGGAGAAGCTCCTCGCACAGGCGGTCGCCGGCGACTGGATCGTCATCCTCGACCACGACGTCGACGGGAACGTCGGCCGCATCACGAAGGACGAGAGGGGCAGGTACGCGTTCGAGGACCTCTCCGACGCGTGAGGTTCTTCCCTCAATCGAGAAGGGGCCGGTAGCGATGTCGATAGAAGAGAAGATGAAGGAGCTCGAAGAGCGAACGAAGGAGACCCTGCTGGGCGGCGGTGAGAAGCGCATCGAGAAGCAGCACGCCGCCGGCAAGCTCACCGCCAGGGAGCGGCTCGACCTCCTCCTCGACGAGGGCAGCTTCCGCGAGCTCGACCCGTTCGTGACCCACCGCTGCACCGACTTCGACATGGAGAAGAAGAGGATCCCGGGCGACGGGGTGGTGACGGGGTACGGGACGGTCGACGGGAGGCTCGTCTACGTCTTCGCGCAGGACTTCACCGTGTTCGGCGGCTCGCTCTCGATGGCGCACGGAGAGAAGATCTGCAAGATCATGGACCTCGCGATGAAGAACGGGGCGCCGGTCGTCGGCCTCAACGACTCCGGCGGCGCGCGCATCCAGGAGGGCGTCTGGAGCCTCGCCGGGTATGCCGAGTTCTTCCTCCGGAACGTGCTGGCCTCGGGCGTCGTCCCGCAGATCTCGGCGATCATGGGGCCGTGTGCGGGCGGCGCCGTCTACTCGCCGGCCATCACCGACTTCGTCTTCATGGTGAACAAGACGAGCTACATGTTCCTCACCGGGCCTGACGTCATCAAGACGGTCATGCACGAAGAGGTGACGCACGAGGAGCTCGGCGGGGCGCCGGTCCACAACACGAAGAGCGGCGTCGCGCACTTCAACTCCGACAGCGAGGCTGCCTGTCTCTCGCAGATCCGGGAGCTCCTCTCGTTCCTCCCGTCGAACAACGCGGAGGACCCGCCGAGCAAGGACCCGACCGACGACCCCGAGCGCCGTGACCCCGAGCTCGACGAGATCGTGCCCGACAACCCGAACAAGCCGTACGACATGAAGGACGTGATTCTGCGGGTAGTCGACGACCGCGACTTCCTCGAGGTGCACCGTGACTTCGCCCCGAACATCGTCGTCGGGTTCGCGCGCATGGACGGCCGTCCCGTCGGGATCATCGCGAACCAGCCCGCCGCGCTCGCGGGCGTCCTCGACATCGACTCGTCGGTCAAGGGCGCGAGGTTCGTCCGGTTCTGCGACGCGTTCAACATCCCGCTCATCACGTTCACCGACGTGCCGGGATTCCTGCCGGGAACGGGGCAGGAGTTCGGCGGGATCATCAGGCACGGCGCGAAGCTCCTCTACGCGTACTGCGAGGCGACCGTCCCGAAGATCACGATCATCACGAGGAAGGCGTACGGCGGCGCGTACGTCGTCATGAGCAGCAAGCACATCAGGGGCGACGTGAACCTCGCGTGGCCGACGTCGGAGATCGCCGTCATGGGCGCGGAGGGCGCCGTCAACGTCCTCTTCCGAAAGGAGCTCGGCGCGGCGGACGATCCCGAAGCGCTCAGGAAGAAGCTCGTCGACGAGTTCAAGGAGAAGTTCTCGAGCCCCTACATCGCGGCGGCCGCGGGGTTCCTCGACCGAGTGATCAAGCCGCGCGACACGAGGCCCGTCGTCATCGACGCGCTCCGGATGCTCGCGAACAAGAGAGACTCGAACCCGCCCAGGAAGCACGGGAACATCCCGCTCTAGCCCTCGAGGAGGCACGGACGACATCATGTTCAAGAAGGTGCTGGTAGCCAACCGAGGCGAGATCGCGATCAGGGTCATCCGTGCGCTACGGGAGCTCGAGATATCCTCCGCCGCCATCTACTCGGAGGCCGACCGCTCCTCGCGCCACGTCCGCCAGGCGGACGAGGCCCACCTCATTGGGCCGCCGGCCCCGGGCGAGAGCTACCTCAAGATCGACGCGATCGTCGACCACGCGAAGAAGATAGGCGCCGAGGCCATCCACCCGGGATACGGGTTCCTCGCGGAGAACGCCGGATTCGCGCGCGCGTGCGAGGACGCGGGCGTCGTCTTCATTGGTCCCTCGAGCAGGACCATCGCGCTCGTCGGCGACAAGATGGAGGCGCGGAAGACGATGGTCGCGGCGGGGATCCCCGTCGTGCCGGGCGGCGACCGTCCGCTCTCGGACGACGATGAGATCCAGGCCGAGGCGGAGCGGATCGGGTTCCCCGTCATGCTCAAGGCGGCGGCGGGCGGCGGCGGCAAGGGGATGCGCGCCATATTCTCGAAGGACGAGCTCGCGGCCGCCGCGAGGGCGGCCCGCTCGGAGGCCGGGAGTGCGTTCGCCGACGACCGCATCTACCTCGAGAAGCTCATCGAGAAACCTCGCCACGTCGAGTTTCAGATCATCGCCGACAGCCACGGGAATGTCGTGCACCTGGGCGAGCGCGAGTGCTCGATCCAGAGGCGCCACCAGAAGCTCGTGGAAGAGTCGCCGTCGACCGCGCTCACGAAGAGCCTCCGAGCGAAGATGGGGGAGGCGGCGGTCAAGGCGGCGAAGGCCTCGGGGTACGTCAACGCCGGAACGATCGAGTTCCTGCTCGACGCGAACCGCGAGTTCTACTTCCTGGAGGTGAACGCGCGGCTCCAGGTCGAGCACCCGGTGACGGAGCTCGTGACGGGCATCGACCTCGTCAGGGAGCAGCTCCGCGTGGCGGCGGGCGAGGAGCTCTCGTTCCGCCAGCTCGACGTCTTCCACAGAGGCTCCGCGATCGAGTGCCGGATCTGCGCCGAGGATCCCGAGAACAACTTCTTCCCTTCGACCGGTCTCATCGAGCGGATGAGGGAGCCCGCGGGCCCCGGCGTCCGGGTCGAGAGCGGCATCCACGCCGGGTTCGACGTGCCGATCTACTACGACCCGCTCGTCTCCAAGCTCCTGGCGTGGGCGCCCACGAGAGACCAGGCGATCGAGAGGATGCGGCGCGCCCTCTCCGAGTACAACATCGAGGGCATCAAGACGACGATCCCGTTCCACAAGGCCGTGATGGAGAGCGAGGCCTTCCGGAGCGGAGACTTCGACACGTCGTACGTCGACGAGGTCTTCTTCCCGACGTACACGGGCAGGACGCTCCCGCTTCCCGAGGTCGCGGCCGTGGCCGCAGCGCTCGTGCGCGACGCGGAGCGAGAGGAGGCGCAGCCGCTCGCAGTCGGAGCGGGGGCCGGCACATCGCGAGGCGGCTGGCGGCAGCCGCCCGAGCGGAGGACGTGGGGAGGCTGGCAGCTCCACCTCAAGTAGCCGGCTCCTCGCTGACAGGCGGATGCCTGGAAGAGGCCCGCGCGCACCGACGACGAGACACCGCGGAGGGACACGTGAAGTACCAGGTCGAGATCGCCGACAGGAAGATCGAACTCGAGGTCGAGAAGAGCGACGAGGGTGCGAAGGTCACGCTCGGCGACGAGACGCAGCCGGTCGACCTCGTCCGGATCGGCCGGTCGCCGGTCTACTCGCTCCTCCTGGGTGACAAGTCGTTCGAGGTGTCGGTCCACAGGAAGGACAGGATCTACCAGATCGTCCTCGACGGGTCGACGTACGACGCCCGCGTGATGGACGAGCGGGCGCTCAGACTCGCGGCGGCGGGAGGCGGGGACGAGGAGGTGCGGGGCGAGGTGCTGAGGGCGCCCATGCCCGGCATCGTCGTCGGAATAGCGGTGGAGGTCGGCGGCACCGTCGAGCCCGGAGAAGGAGTCGTCACGCTCGAGGCGATGAAGATGGAGAACGAGCTCAAGAGCGCCGGCGGCGGGGTCGTGAAGGAGATCAAGGTCGAGGTCGGCCAGGGCGTGACCCAGGGCGAGGACCTCGTCGTGATCGAGTAGGTGCCCGGCGCATCCGGGCGGGGAGAGCAGGTGGCGAAGGGGAACGCGGAGCGGAAGCGCTGGGAGGAGACGACGCTCAGGCGGACGCTCGAGCGGTTCCCCGAGCGGAAGGGCGCGTTCCCGACGCAGTCGGGTGTCGAGGTCGACGGGCTCTACACCGAGGACGACCAGCCTTCGACCCTCGGCGACGATCTCGGGTTCCCCGGGGAGTACCCGTTCACGCGGGGCGTCCAGCCGACGATGTACCGCGGCCGCCTCTGGACGATGAGGCAGTACGCGGGGTTCGGGACGGCAGCGGAGACGAACAGACGGTTCCGCTACCTTCTCGAGCAGGGCCAGACCGGGCTCTCCGTCGCCTTCGACCTCCCGACGCAGATGGGCTACGACGCCGACCACGACATGGCGGAGGGCGAGGTCGGGCGAGTCGGCGTCTCGATCTGCTCGGTCGAGGACATGAAGACCCTCTTCGAGGGGATCCCGCTCGGCGAGGTCTCGACCTCGATGACGATCAACGCGACGGCGCCCTTCGTCATGGGCATGTACCTCGTAGTCGCCGAGGAGCAGGGAGTGGCCGCGGCCGAGCTCCGCGGGACGGTTCAGAACGACATCCTGAAGGAGTATGCCGCGCGCGGAACCTACGCCTATCCGCCTCGGGAGTCGGTCGGGTTCGCCATGGACCTCTGCGAGTACTGCGGCGCCGAGGTCCCGAAATGGAACACGATATCGGTCTCGGGCTATCACATCCGCGAGGCCGGCTCGACCGCGGCGCAGGAGCTCGCGTTCACGCTCGCCGACGCCGTCGCCTACGTCGAGGCGGCGAGGGAGCGGGGGCTCGACCTCGAGAAGTTCGCGGGAAGGCTCTCGTTCTTCTTCGACGCCCACAACGACCTCTTCGAAGAGGTCGCGAAGATGCGGGCCGCGAGGAGGATGTGGGCGAGGATCGTGCGGGACCGTTTCGGAGTCGAGTCGCCGCGCGCGCAGATGCTCAGGTTCCACACGCAGACCGCAGGCGTGAGCCTCACGGCGCAGCAGCCCGAGGTGAACGTCGTCCGGGTGGCCGTGCAGGCGCTCGCGGCCGTGCTCGGCGGGACGCAGTCGCTCCACACGAACTCGCGCGACGAGGCGCTGGCGCTCCCGACCGAGGAGAGCGCGCGGATCGCGCTCCGGACCCAGCAGGTGATCGCCGAGGAGTCCGGCGTCGCGAACGTGGTCGATCCGCTCGGTGGCTCGTACTACGTCGAGTGGCTGACCGGCGAGATCGAGCGCGAGGCTTCGGCCGAGCTCGAGAAGATCGACGGGATGGGCGGCGCCACCGCCGCGATCGAGAGCGGCTACTACCAGAAGTCGATCGCGCAGAGCGCGTACCGGCAGCAGAAGGAGATCGAGGAGGGGGCGCGGGTCGTCGTCGGAGTGAACCGCTACGAGATCGACGAGCCCACGCGCATGGAGATCCTCCGGGTCGACCCGGCGCTCCGGGAATCGAAGTCCGAGGCGCTCGCGGAGCTCAGGGCCGGCCGCGACGCGTCGAAGGTGGACGGGGCGCTCGCGCGGCTGACCGCCGACGCCCGGAGCGGCACCCCGACCATGCCGGCCGTCATCGAGTGCGCGAGGGCCCGCGCGACCCTGGGGGAGATGTCGGCGGCGGTCGAGGAAGTGTTCGGAAGGTACCGACCCGCAGGCGGCCTGTGGTAGGAGCGGAGACCGGAATGCCGCACGCACCGACGACGAAGGCCAGGAAGATCGACCACGTGTCGTTCGTGGTCGAGAGCGTCGACGAGGCGCTCCGCCTCTACGTCGACCTCCTCGGCCTCGAGGTAGTGAAGGTCGAGGAGTCCGAGCTCCACGGGGTCAAGGCCGCGTTCCTCAGGGCCGGGGACGTGATGGTGGAGGTGATCGAGCCGCTGGGGCCCGGCCCCATCATGGACTTCCTCGAGAAGCGGGGCCCGGGTTTTCACCACCTCGCGTATGAGGTCCCCGATCTCGAGGAAGGGCTCGCCGCCGCAGAGGCAGCGGGCTTCCGGGTGGTCGACGAGAAGCCGAAACCGGGAATCGAGGGAGGCCGCATCGCATTCCTTCACCCGAAGAGCACGTTCGGCGCGATGACCGAGATGTGCGACAAGAAGGAGTTCGAAGAGGAATGAGCATCTTCGACCGCATGAAGAAGAGCCGCCACGAGCAGCTGATCTTCTGCTTCAACCGGCCGACCGGCCTCCGGGCGATCATCGCCATCCACGACACGACGCTCGGTACGTCGGTCGGCGGCACGCGGCTCATGGAGTACGGCAGTGAGGACGAGGCGATCTTCGACGCGCTGAGGCTCTCGGAGATGATGACCTACCAGAGCGCGTCGTTCGAGTCGGACATGGGCGGGGGGAAGGCGATCCTCATGGCCGAGGAGGGGCAGGAGATCGACGAGGCCTACTACCGCGCGTTCGGGCGGTTCGTCGAGGGGCTGAAGGGGCTCTTCGTCACCTACCCGGCGTTCGGGACGTCCGACCGGGACTTCCTCCACGTGCGGCGCGAGACCACGAGCGTCGTGCCGATGGCGGGGAGCCACGAGATCACGGGCATGGGCGTCCTTTGGGGGATGAAGGCCTGCGTCCGCGACCTCAAGGGCACGTCGAGTCTGAAGGGGCTCCGCGTGGCGGTTCAGGGCGTGGGGAAGGTGGGAGCGTTCCTGGTCGGCAAGCTCGCCGAGGAGGGGGCAGAGATCACGATCACCGATGTCCGGTACGACCGCCTGAAGGAAGTGCAGGACGACTACTACGAGCGACTGAAGGAAGTGGAGGAGGACTACCCCGACATCACGATCGTCCGGCCCGACGCCATTCTCAGGACAGAGTGCGACGTCCTGTCGCCGTGCGCGATCGGGAGGATCCTGAACGACGAGACGATCCCGCAGCTCCAGTGCAGGATCGTCGCGGGGTGTGCCTCCGACATCCTCGAGGAACCGCACCACGCGGACGTCCTCAAGGACCGCGGGATCATCTACGCTCCCGACTTCGTGATCGCCGGAGCGGAGCTCTACCAGACCGAGCCCCACCTCCGCGGCGCACCGCGCGAGCGCCTGCTGGAGGAGGCGAGGCGCGTCTACGACGTGATGGCCGACATCATCACGACGGCGAAGAAAGAGAACACGACCCCGTACAATGTCGCGGTCTCGAACGCGGCGTGGAGGGTCGGCAGAATACAGCTCGTTCGCAACATCATGTGCTAGCTCAGTCGCCGGCAGTGGGCCGGCGCGGGATTCAGAGGGAGGAAGCGAGGTCTACATGGCAGGGATCATCGGTTACGGCGCTTACATGCCCCGGAACAGGATCAAGGTGGAAGAGATCGCCAAGGTCTGGGGGGCGGACGCGCCGAGCTACAAGCGCGGTCTGATGCTTCAGGAGAAATCCGTGCCGTCGCCCGATCAGGACGTCATCACGATGTCGGTCGAGGCGACGAAGCACGCGCTCACGAGGGCGGAGATCGACCCGTCGAAGATCGGGGCGGTCTACGTCGGTTCGGAATCGCACCCCTACGCGGTCAAGCCGTCCGGCACCGTGCTCGCGGAAGCGATCGGCGCGACGCCGGAGGTCCACTGCGCCGACTTCGAGTTCGCGTGTAAGGCCGGGTCGGAGGCGATGTTCGTCTGCATGGGACTCGTGGACTCGGAGAAGATCGAGTACGGGCTCGCCGTCGGGGCGGACACGTCGCAGGGCGCCCCGAGCGACGCGCTCGAGTACTCGGCCGCCGCGGGCGCCGCGTCGTTCGTCATCGGGCGCGACCCCGGAGTCGCGAAGGTCATCGAGACTTACTCGTTCATGACCGACACGCCCGACTTCTGGCGCCGAAGCTACATGCACTACCCGCGGCACGCCGGCAGGTTCACCGGCGAGCCCGCGTACTTCAAGCACATCATGGGGTGCGCGAAGGGTATCATGGCGAAGGTGAAGATGGAGCCGAAGGACTTCGCGTACGTGGTCTTCCATCAGCCCAACGGGAAGTTCCCGCAGAGGGTCGGCAAGATGCTCGGGTTCACGAAGGAGCAAATCGATCCGGGCTGGCTCTCGCCGACCCTCGGGAACACCTACTCGGGCAGCTCCCCGATGGGTCTCACGGCGACGCTCGACGTTGCGAAGCCGGGCGACATGGTCCTCATGGTCAGCTACGGCTCCGGCGCGGGCAGCGACGGGTTCGTGTTCGAGGTGACCGACAGGATCGACGAAGTCAGGAACGTCGCCCCTGGGACGAGGGAGCTCCTCGACAAGAAGACCTACATCGAGTACGGGACCTACGCGAAGTACCGCCGGAAGATCCGGATGGGCGAGTAGCCGACACGCGACTCGACGAACGGACACTGGCTGGAACCGAACCGACAGGAGACATCACATGAGGGACGTGGCAGTCATCGGCGTGGGGATGCAGAAGTGGGGGGAGCTGTGGGAGAAATCCCTCCGCGACATCTTCACCGAATCCGCGATGCTCGCGATCGACGACGCGGGCGTCGACCACATCGACTCGATGTACGTAGGCTGCATGACGAGCGGCCTCTTCGTCGGGCAGGAGCACCTGGGGTCGCTCCTCGCCGACTACCTCGGCGTCGCGCCGATCCCGGCGCTCCGCGTCGAGAGCGCCTGCGCCTCGGGAGGCGCGGCATTCAGGCAGGCGTACTTCGACGTGGCCTCGGGCGCGAATGACATCGTGCTCGCGAGCGGCGTCGAGAAGATGACCGACGTCGACGGCGCCGGAGCGACGTACGCGCTTTCCACGGCGGCCGACGCCGAGTACGAGGTCTACCACGGCATCACCTTCCCGGGCCTCTACGCGCTGCTCGCGGTCGCGCACATGCACGCGTACGGGACGACGCGAGAGCAGCTGGCGGAGGTCTCCGTCAAGAACCACAAGAACGGAGCGAAGAACCCGCTCGCGCAGTACCCGTTCGAGGTGACGGTCGACCAGGTCCTGAACTCGGTCATGATCGCGGATCCGCTCACGATCCTCGACTGCTCGCCGATCACCGACGGCGCGGCCGGCGCGATCCTCTGTCCGCTCGACATGGCCAAGGACTTGAGCCACAAGGCTCCGGTCAAGATCCTTTCGTCGGCGCACGCGACCGACTCGATCGCGCTCCACTCGCGGCAGGACCTGACGTGGCTCTCGGCGGTCGCCAAGGCCGGAGAGGTCGCGTACAAGGGTGCGGGGCTCACGCCCGCCGACATCGACTTCGTCGAGGTCCACGACTGCTTCACGATCGCGGAGATCGCGGTCATCGAGGCGCTCGGGTTCTTCGAGAAGGGGAAGGGCGGAACGGGCGCGCCGAGCGGCGAGACCGCCATGGGCGGACGCATTCCGGTGAATCCGTCAGGGGGCCTCAAGTCGAAGGGCCACCCAGTCGGCGCGACCGGTATCGCTCAGATCGTCGAGACCGTGAAGCAGCTCAGGGGAGACGCCGGCGAGCGCCAGGTCGAGGGAGCGAAGGTAGGCATGACCCAGAACATGGGCGGCACCGGCGGGTCGTGCGTCGCGCACATCCTTGGGAAGGTGTAGAGTCCCAGGGAGGAGCGGGGCTCCCGGCCGGGCGCCCCGACGAGAACAGTTCCCAGGAGTCACGGAGGACAACGGATGTCGACATCAGCGAAGTACTGGAGGGGGATTCCCCAGCGTTACCGTCTCGAGGCGGAGAAGTGCACCGACTGCGGCGCGCAGTTCTTCCCGCCGCGGGTCGTCTGCTCGGGCTGTGGCGGACGCGAGTTCGAGGAGATCAAGCTCGACGACCGCGGGAAGCTCCTGACCTACACGGTGATTCGCGTTGGACCGTCGGAGTTCTGCGAACAGACGCCCTACGCGATGGGGATCGTGGAGCTCGAGGGCGGTGTTCGCATGACCGGCCAGATCGCCGACGTAGACTTCGACGACCTCGAGGTCGGTCTGCCGATCAAGATCGAGTTCCGGAAGATCCGCGAGGAAGGCGAGGCGGGGATCCTCTGCTACGGCTACAAGTTCGTGCCGGACAAGTAGCGAGCGTACGCGCGGCGACCGCGATGCCCGAACGGGACCCGCACGAGGCCCGAACAGGAAGAGGTCCGACCGATGTACCGGATCGAGAGCAAAGTCGACACGAAGAGCGCCGAGTTCCGGGAAAACCGGGCCCGGATGCTCGAGGTGGTCGGGGAGTTCAGGGAGCGCCTCGAGCGCGTGAGCCTGGGCGGTCCCGAGTCGCAGCGCGAGCGCCACAAGAAGCGCGGGAAGCTCCTCGTCCGTGAGCGGCTCGAGAAGCTGTTCGACCCGAACACGCCGTTCGTCGAGCTCTCGCCGCTCGCGGCCTACGACATGTACGACAACGAGGCGCCCCAGGCCGGGATGGTGACGGGGGTCGGGCGGGTGCACGGTCGCGAGGTCCTCGTGGTCGCGAACGACGCGACGGTTAAGGGTGGCACGTACTTCCCGATGACCATCAAGAAGCACGTGCGCGCGCAGGATGTCGCGATGGAGAACAGGCTTCCCTGCGTCTACCTCGTGGACTCGGGAGGCATATTCCTGCCGCACCAGTCGGGGACGTTCCCCGACAAGGAGCATTTCGGCCGGATCTTCTACAACCAGGCCAAGCTCTCAGCCATGGGCGTCCCGCAGATCTCGATCGTGATGGGCTCGTGCACGGCGGGGGGGGCGTACGTTCCCGCGATGAGCGATGAGACGGTGATCGTGAAGGAGCAGGGCACGATCTTCATCGGGGGCCCGCCTCTCGTGAAGGCCGCGACGGGGGAGGAGGTGACGGCCGAGGAGCTGGGCGGCGCGGACGTGCACTGCCGGATATCCGGCGTTACCGACCACTACGCCCTGAACGACGAGCACGCGCTCGCGATCGCGCGGAACGTGGTCGAGAACCTCGACCCGCCAAAGCGGTTCGAACTCGGCGTGAGCGCGCCCGAGGACCCCGCGTACGACCCCGACGAGCTCTACGGGATCGTACCGCCGGACCTCCGGAAGCCGTTCGACATGCGGGAAGTCATCGCGCGCCTCGTGGACGGCAGCCGCTTCCACGAGTTCAAGGAGCTCTACGGCATCACCCTCGTCACCGGGTTCGCGCGCATCATGGGCTACCCGGTCGGGATCCTCGCCAACAACGGCGTCCTGTTCTCCGAGAGCGCCAAGAAGGGCGCGCACTTCATCGAGCTGTGCACGATGAGGAAGATCCCGTTGATCTTCCTCCAGAACATCACGGGGTTCATCGTCGGTCGGGAGTACGAGCACGGCGCCATCGCGAGCGACGGCGCGAAGCTCGTTCACGCCGTCGCGAACGCCGACGTCCCGAAGTTCACGGTGATCGTAGGCGGCTCGTACGGCGCGGGCAACTACGGCATGTGCGGCCGCGCGTACGACCCGAGGCTCCTCTGGATGTGGCCGAACGCGAAGATCTGCGTCATGGGCGGCGAGCAGGCGGCGAACGTCCTCCTCACCGTCAAGATGCGTCAGCTCAAGAAGCAGGGGAAAGAGATGACGCCCGAGGAGCAGCAGGAGTTCATGAAGCCCGTGCTCGAGCGGTACGAGCACGAGGCGGCGGCATACTACTCTACGGCCCGGCTCTGGGACGACGGCATCATCGATCCGCTCGACACGCGGTCGGCCCTCGCGCTCGGGATCGCGATGGCACTGAACGCGCCGATCCCCGACCAGAAGTACGGGGTCTTCAGGATGTAGCCCGCGCGGGTCGCCCCGCGCCGGAGGAACGCGAACGCATGAGCGACTACACGACGATCAGGGTCGGGGTCGAGGACCAGGTGGCCACGGTCACGCTCTCGCGCCCGGAGGTCAAGAACGCGTTCAACGACGTCATGCTCGACGAGCTCCTCGACGCGTACCGGAAGCTCGAGGACGACCCCGGCGTGCGCGTCGTCGTCCTCACGGGCGAGGGGAACTCGTTCTGCGCCGGCGCCGACCTGAACTACATGAAGCACACGGTGAACTACTCGTTCGACGAGAACCTCGCCGACAGCCTCAAGATCTCGGACGTGATGGAGCTCATCCACAAGCTCCGGAAGCCGACCGTCGCGCGCGTGAACGGCTACGCGATCGGCGGCGGCGCGGGGCTCATGGCGGCGAACGACATAGTCATCGCGTCGAAGAAGGCCGTCATCAGCCTCTCGGAGGTCAAGATCGGTCTCGTTCCGGCGTGCATCTCGCCCTACGTGATCATGCGGGCGGGTCCCGGCGCGTGCCGCGAGTTCTTCCTCTCGGGGGAGCGGATGAAGGCGAAGAAGGCCTACCGCCTCGGCCTCGTGAACGACGTCGCCGACGAGGACGAACTGGACGAGTACGTCGGGGAGGTCGTCGGTCGCCTCATCTCGAGCGGACCCGAGGCGCTCCGTGTCTGCAAGGAGCTCCTCGACAACGTGCGGGAGATGCCTCTCGAGGAGGCGAAGAGCTACACCGCGAAGGTCATCGCCGAGGTCCGCGTCTCCGACGAGGGCCAGGAGGGCATGACCGCGTTCCTCGAGAAGCGGAAGCCACGGTGGATGGCGAAGAGCGACGGGGGGTCCGATGGATAAGATCCTCGTGGCCAACCGCGGCGAGATCGCCGTCAGGGTCATCAGGGCCTGCCGCGACATGGGGGTCCCGTCGGCCGCCATCTACTCGGACGCAGACCGCGCCTCCCTCCACGTGCTCGAGGCCGAGGAGGCGGTCCACGTCGGCCCGGCCCCGGCGCTCGAGAGCTACCTGGACATCGACGCCGTCATCGCGGCCGCGCGGAAGGTAGGCGCCGACGCAATCCACCCTGGCTACGGGTTCCTGGCCGAGAACAGCAGGTTCGCTGCGGCGTGCGAGGAGGCGGGGATCACGTTCATCGGTCCGACTTCGGAGGCGCTCTCGCTCGTCGGCGACAAGATCCGTTCGCGCGAGACGATGAAGGCCGAGGGCGTGCCGATCATCCCGGGCATGCTCGGGAAAGGCGAGGACCTCGCCGAGTACACGTCGAAGGCCGCGGAGATGGGTTACCCCGTCCTCGTCAAGGCCTCGGCGGGCGGGGGCGGCAAGGGGATGACTGTCGTGCGCGCCGAGGGCGACCTCGCCGGAGCGCTCGAAGCGTCGAGCCGCGTCGCGAAGTCCGCGTTCGGGGACGACACGGTCTACATCGAGAAGCTCATCGAGCGGCCGCGTCACGTCGAGTTCCAGGTCCTCGCCGACACGCACGGGAACGTCGTGCACCTCTTCGAGCGCGAGTGCTCGATACAGCGGCGCCACCAGAAGATCGTCGAGGAGTCGCCGTCGACGGCGCTCGACCCCGAGCTCAGGAACCGCATGGGCGAGACCGCGGTGCGCGCCGCGCGCGCGGTCGGCTACACGAACGCGGGCACCGTCGAGTTCCTGCTCGACGAGGACGGCCACTTCTACTTCCTCGAGGTGAACGCGCGCGTGCAGGTCGAGCATCCCGTCACCGAGTTCGTGACGGGCGTCGACATCGTGAGAGAGCAGATCCTGATCGCGTCGGGCGAACGGCTCGACCTCGCTCAGGAAGACCTCGTCCAGCGCGGACACGCGATCGAGTGCCGGATCTACGCGGAGGACCCGCGGAACGACTTCCTGCCGTCGGCCGGGACCGTGACGCTGTTCCGCGAGCCGTCCGGTCCTGGCGTAAGACACGACTGCGGGATCTACGAGGGCTGGGACGTACCGGTCCACTACGACCCGATCCTCTCGAAGCTCATCGTGCACGCTGGCGACCGGGAAGCGGCGAGGCACCGCATGCTGCGGGCGCTCTCGGAGACGACGATCCTCGGCATCGAGACGACGGTCGAGTACCTGAAGGCGATCATCGAGAACCCCGCGTTCGCCGCGGGGGACACGCAGACCGATTTCATCGAGAAGCACATGCGGGACTGGGGCGGCGACGGGGCGGCCGGGGCGGACGACGCCCTCGCGGACGTCGCCCTCATCGCCGGCGCACTCGCGCTCTCGTCGGAGACTTCGACCGGTTCCGTCTTGACGGAGAGGGCGCCGTCGCCGTGGGACACGCTCGGCGGATGGCGCGTGGGCGGCGGTAGATAGACCGAGCGGCGGGGCGCGATCGACGCGCGACGCCGACACATCGCGGACACACGGGGAGACCACGTGGACTTCGAGTTCCTGATCGGCGGGCGGAAGCACAGGGTGAGGACCGACGGGCGTAAGCCCGAGGCTCACGTCACCGTCGACGAGCGATCGTACGACGTCGACTGGCAGCGCGCCGAGGGCGGCGTGATCTCGCTCCTGGTCGACGGCCGCTCTCACACCGCGAGGGTCGCGCGCCGCGACGGCGGCCTCGCCGTCTGGATCGACGGACGGAGCTTCGTCCTCGAAACCGGAGCGGGAGACGACGAGTCGTTCGCGGGATCGGGAAGCGCCGTCGGCGGGAGCGGGAGGATCAAGGCCCCGATGCCCGGGGCGGTCGTCAAGCTCGCCGTCTCAGAGGGCGAGCAAGTCACGACCGGTCAGAGCCTTGTCATCGTCGAGGCGATGAAGATGGAGCACGACGTCCGGTCCCCGATCGACGGAGTCGTCGCGAAGGTGAACGTCGCGGCGGGCGACTCGGTCGGCACGACGGAAGCTATGATCGAGATCGAACCGAACGAATCGGACGGATAGCGCGCGGGAGCGAAAGGAAGCGCAATGCTGAGCGTTCTCTACACCGACGAGGAAAACGCGTTCAGGGAAGAAGTGAGGAAGTTCGCCGAGATCGTGGTCGCGCCCGAGGCCGACGCGATCGAGGAGAGCGGGGAGTACCCGCGCGAGCTCCTCAAGCGGGTGGGGGAGGCAGGCTACATGGGAGCCCTCCTCCCTGCCGAGTACGGGGGGACGGGAAAGGGAATGGTCGCGGAGACGATCATAGCGGAGGAGATCTCCGCGGTCTGCCCCATGCTCGACGTGACTCGCGGCGTGACGTCGGTCTACTTCGCGCCGCCCGTGAACAAGTTCGGGAACGACGAGCAGCGGAGGAAGTACCTCCCGTCGATCGTCGCTGGCGGCAGGATCGGAGCGATCGGGATCACGGAGCCCGACGTCGGGTCCGACACGGCGGGGATGAAGACGCAGGCGGTGCGCGACGGGGACGAGTACGTCATCAACGGAGAGAAGCGCTTCATCACGAACGGGAGCCTCGCCGACTACATCCTCCTCTTCGCGGTTACCGACACCTCTGTGAAGGCCCGGAAGGGCATGAGCGCGTTCATCTTCGAGACCGACACACCTGGGTTCAGCGTCGTGAAGGACTACGATCTCATGGGGATGCGGGGACTCAAGGTCTCGCACCTCAAGTTCGAGGACGCGAGGATCCCGGCGTCCGCGCTCCTGGGAGAGGAGAACAAGGGGTTCTCGATCCTCATGGACGAGCTCGATACCGAGCGAACTTCGCTCGCAGCCGGCGCCGTCGGCTACTCGCGGGCGGCGCTCGAACTCGCCGTCGAGCACTCGACCGAGCGCGAGCAGTTCGGACGTCAGATCCGCATGTTCGAAGGCGTGAGCTTCAAGATCGCCGACATGGCCGTCAGGATCGACGCGGCCAGACTCCTCACGCTCGAGGCGGCCCGCATGATCGAGAAGGGGTTGCCCGCGAGCCGGCAGGGAGCGGCCGCGAAGCTATTCGCGACCACCGCCGCCCAGGAGATCGCCTCCGAGGCGCTCCAGGTGCTGGGCGGGATCGGCTACATGAAGGAGAGCAAGGCGGAGCAGCTCTACCGCGACGCCCGCCTCATGACGATCGGCGGCGGGACCGCGGAGATCATGAAGTTCCTCATTCAGCGCGAGATCTACAAGGAGAGGGGTTACTGATCCGGCACGGCGGCCGCCGCGCCGTCCTTGCGGCCCACCGGGTCCGCGGATCGGGAAGAGAAACGCGATGGACAAATCCAAGAAGGGCAACGAGCTCATACTCGTTCTGAACCCGGGGTCGACCTCGACGAAGCTCGCCGTCTTCGAGGGCGAGGAGTGCCGTTTCGAGGACTCCGTCGAGCACAGCGTCCTCGAGCTCGGCCGGTTCCCGACGGTCTGGGACCAGTACGAGTACAGGAAGGCGCTCATCCTCGAGTTCCTGGGCGACAGTGACGTCGCGCTGAACTCGCTGACGGCGGTGGTCGGTCGCGGAGGTCTCTTCAACCCGACCGTCAGCGGCACGTACCGCGTCAACGAGCGGATGATCGCGGACGCCCGGGAGGCTGTCGCGGGGGAGCACCCGTCGAACCTGGGCGCGGTGCTCGCGTACGGGATTGCGTGGGACTTCGGGATCGATGCGTTCATTGTCGACCCGCCCTGCGTCGACGAGCTCGACATCGTGGCTCGCTACTCGGGGATGCCGGAGATCCGGCGCACGAGCCTCGTGCACGCCCTGAACGTCAAGGCCACCGCGCGGACCGTCGCGAAGCAGCTCGGCAAGAAGCTCCGCGAGACGAGCCTCGTCGTCGCGCACCTCGGAGGGGGCATCAGCATCTGCGCGATCGGGAAGGGGCGGATGGTCGACGTCAGCAACGCGCTCTCCGCGGGCCCCTTCACGCCCGAGCGCGCCGGCGGGCTCCCCACCGTCGATCTCCTCAAGCTGTGCTTCTCCGGCGAGTATGACGAGTCCGTCATCATGAAGAAGCTCGTGGGGCAGGGCGGGCTCATGGGCTACCTGGGCACGAAGGACGCGAAGGAGGTCGAGGAACTTGCCGCGAAGGGGGACGAGCGCGCCGCCCGGGTCCTCGACGCCATGATCTACCAGATCGCCAAGGAGATCGGGGCGATGGCGACGGTCCTCAAGGGAGAGGTCGACGCGATCGTCCTGACCGGTGGACTCGCGAGGTCCGAGCGCATCACCGAGGGCATCCGGGCGCGCGTGTCGTCGATCGGGAAGGTGGTACTCGTTCCCGGCGAGGACGAGCTCGAGGCCCTGGCGCACGGCTGCCTCCGCGTCCTCCGCGGGGAGGAGGAGGCCAAGAACTACCCTGAGACCGTCGAGGGGGCGACCGCCGAGCTGTGACGATGGGCCCGGGGGGCCGGGACCTGCGACCAAGAGACCGAACTGAGGCGCGACACCGATGCCTGATACCACTGTGGCAACCGAATCCGTTTCTGCAAGAGGAGGAGTGATGACCTTCAAGAACATCACCATCGAGAGGGACGGGCTGACCGCGGTCGTGACCATCAACAGGCCCGACGCTCTGAACGCCCTGAACGGCGAGACGATGAGAGAGCTCATCCACGCGATGATGGAGATCGAGGAGGACGACGACATTGGCGCCGTCGTCCTGACCGGGGCCGGCAAGGCGTTCGTCGCCGGCGCGGACATCGCGGAGCTTTCGGAGATGGGGGGCATGGAGGCGCGGGAGGCGTCGAAGCTGGGCCAGAAGGCGTTTGCGGCGATCGAGAACCTGTCCAAGCCGGTCATCGCGGCGATCAACGGATACGCTCTCGGGGGCGGACTCGAGATCGCCATGGCGTGTGACGTCCGGATCGCCTCGTCGAAGGCGAAGATGGGGCAGCCGGAGGTCACGCTCGGGTTGACGCCCGGGTTCGCCGGAACGCAGCGTCTCCCGAGGCTCGTTGGGTTCGGCCGGGCGAAGGAGCTTCTGCTCGTTGGCAAGCCGATCGACGCGCCCACCGCTCTCTCGTACGGCCTCGTCAACAGGGTCGTCGAGCCGGACGAACTCGTGGACGCGGCGAAGGAGATGGCGGGGGCGATCGCGTCCAACGGTCCCGCGGCCATCGCGCTCGTGAAGGCGTGCGTGAACAAGGGCGCGGGCGCCGGCCTCGAGACCGGCAGCGCCTACGAGGCAGAGGTCTTCGGGCTTTGCTTCGGGATCGGCGACGCACACGAGGGCATCGCGGCGTTCTTCGAGAAGAGGGACCCCGCCTGGAAGCGGAAGAAGAAGGACTAGCGGCACGCGGCGTCGCGCGGTTAGGGCCGCGCGAGCACACGCCACGCCGATCGGAGACGCAGATGGAGATCTTCAAGGCTCTCGAGGAGTTCGAGCACGAGCAGGTCGCGTTCGCGTACGACGAGGTCGCGGGTCTCCGCGGCGTCGTGGCGATCCACAGCACCGTCCTCGGTCCCGCCATCGGCGGGACGCGCATGCGGGAGTACGACCGCGAGGACGACGCGCTCGAGGACGCCCTCAAGCTCTCACACGCGATGACCTACAAGGCCGCGGCCGCCGGGCTCAACTTCGGCGGGGGCTCGGCCGTCATCATAGGCGACCCCGCGGCGGACAAGAGCGAGGCGCTCTTCCGGGCGCTCGGGAGGCAGATCGAGAGCCTGAACGGGCGCTACATCACGTCGCAGGGTCTCGGGACCGACGTCGAGGACATGCAGCTCATACGCGTGGCGACTGATCACGTGGTCGGCCTCCACGAGGCGTACGGAGGATGCGGGGACGTCTCGCCGGTAACGGTGCACGGGGCACTCCGCGGGCTCAGGGCGTGCCTGGAGGAGGCGGGGAAGGAGCCGGTGCTCTCGGGGCTCACGGTCGCTATCCAGGGACTCGGGCGCGGGGGCGTGGAGTTCTCCCGCCAGCTCGTGGGGGAGGGCGCGCGTGTGGTGGGGAGCGACGTCGACGCGCCGGCCGCGGACCGGGCGCGCGAAGAGCTCGGGATCGAGCTCGTGGATCCGGATGCGATCTACGACGTCGAGTGCGACATCTGGAGTCCGTGTGCCGTGGGCGAGGTCCTCGACTCCTCGACGATCCCCCGCCTGAGGTGCGCGATCGTCGCGGGACTCGCGAACAACCAGCTCGCCCAGCCCGAACACGTGAACCTCCTCATCGACCGCGGGATCCTCTACGCGCCCGACTTCGTGTTCAACTCGGGCGCGCTCATCGCGGTGACGGAGGAGATCGCGGGGTTCAGCGAGGACCGCGCGAAGCGGCGCTCCGAGAACATCTACAAGGTGCTCAAGAAGGTCTTCGCCCTCTCTCGCGAGCGCGGCATCAGCACGGCCGAGGCCGCGAGCGCGGTCGCCGAAGAGCGGATCAGCCGGGTCGGGAGCCTCTCCGGCAGGGCGCGGAGCTCGTGCGGATGAGCTCGCCGCCCGCGGAACTCGACCTCGGGCTGGAGACGAGGTTCGTCGGACGGAGGATCCACCGCTATTCCTCCGTCGTCTCGACCAACGCCGTCTGCTGGGAGTTCGCCGCCCGTGGCGAGCCCGAGGGCAGCGTCATCGTCTCCGACGAGCAGACGGGCGGCCGCGGCCGCGCGGGTCGCTCGTGGCACTCGCCCGCCGGGATGGGTGTCTGGGCGTCCGTGCTCCTGAGCCCCGGCCTTCCAGCGGATCGAGTCAGCGCCCTGTCGATCGTGACCGCACTCTCGGTGGCGGAGGCGCTCCGGAGCGCGACGGGTGCCGACGTCGGCGTCAAGTGGCCGAACGACATCGTCGCCGGCGGAAGGAAGCTCGGTGGCGTCCTCGTCGAAGCGGGGGCGACTCAGGGGGACCCGGTGGAGAGCGCGGTCGTCGGGATCGGGATCGACGTCAACCAGACGGAGGACGACTTCCCGCTGGACATCCGGGGGACCGCGACCTCGCTCCGGATCCTGACCGGCGCCGAGGCCGACCGCGATGCGGTGCTCGCCGCCGTCCTGACGAGGTTCGAGGAGGACTACCTCTCGTACCTGAACGGAGGTCTCGCGGCGATGCGGGAGCGCTGGCGCTCCCTCTCGGCGACGCTCGGACGGCGGATCGAGGTCGACAGCGGCGGAGAGCGGCACGCGGGGGGTGTCGTCGACGTGTCCCCGGAGGGCGCCCTCGTCATCGAGGAGGAAGGGAGTCGTGTCGAGATCTGGCACGGCGACGTGACGCTCGCACCGCGTCTCTGACCGGGAGAGCGGGGAAGCCAGGAGAAGAGCATGACCGACAGACACGACGACACGGGCTGGATCGAGGTCATCTGCGGGAGCATGTTCTCCGGGAAGAGCGAGGAGCTTATCCGGAGGCTCAGGCGCGCGAAGATAGCGAAGCAGAAGGTGCTCGCGTTCAAGCCGAGGATCGACGACCGGTACGACGAGGAGGACATCGTCTCGCACGACGAGCGCCGCATCGAGTCGATCCGGATCGGCGACGCGCGAGAGGTCCTCGACTACGTGGGACCGGACGTCCAGGTGGTCGGGCTCGACGAGGCGCAGTTCATGGGACCGCATCTCGTCGAGGTCTGCGAGACGCTGGCCAACTCGGGCGTTCGCGTGATCGTCGCCGGGCTCGATCAGGACTACCTGGGACGCCCCTTCGAGCCCATGCCCGCACTCCTCGCGGTCGCGGAGTACCTCACGAAGACGCTGGCCGTCTGCATGCAGTGCGGGAAGCCCGCGAACCGGACCCAGCGCATCATCCCCTCGAGAGAGAGGGTCGTCGTCGGCGCGTCCGAGGCGTACGAGGCGCGGTGCCGACACTGCTTCGACCCGGAGGAGCCCCTCGAGGGCGCGGAGGCCCCGACGTCCGAGGCGGGGAGACGAGAAGAGACCGGCGGGGGCTGATCGTTGGCCCGGCCGAGTGTGAGTTGAAATGGAGCAAGTCGACACCGTGTCCCAGCATCCTGTGAAAGGAGCGACGCGTGGATCTTGACACCAGGCTGGAGAACGTGGCCGTGCTCGGCGCGGCGGGGAAGATGGGCAGCGGCATCGCCCTCCTCCTCGCGCAGGAGATGGCCACAGCGAAACTCAAGCCGGAGAACAAGGACAGGACATACGTCCTTCACGTGATCGACGTGAACGAGGAAGCTCTCACGGGGCTCCTCGGCTATCTTCGCGCCCAGCTCACGAAGGCGGCGGAGAAGAGCATCGTGCCCCTGAGGGAGCTCTACGCGGACCGCGACGACCTCGTTGAGAACTACGACGTCATCGCCGCGTTCGTGGAGGACGCCCTCTCGGTCTTGAGGCCGAGCACGACGCTCGAGGCGGCGGAGGGCGCGCGCCTCGTCTTCGAGGCGATCATCGAGAACGAGGGCATCAAGATCGACGTCCTCACGAAGCTGGACAAGCTCGTCGACCCGGACGCCTACTACCTCACGAACACGTCGTCCATCCCGATCAAGGTCCTGGACGAGGGCGTGGGGCTCGGGGGTCGCATCGTCGGCTACCACTTCTACAACCCCCCGGCGGTCCAGAGGCTCCTCGAGCTCATCACTACATCGTCGACGAAGCCCGACGCCGTGGAGACGGGTCGTGAGCTTGCGAAGCGTCTCAGGAAGAAGGTCTTTCCTGCGAACGACATCGCCGGCTTCATCGGGAACGGGCACTTCATGCGCGACATCCTCCACGCGACGTCGGAGGTCAAGAGGCTCATGGCCGAGGAGTCGATGTCCGAGGCCGAGGCCGTCTACGTCGTGAACAAGGTCAGCCAAGACCTCCTTGTTCGGCCGATGGGCATCTTCCAGCTCGTCGACTACGTCGGCGTTGACGTCTGCCGGTTCATCATGAAGGTCATGACCGAGCACATCGACGGAGAGACGCTCAGGGACGACCTCCTCGACCGCATGGCCGACGGCGGGGTCCTCGGCGGTCAGTATGCCTCGGGCGCGCAGAAGGACGGGGTTCTCAAGTACGAGAAGGGGCGGCCCGCGGGAGTCTACGATCTCTCGAAGGGCGGCTACGCGCTCTTCGCGGACGGCGACTGGACGTCGAAGCTCGACGAGAAGCTCGGCGGTCCACCCGACGGACTGGCGCCCTGGCGAGCGCTCCTCATGGACCCGAAGAAGGACGACAAGCTCGCGGCCTACTTCGGGAACCTCGCGACGACCGACACGCTCGGGGCCGGGCTCGCTCGCGCCTACCTCGTGCGCTCGAAGGAGATAGGCGAGAAGCTCGTCGCCGACGGCGTCGCGGAGTCGGCCGACGTCGTGAACGGCGTCCTCACGAACGGCTTCTACCATCTCTACGGGCCCGTGAACGAGTACGTGGAGCTCGTGACCGACAAGGTGGGAGGGACGCGATGAAGAATCTCACGAAGCCCGTCTACGTGACGGCAGGCTACAACACGATCTCCCTCGGCACGGGACGGAAGGAGTTCCATCCGAAGAAGCCGCGTCCGGGCATCGAGCACTACATCAAGGAAGCGGGGCAGGGGGCGATCGCTCAGGTCAACGACGCGGCGAACATCGACGAGGGCGTGGTCTCGAACTTCATGGCGGCGCGGTTCAACAAGCAGGGGAACCTCGCGGCCGTGATGCCGATGATCGACCCCTCGCTCGAGTACAAGCCGCTCGTCCGGGTCGAGGGCGCGTGCGGATCGGGAGGCCTGGGGCTCGTGACCGCGGCGAAGACGGTGCTTTCGGGGATGGCTGACAGCGTTCTCGCCGTCGGGTTCGAGGTCCAGAACACGGTCAAGGCGGTCTACGGAGCGGACATCCTGGCGGGCGCGGGACACTACGTGACCCAGAGGAAGTCCGGGCACGCCTACTTCTTCCCGGCGAAGTTCTCGGACCGCGCCTGCGCGGCGAGCGAGAAGTTCGGCGCCGAGCGGACGCGCGAGGCCATGGCGAGATGGTACGAACGGGCGGTCCTGAACGCCCGGCAGTGCCCGAAGGCACAGGAGTACCACAACTCGATCGAGGACCTCTACGCGGCCGGCATGACGCCGTGCAACGCGAACGCGTTCTGCGGACACATCAACGTCTACGACTGCTCGAAGGTATCCGACGGCGCGTCGGCTGTGATCTTCGCTTCGGAGGAGGGGCTCGACAGGCTCGGAGTCGACAGGAAGGACGCCGTCGAGCTCGTCGGGTACGGGCAGGTGGTCGCTGACATCTCGAAGGACCCCGAGGACCAGACGAAGCTCACGACGTCGGCGCGCGCGGTGGCGAACGCGATGGAGATGGCGGGCGTGACTCCGAAGGACATCGGCATGCTCGAGGTCCACGACTGTTTCACGATCGGCGGGATGCTCTCGCTCGAGGCGGCCGGGTTCTGCGGCTACGGCGAGTCGCCCGACTTCGTGGCGGCAGGAAAGACGGCGCCGGACGGCGAGGTTCCGACGAACCTCTCCGGCGGACTCATCGGGTACGGCCACTACACCGGCGGGACGGGAGTCCGGCAGGCGGCCGACATCGCGATGCAGTTCACGGGGAAGCCCGACGGGCAGTCGATCGAGATCGACTCCTCGAAGCCGTACGGCCTCATGATCTCGATGGGTGGGAACGACCGCACCGTCGTGTCGTGCGTCTTCAGGAAGGTCCAGTAGCGACTCCGCGTCCCGGGCCTCGCCCGTGGCGGCGGAACAGATGAAAGCGGGGGGAGCCGGATCGGTTCCCCCCGTCTGCGTATCGCTTGTGTGCGCGGCGGCGACCGTCTACCCGCGTCAGACGCTCGCGCGCTCCCGTTCGGTCGCTTCCGGACTCCCCGCGGTCTCGGGGTTCGGAGCCGGCTCCTCGTCCGCGGGTCCGTGGGGGTTGGGTCCGAGGCTCTTCACGGTCCCGACGAACTCGTTCACCACCTCCTGGAACCTCGCTCCCTCGCCGGCGGAGACCCACTGAAGCTCGAGCCGCCGGGGGTCCATCCCCATCGACTCGAGGAGCTTCTTCAGGAACGCCACCCGCCGCATGGCCCTGTAGTTCCCCTCGAGATAGTGGCAGTCCCCCGGGTGGCAGCCGGCCACCATGACGCCGTCCGCTCCGTTCACGAACGCCTGGAGGATGAGCTCGGGGTCGACCCTGCCGGAGCACATCGTCCTGACCACGCGGAAGTGAGGGCTGATCTTCATCCTCGACACCCCCGCCAGGTCGGCGCCCGCGTACGCGCACCAGTTGCAGCAGAAGACGATGACTCTGGGCTTGAACTCGTCGGGTTTCGAACCGGCCATTCGTCGCTCCTCGGGGTCGACGGTCGCAGGGATTCGGACGTGAGTCACGCCGCGAGTGAGCGCGGCGCAGCCCAACGAGAGTACCACGAGGGGGCCTCATGCACAAGCCGCATCCGGCGCCGCGGGGGGTCCGGAGACCGGAACGGGCCCATGTTTAGGGCCTTTCGTGGCTTCCAGGGCCCGACCGGACGCGCCGGTTTGACGTTGCCGTTCGCCGGACCGGCGGCTATAATACATGGTTCACAACGAGGGCTGACCGGGGGGACGTCCCGGGCATGGGCATTCACGAGAACGTTCTCCACGTGCGGGAGCGGATCGCAGCTGCGGCCGAACGGGCCCTTCGCGATCCGGAGGAGGTCGCCCTCGTCGCTGTGACGAAGACGGTCGAGCTTCCGAAGATCGTGGAGGCCATCGAGGCCGGCGTCACCTGCATCGGCGAGAACCGCGTGCAGGAGGCCGAGCGGAAGCTCGGGGAAGACCTGCCGTCGGTCGAGAAGCACCTCGTCGGGCATCTTCAGACCAACAAGGTCAAGAAGGCGCTCGAGCTCTTCGACATGATCCAGTCGGTCGACAGCCTCCGTCTCGCGCGCGAGATCTCCACGCGCTGCGAGGCCCGGGGGACGATGATCGACGTCCTCGTCGAGGTGAACACCTCCGGCGAGGAAACGAAGTACGGGCTCCCGCCGGGGGAGGTCATGGCCGCCGTCGAGGAGATGGCCGATCTCCGCGGCCTCGCCATCCGGGGCCTCATGACGATCGGAGCCTTCCTGCCCGATCCGGAGGACGTCAGGCCCTGCTTCCGGGAGCTTCGTGAGATCAGGAATGAGATCGAGGAGAGGGTCATCCCGGGCGTCTCGATGGAGCACCTGTCGATGGGGATGACGAACGACTTCGAGGTCGCGATCGAGGAGGGCGCCACGATCGTGCGGGTCGGCCGGGCGATCTTCGGCGAGAGGGGCTGAAGGGCCGGCGCGCTGACGCCGGACGGCCGACGGAGGAGGGCGGATGTTCGTGCTGGCGAACCTCCTGAGCGCGCTCGCGCAGATCATCGACATCGCGGTCTTCCTCTACATCCTCGCGATCTTTGCGGTGGTCGTGGTGTCGTGGTTTGCGCCGAGGTCGATGCACCCGATCGTGCTCTTCCTGAGGCGGATCACCGAACCGCTCCTCGGGAGGCTCAGAAGGAGATTCCCGATTCTCGTCCAGGGCGGGTTCGACCTGTCGCCGATCATCGCGTTCTTCGCGCTCTACTTCGTGCAGAAGTTCCTCGTGCGCACGCTCTACCAGCTCGCGGAGCGGGCGCAGTAGCCGGGGCGGCACTCCGGCGCAGCAGCCGGGCGTAGCACCCCGGCGCGGAGGTGGAAGAATGGCCAAAACGCTGACGCTCTCGCAGAAGATCGACAAGGCCGTCTCCTTCATAAGGAAGAAGACGGCCCTGAAGCCCCAGGTCGCAGTGGTTCTCGGAAGCGGCCTCGGGAACCTGTCGAGCCACATGGAGGTCGAGGCGACGATCCCCTTCGACAAGATCCCGCACTTCCCGAAGTCGGGTGTCGAGGGGCACGCCGGCGAGCTCGTGCTCGGGAAGATCGGCCGGAAGCGCGTCGCCCTCATGAACGGCCGCGTCCATTACTACGAGGGCTACACGATGCAGGAGGTGACCTTCCCGATCCGCGTCCTGAGGGCGCTGGGAGCGCGGAAGCTCATCCTGACGTGCGCGGCGGGCGGAATGAACCCCCTCCACGAGAAGGGCGACATCGTCGCGATCGTCGACCAGATCAACCTCACGGGCGACAACCCGCTCATCGGACCGAACGACGATAGTCTGGGTCCGCGGTTCCCCGACATGTCCCAGCCCTACGACCGCGAGTACGTGAAGCTCGCCGAGGAGATCGCGCTCGACGAGAAGATCCAGCTGCGGAAGGGTGTCTTCATCGGGGTCGCGGGGCCCAATCTCGAGACGGCCGCGGAGTACAGGTTCCTCAGAATGATCGGCGGCGACGTCGTCAGCATGTCGATGGTCGCCGAGAACATCGTCGCGATCCACGGGAAGATGCGCGTCGCGGGCTTCGCGGTCGTGACCGACCTGTGCCTGCCGGACGCGCTAGAGCCCGCGAGCCACCGCGAGATTCTCAAGATCGCGCGCAAGGCCGAACCGAACCTCACGCAACTCGTGTTCAGGATGATTGCCGAGATGTAGTCGGGCCCGCAAGGCGCCCGACGATTCGTCGGGGCGCCTCGCCGGTACGGACGGCCCCCCGACGGGGGAGAGACAGAGAATGCCTTACAGAGAGTTTCCAAAAGGGCAGTCGCTCCCGGAGCTCGAGGTTGAGACGCTCGAGCGCTGGGAGGCCGAGGGGACCTTCCAGGAGAGCGTCACCGGACGCTCGGGAGCGCCCCGGTTTGTCTTCTATGAGGGGCCGCCCACCGCGAACGGACACCCGGGGGCGCACCACGTTCTCGCCCGGACGGTCAAGGACATCGTCTGTCGCTACAAGACGATGACCGGCCACCTCGTCGAACGGAAGGCCGGCTGGGACACGCACGGTCTCCCCGTCGAGATCGAAGTGGAGAAGCAACTCGGACTCGAGACGAAGGACGACATCGAGGACTACGGCGTCGCCGAGTTCGCGGCAAGCTGCCGCTCGAGCGTCTTCGTGTACAAGGACGAGTGGGACCGCCTCACCAGGCGCATGGCGTACTGGATCGATCTCTCGGATCCGTACGTCACCTGCACGAACGACTACATCGAGTCCGTCTGGCACATCCTCAAGAACATGTGGGACCGGGACCTCATCTATCTCGGCCACAAGATCCTCCCGTACTGCCCGCGCTGCGGGACGCCGCTCTCGAGCCACGAGGTCGCGCAGGGCTACGCCGACGCGAAGGACCCATCGGTCTTCGTGAGGATGCGTCTCAAGGACGAGCCCGACACGTCGTTCCTCGTCTGGACGACGACGCCGTGGACGCTCATCTCGAACGTCGCACTCGCCGTCGCCCCGACAGAGAACTACGTCAAGGTGAAGGTCGGGGACGAGAACCTCATCCTGGCAGAGGCGCTCCTCTCCGTGATCGAGGAGGACCACGAGGTCGTCGACAGGTGCATGGGTCTCGACCTCATGGGGAAGGAGTACGAGCCGCTCTACTCGTTCGTGCCCGTTGACAAGAAGGGCCACTACGTTCTGAGCGGCGACTTCGTCACGCTCGAGGACGGCACGGGCATCGTTCACGTCGCGCCCGCGTTCGGCGAGGACGACTACCGCGTCGGGAGGGAACACGACCTGCCGTTCGTGCAGCCCGTCGACGAGGCGGGGAAGCTCACGGCTGAGGTGAAGCCCTGGGCCGGGATGTTCATCAAGGACGCGGACCCCCTGATCCTCGAGGACCTCGAGGAGCGCGGCCTCCTCTACAAGAGCGGGACGATCGTGCACACGTATCCGTTCTGCTGGCGGTGCGACTCGCCGCTGGTGTATTACGCGAGGAACTCCTGGTACGTGAAGACGACGCAGTTCAAGGACGACATGCTCAGGATCAACCGCGAGATCGACTGGCACCCGAAGGAGATCGGCCTGAACCGTCTCGGGGACTGGCTCGAGAACAACGTCGACTGGGCGGTCTCGCGAGACCGGTACTGGGGCACGCCTCTGAACATCTGGATCTGCGACGCGTGCGGGGAGAGGACGAGCGTCGGGAGCGTCGCGGAGCTCGGGGAGAGGGCCGTCGAGGGGTTCCACGACGACATCGACCTCCACAAGCCTTGGGTCGACGAGGTCAAGCTCTCGTGCGGGAAGTGTGGGGGCGTGATGACCCGGACGCCCGAGGTGATCGACTGCTGGTTCGACACGGGGAGCATGCCGTACGCGCAGTTCCACTGGCCGTTCGAGAACGAGGAGGTGTTCGAGACGCACTTCCCGGCCGACTTCATCGCCGAGGGCGTCGACCAGACGCGCGGGTGGTTCTACTCGCTCCTCGCGATCTCCACGATCATCTCCGGCCAGTCGTCGTTCAAGCGCTGCGTCGTGAACGACATGGTTCTCGACATCGAGGGCAAGAAGATGTCGAAGTCGGTCGGCAACATCGCCGACTCGTTCGCGATCATGGATCGGGACGGTGCCGACGCGCTCCGTTGGTACCTCATGTCCACGAGTCCGCCGTGGCTCGCGACCCGGTTCGACGAGAACGGCCCGAAGGAGGTCGCGGGCAGGTTCCTGGACACTCTCAGGAACACCTACAGCTTCTTTTCGCTCTATGCGAATATCGACGGGTTCGACCCGTCTGAGCACTCCGTGCCGCCCGAGCGGCGACCCGTGATCGACCGCTGGATCGCTTCGCGCACGGCGAGCGCGATCGCGGCGGCGCGGGCGAGCATGGAGTCGTACGACATCACGAAGGCGGTAAGGAGGCTCCAGACGTTCGTCATCGAGGACCTTTCGAACTGGTACGTGCGGCTGTCGCGTTCCCGGTTCTGGAAGGGCGAGATGGACGAGGACAAGATGTCGGCCTACTCGACGCTCCACGAGGCGCTCCTCGCGACGGCGAAGGCCATGGCCCCCGCGGCGCCGTTCCTCTCGGACGCGGTCTACCGCAGGCTCCGTGAGGGCGGGAATCTCGAGGGTCCTGCGAGCGTGCACCTCTGCGACTTCCCGGAGGCCGGGGCGATCGACGAGGAGCTCGAGGCCGCGATGGAGGCGGCGAGGTCGGTGGTAGTCCTCGGGCGGGCCGCGAGGAACGCGGTCGGGCTCAAGGTGAGGCAGCCCCTCTCGACGATCCACGTTGCGGGCGTCGCGGAGGAGCGGAGGGAGGGCGTGGCCGCGCTCTCGGAGCTCATCCTTGCGGAGCTGAACGTGAAGGAGCTCGTGTGGGCGGAGGGCGACGACCTCTCGCAGCTCAGAGCGGTGCCGGTCTTCCCCGCTCTCGGGCCGAAGCACGGGAAGGACGTGAACGTCGTCGCGGAGGCGATCAAGAGCATGCCTCCCGAGGACGTCGCGGCGCTCGGCGGAGGTTCGAACGTGAACGTGCCCGTGGGTGAGGACGTCGCGGTCGTCGAGCCCTCGGACGTCGAGATCGAGAGCGTGGCGAGGGAGGGGCTCGCTGTCCAGTCCGACGGCGACCTCACCGTGGGGCTCGACACCGAGATCACCGACGAGCTGAGGGACGAGGGGTTCGCGCGTGAGATGATCAACAAGATACAGTTCATGAGGAAGGAGGCCGGCTTCGACGTTGTGGACAGGATCCACGTCTACTACGAGGCGGGGCCGAGGCTCAAGGCGGCAATGGAGTGCTTCGCGGCGCGAGTCGCGAAGGAGACGCTGGCGGAGAGCATCGTCGAGAGCAAGGAGGCTGGCGACCTCGAGCGTGAATGGGACGTGAACGGTGAACGGGCGAGGATCGCCGTGGCGCGGTCTGAGTGAGGCGGCCGGGGAGACCCCGGAGCTCTCGCGCCGGAGGTGAAAAGTGAACAAGAGGGACATCAAGCACTTCGAGGAGCGGCTCATCGAGGAGCGGCTGAAGCTGATGAAGGAACTCGGCCACTTCGAGGACAAGATCTTCAACAACTCGCAACGGGACGCGGCGGGCGATCTCTCCGCCTACTCGGTGCACATGGCGGATCAGGCCAGCGATGCCGAAGAGAGGGAGAAGGCGTACCACATGGCGTCCGCCGAGGGCAGGCTCCTCTATCATATCGACGAGGCGATCGCGCGGCTCAGGGACGGGACGTACGGGTGCTGCCTCGGTTGCGGCAAGCAGATCCAGAAGCCGCGGCTAGAGGTCGTGCCGCACGCGCGCCTCTGCATCGATTGCAAGAAGGCCGAGGAGAATGGATCGCTCGAGCGCTAGCCCGGCGGCCGCCCCGATTCGTCGGGGCGTCGTCGGCGCGCAGCTCAGGCTGTTCGCGACCGCCCTCGTCATCGTCGTGTCCGATCGCATCGTCAAGGGGCTGGTCGTCCGCACAATGCGTATGGGCGAGTCCGTGGACGTCTGGGGCTCGTTCTTCCGCCTGACACGAACCGAGAACACGGGCGCGGCCTTCGGGATGTTCCGGGGCCGCGGCACGTGGTTTATCGTCATCTCGCTCGCCGCCGCCATCGCGATCATCGCGTTCAGGCGCGAGATCGCCCGCATGAAGCGCTGGGAGCAGCTCGCCTTCGGGCTCGTCCTGGGCGGCGCCGTCGGGAACCTCATCGACCGCGTGCGTTCCGGCGCCGTCGTCGACTTCCTGGACTTCGGGTTCGGCGAGCTCAGGTGGCCCGCCTTCAACATCGCCGACAGCGCCATCACGGTCGGCGTCATCCTGCTGGCCGTCAACCTCGTGTTCTTCTCCCGACCCGTGCTCGACGGGGGCGGGGCGCCCGACCCGCGCCTCGACGCGCCCTCCGACCGGGACTCGTCATGAAGAGCCGGATCGTCCTCGTGGTCCCCGACGACGCACCGACGGACAGGCTCGATCACTTCCTTGGCGAACAGACGCCCTCGCTCTCGAGGACCCGGGCCAAGGAGATCATCCTCGCGGGCCTGGTCACGCTGAACGGCGAGCAGGCGAAGCCGAGCGCGCGGATCGCGCCCGGCGACGTGATCGAGGCCGACGTCCCCGAGTTCGAGGCGCTCCGCGCCGACCCCGAGGACATCCCGCTCGACGTGCTGTACGAGGACGACGACATCGTCGTGGTGAACAAGCCAGCGGGCATGGTCGTTCACCCAGCGCCCGGCGCGGCGTCGGGGACGCTCGTGAACGCGCTCCTCGGCCGCGGCGCGGCGCTCTCCGAAGCGGGCGGCGCCCTTCGCCCGGGGATCGTCCACCGGCTGGACAGAGACACCTCGGGAGTCATCGTCGTCGCGAAGAACGACGCCGCACACCGCGCGCTCGCGGAGGCGTTCCAGGAACGGCGCGTGAGCAAGCGCTACCTCGCGATCCTGTGGGGCAGTCTCGGCGGGACCGAGGGCACGATCGACGAGCCCGTCGGGCGCCGCCGGTCCGACAGGAAGCGCATGTGGGTGACGACCGACGGACGCGACGCGGTCACCGGCTGGAAGGCGAGGGAGGAGTACCCGGTGGCGAGCCTGGTGGAGCTCAGTCCCCGGACCGGCCGGACGCACCAGATCCGCGTCCACGTGGCGCACCTCCATCACCCCGTGGTCGGGGACGCCGACTACGGCGGCGTGCGGAAGTCGTTCGCAGACGTCCCTCCGCACTTCCGCCGCGACGCGAAGAGACTGAACGCGGCCGCTCTGAGGCAGGCGCTCCACGCACGAGGTCTCGCCTTCGAGCATCCTGCGTCGGGCGAGTCGATGCGGTTCGCAGCGCCACTGCCCGACGACTTCGCCGGCCTCCTCTCGCTTCTGCGGTTCCCCGACGGCGAGTCGCGGAGGGCCGTGGGCGTCGATCCCGGCGAGGCCCGAGTGGGGCTTGCCCTGAGCGACGAGGGGAGGCTGCTCGCGAGTCCCCTTCCGACCCTCGAGATGGAGGGCGACCGCGCCGTCGCTGCTGCCGTGGCCGAGGTCGTCCGGGAGCACGACGCCGACACGGTCGTGGTCGGCTACCCGATCCGGATGGACGGGAGCGTCGGCCCGAGGGCGGTCCGCGCCCGGGAGCTCGCCGTCGCAATCGAGGACGCCGCCCGGGCGCGAGTCGTCCTCCGGGACGAGCGCCTCTCGAGCGCGGAGGCGGAGCGCGTGATGAGGGAGCGTGGCGAGAGGTCGCGCGGCCGCAAGGGGCGCGTCGACCAGATCGCCGCGTCCGTGATCCTGCAGGGCTATCTCGACGAAGCCGGCGCGAGGCCGAAGGGCCCGTGAGCGGAGAGACAGTGTTGGCGGAAGGTACCGACAGAAGGAGAGAGGAGAGCCGACCGGCGCGCCGTCGTGCCGCCGAGGTCAAGCACCGCGGACGCTACGGGCGCTTCTGGTTCGTTCGCGACGCGCTGGCCGTGGTGGTCACCGGGCTCTTCCTGCTCGCGGTCTTCAGCCAGGTGCACTGGCTCCTCTCGGTTCACGAGACGGACGCGCGGATTCTCGTGGAGGTCCCCGAGGGCGCGAGCGTCCGGGAGATCGCGGGCATCCTCGAGGACGCGGGTCTCGTGGGCGACGCGGGCAAGTTCGTCCTGGCCGCGCGCGTGTTCAGGTTCACCGACAGACTCCAGGCAGGCGCGTACGAGTTCGGTCCCCAGTTCTCGGAGCTCGACGTGCTGATGGCGCTCAGGTACGGCGAGGTGGCCGGGCGGCATCTGACGATTCCCGAAGGCTACCGGGCGGCCGAGATCGCCGCGCTCCTCGACAGCGCGCTCGGCATCGATGCCGGCGAGTTCATGGACCTCGTTCACGACCCCGACTTCATCACCGAGCTCGGCATCACGGCACCATCACTAGAGGGCTACCTGCACCCCGACACCTACAGGATGAGGCTGAACACAACGGGACGGGACGCGATCAGGATCATGGTCGCGCAGACCCGGCGGGTCTTCGACGAACGGAGGGCGGCACGCGCTGAGAGCCTGGGCATGAGCGAACTCGAGGTCCTCACCCTGGCGTCGATCATCGAGGCGGAGGCGATGTTTGACAGGGAGCGCAGCCGGATCTCGGCGGTCTATCACAACCGGCTCGAGAGCGGGTGGCGGCTCGAGGCGGACCCGACCGTCAGGTACGCGACGGGGAACTACCGCAGGAAGCTCTACTACGGGGATCTCAGGGCGGAGTCTCCGTACAACACCTACCGGAACACGGGACTCCCGCCCGGCCCGATCTCGAATCCCGGACGCGCGTCGATCGAAGCCGCGCTCTATCCGCTTCGTGGGAGCGACGATTTCTTCTTCGTGGCCAACGGGGATGGCACGCACACCTTCACCAGGACCTTCAACGAGCACGTGCGGGCTCGGGAGCGAATCAACCGCCAGAGTGTCCCGAAAGGCCCGGAAACAGGGGAGTTTTCGCTTGACAGTGGTGAAGGCGGTTGATAGGTTGCACCGTCGGGCAGGAATCGGCAGGGCAGGCGCTCGGGCATCGAGGGCCGCTACTTCCGGGGTCGTCTAGATGTCGACCAAGAACCTCATAGTGTTCGCCTGCGGGATCCTGCTGATCGCCGCCGGCTATTTCACGCTCGCGGCCGGGTCGCTCACGCTGGCCCCGATCCTCCTCGTGGTCGGGTACTGCGTGGCGATTCCGCTCGGGATCATGCTGGGCGGCCGGCCGGCACGCTCGGCAGACGGGGCGGACGAGGACCGGGCGAATAGCTCAGTTGGCTAGAGCACCTGCCTTACACGCAGGGGGCCACAGGTTCGAGTCCTGTTTCGCCCACCAAAGACGCTTGAAGGTCGACCGGACTGTCACGTCCTATAGAGCGAGAGAGAACGAACGGGAAGTGGTTGGGGCCAAGGAGGTGAGGAACGAACCGACCATCTGCGATGTTTGTAGAGCACTCGAATGCGATGAGTTGATGATCACAACCTCGTTGGAGGGAGGGGAACACAATGAGGTTCATGGTGGCTGCAGTGCTGGTCGCGTTCATCGCGACCGCGGCGATGGCGGACGAGAACCCGAACATCATGATCGGGTGCGACTCGAACAACCCGCCGCCGCCTGAGAACAACAGGCTCGATCCGGCTCCGAACGGAACGATCGACGTGTACGTCGTCGCGAAGAACTTCGGACCGGGCGGGGGAGCGCTCGGCGCAGCGTTCCTGTTCGAGCGTACGTTCGGCGGGTTCAAGCTGGCCCAGACGAATCTCCTTCCGGGCCTGGACTTCGGCGACGTTGAGGCCGGCGGCTGGGCGATCACGGCCGGGGCCGAGTGCCAGTTCCCGGATGCCAACGGATACCTGATGCTAGCGACTGTGCAGTACCTGTACCTGGGGACGCCCGGCACCATCACGATCGTGGAGCATCCCGTCGACGGGCTCGTGATCTCCGACTGCGACAACCTGCTCGACACGGCCACCGTCTTCAGTAACTTCGGCGTGGGCACCGACGCGCCCTCGAGCCCGGTCGAGGCTTCAACCTGGAGCGGGATCAAGGGTCTGTATAGGTAGGACCGGACGTAGTTCCGCGGACGCCATGTGCGTCACCTGTCGCACGAAATCGTCATCGGATTTCTCTTGCGCGGCCGGGCGGGGTATCGTATAATACCTTTGTGAGGTGTCGAATTCGGGCTCGCCCCCCCACCGATACCAGCGGGCGAGCCCGTTTTTGCCACTTTGAGCAACGAATAGACCCACGGGCTCAGTTCTTGCAGACCACCAGGGGGGAACCACTCACATGAGGCCTCAAAGCCCCGGCTGTCAGGCGGTTGCGGGTTTTGTGGTGTCGGATTCCCCTTGCAAAACACAGGGAAGCTGTGCTATAATGCTCCGTGAAGGTGGCCTTGAGACAGAGGACACCACAAAGCGACCGGACATCTAACATGGAAAGGAGGTCCGACGCAGCAGAGTATGTTCCTGACGGGTCTCTCGTGGACCCGCGGGCATCAGCGCGATCCCAGAGCGTCTGAGTTGTCTGTAAGGAGGTAGGAAAATGTCAAGAACGCTTGCCGGTGTGCTCGCAGGACTGCTGGTCCTCGCGGCGGGCGTCGCTAACGCCGGAATCCCGGACCCCGATCTCTCGACTTGCGATCTCGGTCCTGATCTCGGTATGACGACGTGCCCTGCTGGCGATGGCCCGGCCTTCGAGTACATCACTGTTACCGCGAAGAGGGCTGACACGACCCCGATCGAGGGGATTCCGTACAACAGCTTCTTCTTCACGGTGACCGGTGGCGACGTCACGTTTGCGAACGTGGACGCGGAGACCGACGCTAATGGCGAGATCCGCTTCACGGTCGTTGGTGACGAGAGCATTGCCACGCCCGGTGTCACGATCGGCGCGCAGATCTATACGGTCGTTCTGAACGACAGTGACGACCTGGACTGCAAGACGTTCGATCTGTTCGTGGATGTCAACAACTGGCTGAACCTCCAGGACTTCATCGAGTTCTCGGGTGATTATGGCCTCGTTGTCGGCCGCAGCGACTACAACTGGAGCGGCGGTGCGATCGGCCTGCAGGACTTCATCCTGTTCTCGGCTCACTACGGACACGCAGCTCCGTAGCGAGGTTCTGGCCGGTTGCACGGACGTGGGTGTGTGGCGTTGAGGGTGTACGGCGCTTTCGTTCTATTTCCCGACTCAGGCTTTTGATGGAACGAATTTGTCCGACGTCCACTGGGGGAGGTGATGCCAGAGCATCTACTTACCACTTGTGGAGCTGCTTGAGAAGATGACCGTTCCGTGCGAAACGGAGGGACTACGATGAAGAAGTTGCTGATTGTTCTCCTGGTGCTCGCGTTCGCCCTCCCGGCGCTCGCAGACCAGAACCCGTACCTCGCGATCTTCCTCGACTCCGACAACGATACGGGTACGGCGCCCGTGACGCAGATCTGCCCGCCTCCGAACGCGGCGTTTGACGTCTACGTCTGCTTTGACAGGTTCGGACCGGCTGGCGACGGAGTTGGCGGCGGCATGCTCGGCGCTGCCTTCATGTTCGAGCGCACGTTCGGTGGGTTCAAGCTCGCCCAGACGAACCTGCTCGGCGGACTCGACTTTGGTGATGTCGAGGCTGGTGGCTGGGCCATCACGGCCGGCGCGAACTGCGTGTTCCCGGACGCCACCGGCATCGTGATTGCCGCGTCGGTGTCGTACCTGTACCTCGGCGTGCCCGGCACCATCACGATCCTCGCGCACCCGGTCGACGGTCCTGTCGGCTCCGACTGCGACAACCTCCTCGACACGTGGTGCGTCCCGTCGACGGTCTCGCACCAGTTTGACGGCCACTTCGGCGTCTGCATGGCTCCGCCCTCGGGCGACTGCGAGCCGATCAGCCCGGTCGAGGACGCGACCTGGGGTGCCATCAAGTCTCTGTACCGGTAAGCTACTGCTAATACCGGGTAGTGAATACGTTGTGGCAATGGGGGCGGAGCGCAGTCGGCGCCGCCCCCTTCGCCATCTCAGGGCCCGGCGAACGTGAGGCACCGCGGCAACGGCGGTGGTGATTGCGGGATGCCGGGTCCCCGATGGGTGGCGAGGTAACCAGGCGAGGGAGCGAGAAGGGAGGAGTGTGAGCGTGAGACAGCTGGTCACAGTTCTGCTCGTATTGCTGCTGGCGGTGACGGCGCTCGCCGATCAGAACCCGCAGTTGGCGATTTTCCTCGATGCCGACATGGACACGGGCAACGACGTCGTGAACGAGGTCTGTCCGAACCCGAACGAGACGATCATGGTCTACGTCTGCTTCGACCAGTTCGGTGGCGGCGGCGGGATGCTCGGCGCCGCCTTCAAGTTCGACCGTACGTTCGCCGGCTTCAAGCTCGCCCAGACGAACCTCCTCGGCGGTCTGGACTTCGGCGACGTCGAAGTCGCCCCCGGTTGGGCGATCACGGCCGGCGCCAACTGCCAGTTCCCGGATGCCAACGGCGTCGTGGTGGCTGCCTCGGTTCAGTACCTGTATCTCGGCACGCCCGGCATCGTCCAGATCCTGGCGCACGACGTCGACGGTCACGTCGGCGCGGACTGCGACAACCTCCTGGATGACTGGTGCATCGCGTCGCTCGACTCGCACGGATTCGCCGGCAACTTCGGCGTCTGCATGCCTCCTCCGGACGGCGACTGCGTGCCCGCGGTGCCGGTCGAGGACCGGAGTTGGGGGACGATCAAGGCCCTCTACAGGTAGGTCTGAATCACGAGAGCGTTGCGGAGGGGGAGGAGCCTGACGGGCTCCGCCCCCTCTTCAGTTCTAGTTACCTGTATTCATCCAATATCGCGGACGCTCCCTGGAACCCGTGCCACGTCCCGTCTGACGCCTCACAGTGAGTCGCTCGTGTCTCTTCTGTGCAGAGCGCCCAAGCGCCACAAAAAACTCTTCCAAAACCCAAGGTCTTGTGCTATACTAAGGTCAGGTGCGAAAGTGTGAGGAGCGTTGACGCTCGGAGCGTCTGGCATCCGAGAGACACTCTGTCATGTAGATGAGCAGGAGGAGGTGATCGACGACCTTGCAGCTTGACGATTGGTGTGGTTTCGGCTGTTCCTTCAGCACGGAGGTTTGAGATCGTGAAGAGGCTCATGATTGTTGTGATGGTTCTGGCTTTCGCGGCGACGGCTTTCGCCGATGATAACCCGAACCTGGCGATCTTCCTCGACGCCGACATGGACACCGGCAACGACGTCGTGAACGAAGTCTGTCCGGCCCCGAACGCGACCGTCGACGTCTACGTCTGCTTCGACCAGTTCGGCGTTGGTGGCGGCATGCTCGGCGCTGCCTTCAAGTTCGACCGTACGTTCGGCGGCTTCAAGCTCGCCCAGACGAACCTGCTCGGTGGCCTGGACTTCGGCGATGTCGAAGTCGCCCCCGGCTGGGCGATCACGGCTGGCGCCAACTGCCAGTTCCCGGATGCCAACGGCGTCCTGGTCGCTGCGGTGGTCACGTACCTGTACCTCGGTACGCCCGGCACGATCACGATTCTGGCGCACGACGTTGACGGCCCCGTCGGCGCGGACTGCCAGAACCTGCTCGACGAGTGGTGCGTCGCGTCGATCGACTCGCACGGCCACGCCGGTAACTTCGGCCTCTGCATGCCCCCGCTGGACGGCGACTGCGTCCCGCCGGTGCCGGTCGAGGATGCCACGTGGGGCTCGATCAAGAGCCTGTACCGGTAGCACGAGTACATTCCAGAGAGCGGGTGGCGCATTGCGCGCCACCCGTTTTTCTTTGTGTGCTGTGCCCAAGGCGGCGCCCTCCCCGGAACGGGCGGTCCCGTCATGTCGGCCCGGCGCCTGCTCCCGGTTCCGCCGACATCGGTTTCGTGCGTTCCGTCCCCGTATCCGGCCCGTTTGATGCACCTTGCGCCCCTTTCAGGTGCGTGTTATTATGTTCACGTAGCACACGTGTCTAACCACATGCAGCTTACGAAGTTGCGGAATCGAGGGAGGTGAAGGCCTTGGTCAACCGTTGGGGACTCATCGTGGTGCTGGCGGTCCTCGTCGCGGCCGGCTGCGCTACGACCGAGCGCGTGGAACGGCCGGAAGGTCCCTTCGAGATTGCGCTCCTCGTGACCACCGACACGCGGGGAGAACTCGAGCCCTGTGGCTGACACGGGGGCCAGAAAGGCGGGCTGGTCCGGAGGGCCGGCTACATCAACCAGCTTGAACAGAACGTACCTCTCCAACTCATCGTCGACGGCGGAAGCTCCCTGACCCGACGCGAGTTCGCCCGCGAGATGGTCGACGCGATGAACCTGAGGGGCATGGCGGAGATCGGATACGCGGCGACGACAATCGGGGCCTACGACCTATACATGGGTCTCGACTACTTCCACGCTCGATTCGACGAGAGCGGCGTGCCCATCGTCTCGGCGAACGTCCTCGATGAATCAACCGGGGAACTCGTCGTCGAACCCTATGTGATCGTGGAACGGGCGGGGGTGACGCTCGCGGTCGTGGGGGTCCTGGATCCCTCAATCGATCTCAGGACCCACCGCGAGGTCGAATCGTCCGGGGTCACCATTGCGGATCCCTACGCTGTTCTCAATGAGCTCGTGCCCGAGCTCAGGACGAAGGCGGATCTCGTGATCCTCCTGAGCCACACGGGCCTCGCCAGGGCGAAGGACATCGCCGGGCAGATCGGCGGGATCGACTTCGTCGTCGTGGGGAACCACAGCGCGTTCTCGGCGGATCCCTACGAGGTGAGCGGGGCCGTCTTCGTGCAGCCCGGATACAAGGGTCAGTACATGTCGGACTTCCGCTTGAGCTTCGACGCCGACGGCGTCTACGAAGGCTACACGGGCAAGGCCGTCGCCCTCATCGACACGGTCCCGTCGGACGCGGTCATGGCGCTCGCGCTCAAGGAGCACAAGGTCGCGGTCGAGGAGCTGAGCAAGGAGCGGGCAGCAGCGAGGGCGAGGGAGAGGGAGGCGAAGGCGCAGGCGAGGCAGGCGTACGTGGAGGTCTGCGTCGGTGTCAACGACTCCTGCAAGCGGTGCCACCTGCCGCAGTACGATCAGTGGATGGAGACCGCGCACGCGAACGCGTTCGCGACCTTGGAGGAAGCGCACCAATCGACGAATCCGGAGTGTCTCCGCTGCCACGTGACGTGCCACCTCGACCTCCCGCAGGATGGATCAGTCGGCGTGCCGACGATCCTCCGCAGCGTCCAGTGTGAGGCGTGTCACGGGATCGGCACCGACCACGCGCGCGACGGATCCTACGGCGTCGTGACGGCTGCGACCTGCAGTGCCTGTCACGACAAGGAGAACAGCCCGGAGTTCGACTACGCCACGTACGCGCCGAGGGTGGCGCACTAGGTAGCCTCCGTACCCTTGAGTGCCTTCGCCGGCAGGGCAGCTGGAACCCAACGTGAACGACGACGCGCCGTGAGCTGACGGTTCGCCGGGGGTGGAGGGGAGAGGGTTCTGAGCATGCTCCAGAAGTGTCTGTCCGCGGCGGTCATCGCGCTCCTGCTCTGTGCGCCGGCGCTCGCGGCGAACGGCCCGCGGGTCCTCGAAACGTCAGACGACGAGATACTCGTAGAACTCGCCACCGACGACTACTCGCTCGAGGAGGTCGTGCACGGTGGCGAGTCCTATTACCGGGTCCGCGTCCCGCTGTACGGCTCGACGACGGAGCCCGGCCTCCCGAAGCTCCCGAGGAAGGGCGTTCTTCTGGGCGTCCCGTTCGGGGCGGAGCTCTCCCTCGAGGTCGTCTCCCTCGAGACCGAGGCCCTCGGCCCGTATCGCATCGAGCCCGCCCCGGTCGAGGGCATCGTCTCCGACGAGGAGTTCTCGATCGCGACCGAGGAGTACCTCCCGAACGAGGAGTTCTACGCGCGCGGGGGCTCGTACCCGGCGGCCGCCGCAGAGCTCGGTGCGCAGTCGACGTTCCGGCACCAGCGCGTCGTCCAGGTCCTCCTGAGCCCGTTCCACTACTCGCCGCGCACCGGGCAGCTCGCGCTCCACTCGAGGATCGTCGTTAGGGTGAGGATCCGCGCGGCGGACCGCTGGCGGGGCCGCCCTCGCGGGCTCGAGCGTGAGATGATCCCCCAGGTCCGGCACGAACCCGCGTGGGAGGGCATCTACTCCGGCACGATCCTGAACTACGACCAGGCGAAGCGGTGGCGCGCCCGTCCGGAGCCCCGCCGCGCCCACATGAGGATCGAACTGCGGGACGACGAGGAAGCCTACCGGCTCTGGATCGGCGAGACGGGGCTCTATCGCGTGAGCTTCGCGGACCTCGCGGCCGAGGGCCTCGACGGCACGCGCTCGGTCGACGAGATCGGCGTCTACCGAAGGACGTACGAGCCTGCCGAGCTCGATCCGTTCGTCGAGACACCGACGGCGATCGTCGTGGTCGACGAGAACGAGAACGACCTCTTCGACGGGTCGGACTACCTCTACTTCTACGCGCTGAGCTTCGCCGACGGCGTCATGGTCGAAGGCTACGAAGACCGCTACACGACGGAGAACGTGTACTGGTTCGGGTGGGGCGAAGGGGTCGCGACCAGGATGGAGACGACGCCGGGCTGGCTCGACGAGCCCGGCCTCGTGCCGCCTGCGAGCTTCCGGGACACCCTCAGGTTCGAGGAGGACGTCTACTACGACTCGACCCCCCCGAACGACGAGGTCGACTACTATCACTGGACGTTCTACGGGGACGAAGACGACGAGTACCAGCTGCCGTTCTCGATCCACGACATCGACCCGTCCGGAGGGGTCTATCTGAGGGCTCGCTACCAGGGCATCACGACCGGCTCCCACCGCGTCGACTTCTCGATCAAGGACGGGACGGGAACCACGAACTACGTCGACGACTTCCAGTTCAGCGGCATCTCCTACTCGATGGACGAGGACGTCTACGCGAACCCGACGTCCCCGATCCCGGCGTCCTACTTCACCGACGGCGCGAACTCGCTCGTCGCGGAGGGCTCGGACGGCCCGGGTGGCTGGTCGGGCGCGAACCTGGACTGGTTCGAGTTCGACTACCTGCGCAGCTACCGGACGGTCGACGGTCGCCTCGCCTGCACGAGCGGGGGAGAGACCGGCCTGAGCCAGTTCGAAGTCGGGGGATTCGACGACGACGCTATACGTCTCTTCGACGTGACCGATCCGTGGAGTCCGCTCGAGTTCGCCCTTGACGCCGTGAACGTCGAGCCCCAAGGCGGCGGATACCGGCTGGTCTTCCAGACGGACGTCTCGGGGTTCGCCCGATACGAGGCGGTCGAGACGGGCGGCGCGCTCGAGGTGATCTACATCGAGAGGCGCGAGCCCGCCAACCTCTTCTCGAGGGAGGCCGACCTCATCGTCGTCTCGTACGACGGCCACCACAACGGGGTGGAGCCTCTCGTAGCGTTCCGTGAGTCCCAGGGGCACGTGGTGACGCACGCGAAGCTCCAGGAGGTCTACGACGAGTTCAACGGAGGCCTGCCCTCGCACGAGGCGATCCGCAACCTCTTCGAGTACGCCATGGACGAGTGGGACCGGCAGCCGCAGTGGTGCCTCCTCGTCGGTGATGCGAACGAGGACACCAAGCAGACCCTCGACTCGAGCACTCCGGACTACCTGCCCACGTATCTCTTCATCAGATCGCCCGCGAGCGAACCCAAGCTGAGGGCGAGCGACCAGTGGTTCATCTCGTTCGGCGACGGACCGCTCTTCCTCCCGCAGATGATGATCGGCCGGCTCCCGGTCGGACCCCAGAGCCAGCTGGAGAACCTCGTTCAGAAGATCATCGAGTACGAGGACTATGAGCCCGACGACTACTGGAGGAACGACGTCTACTTCCTCGCTGACGACTCGTGGTCGTACCGGTCGATCGGATCGAACTACGTTCGCTACACCTCGGAGGATCGCTTCGCCACCGTGAGCCTCGAACTGGGCGAGATGGTCGACGCGAACCCGGCGGGCATCGACACGACGCACTTCCTTCTTCACAGGTTCACCGACCCGTTCCACGGCGAAACGACGTCCGGCGACTTCATCTACGCGTTCGAAACGGCGAACTACGTGCGCGACAACGCCACGCCCGTCATGTTCGACCAGATCTCGAACGGGACCAACATCGTGAACTTCGAAGGCCACGGGAACAGGACCCAGATGACGCACGAGCAGCTCATCCTGGCCACGACCGGAACGAACGACATCTCAAGGTTCAACAACGTAGGCAGGCCGTTCATCTTCCTCGGATGGTCCTGCGAGCTGTCGCGGTTCTACGACTCGCACGAGGGAACGAGCGTCGACTGCATCGTGGAGCAGATGCTCTTCAGGCCGGGCGGGCAGGGCGCGATCGGCACCTTCGCCTGCTCAAGCATCGCGTACCTCGGCCCGAACGCGACCTACAACGAGAAGGTCTTCGAGGCCTTCTTCCTCGACCCGACGCCCGAGGGCTCGCCGGAGGACAACCCGTGGCCCCGGTGGTCACTGGGCGGCGTGGTCACGAAGGGGACCGTCAAGGTCATAACGGAACAGGGGTCGTCGACCGAGGACCGGACGTACATTCTTCTCGGCGACCCGATGACGCACGTCGAGATGAGCCCGCCGACGGTGCAGGTCACCATCGACGGGGAGCCCTTCGTGAGCGGGGACTTCCTCCAGTCGACCGGCGAGGGCGAGACCGTGACGATCCTCGCCGATCTCATCGACGAAGTGGAGATCGATCCCGCGAGCGTCTCGATCGTCGAGACCGACATCGGGACCGTCGACCCCGCGGACTACACGTTCGAGTCTGTCACGGACCCGGATTCGGAGCAGAGCAGGTGGTACAGGATCGTCTACGAGACCGAGATCAGGGATTGGGCCTACGACATCCTGATCACGGCGACCGACGTGAACGGGCAGACCACGACGTTCGTCATTCACGTCGCCGAGGGCCAGGACATCACCCTCCGCGACGTCGCGAACCACCCGAACCCGTTCTCGCGCTCGACGAAGATCATCTACCTCCTGAACCAGGAGGGAGCCGAAGTCAGGATCAGCATCTACACAGTCGGCGGGAGGCTGATCAGAACGTTCAAGGACGCGTCGAACGACCTCAACTACAACGAGGTCGAGTGGGACGGCGAGGACGCTCAGGGCGACCTTGTCGCGAACGGACTCTATCTGTACGTGATCGAAGCGCGCGGAGCGGATGGGTCGACGTACGCGACGCCCGTCGGTAGAATGGTGAAAGTAAACTAGAGCGGGACTGCGAGGGGTGGCGACGGGATCTCGCCCGGCCGCCTCGGAAGGAGCTACGTCCAGCGAATGCATGACGCTCTGAGAGCGATCGGCATCGAGATCATCGAGCGCGCGGGCAGGGCGATCGCCCTGCCCGCAGATGCGCGTGAGACAGAAAGACTCGTCGCCTGGGTGGGGGAGTCGGGCGCCGTGCTCGTGCCCCACTACCTGCAGCCGCGTGCGGTCGACTCTGTTGCGACCGGCTCGGAGACTGGCAGGCCGCGAGTTCTCGTGTCGACCGAACGAATGGACGCGGTCGTCGAGGTTTCCCCCGCGGACCTCACTGCGGTCGCAGGGGCGGGCGTCACTGTCGGAGCGCTCGGACGCCGCCTCAACGAGGACGGCCTCTTTTGGCCCGGCGCCGGAATGGCCGGACCCGAAGAACTCGTGGGCGACATCGTCGCGACCGCTCCGGGCAACTGGACGATGGCGGGGAGCATCCTGCGCCGGTATCTCCTCGCGATGAAGGTCGTGCTTGCCGACGGGGGAACGCTCGCGGCCGGCGCGCGGACGGTCAAGTCGGTGACCGGTTACGATCTTCGTGAGCTCTTTGTGGGTTCCTGGGGAACGCTCGGGATCATCGTCTCGCTCACGCTGCGGCTCGAGTCGCTCGGAAACCGCGAGAGCGTGCTCGAGCGATATCGACACGACTTCGCCGGGCTCCCCGGGACGGGCACCGACGACGGGCTCCCGGACGGGGCCGCGCTGATCCTCTCGCGCCTCAAGGCGGAGTTCGACCCGGACGGGGTCTTCCATCCGATCGAGGCGGTCTGGGCGTCCGGGGATCTCGGCGCCGGAGGGCGGGACTGACGTGAACGGGCCAGGACGCGAACTCGAACTCCGCAGGGAGTACGCCGAAGAGTGTCACAGCTGCGGCAACTGCCGGGCGGTCTGCCCGATATTCGCGGAGGTCTGGACCGAGGACGCCGCGGCCCGCGGCAAGCTCTCCCTCATCAGGGCCGTCCTCGACGGGGGCCTCGACCTCACCGCGATCTTCGACGAGAAGATCCAGCTGTGTCTGGACTGCAAGGCCTGCCGCGACGCGTGCCCGAACAGCGTCCCGGTCGACAGGCTCATCCTGGCCGCGAGAAGCGGGCTCGTGGAGGCCGGGCGGTTCCCGTTCCTCAAGCGGATCATCCTGCGACAGTTCCTGCGACGCGGGCGGCTCCTGCCTCCGGTGGGACGCACCGCCTCGTTCCTCCAGCGCGTGGTCCTGAGGGGACTTCCCCGCGAGAGCGCGCTCCGGCAGCTCCTGCCCGTTGCCGGCATCGAGCGCGGGCGGGTCCTCCCCGAGTTCGCGGCGAGGGCGTTCCTCACGGGTGCCCCCGAGGTTGCGGAGGCGGTCGGCGGGGCGAGTCCCGGCGGCGTGGTGACCCCGGGCCCAGCCGACGACGACCGGGAGGCGATCGCGCGCGCGGCGAGGACCGCGGCGTTCTTCGTCGGGTGCGCGACGAACCTCCTCTATCCGGGGACGGCTCGAGCGATCGTCGAGTCGCTCAGACGGAGCGGGGTCGCCGTGCACGTACCCCGCGATCAGGGATGCTGCGGGACCCCGGTGATCGAGGCCGGTGACTTCGTCACGGCACGGGCGTTCGCCGTGCAAAACGTGGCAGCGCTCGGGGATTCCCGTGTGGACGTCGTCGTCACCGGGTGCGCGTCATGTGGTCTCACTCTGAAGAAGAAGTACAACGAACTGCTCGGCATCGACGGAGGGATCGGGATACCGGTCTTCGATTTCGCGGAATTCCTGGCGCACCGGGACGGGAGCACGATCCCCGCAGACACCGATGCTGACGAGGCGCCGAAGGTGCGGGTGACCTATCACGAGCCGTGCCAGCTCTCGCGCGGGCAGGGCATCAGGGAAGAGCCGCGCAGCGTCCTCGGATCGCTGCCCTGGGTCGAGTTCGTCGAGATGCGAGACTCCGACCGGTGCTGTGGAGGAGGGGGGACGTTCAGCCTCACGAATTACGACCTCGCGTCGGCCATCGGACGGCGGAAGGCCGACGCCATTCGTGAGGCCGGAGTCGAACTCGTCGTTACGGAGTGCCCCTCGTGCGTGATGCAGCTCAGGGACGTCGTCGCGCAGGCCGGACTCGACGTCGCGGTGGTCGCAGTCGCAGACCTCGTCGCGATGGGGTACGGCCGGGCGGGGGTGGGGGTCGTTGCGGGCACGGGTCCTGCAACAGAGGTCTTGGGCACCTGAGGCCCGTCTCGGCGGCGCTTGGTGGCCGATTCGGTTTGACAGAGCCCTGTGCCGCTGCTAGAATGAGATTCCTCTGAGGCGCGGTATCCCGGTGAGTCGGTGCCCGGCCGCGCCTCTCTGAACAGACGAATACGATCCTGCGTAGCTCAATGGTAGAGCAACCGGCTGTTAACCGGTTGGTTGGTGGTTCGAGTCCGCCCGCAGGAGCCAGCAAGCGAGGGCCCCGGCTGTCAAGGTCGGGGCCTCTCTGCGTGATCGACGACCTGAAGGCCTACCTGGAGAGGCCAGCAATCGCCGGGAAACCTCCAACCTCATAGCGACTCTAAATCAACTGTGGCATCGCGACTGTCGCGGCAGGATCCTGTGTACTGCAAACGAGCTTGCCGCCAGTCGTCCTGCCCTGCAAACCACCCGGCCAGGCCACAGGAGGTCCTCTGATGCACAAAGGCGACGCCGACCCGGACGAGCCTCGCTCGGACGCGATCGAGGAGACGATCGAGGTC
>JALGZK010000004.1 GCA_025774935.1 bacterium | reverse complement strand
CCATGTCAAACCCCGGTAAGGTTCTTCGCGTTGCGTCGAATTGAACCACATGCTCCACCGCTTGTGCGGGGCCCCGTCAATTCCTTTGAGTTTCAGTCTTGCGACCGTACTCCCCAGGCGGGGTACTTAATGCGTTAACTTCGGCACAGAGGGGGTCAGTACCCCCTACACCTAGTACCCATCGTTTACGGCTGGGACTACCAGGGTATCTAATCCTGTTCGCTCCCCCAGCTTTCGCGCCTCAGCGTCAGGTGAGGCCCAGAAGGCCGCCTTCGCTACCGGTGTTCTTCCTGATATCTACGCATTCCACCGCTACACCAGGAATTCCGCCTTCCTCTACCTACCTCAAGAGTCGCAGTTTCGACCGCAGTTCACCGGTTGAGCCGGTGGATTTCACGACCGACCTACGACCCCGCCTACGCGCCCTTTACGCCCAGTGAATCCGAATAACGCTTGAGCCCTCCGTATTACCGCGGCTGCTGGCACGGAGTTAGCCGGCTCTTTCTGCAGGGGCAACGTCAAACCCCCAGCCTATTGAGCTGGGAGCGTTTCTCCCCCCTGTGACAGGACTTTACAACCCGAAGGCCTTCATCGTCCACGCGGCGTCGCACCCTCAGACTTTCGTCCATTGGGGATGCCTCTCGACTGCTGCCTCCCTTAGGAGTCTGGGCCGTATCTCAGTCCCAGTGTGGCTGGCCACCCTCTCAGGCCAGCTACCCATCATCGCCTTGGTGAGCCGTTACCTCACCAACAAGCTAATAGGACTCGGGGCCATCCTCGAGCGGTACCTTGAATCAGAGGGCACCTTTGATCTCCCGCACATGCGAGCAGGAGATGTCATGCGGAATTTACGTCTTTCGGACATGTTCCCCACTCAAGGGCAGGTTCCCCAAGCGCTACTCACCAGTTCGCCACTCTACTAGGGATTCCGAAGATTCCCGTTCGCGTTCGACTTGCATGCCTAATCCACGCCGCCAGCGTTCATTCTGAGCCAGGATCAAACTCTCCGTTGTAATCTGATCCTTGATGCCACCGCACACCGTGCGGCGGCAGTCTGTCAAAGGATTTGCACGACCACCCCTGCTCGGCCCGCGCCGAAACGCGGAGCAGAGAGGGGCCCCGTCGAGCTACTGGTACAGCACGCTATTCAGCTGTCAAAGAGCTATTGGTACCCACGCTCGGTGACGTTGCCACCGAGTTGGGCGACAGCTGTACTAGCTTAGTCGAGGGCCTAGGGGGTGTCAAGCAGTTTCTGGCCCTTTTCGCTACTTTTTTCGCACTCTCGCCCGCGAGAGCGCCGGCGTCGAGCCGCGCCCTGCGAGCAGGCGCTCACTCCCCCTCGCCGAGCGTCACGTTGTCCGGGAGGACCCGCACGAACCGCCTCTTCCCTGCCTGGAGGAGCCTCGGCTCGTCGAGCGAGACCGTCGCGTCGGCGTCCCTGACCACTTCCCCGTCGATCCGAACGCCGCCCTGTTTGATGAGCCGTCTCGCCTCGCCGTTCGACGACGCGAGTCCCGCGGACTTCACGAGCGCGACGATCCACACGCTCGCGATGTCCGCCTGTCCTCCGATCGTGAGGGCAGGCTCGGGAATCTCGTCCGGCAGCCCGCCCTTCGCGAAGATACGGTCGAACTCCTCCTCCGCGGTGGCCGCTGCATCGTCGTCGTGGTAGAGCGAGACGAGCGCTCTTGCGAGCCTGCGTTTGACGTCGCGCGGGTTCGTCTCGGGCGCGGCGAGTTCCTTTCGGATCGCGACGACCTCGCTCTCCGGAAGCCACGCCGCGAGCTCGAAGTACCGCGCGATCATCTCGTCGGGGATCGACATGGTCTTGCCGTAGATCTCGCGGGGCGGCTCGTCGATCCCGATGTAGTTCCCCGTGCTCTTGCTCATGCGCTTGACGCCGTCTGTCCCCTCGAGGACGGGCAGGAGCATCACGACTTCCGGGGCGACGCCGTACGCCTTCTGGATCTCGCGCGCGACGAGGCAGTTGAACTTCTGCTCGGTCGCGCCGAGCTCGACGTCCGCCTTGATCTCGACGGAGTCGTACCCCTGCATGAGGGGATAGAACAGCTCGTGGATGCTGATCGGGAGCTCGTTCTGCCAGCGATTGGTGAAGTCGTCGCGCTCGAGGATCCTCGCCACCGTGTACTTGCCGGCCAGGTTCATGACGTCGGCGAACGTCATCTCGCTGAACCAGCCGCCGTTCATCACGACCTCGAGCTTCGCGGGATCGGGATCGACGATCTTGCTGAGCTGGATCTGGTACGTGCGGGCGTTCGCCATCACCTCCTCGTGCGTGAGGCGAGGGCGCGTCTCAGACCGCTCGGAGGGATCGCCGACCATCCCCGTGTAGTCGCCGATGATCACGACGACCTTGTGTCCGAGGTCCTGGAACTGACGGAGCTTCCGGAGGCCGATCGCGTGGCCGAGGTGCAGGTCGGGGGCGCTCGGATCGAAGCCCTGCTTGACCACCAAGGGTCTGCCCTCGCGCTCGGCCCGGACGAGCTTCTCCTCGAGCTCCTCCTCCTTGATGACCTCGACCGTGCCTTCGGTCAGGATCTCGAACTGTTCCTTCGGCGTCGCCACCCTGCTCCTCCTACGGTGCGCTGTGGGGGCCCGACCAGGAGGGCCGGGATGCCCCTTCGCGAAGAGAACACGCCTCCCCGGCGTCACACGCTTTGCCGAGGAGGCCGTTTCGCTGCATATTACATACCAACCAGCGGACGCCGGCGCAAGCGAAAAACGGCGGCGCCGCGGGGGTCCCGGGGAGCGGCTTCCGGCTTGACTTCCGGTGCACCCTGGGCTAGCGTAGCGGGCGCTTCTCCATGTGCGCACGAGCGCGCACCCCCGAGGAGGAACGATGCTGAGGAAATGGTTCATCACCTTCGGAGCCTGCCTCGCCGTGGTCACGGTGGCCACGGTGGGCATCATAGTGTGGCTCCAGCGCGACCTCCCCTCCCCGTCTCTCCTGGAGACGATCGAGCCTACGATCGGGACGATCGTCTACGACAAGCACGGCGAGGTCCTCCACGAGTTCTTCAAGGAGAACCGCGTCATCGTCGGTCTTGACGACGTCTCCCCGCACCTCGTGGACGCCATCATCGCGACCGAGGACCGCGAGTTCCGGGGGCACTGGGGAGTCGACGCGCTCGCCATCGTCAGGGCGTCCTTCCGGAACGTCCGGGCCGGGCGGGTCGTCCAGGGAGCGAGCACGATCACGCAGCAGCTGGCGCGCAGCCTCTTCCTGACGCCCGAGGTGACGCTCGCCAGGAAGCTCAAGGAGGCGCTCCTCGCCCTCCGCATCGAGCAGGTGTACTCGAAGGACCGGATCCTCGAGCTGTATCTGAATCAGATCTACTTCGGCGACGGAGCCTACGGCGTCGAGGCGGCGGCGAAGGACCTCTTCGGCAAGGACGCCTCCGACCTGGAGCTGCCCGAGGCCGCTCTCCTCGCCGGTCTGCCGAAGAACCCAGCCGGCTACTCCCCGCGGAGGCACCCCGAGCGCGCCCTCCAGCGGCGCAACTTAGTCCTCTCGATGATGGTCGACCACGGTTCGATCACCGCGGAGCAGGCGGCCTGGGCGGACACGGTCGAGCTCGTCGTGAGGCCGCGCGAAGACGAGGTCCGGCTCGGCGCGTACTTCGTGGAGCACGTCCGCCGCGACGTCATCGCGAGGTACGGTGCGGAGGCGCTCTACTCGGGGGGACTCAGGATCCACACGACCCTCAACGCCAACCTCCAGGCCATCGCCGAGGAGAAGCTCGAGGAGCGATTCCGAAGCCTCGAGGTCGACTACGACTACCCGCTGAAGCGCGGCGACGAGTACGACGCGGACACGATGCGTCACATCCCGTACGTCCAGGGTGCGCTCCTCGCCGTGGACGTCGGAACCGGAGGGATCGTGGCGATGGTCGGCGGACGGGACTTCCGCGACAGCTCGTTCAACCGGGCGACGCAGGCGCCCCGCCAGCCGGGCTCCGGGTTCAAGCCGTTCGTCTACACTGCCGCGATCGACAACGGCTTCTCCCCAGCCGACACGATCATGGACGCGCCATTGGTCATCCCCGGCGCCGGACCGCCGCTCGTGCTCGAGGGCACGGACCCGCCGGTCGAGGAGCCGACGGACTGGATGCCCGAGAACTACACGCGCGAGTTCAACGGCGAGATCAGACTCAGGGACGCGCTCAAGCGGTCGATCAACATCCCCGCGGTGAAGCTCGGGATACTCGTCGGCCCCGCGATCGTTCGGCAGTACGCTGCCCGGATGGGCATCACGACGCCGCTGGCGCCGGTCTACTCCCTCGCGCTCGGCAGCGGCGAGGTGAAGCTCATCGACATGGTGAAGGCGTACGGCGTCCTTGCCAACGAGGGAATCCAGCTGGAACCCTACGCGGTCGAGCGGATCGAAGACCGGAGCGGCCGCGTCCTCGAGCGACACGTGGGAACGAGCCGGGAGGTGCTGTCGCCGCAGACCGCGTACGTGGTGACGAACATGATGACGAGCGTCATCGACGGCGGAACGGGCTGGGCGGCGCGAGCCTGGGGGTTCAGCCACCCGGCCGCCGGCAAGACCGGAACGACGAACGAGTGCACGGACGCCTGGTTCATCGGTTTCACTCCCAACACCATCTGCGGCGTGTGGGGCGGGTACGACGATCGCGCGTCGCTCGGTGAGAAGATGACCGGTGCGAGGGTGGCGCTACCCGTCTGGACGGAGTTCATGAAGCACGCCCACGTCGACGTGCCGAAGGAGTCGTTCAGGATGCCGCCGGGCGTGGTGGTAAAGAACATCTGCGCCGACACCGGCGAGATCGCGAGCGAGAGCTGCCCGGAGATCATCGAGGAGGTCTTCGTGGAGGGTGCCGGCCCCGTCTGGCACTGCAGGGAGCACACGCGGGGCGCTCGCCGCCGGCCTCCGGATTCGGACATATAGCAGAGAGCGCGCCCGCTAGGGCGCGCTTCTTCTCAGGCTCGAACCGCCGACCACGCTCGAATGACCGACGCCGCTACTCCAGGACCTCGAGGAGCCTGGAGTGCACGTCGGGCGTTCCGTCCCCTATCCGAAACGCCTCTCCCACTCTCGCCCGCGCGGCCCCCGCGCGAGCCTCCTCGGTCCCGTGCACGTACGCGAGTGCGTCTCCGGTCGCGACCTCGGTCCCGACGGGGGCGACGATCTCGACCCCGACGGCGGGGTCGATCGGGTCCTCTATAGTCGTCCGTCCCGCCCCGAGGGCCGTCGACGCGAATCCGATCTCGAGCGCGTCAATCGCCGTCACGAAGCCCGCCCGCTCAGCTGGGACGGGCTCGCGAACGGCCGCCGTAGGCAACACCTCCGGGTCGTCGACGATGCGGGGGTCCCCTCCCTGGGCCTCCACGAACCGGGCGAAGATCTCGAGCCCCCGTCCGTCGTCGAGCGCGCCCGTGGCCGCATCGAGCGCCAGCTCGTAGCAGCCCGACGGCGCGGCGAGGTGGACCATCCGCGCCGCGATGGCCAGACTCGTCTCGCGGACGTCGGGAGGCCCCGCTCCCTTCAGCACGTCGATCGTCTCGGCCACCTCGAGTGCGTTCCCGACGGTTCGTCCGAGCGGGCTCTCCATGTCGGTCAGGAGCGCAACCGCCGGTAGTCCCAGCCGACGCGCCGTAGCCGTCAGGCGCAGTCCCAGTGCCCGCGCGCTCTCGATGTCGCCCATGAACGCGCCTCTCCCGACCTTCACGTCCAGGACGAGGGCGTCGAGTCCGGCGGCGAGCTTCTTCGAGAGGATGCTCCCGACGATGAGCGGAACGCACTCGATGGTCGCCGTCACGTCGCGGAGGGCGTACATCTTGCGGTCGGCGGGTGCCACCTCGGGCGACTGCCCGACGATAGCCATGCCGACTTCGTCGACGAGACGCACGATCTCGTCAGGCGGGAAGTCCGTCCTGAATCCGGGGATGGACTCGAGCTTGTCGAGCGTGCCGCCGGTGTGACCGAGTCCGCGTCCCGAGATCATGGGCACGCGCACGCCGCACGCCACCGCGACCGGCGCCGCGATGAGGGAGAGCTTGTCGCCGACGCCGCCGGTCGAGTGCTTGTCTACCTTGATCCCGTCGACGGAAGACAGGTCGAGGCGGTCGCCGCTCTCGAGCATGATCCGGGTCAGCGACTCGGTCTCATCCTCGGTCATCCCCGTGAAGAAGACCGCCATGAGGAACGCCGACATCTGGTAGTCGGCCACGGAACCCGAGAGGAACCCGTCGACCATGAACTCGAGCTCGGACGGTGAGAGTTCCCCGGCGCCTCGCTTCTTCAGGATGATCTCGTACGCGGTCAATCGAGTTCCCCTAATCCAACGAACCGGCGCGGGCCGCCGGCTCGTGCGTCGGGTGCCGCCGCCACGGCTCGAGCTGCCCTCGGCAGACCGACCCGCCGCTCGACGGCCCTATCCCCCGACGATCTTCACGCTCGCGCTCGCACCGATCCTCGTGGCGCCCGCCGCGATCATCTCCCGCGCAGTCTCGAGGTCGCGTATTCCTCCCGCGGCCTTGACGCCCATCTCCTCTCCTACGGCGGCCCTCATGAGGGCCACGTCGTGCGGAGTGGCGCCCCCCGGACCGAAGCCGGTGGAGGTCTTGACGAAGTCGGCTCCGGCGGCCTTCACGATCCGGCAGATGGCCACCTTCTCGTCGTCGTTCAGGAGAGCCGCCTCGATGATGACCTTGGACACGACGATGTTCCGGCACGCGTCGACGACCGCCCGGACGTCACGCTCCACGAGCTCGCGGTCGCCCGACTTCATGGCCCCGATGTTGGCGACCATGTCGATCTCCTGGGCGCCGTCTGCGATGGCGTGCTCGGTCTCGAAGGCCTTGACGTCCGGCCTGTTCGCCCCGAGCGGGAACCCGACGACCGTGCAGACCTTGACGTTGGAGAGACGAAGGAGCTGAGCCGACAGTGAGACGTACGTCGGGTTGATGCACACCGAGGCGAACCCGTGCCGCTTCGCCTCCTCGCACAGCCGCACGACCTCGTCCCTGGTCGCCTGCGGCTTCAGGAGCGTGTGGTCGATCATCGATGCCAGAGGTCCGTCGACGGGGGCCACGCCGGACGCGGCGCTGATCCTCGAGGCCCCCGACGTGATGATCGAGTCGACATCGGCGGGACGGCGCTGAACGCAGAGACCGCAGGCCACGCAAGGCTCGCAGGTACCGGGAGCCGCGGTCCCGGCGACCGGTGCGGCCCCGACGGCCGTCGCGGCCCCGGTCACCGCCGACGCGCGCGCCCGGTCGGCCTCGAGGCGTGAGATGACCTCGCGGGTCACACGCGCGATAAGTTCGTCCCTGTTCATTCCTTCTCCAGAGTGAGGATCTTCGAAACGCGCCGCTCGTGTCGACCGCCCCCGAACTCGGTCGAGAGCCACACGCGCACCATCTGCCGCGCGAGCCCCCTGCCGACGACACCCGACCCCAGGGTGAGGACGTTCGCGGCGTTGTGCTCCCGGCTGTTCACGACCGTCCTGACGTCGTGGCAGCACGCGGCGAGGACGCCCGGGACCTTGTTCGCCGCCATGGACGAACCAATGCCGGCGCCGTCGATCATGATGCCGCGCCAGGCCTCGCCGCTGGCGACCGCTCTCGCCACCCGGACCGCGAAGTCCGGATAGTCGCACGACGCCTCGCTCGTGGTGCCGACGTCGAGGACCCGGTAGCCCAACTCCTCGGTGAGATACTGCTTGAGCGTCTCCTTGAGACGGTAGCCCCCGTGGTCGGCGCCGATGGCGACGAGGTCACCGGAGGAGTCGGCGTCGAGGTCCGGCTGGTGACCCGCCTCGACGTCGCTCAGGACCTCCCGCACTACCCTCTCGATCTTGTCGCGATCGACGTCCACGAGGATCCTCCGCTGTCTCAGGGAGGTTCTAAGGCTGGCGGTACGTGGTGAACGGATGCGGGAACAGCTCGGCGATCGTCGTGGCGACCCGCGACCCGCCCGACGCCTCGATCAGGATGGGGAGGTCCTGCGAGAACTCCCAGATCACCTGCCTGCAGACGCCGCACGGCATAGTCGGCTCGTCGGAGTTCGTCACGATCGCCATCTTCTCGAACTCCCTCGCGCCCTCCGAGACGGCCTTCGCGATCGCGTTCCGCTCCGCGCAGACCGAGAGCCCGACCGACGCGTTCTCGACGTTGACGCCGGTGAAGACGCGCCCGTCGCTCGCAAGGAGCGCGGCCCCGACCGAGAACCCCGAATAGGGAGCGTACGCGTTCCCGATCGCCGTCCTGGCTTCCTGAATGAGTTGGTCGTCCGTCATCGCGCGTTCGCATCCTCTCCCGTGCGTCACCGGCTCGCACCGACCGGTCCTGTCTGAGCAGGCCTGGATACTAGCACAGGGCGTTTCGGCCCTCAAGCACCAAACAGGGAGGGTGGGTGGGTGGGGCCCGAACGCACCGAGGGGCGCCGCTTGCACGGCGCCCCTCGTCGCTCGAACACTTCTCGCAGATCTAGCCGCCGAACATCATGCCCAGCGAGAGCCTGTGCGTCGACTCGAGGTCCTTGTAGTCGGTGTACGTGTAGTCGAGCACGAAGTCGCTGTAGCGGAATCCGGCGCCGTAGGCGAAGTTCCCGAACTCGCTGCCGGTCTGATAGCCGGCGCGGAGCGCCAGCATCTTGTAGATCCAGACCTCGCCACCGAGCGCGAACGCCATGTCGCGGTTCTTCGGGAGAAGCAGGTCGCCGGCGACCAGGATGTCCACGTTCTGGATGTCCTCAGGCAGCGTCTGGTACGCGGCACCGAACGCCCACGTGAGCGTCTGGTCCTCTTCCTCCTCGGCGAACTTGAAGCTCGTGCCGAGGTTCTTGACGACAGCGCTCAGCTGGAAGTGATTCTCGCTGAGGCCGTACTGGACGCCGATGTTGACGCCGAGCGCCGTGCCCGACCGGTCGTCGAAGCTGCCCTGGATCACCTGGCCGGTGATGCCGGCGGACAGATCGCAGACGTTCGGGACGTCGAACCCGTAGCCGCCGATGAAGCCGAAGTTGTAGGCATCGGCCGTGGCGTTCAGGTTGGACCCCTGGTCATCGAACGCGGGAACGCTCCCCAGGTCGAAGTAGGCAAGCCCGAGGGCCAGCCCGCCTTCGCCGCGGGGGAATCCCACGCCGAGATACGTGTAGGACGTGTCTTTGAACCATTCGATCGCACTCACGCCCAGCTCGACGCGCTGGATGTTCGCGAGACCGGCGGGGTTGTAGGTCAGACTCCAGAGGTCACCGGGGGCCGCGTGGTACGCGCCGATGCCGCTCGGCCGCGCCCCCACCCCGATTCCAAAGACGTCCAAGTAGGTGCTTCCCGCCGTACCGTCAGTGGCGCTAGCAACGCCCGTCACGAGCATCGCGGCGACCAGTACGAGGGGAAGACCGACCTTTCTCATCATGTTCCGACCTCCTTGCTTCCCGGGGTGCGGGGGCCCCTTAGCCCCCGCACCTCGCAAGTCAGGTGTTTACCTGATGACCATGATCTTCCGCGTTGTGACCTTGTCGCCGGTGTCAACCGTGACGACGTACATGCCACTCGTCACGCTCTTGCCGTCGTCGTTCGTGAGATCCCAGACGAGCTCCGTGTGGCGCCCGCCGCTGCTTCCGATCTCCGCCACCTTCGCGCCGTACATGTCGTAGACGTTGACCGTGACGTTGTCGGACTCAGTTCCGACAGCGATCGTCACGCCCCCGTCATGCACCGCGTCGCGGTAGGGGTTCGGGTACATCACGATCTCACCGTCGCCCATCGCGAGCATCACCGTGATCGGGATCGTGTCCCACTCCTCGTTGCCGATGAAGACGCTGATCTCACCCTCGTACATCTGGGCGAGCAGCTCCGCGGGCACGCTGACGGCGATGTCGAAGTCGTAGTAGTCGGCGTACGGAATGACCGCGGTGGGAGGATCGATCACGATGTTGTCGCTCGAAATGTACGAGCCGGTCTCGCCCTCGAGATCGGTCACGACGAACGCGAGACCCTCGGTGATGTCGGTGTTCCCGATGTTGTTCACCGTGAAGCCCGACTCGAGCATCTCACCCGCCATGCCTTCGAACTCGATCTCCTCGTCCTCGAACTCCGCGGCCGGAATCTCCGCGATGATGATGTCGAGGGTGAACGAGTCCTCGAGAGTCCCTTCCTCGGCGGTGACAACCACGTACGCCGTGTGCGTACCGGCAATGACTGCGCCGTCGGTCCACTCGACCGTCACGAGGCCAGTGTCGGACTCGTCGTAGTCGATGGTCTCAGGCACCTCGACCGTAACGTCGAGGCCATCAGGCAGCCCTGCGACATCGAGAGCCATGATGTCGCCCAGGTCGTCGTTGCCGAGGTTCACGATCTCGAAGAGGCCGGAGTCAGACCTCATCCAGCCGGGCTCGGGCGCCAGCGTCATCACGTTGCCGACGACGTTGTACGCATTGTCCGAGATCTCCATCGCCGGAACCGGCAGGACCGTGATCGTGAACGGCAGCTCGTCGAAGAGCGTGTTCCCGTCCGCGAAGAGCGAGATGGAGCCCGTGTAGTCATCGGCCCGCATATCCTCGGGGATGACCACGCAGATGTTGACGTCATCGGACTCGTTGTACGGAATCGACAGACCCGAGGGGTCGAAGCCGACCGCCACGGCCGGGATGATCCCGCCGTAGGTCTCGCCGATGAGAGCCGAGGACTCGAAGTGCACGTCGTTGACCTCGAAGTTCCCGGTGTTGTTCACCGTCGCCTCAGCACAGACAACCGTGCCCGGGAGACCGTCTTCCGCCCAACCGGCGTCGTCCCACTCGACCGAGATCACGGCCATGACGTTGACCGTCAGGTGGAAGTAGTCCATCAGCTCCGCGACCGCATCGATGTCCGGGTCGTAAACGACACCCGGTCCCATGCCGGCCTCGGAACCGTCGTTCGGGCTGTAGTCCTGCTGAAGGATGGTGACGTCTCCGAGACCCGTGGAGACACCCCTGGCGGTGATGTTGACAGTGCCGTCGCCGGGGATCCAGCCTGCCACGTTGAGCGGGCGGTAGGTGCCGGCCGGCAGATTCGCGGGAACCTCCGGAATCTGGAGCCTGAGCCTCTTCGCCTCGCCCTCGGGCAGACCGTCGCCCATGAGGCCGTCGATCGTGGCCTCGATGGACTGCGTCGCCGTCGGGTTCCAGAGATCGAAGACCACCGGCGGCACGGTGCCGTCCTGCGGGATGTGGATCAGCTCATCGTCGACCGTATCGTAGAACTGGAGGTCCAGGAAGTCCTCGTCTCCCGGACCGTCGACAGCGTCGACGTTGGACCCGGGGTTGACCGCGCTGGCACACCAGTACTCGATCTCACCGACCATGACCTGAACATCGCCCGGGAAGACGTCGATGATGAGGTGGTTCCCGGACATGTTCGCGTAGTCGTCGTCGATGTCGAGGTCAGGCAGGATGAGCTGGAACTTGAGGATGAAGTCGTCATAGACCTCGTCAGGATCCCACGTGCCGTTCGGCGGGAACGGCGAGTGCGGGATGTCCTCGAACACCCTCACCGTACCCTCGTAGAACCCGCGTACCAGCGTCGTCGTGTCGACGTAGAGCCAGAACGAGTCGACCTCCGCCAACTCGAACCCGTTTGCCAGCGGGTTCATGAAGTCGATGACGCCCGTCGGGTTCATCGGGCCGCTCGAGAAGTAGTACTCCGCCCGGATGTCGTAGGTCAGGTTCACGTTGCCCTGGGCATCGAACGTGTTCAGATCCCAGTCTCTCCCGATCCACGGCATCGCCGGGAAGAAGTTGTAGTCATTGATCCCGTCGGGCGCTCCGCCAGGCCACGGCCACACGCCGTCGGGGTTCGTGTTCGGGTTCGCGAGCCTGTACATGCCGGCGATGTCGCCGGGCCACATCGGGGCACCCACGAGGTGCATCTCGCCGATCGCGGCAGGCTCGTCGAAGTTCGGCGGGTCGGAAGCCAGGCCGACTCCGATCGGATCGTCGTCGTCGTCGCAGATGTCGAGATCCTTCGCAGCCGAGACGTAGACCCAGACCTCAACCCAGTCGTCCGGCAGCTCCTGCTCGATGGCGCGCGTCGTCTCCACCTGGATGTAGCCCATGTAGATTCCGGGCATCGCACCCTCGGGGACGTTCGCGGTCACGGTGACCGTCCGTGACGTGCCGACGGCCACACCGTCGAACCAGCTCTGGTCGTAGCCGAGCTCGCTGTAGTGGAACCAGTGGAGCATGCTCGTGTCGGGCACGCTGTAGGTCACGCCGCTGAGCTCGTCGACCCAGTGGAACGACGTCGCCACGACGTAGATCCCGTCGATCGGGCCGGCCGCAGCCGAAGGACCGTCGCCAGGATCGGGGTTGTTCGCCCCGTCGGTGTGCCAGAACACGAACTGACCGGTGTCGTTCGAGCCGGGGTCGATACCCACGCCCGGCGTTCCGATCGTCAGGACGTTCCCGACGACGTCGGCATCGTCGTCATCGATGTCGATGTCCCAGTCGCCCGTCGTGTAGAGGAGCGGATCCACATCGAGATCGTCCGTCACTCCACCCCGGTCGGTGTCCGCAACGTTCGGGTCCGTCTCGCCGCCGAAGCCCCAGTCGGAGTCCGTGTCGTGCGGGTCGTTCCCATCGCGGAAACCGTCCCAGTCGACGTCCTCGTCCGCACCGTCCCACAGGGTGTCACCATCGGTGTCGTTGTCCAGCGGGTCGGTCGTGTAGGCGCCGTCCTCCACCGTGTCGTACCGGTTCGAGAGGCACGGATTGGCGATCGACGTGTCGCTCCCCATCGCGCCGAGGAGGCCGTGCTCGAGGCCGTCCGAGAGGTCGTCGACGTCGGTGTCGCAGACGAGCGGGTCGGTACCGGCCGTCAAGACCTCGTAACCGTCGATGAGACCCTCGTCGTCCGTGTCGTCGTCCTCGGGGTCGGTCTCGACGTTGCCCGTGATGTCGAGGTCGTTACCGTCGGCATTCACGTCCTCGTCGGGATCCCAGAGGCCGTCGTAGTCGGAGTCGTAGAGGAAGACGTTCGAGTTCGACGTGCCGTCGAAGTCCCAGTGGGCCGGGTCGGGGTTCGTGCCCCCGAACACCGGATCGATCGGAATCGGGCCGACCATGCCCTGCTCGAAACCGTCGTGGAAGGTGTCGCGGTCCGTGTCGAACAGCGTCGGAGACGACGCCCTGAATCCGATCTCGCCGGTGTGGGGCTGGTGGAGCACCTGGTAGTACTCGTCGCCGTCGAGGAGTCCATCCTCGTCCCAGTCACGGTCGTTGTCGGCGAAGACGTGCCAGGTGTTCAGACCCATCTCCTGACGGTCGGACAGGTTGTCGTTGTCGCTGTCGTTATCCAGGATGTCCGGGACCCCGTCGCCGTCGGCGTCGTTGGCACCGGCGCAGTCCTCGTCGTCGTCACCGTCCCAGGTCCAGTCGTTGTCGCTGTCGACGTCCATCGCGTTGTGGGCGCCGTCACCGTCTGCATCGGTCCGGACGTTCTCGATCACGAGAGGATCGGTGAGGTCATCCGGATCGAGGACCACCGCGTCCGACTCCATACACCCGTCACTGTCGGTGTCGGGATTCGTCGGATCGGTCTCCCACGAGTAGTACTCGTCACCGTCGATGATCAAGTCACCGTCGGAGTCCATGACCAACGGGTCGGCCATCTGCTCGAACTCGAGGTCGTCCTCGAGACCATCCCCGTCGGTATCGGTCAGCTCGGGGTCGGTCGCGTCGGCCGAGTTGTCGACCCAGCCCACCGCGTAGTAGTCAGCAGGAGGGATGAGCGGGTCGCAGCCCGGAACCTCGTAGTAGTCGGGCAGGTGATCGTCGTCGGTGTCGCGATCCTGAGCATCCGTCTCACCCGGATCGAGAGCACCGTTCATGTTCACGTCCTCGACGTCGTCGTCGAGCCCGTCGAAGTCGCTGTCGACCAGACGCGGGTCCGTCATCGTCGCCGTGTCCTGGTCGCCCGGTCCGAACGTGAGACCGTCCGTGTCAGGACCGATGTTGCCGGCGTCGTAGCCGACCTCGAGTCCGTCACCGAGACCGTCACCGTCCGTGTCGAAGTCGAGCGGGTCGGTGTTGAAGATCCACTCGGGACCGTCGTAGATGCCGTCGTCCTCGGTGTCGCCGTCGAGCGGGTCGGTCTCGCCCGCGTCGACAACGCCGTCGCCGTCGGCATCCTCAAACCCGTCATAGAGCTGGTCGCTGTCCGTGTCGGGATCTGTCGGGTTGTAGCCCCAACCGATCTCGTCGTCGTCCCAGAGACCGTCGCCGTCGGTGTCGACGGTGTGCGGGTTGGTGTCGTTCGGCGGTGCGGCAGCGACCTCCTGCCCGTCATTCATCCCGTCGTGATACGGCCACGGGTACCCGTACTCCTGCTCGGAGTGGGCCATGAGCGGGTTGGTGGGCCACGTCTGGGGGATGCCGTCCTCGTCCCACCAGCTCGGGTGGAGCTCGTCGCCATCCCAGAGACCGTCGCCGTCGAAGTCGACGACCAGGTGCATCGTCGGAGGCGTCGTGCCCTCGAGCACGGCCTCCTCCAGGTCGTACAGCTGGTCGCCATCGGTGTCGAAGGGCGTGTAGCCGATCGTCCCGAAGCTCCGAGCGTCGAGCGGGTCGAAGCCGGTCGCGACCTCCTGACCGTCAGCGACGCCGTCGCCGTCCGTGTCCGGAACGCCGGGATTCAGCGGTCCGATCACGAAGCGCTCTCCCCGGGCGACCGCGGCCGTGACGTAAGCCTCGTACGCAATCTCGACGCGGTCGTGGAAGTCGACGTAGATGACCCCCGGAGGGCCTTCCCACTCTCTCCAGTCGGAGTCGGGGTCGACCACGTTCGCGAGGCCGTCGCCGCCGAGCTCCTGGTCCACGTCGTTCTCGGTGAAGGACCAGTTCTGCGTGGCGCCGTCACCATCGACGTACGTGCCGTTGATGGTCTCGCCGTCCAGGATGCCGTCACCGTCGGTGTCGGGATCGAGTGGGTCCGAACCCCAGGAGTTCACCTCGACGCCGTCGTCGACGAAGTCGTCGTCCGTGTTCGCGTCGAGAGGATCCGTTCCGAGAGCGACCTCGTCACCATCCTCGAGGCCGTCGTCATCGTGGTCCGGGTCCGTGGGATCGGTACCCCAGATGTAGACCTCTTCGCCATCGTCGAGGCCGTCACCATCCGTGTCCCAGACCGTGAAGTTCGTGCCGTAGCCGGCCTCGTCTCCGTCCCAGATACCGTCACCATCGGCGTCCGCATCGAGCGCGTTCACGCTCGAGTCGTCGTACGGCCTTGAACGGATTCCGTCGGAGTTGAGGTTCACCCGGTCGGTCTGGCCACTCGTCCCCTCGTCCACCCCGTCCTCATCGGTATCGGACATGTCGAAGTTGGTGTCGTAGCTGTAGATCTCGTCGCCGGGCTCGATGCCGTCGCCGTCCGAGGGGTCGTTCGCATCCGTCGGGTCGGTCCCGAAGATGAAGACCTCGGCTCCGTCAGGCAGGCCGTCGCCGTCCGTGTCGACGAGAAGCGGATCGGTCACGTAACCGTCTCCGCCAGACGCGACTTCCTCCGAGTCGTCGATACCGTCGTTGTCGCTGTCGAGATCGAGCGCGTCGATCAGGTCATCGCCGTCCGTGTCGAGCCCCGGGTCGTTCTGCGGGTTCTCGATCGTGTCGGTGATGTTGTCGCCGTCGGTGTCGGCGTCGTTCGGATCGGTCTTGTAGATGACCGTCTCCTCGCCGTCCATCCATCCGTCACCGTCGGCGTCCACCCCGCCGTCGAGCGGGTCGGTCAACGCCTCGTAGATCTCGTAGCCGTCGCTGTAGCCGTCCGAGTCGGTGTCGTACAGCTCGGGATCCGTCTCTCCGCCGTCGACGACGCCGTCCTCGTTCATGTCCTCATCGCCGTCGATGAGACCGTCGTTGTCGCTGTCGAAGTCGACGGCGTTGATCTGGCCGTCGCCGTCCGCGTCGTCTTCGTCCTCGTTGCCGACGCCGTCGAAGCGACCGTCATTGTCGGTGTCATCGTCGTTCGGGTCGGTGCCGTACTGGACTTCCTCCCAGTCGGTCCAGCCGTCATCGTCGGTGTTCGGGATCTGCGGGTCTGCGCCCCACATGGCCTCCCAACCGTCGATGAGACCCTCACCGTCCGTGTCGGCAGCGAGCCAGTTGGTCTCGTTCGAGCCAACGCCCTCGTAGACGCCGTCACGCTCGGTATCACCGGGCTGAATCTGCTCTTCGACGGTGTCCGGAATAAAGTCACCGTCGGAGTCCCAGTCGAGCGCGTTGATGAGGGTGTCCGCATCCTCGGGGCTGTCCTCAAGACCCTCGATACCGTCGCTAATGCCATCACCGTCGGTATCGTAGTTGTACGGGTCCGTCTCCCCGATGTCGACGATGCCGTTACCGTTCGCGTCCTCTTCGAGGTCGGTCAGACCGTCACCATCCCAGTCTGCACCCTCGTCATTCACGGTGCCGTGAATGCCGTGCTTCGACTCGAAGAAGTCTTCCAGACCGTCACCGTCCGTGTCGTAGTAGTACGCGCCGACAGGAACGGCCCAGATAACCAGCGCGAACACGACCAGAAGAGAAGCGAACACCAGCATCGCGCCTCTGTCGCCGCGGTTATCTCTTGCCATCCGACAACCTCCTAGAGATCCGTGTTCAACCCGCGCCCGCGCTGACTGCCCCGCGCGCGCGGACCCCGCCCCACGGCACTGACTTGCCGTAGACGGAGAACCCTCGCCACCCTTTGCGTGGCGAATCGTCCCTTCCTTCTAAACTGTCGAACCTCCTCTAGATTCACCTCCAATCGACGCTGGATACGCCGCTGCGTCGCGGCCTCCAAACGCTGGAACCCCCACTGTTTGTCGCTTCCGTATCGTCACTTCTCCCCGCTCCTGACGAGCGTTGGGGCAATCTAGCACAGCGCTTCAAAATCTGTCAACCTTCTTTTGCACCGCTACATGGGCCTTTAGCGTCATTCCAAGGCGAGAGCCTTTGTCAAGTTAGCGGCGCTGCGCGAGGTCGATGCGAGGTCACTTCCGCCGGCATCCGACAGTTGTCATGAATGCCATTCGACGCATCTCACTCGCTCCGGTCGCGCCACTTCCGCCTTCCGACGACCCTGCGCTCGGTCAGCGTCCGAAGCCCGATCGTCTCCCCCCGCCTCACGTAGACCCTCGTCACCCTCTTCCCTATGCCGCAGATCACCTCGTAGTTGATGGTGCCGACCCGTCCGGCCACTTCGTCGACGGTGATTTCCTCGTCGCCCTGTTTCCCGAAGAGCACAACCTCGTCGCCGACCTCGACCTCGGGGAGCGCGTCCACGTCTACCATAGTGACGTCCATCGTCACTCTCCCGATGATCGGCGCGCGCCGCCCTCTAATGAGAACCTCCCCCGCATTCGAGAGCCGCCAGCTGTATCCGTGACCGTACCCCACGGGCACTACCGCGACGCGCATGGGACGGGGCGTCGTGTACGTGCGGCCGTAACTTACGGGGTGCCCCTCGGGAAGGTCACGCACCTGGGCGATGCTGGACTTGAATCCCATCACGGGCCGGAGATCCATGTCGTCGGCCATCGGCGCGTGGGGCCTCAGCCCGTAGACCACGATTCCGGGGCGGACCATGTTCAGTGGCGTTTCCAGTGAGGACGGAACGCCGAGGACGGCCCCGCTGTTCGCGGCGTGGCGAAGCGGGGCGTCGACACCCTTGCGTTCCAGTCGACTTAGAAGCTCCCGGAACCGGTCCACCTGCCCGCGCGTGAACTCCAAATCCTCGTCGGACGACGGGAAGTGGGTGAAGATCCCCTCCAGAGCCAGCCCTGGGAGCTTCGCGACCGCCGCGACAAAGGGCATCGCCTCGTCCAGGAGGACGCCGCTCCGTCCCATGCCGGTGTCCACCTCGACGTGGACGGTGGCCGTCTTCCCCGTCGCGGCGGAGGCCCGGGACAGGGCCCTGGCGATCGAGAGGCTCGGGATCGTACAGGAGAGGTCGTATTCGACCACGCCGGCCGTCTCGTTCTCCATCGGAGGGCTCAGGATCAGGATGGGAGCATCGACTCCCGCCTGCCTGAGCTCGATCCCCTCGTGGAGCGTCGCGACGCCCAGCATGTCGACGCCGCCTTCTACGGCCGCCCTGGCCACCTCGACCGCGCCGTGACCGTACGCGTCGGCCTTCACGACGAGCATGACCCTGAGTGCGCCGCCGATGCGGGATCGCACCTCTTCGATATTGTGTGTGAGAGCGTCGAGATCTATCTCGACCCAGGTGGAGAACTTCAATCCCGGCTCCACAGGCAAGAGCGCCGTCTCCGGCGCTGTCTGAGTGCACTACCTACTATCACAGCACACTCACCCCCGCAAGCACTTTCGGCCCGAAGGGCCGCGCCGCCCCTCGGAACACGACTTCAACAGGCTTTCAAAGAGCATGAGCGTCCAGGCCTCCCCCGACCCAGGCGGAGAAGGCCCTCTGAGCGGACCTCCTGGGCTTGCCCGTTTCCCCCGGAAGCGCCCCAGGCGCCGCACGACGCAGGCCACAATGCAAGCCCCGTGCCAGTGCGTGAAGGCTCGGGGCTCCCCTCTCGCCTCGTAACCGACTATCCCGCGATTGATTATGGCGTCCCGCTGGCCCCGCAATCACCAGAGCTCTCAAGATCGGGCTCCTTTCGGGCCTGAACGCACGACTTGCGATTGATTCGGCCGCTCCGGTCGTGTATCGTAACAGCTGAGAGGACATTGCCTTATACTGCTTGGGTGGCTATTATTGTGGATGTCGGCCGGTACTGCCGGCCCCTCGCGGTCACGATAAGTGCTGTCCGCAGCAACAGACTGAAGCAGAGGAGGGGCGAGTGGCGGCGAACGGACCCGGTGAAGCCTTCGCGGAGCTAATCGAGCTGACGCGGCACCTCAGATCCCGAGACGGGTGCGCCTGGGATCGCGCTCAGACCGTGGAGACGATCAGACCGCATCTCGTCGAAGAGTTCCACGAAGTGCTCGAGGCGCTCGACGCCGACGACGACGTCCGTCTTCGCGACGAGCTCGGAGATCTCCTCTTCATACTCGTCTTCATCGCGAGGATCGCGGAGGAGGACGGTCGCTTCGACATCGCTCAGATCACGCAGGGGATCGACGCGAAGCTCAGGCGAAGGCACCCTCACGTCTTCGGCGACATGCAGGCCTCCACGCCGGACGAGGTTCGGAGCCACTGGGAGACGACGAAGCTCACCGAGGATTCGCACGCAGGTCGGCGCTCCATCTTGGACGGGCTCCCGCGCGAGCTGTCCGCGCTGCTCACGGCCCGACGAATTCAGGAGAAGGCAGCGGCGGTGGGGTTCGACTGGCAGGGCCCAGCGGACGTCCTCGACAAGATCGAGGAGGAGACGACCGAGCTTCGCGAGGAGATCGGCAGCGACGCGCCGGACCGGCTCGAGGCCGAACTCGGCGATCTCCTGTTCGCGGTCGTCAACATCGCGCGATTCCTCGCGGTCGATCCGGAGGCCGCACTCCGGAAGACGAACATCAGATTCCGGAAGCGCTTCGGGCTCATTGAGGAGCGCTTCGAGGGCCAGGACCTGAGGGACGTCGGGCTCGAGGCGATGGACAGCGTGTGGGAAGAAGCGAAAGAGAAGGAACGGGAGGGCGAGCTCTAGCGATCGTCCCGTTCCCGAAGGTAGTCGTCGATGATCCGACGGTGATCGAACGCCATCTCGTCGGGGAGTTCGCCGACCGCGAACACCCGCGCGAGCTTCGCGTCATCACCTCCCTCGAGGCGCCCGCTCCCCCGCGCCGAGAAGACAGTCGTGATGGTGTGCATCCGGCAGTCTCTCCGCGGGTCCGAGTACACGTGGAACTGCGAGAGCCCGTCCAGCTCGAGGCCAGTCTCCTCCCTCGCCTCCCGGACGGCCGCGTGCTCTGCCGACTCGCCGTAGTCGATGAACCCCCCAGGTAGTGCCCAGCCCGCAGGCGGATTCGCTCGTTCGATGAGGACAATCCCACCCTCGAATTCGATGATGATGTCGACCGTGGGAACGGGATTCCTGGGATGGAAAGCTGCGTGGTCTACCTGTCCGGGCATCCGTCCTGATCCTCGAAGCCGTCGAGGTCCTCTCTCTCGTTCGGGCACATGTCGCGTTCGTCGACGATGCCATCTCCGTCGTTGTCGAGATCGGGAACTCCGTCGCCGTCCTCGAACCCATCGAGGTCCTCGGCGAGGAGCGGCTCTCCATCGTCGTCGTCGGGCACGCCGTCTCCGTCGTTGTCGGGATCAGGGCAGCCGTCCTCGTCCTGGAAGCCGTCGAAGTCCTCCGCTTGACGGACGCACGCGTCGCTGTGATCGGGGATGCCATCCTCGTCCGTGTCGGCCGCCATGATCGGCCAGGAGTACGCGAGCGACACGGTGACCTCCCAGTCCGGGTAGGCCTGGTGCGGATCGAAGTCGGGCGTGCTGGAGTCGTCCCCGGACAGCGCGACGGTGAACCCAGCCGTCGCCGACCATCCCCCGAACCGGAACCTCACGCCGGGCGTGAGCGAGAGCGGGCTCTCCTTGAGCGCGATGTGGTCGCTGTTGAGGAAGATGTCCCCTCGGAACTCCGTGAAGAGAGCCACGTCGCGTCCGGGGAACTCGAGCGCGCCACGGAGGATCAGAAGGTCGTTGGTGTAGCGGCTGCCGCCGGCGTTGGCAGGCGGGTAGTAGTCGGGGAAGTACCGGCGCCCATCGGTCTCGTTCGTGTGAAAGGCCCACCCGACGTTTGCGTGAACGCGGAGCGGAAACCGATCGCTGAAGTCGCCCGTCGCCAGGGCGATGATCTCCCAGTCGGTCTTCTTGCCGCCGGTGATGCGGGTACGATCGTCACAGGTGTCGTCCAGGTAGAGCTCCCCCCCGAGCGGGAGGCCGAACCGGGTCTCGAGACCCAAGTGCCAGGCCGACGACACCGGTGCGCCTATCTTCACGGCGGCCACGGGGTTGTCCAGACCCGTTATCGTCCTCGAGCCCTGGGTCGTCCCGTCCCATGACGCGCGCCTGGCTGGCACGTCGAACGAGAACTCAAGCCAGTCGGTCATGCCGTAGTTCCCGGCGAGGTGCAGGCTCGTGTAGACGCCGGGCTTCGACGTTCCGAGGCAGTCGGACAGGTCGTACGACTCGTAGTGGTGTGCGGCGAGCGAGAGAGCCAGAACTCCTCGCGTCTGCGGCTTCGCGGAGCTGAGGAGGATCAGGCCCGAGGTCCCGAACGCGGAGCACTCGCACGGCAGCGCGAGCGCCGCCGCCTCGGAGCCAAGAGTGAGGAGGAGCGTCGCAACCGCGAGGGCGCCGACCGTCGCGGCGCTGCGTCCCCGTGTCCCCCGTCGAGTCGTCATGATCCCTCGAGTTCAGCTTCGTCGCCCGACGGAGGTTCTTCGTCGGACGCGGCTTCATCGCTCGACTCGGTGTCCTGTGCCGGGCCTTGGTCGCCGGACGGCACGTCGCCACCGGGCGCCGCATCTTCCGCCGTTCCCGACCGCTCCTCCCTCGAGACGTCGAGGAAGTTCATGCGGAGCTGATAGAGGACGTGCTCCAGCAGGCGTTGCTCATCTCCGTCGAGGTTGCCCTCGGTCTTCCGCCGCATCATGTCGAGCATGTCGATCGCTTCCCTCGCGGCGTCGAGGTGGATCTCGACCTCGCCCGTCAGAGGATTCGCGATCTTCCCTAGCTGTTGCATCGCCGCGGCCTCAAAGGTCGCCACGAGGCGGAAGAAGTGCGCATCTACTCCGGCTGTTTCGTCGCCGTGACGCTCGGCCATGCTCCCTCCACTACTGCGCCCGGTCACACCGTGCCGGCGCTCCACGGAATCTCGTGCAGTCTACGGGTCGCCGAAATCGCAGTCAACGTGAAACGAGCGGACGCGTGCCGCCTTCCGACGACACGCGCCCTCCGTCGCCCGCGTGCCCCGCGAACCGGCGTCCGCGTGCCCGCGCGTCACTTGAGCATGATCATCCTGCGCGTGTCCGTCTCCCCGTCGACCGACAGTCTCGCGAAGTAGACACCTGAGGCGACTCGACGACCTTCCCGATCGCAACCCCGCCACACGACGGAGTGATCGCCCGGCTCGAGTTCCAGGTCGACGAGCGTGATAACGAGCCTGCCCGCGAGGTCGTACACCTCGAGGACCGCACGGGTCGCAGCTCCTCCCGCGACGACGAACGACAACGTCGTCTTCGGGTTGAATGGGTTCGGCGCGTTCTGCCTGAGGACGCTCTCCGAACGGGCGTTCCTGGTCTCGCCAGTGGCGCCGACCCGCCTCCCGCTCTGCGGCTCATTCGTCGCCGAGATCGCGTCGACGGGCTCGCCGTCGACCACCGAGACGACGTGGTACGCGACCGGCGTCGCGTCGCGGCCGGCCATGTCGGCAGCGATCCGCTCGTACTCCGACCAGTGCGCGTCGGCAGCGGCGATCGTCGCGGCCCTGAATGCGGCCGGCAGATTCAGAGAGCACTCGATCGCCCTCGAGCCGGTCACCGTCACGACCCCTCGCACGAAGCCGCGCGCAGGTTCGCTGCGGCCGCACAGGAACCCACTCGCCTCCAGCGCGTCGCCGTCGTGGCCGAGTCGCACCGCGGCGTCCCACCGGAGCGGAGCGTCACCCTTGAGCCCATCCGGCATCCCGGTCGCTCCGCCGTCAGCGTAGTCGAGGAGAACGTAGACGCGCATCCGTCCGTCCCGGAAGAGCGAGAGGTTCTCGCGATGCGAACCCGTCTCGGCGAGCCCGATCCGAAGGAGTAGCCGATCCGCGCGCTGGTCGGCGTGGAGCGACCTGAGCCTTCCCGGGCGCGAGTCCGCGCTCGGCGCGTCGACGAACGGGAGATCCGCCTTGAGGCTGACCGGCGCATAGGTCCCGAGGTCTCCCTCGACGTCGGCCGGTCCGGGAAGCTCCGCCGGCCTCGCCTGCGCCGCGCCCGTAGCCAACATCGCGATCATGAAGGCCCCGACGACGAGAGCCGTCGCCAATCCGATCCTCGGTCTGCGCGTTCGCTTCTCTCCCAGCTTCCTGGTCATGTCCGCATCCTCCATGCCGGCGCCCGCCGGCTCCGAGGTCGTCGCGCCGGCCATCATTATACGACACAGAGACGTGGATTCGTCAATGATTGTGGGTCACCAGACCGGCGGTCTGGTGGCGGTGAGGCGATGCGGTTCAGCCCCTCCCGACGGCGCAGTGCAGGGTCCGGTGATTCGAGGTCCGGTCGTCCGCGGTCAGATCGTCCGAGGTCGCTCCGTCGCTCCGCTAGCCCTCCAGCTTCCGGAGCCACGCGTCCTTCCAGAAGAAGAAGCAGCTCCGGTCGCAGTCCTCGCGGCCGTAGATCCCCTTCCCCTTGCATATGACGCCGTCCAGGAGGACGACGTTCTTGACCTTGCGCATACGATGGTCGTGCTCGTCAAGAATATACCGGACCCGCTTCTGGACCCGGTAGACCTTGCCGCAGTGTTCCCGCATGGGAGGCAGGAACTTGAGCCCCTCGTGCTTCCTGCTCTCGTCGAGCGTCGCCCTGATCTCCTCCGGGGATTTGACCTGCACGAGGTCTCCCTCGCGCAGCTTCGCGCCGCGCGACTGCTGCTGGGGCGGTCTACCGTCTCCGCCGTCACCTTCCCCGGCGTCGCTCACGTCCCGCCCCGCCGGTGCGGACGAGGGGTCCGCATCCCCGGCACCCGTCTCCGCCGCTGCCATGATGTTCCCGGGCGCCCACGACTCCGTGCGCGCGGCGACCTCGCTCCCTGTGAGGGCCGGACGGGACTCCGCCGCCGCAGCCAGCCCCAGCTTCCTGGCGAGCACCCTCGACCGCCTTCGGAGGCCGCGAACCCGCCGCATCCCGAATCGCCAGGCTTCCTCGAAGAAGCTCAGCGGGGACAGCGCGTCATCGAGCCACCGGAGCTGACAGAGCTCCTTCGTGTGCTCCGGGAGCACGTATGGATCGTCGGGGGTCTGGGGTACGGTGTTCACCTGGATCCTCCGCGTCTCGGTCGCAGTGTCGATCCTCGCGCCGACCCTGAAGTCGGTCTCTCCGTTCAGACCATCCTAGTCGGGCAGCAGGGCCGGGTCAATCGCGGGCGTGAAGGAATCGTGGTGGTCAGTCCATGCGCAGCAGGCGGCCGAGGATCTCCGACGCCACGCGCGGGTTCGCCCTGTCGTGGGTGGCACGCATGATCTGCCCCATGAGGTACCCGAAGAGCTTCCGCTCGCCCGCCCGGTAGCGCGCCACCTCTTCGGGAAACCCCGCGATCACCTCCCGCACCACGCTCTCGATGTCCTCTTCTCCGGAGACCTGCGTGAGGTTCAGCCTCTCGATCAGGAACCCGATCTCCTCCTCGGACTCGGCGGCGGCCTCGAACACCTTCTTCGCGCCGGACTCGCTGATGGCCCCGCGCCGCTCCTCCATGAGGATCGCAGCCAGCCTCGCTGGCGGCACGCGCTCCCGGCCGAGTGTGGCCACGTCGATGCCCTTCGCGTTCACGTATCCCCCGACGACCGTCATGACCCAGCTGCTCACCTTTCGCGCCGTGTCGGACACGTCTTCAGCACCCTCCGGGAGCCGTGCCTCGCCCGGGCTCTGCCGGTCGCCGACGGCCACGTCGAACGGCTCCGAAGGGAGCGCGGCGGTCGCAGCGCCGGGGACGAGAAGGTGCAGTAGCTCCAAGACCGTCAGCTCGAAGTAGAGGGCCGTGTCGGGGTCGGAGGTGAGGACGGCGGCGTCGTACGCGGGCAGGCCGTAGCGGTCGACGAGGCGCGCGCGCACTGCGGCGGGGAGCTCCGGCATCGCCCCCCGGACCTCCTCGATCCACTCGCTCTCGATGGCGATGTCGCCGAGATCCGGCTCCGGGAAGTAACGGTAGTCCGATGCGACCTCCTTCGACCGCATCGGCGCAACACGTCGCGCTACGTCGTCCCACAGCAGCGTCTCGTGCCGGACCTCGCCACCGCTCCGGAGGAGAGCCGTCTGGCGCGCTATCTCGTGCTCGAGCGCCTTCCGGACGGCGCGGAACGAGTTCAGGTTCTTGATCTCCGTCGCCGTTCCCAGCGGCTCGGCCTCGAGCGAGCGGACGGAGACGTTGGTGTCGAACCGGAGGCTTCCCTCGTGCATGTCCCCGGAGGTCACGCCGATGAAGACGAGGATTCTCCGGAGCTCCGTCAGGAAGGCGTCGGCCTCGTCGACCGACTGGATGTCCGGGAGCGTCACGATCTCGACCAGGGGCACGCCGCACCGGTTCATGTCGACGAGGCTCGCGCCGGTTCCCCCGGCGGGTCCGTGGAGGCTCTTGCCCGCGTCCTCCTCGAGGTGGATCTGGCGGATGCCTACGCGACGCGCCGTCCCCTCGACGTCGATGTCGAGGTACCCGCCGCGGGCGAGCGGGTGCTCGTGCTGCGTTATCTGATAACCCTTCGGGAGATCGGGATAGAAGTAGTTCTTGCGAGCGAACCCCGTGCGCTCGGCGATCGACGCCCCGAGCGCGAGCGCGACGCGCATCCCGAGCCTGACGGCCTCGCGGTTCAGAACGGGAAGCACGCCCGGCATGCCGAGACAGACCGAACAGACGCGCGTGTTCGGCTCTCCCCCGGACTCGTTGGCCGAATCGCAGAAGATCTTCGATCGCGTCGAGAGCTGCGCGTGAACCTCGAAGCCTATCGCCGGGATGTAGCCCACCCGATCCTCCTGAGCCCAGCACCCGTCAGAGCTCCGGCACGCCACGGCCGAGCCCGGCCGCGCGCTCGTACGCCCGAGCGATCCTGAACATCGCGGACTCCTGGAACTTGTCGACCATGATCTGAAACCCGACCGGCAGCCCGCCGTCGCCCGGGTCGCAAGGAACGGAGATCGCGGCGATCCCGGCGAGGTTTGCGTGAGTCGTGTAGACGTCTGCGAGGTACATCTGGATGGGGTCGTCGATACGCGCGCCGACCTCGAACGCCCGAGTGGGAGACGTCGGACCGACCACAGCGTCGACCTCGTCGAACGCGCGCGCGAAGTCGGCAGCGATGAGCGCCCGGACCTTCTGAGCCTTGAGATACCACTCGTCGCGATAGCCCGCGCTCAGGGCGTACGTGCCCAGCATTATGCGCCGCTTGACTTCCCGTCCGAACCCCTCGCTCCGCGTCGCGCAGTAGGTGTCGAAGAGATCGCGGTGCCCGCAGGCGCGCTGGTCGTACTTGATCCCGTCGTAACGCGCCAAGTTCGACGAGGCCTCGGCATCCGCCACGACGTAGTAGGCCGAGATCCCGTGTTCGGCGTGAGGGAGCGAGATCGATCTCACGTTCGCTCCGGCCGCCGCGAGGACGTCGATCGCGCCGCGGACGGCGGACTCCACGTCGGGCGAGAGGCCCTCGGAGAAGTACTCCTCGGGAACGCCGAGCGTGAACCCGGAACAGCCGCCCTCGAGCTCCGACAGGTAGTCGGGCACGGGCTCCACGCCGGTCGTCGAGTCGCGAGGGTCCTCCCCCGCCACCGCGCCGAGGAGGGCCGCGGCTCCCTCGACGTCTCGGGACACCGGCCCGATCTGGTCGAGCGAGGACGCGAAGGCGATGAGGCCGTAGCGAGAAACGCGGCCGTAGGTCGGCTTCACACCGACCACGCCGCAGAATCCCGACGGCTGCCTCACTGAGCCCCCAGTGTCGGAACCGAGCGACAGCACGGCCTCTCCGGCCGCGACGGCTGCGGCGGATCCGCCGCTCGACCCGCCGGGGACGCGGGCGAGGTCCCACGGATTCCGCGCCGCCACGAAGGCCGAGTTCTCGTTCGAGGACCCCATCGCGAACTCGTCCATGTTCGCCTTCCCGACGATCACTCCGCCGGCCGCCCTGAGCCGCTCGACCGCCGTCGCGTCGTACGGCGGAGCGAACCGCGAGAGTATGCGAGACGCGGCGGTCGTCGGTATTCCCTTGGTCGCGATGTTGTCCTTGATCACCACGGGGACGCCCGCGATCGGGCCGAGCGGGTCCCCGCTCGACCGCGCTGCGTCGATGGCCGACGCTTCGTCGAGCAGCTCGCCGCGGTCGTGGACGTAGAGGAGGGCACGCGTCTTCGGCTCGACCGCCTCGATCCTGTCGAGCACGGAAGACACGAGCTCGCTCGACGAGAACTCGCGAGCTTCGAGTCCCCGCCTCGCTTCAGAGAATGTAAGTTCGTAGAGCTCCACTCGGAGAACCCCGGCGTGGGACCGGGTGCCTGCCCCATCGGCCCGGCCGCGGGAGCGCCGGACGCGCTACTCCTTGGGCAGGATCCCCGGGACCCTGAAGTAGTTCCCCTCCCGGTCGGGGGCGTTGGCGAGCGCGTCGTCGGGGCTGAGCATCTCCCCGACGTCGTCGTCCCTCACGACGTTCTCGCGCCTGAGCGCGCGGAACGCGGGCTCGACACCCGCCGTGTCGACACGGGCGAGCGACTCGAAGAAGCCCAGGATCTCGCTCATCTCAGCGGCGAGCTCCTCGATCTCCGCATCGGAGAACGCGAGCCTCGCCAGCGAGGCGACGTGCCGCACGTCTTCCTTCGTGACCGCCAAGACCGCCTCCATGAGTTCCGCGATCAGGAGCCCGAGAGGGTCAGCTTGCCGTACCTTACCATGATGCGCTTTTCTGTTCCATCGCCGAAGCGGACGCGGACGATGGTGTCCTCGCCGACTCCGGACACCTCGAGAACCTCGCCCTCTCCCCAGCTCGGATGACGCACGCGGGCGCCGGGCGAGAGCTCCTGCTGCTCCTGGGAGTAGTCTTCGTAGTCGGGGAAGACGTCCGTCCGGCGCGCGCGACGCCGTCCCGGCGTCCGCGCGGAGGGGGCGCGCTCCCACGAGGTCGGCGCTCTCGTTTCCTCTACGGAGAGGTGGGACGCGTCGATCTCGTCAAGAAACCGCGACGGCACCCGCATCTCGGTGAGCCCGCTCCTCCGCCTCGTGTCCGCGCAGAGGAGACACAGCTCGTCCTGCGCCCGCGTCATCCCGACGTAGAAGAGACGGCGTTCCTCCTCCAGCTCGTCGTCGTCGGCGAAGGCCGACTCGTGCGGCAGGAGGCCGTCCTCCAGGCCTGGGATCACGACCACCGTGAACTCGAGCCCCTTCGCGTTGTGGAGCGTCATGAGAGAGACGGCGTTGGCGCGGTCCTCCCATCTGTCGATGTTCGCCACGAGAGAGACCTGCTCGAGGAACGCGCCGAGGCTCTCCTCTCCGCTCGCGTCGACGAACTCGGTCGCTGCCGACACGAGCTCCTCGACGTTCGCGAGCCTCTGGGCCGAACCCTCGGTCTTCTGCCCGTCGAGCCAGGCCGAGTAGCCCGTCTCCTCGAGGAGGTCCTTCAGTAGCTCGTCGACCGGAGCCGCCTCGGACTTCTTCCGCAGACGGTCGAACATGCCCGCGAGCTTCCGTGCCGAGTCGGCAGCCGCGGCCGGAAGACCCTCGATCTCATCGGCTACCCCGAGCGCGTCGAGGAGCGGGACGCCCCTCGCCGCCGCAGCCTCAGCGAGACGCGCGGCACTCTTGTCGCCGATCTTCCTCGGGGGAACGTTGAGGATCCGCTCGAGACTCACCGCGTCAGCGGGGTTCGCGATCACGCGCAGGTAGGCGAGCACGTCCTTGACCTCAGCGCGCTCGTAGAACCGGACGCCGCCGACGATGTCGTACGGGATCCCGCCGCGTCTGAGGCTGTCCTCGATGACGCGGGACTGAGCATGGGTCCTGTAGAGGACGGCGAAGTCGTGGTAGTTGCGGCCCTCGCGGGTCACGCGGGCGAGCACCGCGTCGCGGATCGCGTCCGCCTCATCGTACTCGTTCACGACGCGCGAGAGGGCGACGGACGAGCCCTCCTCGCGCTCGGTCCAGAGCTTCTTCTCCTTCCGTCTGGCGTTCCGCGAGACGACGTCGTGCGCGGCGTCGAGGATGCGCTTCGTCGACCGGTAGTTCTGGTCGAGCGTGAGGACGGTGGCGTCCGGGTGGTCGTGCTCGAAGTCGAGGATGTTCGTGATGTCGGCGCCGCGCCACCCGTAGATCGACTGATCGTCGTCACCGACGACGCAGATGTTCCGGTGGCGGCCCGAGAGCAAGTTCACGAGTGCGTACTGCGCGTGGCTCGTGTCCTGGTACTCGTCGACGAGGACGTGCAGGAAGCGCCCCGCGTAGGCTTCGAGGAGTGGCGGGTTCGCGCGGAAGACCTGGACCGTCTCTTTGATGAGGTCGTCGAAGTCGAGAGCGTTGTTGACCCTGAGCCCCTTCTCGTACTCGGCGTAGACCTTGGCCACGCACTCTTCGAAGTAGCCTCCGCCCTCGGCGGCGTACATCTCGGCCGTCAGAAGCCTGTCCTTCGCGCGCGAGATGGCGCCCAGCACCGCTCTGGCCGAGAAGGCCGACGCGGCAACGCCCGCCTTCTCCATCGACTTCTTCACAAGGTCGGTCTGGTCCGAGTCGTCGAAGATGGAGAACGCTGAGGTCCACCAACCCCACCGGGCCTCGCGCCGGAGGATCCTGGCGCACATCGAGTGGAAGGTGCCGATCCACGCCTGGCCGGCGTCGCCCCCCACGAGGGCGGCGACCCTCTTCTTCATCTCGCCTGCGGCTTTGTTGGTGAACGTGACTGCGAGGATCCGCCGGGGGCTGACGTGGCGCTCCCTGATGAGGTAGGCGACGCGGTACGTTAGGACGCGGGTCTTGCCGCTGCCGGCCCCGGCCAGCACAAGGAGCGGCCCGTCGCCGTGACGGACCGCAGCCTGCTGGACCGGATTGAGATCGCTGACGAAGTCGGCTCCCAGCCTCACACCTCCCGACGCCGCGCGTGGAGAGACCGGCGGCGCGAATCCTAGAACTCGCCTCCGAGAGCGAAGTGCGTCCTCATCGGTCCGCTCGTCCGGCCGTCGGTCGGCCACGCCCAGTCGAACCGGAGGACGAAATAGGAGAACCTCATTCTCAGCCCGAAGCCGTAGGCGGCCCGGATGTCACCGAGCGTCCGACCGGCCGGACCGGACACGAGGCCGCGGAAGTTGTTCCCATCCCAGGCCGCGCCCGCGTCGAGGAAGACCACGCCGCGGAGTCCCCAGAGCGACAGCGGCAGGGGTGCCGCGATGTCGAGGCGGTCGATGAACGGCATCCGGAGCTCGAGGCTGACGAACCCGAGGTTGTGTCCGTGGAAGAAGAAGTCGTCGTAACCGCGCAGGCCGTTGATGCCGCCGAGATAGAAGTACTGCGCGTCTCGGGAGGAGCTTCTGGCCCCGAGAAGCCGGACGGCGAGGGTATGCCTCTTGCCGAGCCTCATGTACTCCCGGAAGTCGAGGGTCCCCGTCAGGTAGTCGAAGCTCCCGCCCGGGTCCCAGCCCTTCGAGACGGCGATGGAGAAGCGGCGCCCCGCGACCGGCCCGACCGACCCCCACGTCGTCGTGTCGTTGACTAGCCGGACGCTCGGAACGAGGAGCTGGCGCTTGAGCTTCTCGTCCGTCAGCTCGACGATGCCCTCCGGGTTCGCGGCCGCGTACTGCCGGTCGACCGACATGACGGAGAGACCGATCTCCATCCGGGTGAATTTGCTGAACGGGTACCTGACGGAGCTCGTGACCCCGTAGTTGCGCTCGGTGAAGTAGCGCTTCTTCCCGAGGTACTCCCCGAGCTGCGTCCGGTCGGAGTAGTAGCTCTCCTTGAAGTGGAAGACGCCCACCGACCAGTTCCATCGATTAGAGAGGTTCGAGTACTCGACGTAGAAGTTGCTGGCCTCGATGCTCGCGAAGATGTCGGTGACGATGTAGAACCTGTGGTTGCCGAGCACGTCGCTGATCGAGATCTCCGCGGACGCGGCGAACCCGTACGCGGACGAGTAGCTGAGCCCGCCGGTGATCCAGTCGGGGGCGAACCTGGGCCTGTAGCGCTCGACGATGTGTTCGTCGCGGTCCGGCTCCTCCTCCGGCTCGAACACGTCGTTCCCCGTCGCCTTGAGGAAGGCGTCCCTCGCCTTCGTGACGGTCTCGCTCTCGGGCGGCGGCACGGCCGAAGCGCCAGCCGCAGCCGCGCCGGCGGCAGCCCCGGTCGCGGCTCCTTCGTCCGTGGCGTCGGCGCTCGCCGGACCGTCCTCCGGCTCGCCTTCGGTCGCGTCGGATGCGACCTCGCCGGAGTCACCGTGCTCGCTGGCGTAGGCGTCAGGCTCGTCTTCCGGACCGCTCGCGGAGACCGCGTCTGCGGGACCGTCCGGAGTCTCGGCATCGGGAGGACCGGCGGCCGATTCCGCGGCCGCGGGCGTTCCGACCGCGCCCTCGTCTGGCTCCGGCGACAGTCCCGGCGCCGGATCGGGTCCCGACGCCGCGTACGCGGCACCGGCCGCGACGCCGGCCGCCGCTAGCGCCGAGCTTTCGCCCTCCGCACCGCCTTCGCCGATTCCCATTTCGCCGAGCCGCTCGACGGCCACCTCCATCTTCTCGTCCGTGACTTCCCCGCCCTCAGCTTCTACCACCGCCACGATGCCGTTCAGCACGACGTCCAGCGGAGCGCCGACGCTCGGGAACCACCCGTTCTCGGCGATGACCTCGCTGAAGCGCTCCATCGGGTTCTTGGCAACGGCGATGTCCCAGCCGCCTTCTCCGTAGACCTGGAACGCCGCCCAGTCGGCATCGCGCGCCCAGCTCGGAGCCTTCGCCCCTCCGACGAGGGTCGTCGTCAGAACGCTCATCGAGTCGGCGACGCTCGCGATGTAGATGCCGGGCGAGCCGTGCACGTCCGAGGTGTATGCGACGTAGGACCCATCGGGGGACCACGTCGGATGACCCTCGCGTCCGGGCGTCGCCACTATGCGCACGACCTCGAGGGACTCCGGATCGAGAGTGTACAGATCGTAGTCGCGCTTGAACCCGAGCTCCTCCGGCGACGACCGGTCCGAGGAGAAGACGATGCGCGTGCCGTCGGGCGACCACTCGGGATCCCGCTCGTCGTAGTAGTCGTCGGTGAGCTTCCTGGGCTCCGCCCCGTTTCTGTCGGTCATGTATAGGTCGGACGCGCCGTGCCTCGTGCCGACGAACACGATCCGTTCCCCGTCCGGGGACCAGGCGGGCGTGAAGGCGCCGTCGAGCTCGAACCTGAAGCTCCTCACGACCTTGCGTTCCTCGGTGTCGATGAAGTGGAGGGCGTCGCGTTCGCCCGCCTTCGCGACGAAGGCGATCTCGCTGCCGTCCGGGGACCACCCGAATCCCGTCCGCAGGATGTGCAGCGCCTCGAACTCGTCGGTGCTCTCGCCGCTCACGTACTTCCCGAGGATCGCGCCGTCGAGCGTCGACGCAACGTACACGCCGGCGTACCCGGTCCTGTCCGACACGAAGATGACTGACTTCCCGTCCGGAGAGATCGACGGGCCGAAGTTGAAGTACGAGCCGTCCTTCCTGTGGTCGGTGATGAGGTCGACCACGTCCTCGCGGTCCTCCCTCTCCGTGATCTCGGGCCAGTACCTCTCCTGCACGGCGTCCTCGAATTCCTCGGAGAGCTGGGACGTCGACAGGCCAATCGTCTCCTGGAGCGCCTGCTCGAGGTTGTGCGTCTTCGCGATGGCTCTAACGATCTCCCTGATCTTCTCCTCGCCGTAGCGTTCGGCGATGAAGTTGACGACCGCCTGCCCCTGCTTGTAGACGAGGTATCCGCCGTACAGATACTCGAGAGGAACGACGAGGTCCGAGACCGCGAGGTCCCTCAGGATCATCTCGGCCTCGGGGTCCCAGCCCATGGACATGTACTCCGCGATGCCCTCCACGAACCAGAGCGGGACCGGGTTGGTGTACGCCTGCCGGATGACTGAATCGACGAGGCCTCCGTACACGATGTCGAACAGGAAGACGTGCGTAAGCTCGTGGTACAGCACGTGCCTCAGGTCGTCGTACGAGCCCGTGAACGGGATCACGACCCGGTTCTTGTAGAGCTCCGTGAAACCGCCGACCGTCTCCTCGATGTGAGACGCTGAGATGTTCGTGGAGCTGAAGTCGTTGTGGGACGCGTAGATGATGACGGGGATGACTGTCGTCAGCTCGTGTCCCAGGACGCGCTCGAACTCGGTGTTGGCGTCCTCGACGATCCGGCTGACGGCGTCGGCGAGGTCTTCGGAGCCCTCGTAGAAGTAGACGTCGAAGTGGGCCGTGTGGATGATGCGCCAGTCGAAGCTCCGGTACTGGACCTTGTTGCGCCCGAACGTCTGGGCGTCGGCCGTTCCCGACGCCAGGAGACAGGCGACCAGCACCGTAAGCATGATGGAAGTGACGCGGTTTATCTTCATCCCTGCCGCTCCGTAGGTGGCCTTGCCTCGCTCTACGGGCCTCTTCCTAAGATTCTAGGCCTGCCCTCCGGGGCTGTCAACCGCGCCGGTTGACTTCGCGGGAGTCTGCGACGATGATAGACGTCGAACGACCCAACGCTTCCCCTCCGGAGGAACGATGGTCCTCTTCGTAAGACGTTGCCCGACACCCCTTCTTCAGCAGCAGGCACCGTGCCCGAACGGGCGTCGTACCACGGCGCGGGGCGAGCTCATCCTGTGCGCTCTCGCGCTGGCCGCGATCGCCCTTCTCGCGTGCGGCTGCGGGCAGGACGCGGAGGCTCCGGACGAGCCGGGACGGCAGCGCGGTGACGCCCGGATCTCCGAGGAGGGTTTCGTCGAGACCCTCGCGGCGCTGTCTGCCGCGCTCGATGAGGGGCACAGAGGTGACGAGGCCTGGGAGAGAGCATTGGAGCTTGGGGCGTTCGCCTACTCGAGAGCCGAGATAGAGGCGTTCGCCGACGCGGTCAGGCCGGACGCCGACCGCTGGAGAGGGATCATGGAGGCTGTCGAAGCGAGGACGGCCGAGATCCAAGCCGAGCCGGACTCCACGCGCTGACCCGCCTTCCCCCGGCGCTGCCGCGCCTACCGGGCCCGGAGCGTGTCCACCACGATCATCACGATCATGAGCCCCACGAAGAAGATGAGCCCGATCTGCTGCCAGACCATCAGCTGACGGTCGGTGAGTCTGCGCCCTCTGACCTTCTCGAGGCCGAGGAGGACGAGGTGCCCGCCGTCGAGGATCGGCAGCGGGAAGAGGTTGATGAGGAATAGGTTCAGGCTGAGGAACGCCATGAAGCTGAAGAAGTAGCTCGCGCCCCAGCGTGCGCTCTCGCTCGCCAGCTGCACCACGCGGATGGGCCCGCCGAGCATCTCGGTCGCGATCTGCCCGCGGACGAGCCCCCAGAAGAACTGCGCGATCAGGACGACGTTGCTGACAGTGATCCTGAATCCGGTGACGATCGATTCGCCGAGGCCGAGGTCGCGCACGTCCCACGTGCGCATGACCCCGATCTGGCCGACGCGCTGGACGCCGGTCGTCCCGACAGGCTCCTCGGACTCAACCGGAGTCACGACCGCCCGCATCGTCTCGCCGTCGCGCTGCCAGACGATCTCGACCTCGGTGTCGGCGCGCATGCGGATGATGTCACCGAGACCGTTCCACGTCTCGACCGAGATGCCGTCGACGGACAGAACTCGGTCGCCGGAACGGATCCCCGCGAGGTCCGCCGGCCCGCCGCGCAACACGTCGCCGACCACCGGTGGCACGAACGCAGTCAGGTCGAGCCGGGGGGCGCCGCCCGCCGAGTCCGGTACGGCCTCGAGCACGACCGGAACCTCGGTCCCGTCGTGTCGCCGCACGACGAGATCGTACCGGTCCGCCTCGCCCTCCCCCGCCTGCTCGACGACCTCCGCCCAGTTGGCGACCTCGACGCCGTCGACGGAGACGATCCTGTCCCCGAGCCGGAGCCCCGCCGAGTCGGCGACGCTCCCCGGCGCGACCTCGCCGACGAGTGGCTCGCCGAGGGTCGGCAGCCCTGACGCCCAGAGGACCCCGGTGTACACGATGAAGGCCCAGACGAAGTTCGTCACCGGCCCCGCGGAGACGATGAGCGCCCGGACTCCGATCCGCTTGCCCAGGAAGGTGCGCGGCCCGGGAGCGGCGTCTCCCTCCCCCTCGGACGGGTCCATTCCGGCCATCTTGACGTAGCCGCCGAGCGGGATGAGCGAGATCGCGTACTCAGTCTCTCCCCGGGTGAACTTCGCGATCCTCGGACCGAACCCGATCGAGAATCGCTCTACGGTCACGCCGGCCGCGCGAGCCGCGATGAAGTGGCCCACCTCGTGGACGATGATCAGGATGCCGAGCAGGACGCCGGCGTAGATGTAGAAGACGAACATGACACCTCGCTCTGCCGGGCGTGCGCCCGGCGGGGTGACTCTATTGAGAGGGCGCGGCAGCGAGCCTTCCGACGACATGTCCGGCGGCCTCGCGCGCCTCTTCCTCAGCTCCGAGAACGGCGTCGACGTCCGGGGCGTCGCCCGGAGCGACCGCGGACAGCGTCCCGGCGATCACGTCGGCGATCTCTCCAAAACGGATCCTGCCGTCGACGAACGCGGCCACGGCGACCTCGTCCGCCGTCGCTGCGATCACGGGACTGGTTCCGCCCCGCCTCGCCGCGTCAAGGACGAGACCGTAGCACGGGTACCGGTCGAAGTCGACCGGCTCGAAGTGCAGCGTCCCGAGCGCGCCGGGCGGGCAGTCATCGAAACGCCCTCCGGGCGGGTCGGGGTAGAACATCGCGTACTGGATCGGGACCTTCATGTCCGGCATGCCGAGGTGCGCGAGGAAGGAGCCGTCGACGAGCCGGACGAGCGAGTGGACGATCGACTCCCGGTGGAGCACGACGTCGATTCGCTCGAACGGGAGGCCGAAGAGCCACCTGGCCTCGACCACCTCCATCGCCTTGTTGACGAGCGTCGCCGAGTCGACCGTGACCTTGGTCCCCATGTCCCACGTCGGGTGGTCGAGCACGGCGTCGACGCCGGCGTCCGCGATCTCCGAAGCCGGGATGTCCCTGAGGGGACCGCCGGACGCCGTGAGGACGACGCCGGCCACCTCGGTGCGCGGAATCCCCCTGAGACAGCGGAAGAGCGAGCTGTGCTCGCTGTCGATCGGCACGAGCGAGGCTCCGCCCGCCTCCGCCGCGCGGCCGACCAGCTCGCCCGCCATGACGAGCGACTCCTTGTTCGCGAGCGCGAGGGTCCGGCCGGCGCGGAGCGCGGCCATGGTCGGCGCGAGTCCGGCCGCGCCGACGAGAGCGTTAACCACCAGATCGACGCCCGGATCTGAGGCTAGCCTCTCGAGCGCCAGACGGCCGCGACCGATCGCGACGCCGTCGGGGAACGGACGCCTGGGCGTCGCCTCCCCCACCGCGACCCTCCGGACGCCGAAGCGCGCCGCCTGCTCTGCGAGCAGCTCGACGTTCCGGTGTGCGGAGAGGCTCACGATCTCGAAGACGTCCGGATGAGCGGCCGCGACCGCCAGGGCGTTCCTCCCGATCGACCCTGTCGAGCCGAGAACCGCGACCCTCTTCCTGGTCGGGGGCGGGTCTCCGGACGAAGTCACTCTGCCTCCCATCGGCGTCCTTCCTTACACGACGAGGAACCGGAGGTAGTAGTAGACCAGCGGCGCTACGAAGAGCACGCTGTCGAATCTGTCGAGCATCCCGCCGTGGCCCGGCAGCGCCCGCGAAGTGTCCTTTATCTTCACGTCTCGCTTCATCAGGGACTCGACGAGGTCCCCCAGGGCCGCCGCCACCCCGCCCACGAGACCAAGGACGCACGCGTCGAGGTACGACAGCATGGGAAGGAACGTGAGCTTCATGACGAAGGCGGCCACGAGCCCGAGGAAGACGCCCCCGATCGCGCCCTCGACGGACTTGCCTGGGCTCACGCGCGGCATGAGCTTGCGTTTCCCGAACGCGTTCCCGAAGAAATACGCGCCCGTGTCCGCGAGCCACGCGATGGCGAACGCGAGGATGACGAAGTGCCCGCCGAAGTCACCCCCCACGTACTCCTCGCCGAGCTTCCTGAGCAGGATGATGTGGCTTCCGAGCCACGCGATGTAGAAGATCCCGAACAGGGTCGTCGAGATGTGGAAGACCGCGAGATCCCCGTCCCTCCTGAAGAGCTCGAGCACCATGACCGCGAGGAGGACGATCGTGATGAAGAGGCTCGAGAAGACGCCGCCCTGGAAGTAGACGTACCAGGCGACGACGAGTCCAGCGAGGACTCCGACAGTCTTGAACGGACGGATCCCCTTCGCCTCCATCATGCGGTAGAACTCGAAGAGACCGACACCGATGACCAGGTTGACCGCGAGCAGAAACGGGATCCCGCCCACCAGCGAGCAGACGATGGCCGCCGGCACTCCGAACGCCGCCGTCAGGAGACGCATCCCGAGCTGTCTGGGTGTGCGGGCCATGCCCTACCGCCCTCCGCTCGCAGGCGCGGCGACGCCGCCGAACCTCCGGTCGCGCTTCCGGTAGGCGTCGATCGCCTCGTAGAGATGCTTTCGCCGGAAGTCCGGCCACAGCACGTCTGTCACGTGAATCTCCGAGTACGCGATCTGCCAGATGAGGAAGTTGCTGATCCTGAGCTCTCCGCTGGTCCTGATGAGAAGGTCGGGATCAGACAGGTCGGGCAGGTAGAAGAAGCTCCTGAGGAGGTCCTCGTCGATGTCGGCGGCGCGTATCTCTCCCGCCTCGATCCGCGAGGCGATCTGGCGCACGGCGTCCAGGATCTCGGTCCGCCCTCCGTAGGAGAGGGCGATGTTCAGCTTGAGGCCGTCATTCCGGGAGAGCCGCTCGATCGACTTGTCGACTCGGGATCGGGCGTACTTAGGAAGCAGCTCGAGTCGTCCCAGCGCTCGGAGCGTCACGTTGTTCAGGTCCATCTCCTCGACCTGCTCCTTGAGCGTCTGGTCGAGCAGATGCATCAAGGCGGAGACCTCCGTGCGGGGCCTCCGCCAGTTCTCCATCGAGAACGTGTAGAGCGTGAGCTCCTTGAGCCCGAGCTCGGAGCTCGCGATGACGATGTCGCGGACGACGCCGCGCCCGGCGGCGTGCCCGGCAATCCTCGGAAGCCCGCGACGCCGCGCCCAGCGCCCGTTCCCATCCATGATGATGGCAACGTGTCCCGGAAGCGACTCCGGGACGCGGGTCAGGGCCCGTGCGAGGTCCTTCTCCGTTTTACGCGCCATCGCCGTCTCCCTCGAAGCTCGGTCCCCGGAAAGAGGAGGACGGCGGGCGCTCGCCAGCCGTCCTCGTCCGGGTGATTCCCTGCCCGGCGCCGCCGGCTAGCCCTGGCTGATGGCGTCGAACGGGCACTCCTCCGCGCACAGACCGCAGTCGGTGCAGGCGTCGGGGTCGATGATGTACTTCGGGTCGCCCTCAGCGATCGCCTCGACGGGGCACGAGCTCTGGCACACGCCGCATGCGGTGCACTCGTCTGAAATCACGTAGGCCACTTTACTACCTCCCTGGTACGGCTGACCGTCACGCCTAGCCCTCCGGCTAGACCTCCATCAGTTCTTCTTCCTTCGCCTTGAGGATCTGGTCGACCTCGCGGACCCTCTCGTCCGTCATGTCCTGGACGGTCTTGTCGTGAGCGCGGTGGAACTCGTCCTCGGAGATCTCCCCGTCCTTCTGCTTCTTCTTGAGTGTCTCGTTCACGTCCCGCCTGATGTTCCTGACCGCGATGCGGCCCTCCTCCGCGAGCTTGTGCACGTACCGGACCATCTCCTTCCGGCGCTCCTCGGTCAGCGGAGGGATCGGCACACGGATGAGGTGCCCGTCACTCGAGGGATTGAGGCCCAGGTCGGCCGCCAGGATCGCCTTCTCGATGTCGCCGATGACCTTCTTGTCCCACGGCTGAACCACCAGGAGTCTCGCCTCGGGGACGCTGATGTTGGCAACCTGCCTGAGCGGTACGGCGTTCCCGTAGTACTCGACCCTGACGCCGTCGAGGAGCGAGACCGTCGCCTTCCCCGTTCTGATCCTGGCGAACTCACGTTTCACCGACTCGACTGCCTTCGCCATTCTCTCTTCGGCATCGCGGAAGAGCTCGTCCATCACTACCCTCCCTTGACACAGGTTCCAATCGACTCGCCCCGAGCCGCCCGGGCGATGTTCCCGGTACCGGTGAGGGCGAAGACGACGATCGGGAGGCCCTGTTCGCGGGCCAGCGATATCGCCGTGAGGTCCATCACTCCGAGCCGCTTCTCGATGGCCTCGAGATAGGTGAGCTCGTCGTAGCGCTTGGCTTCTGGGTGTTCCAGAGGATCGGCGTCGTAGACGCCGTCGACCTTGGTGGCCTTGAGCAGCGCGTCCGCGCCCAGCTCGGCCGCGCGGAGCGCCGCCGCCGTGTCGGTGCTGAAGAACGGGTTCCCGGTGCCGGCCGTGAAGATCACGACCTTCCCGGCCGCCAGGTGTCGGTCGGCCTGCTCGTGGTCGTACAGCTCGGCCGCGCGGCCGGTCGGCATCGCACTCATCACGACCGCGTCCTGGCCCGCTTCCGAAAGCGCGCTCCGGAGGGCGAGACCGTTCAGGACGGTCGCGAGCATCCCCATGAAGTCGGCGGTGAGCCTCTCGCTCCCTCCCCGCGCGACGGTCACTCCGCGGAGGATGTTGCCGCCGCCGATGACCACTCCGATCTCGGTCCCGGTGTCGGCCGCGGCCTTGATCTCCCCCGCCAGGAGACCTGCGGCCTCGCGGGAGATCGGCGCACCTCCGTCGCCCGAGAGCGCTTCACCGCTCACCTTCAGGACGACACGTCTACGCGCAGCAGCCATCAGAGGCAGGCTTCTCCTCGACCGGGATCGTATCGCCGAGCTTCATTCTCACGAAGCGTCGGACGCGGATGTTCTCTCCCAGACTCGCGATCGTCTGCTTGACCAGGTCCTCGACGGTGACGTCGGTGTCCTTGACGAACGGCTGCTCGAGCAGGCAGACCTCGGAGTAGTACTTCTCGATGCGGCCGTCGACGATCTTGTCCATGATCTTCTCCGGCTTCCCCGACGCGGCGGCCTGCTCCCGGTAGATCTGCTTCTCCCTCTCGAGCACGTCAGCGGCCAGCTCCTCCCTGCTCACCACGAGCGGGTTCTGTGCCGCGATGTGCATCGCGATGTCCTTAGCGAACGCCTGGAACTGGTCGGTCCGCGCGACGAAGTCGGTCTCGCAGTTGATCTCGACGAGGACCGCGAGCTTCGCTCCCGCGTGGACGTACGACGCGATGAGCCCCTCGCCCGTCGCCCGGCTCGCCTTCTTCGCCGCCTTCAGGATGCCCGACTTCCTCAGGTAGTCGACCGCTCCTTCAACGTCGCCGCTCGTCTCGGCGAGGGCGGCCTTGCAGTCCATGATGCCGGCTCCGGTCTTCTCCCTCAGCTCCTTGACCTGTGCTGCACTGATCTCCATGCGTCTCTCCATGCCTTCGGTCTGTCGGAATCGATTCGGTGTGAACGGGCCCGCTGCTCGTCGTCGGTCAGGCTTCCACCGACTCCGGCGCTGTGGCCTCGGGTGCCTCGGCCTCCGGCGCGGCGGCTTCCGGCGCCCCGGTCGCCTCCGGCTCGACGGCGTCGCGCCCCTCGAGCTCGCGCGCCTTGCCGTCCAGCACGGTGTCTGCCGCGAACGCGGCGAAAAGCCTGATCGACCTGAGCGCGTCGTCGTTCCCGGGAATCGGGAACTGAACGAGCTCCGGATCGGAGTTTGTGTCACAGACACCGACGATGGGGATGTCGAGCTTGTTTGCCTCGTTGAGCGCGATCTTCTCCTTGCGCGTGTCGACGATGAAGACGAGCCCGGGCTTCCGGTCCATCGTGCGGATGCCGTCGAGGACGCGGAGGAGCTTCGCCTTCTCCCTCTCGTGGTGGAGGACTTCCTTCTTGGAGAGCAGGTCGTACGTCCCGTCCTCCGCCATGTGCTCGATCTCCTCGAGCCTTCTCACGCTCTGCCGGATGGTCCTCAGGTTCGTGAGGGTTCCGCCGAGCCAGCGCTCGGTGACGAAGCTCATGCCGCAGCGGGTTGCCTCTTCTCTGACGATCGACTGGCCCTGGCGCTTCGTGCATACGAAGAGGACCTTGTCACCGCGCTTGACGGCGTCGGTGATGGCCTCCCTGGCCTTCTCCATGCAGGTGAGCGTCTTGGCGAGATCGATGATGTGGATCCCATTGCGCTTCATGAAGATGAAGGGCCGCATCTTGGGATTCCAACGGTGGGTCTGGTGTCCGAAGTGGACACCTGCCTCGAGCAGCGCGTTCATGTCGGGGTTGGCCATGCCGGATCCTACCTCCTTCAAACGGTTCTGCCTCCGCGGTCTTCGTCCCGGCGCCGGCCGCCTCACCCGGGAGGGTTCTCGACGGACCCCCGGCACCGATCCAACCGCGTGTGGATTTCCCGCGACGACCGCGGTGAACCCGCGTCGCCCGGGATTAGGTACTGCTACCTCTTCGAGAACTGGAACCTCTTCCGCGCGCCCTTCTGACCGTACTTCTTCCGCTCCTTCATCCGCGGATCCCTGGTCATGAGGCCGACCTGCTTGAGAGGCTTCCTGTAGCTCTCGTCCACCTTGACGAGCGCGCGAGCGATCCCCAGACGCACGGCACCGGCCTGGCCGGTGACGCCCCCGCCCGCCACGTTCGCGTGCACGTCGTACCTGTCGGAAGTCGAGGTGATCTCGAGCGGCTTGAGGATCATGTCGATCATCGTCGCACGAGGGAAGTAGTCGTCGATCGCCTTGCCGTTCACGGTCCGCTGACCGGTGCCCGGCACGAGCCTCACCCTCGCAATCGACTCCTTCCGCCTACCGACTGCGTGAAAATCTGTTGCCATCCGGAACTCCTCTTCTCGTCTTCATACGGCGCCCCCGATCGGGGCGGCGGTCCACTCAGACCTCGAACGGCTCCGGCCGCTGCGCCTGGTGCGGATGCTCGGGACCGGCGTAGACCCTGAGCTTCTTCAGCATCTTCCTTCCGAGCGGGCCCTTGGGAAGCATCCCCTTGACGGCGCGCCTGACCACTTCCTGCGGCCTCGTCTCCATGAGCTTGCTCATCTTCACGTACTTCGCCCCGCCTGGGTGGCCGCTGTGGCTGAAGTAGGTTTTTGACTCCAGCTTCTTCCCCGTGAGCTCGATCTTCGCCGCGTTCACGATGATGACGTGATCCCCGGTGTCGAGGTGGGGGGAGTAGTTGACCTTCCCCTTCCCCCGCAGGAGCTGCGCCACCTGCGACGCGAGTCTTCCCAGGATCTTCCCGTCGGCGTCCACGAGGTAGTGCCGCCTCTCGATCTCCGACGGTTTGGTGACGTGTGTCGACATCCTCTCCTCCGCTTTGCACGTAACCGACCGCCTCGCGCTCCGGCGCGCTGAATCGCGACGGACCATACCGTACCGGGCCCGGGGCGTACGCCTCTCCGGCGCGACCCGCTCCGCGGCCCGCAACTCGTGCGGTCAGAACTAGTTAGTTTAGCAACGGGCCTATGGGCTGTCAAGGCCCGTCGTGGTCCTTGCCAGCGCCGAGCGACTCGACGTACGGCGGCCGGAAGACCCCCGCGTCGGTGATGATCGCGGTCACAAGATAAGCGGGAGTCACGTCGAAAGCGGGATTCCAGGCCCTGGCGCCCTCCGGAGCGGTCCGGACTCCCTGAACCGTGGTCACTTCCTCGGGGTCCCTCTCCTCGATCGGTATCTGCGCGCCGCTCCCGAGGCCGAGGTCGAGGGTCGAGTAGGGCGCTGCCACGTAGAACGGCACGCCGTGCTGGCGCGCGGCGAGCGCCAGCGGAAACGTCCCGATCTTGTTCGCGACGTCGCCGTTGCCCGCGATGCGGTCTGCGCCGACGATGACCTTGTCGATCCAGCCCTTCGCCATGGCGGATGCCGCAGCGCTGTCGCAGATGACGGTGACGTCGATGCCGCGCTCCGCGAGCTCCCAGGCGGTGAGCCGCGCACCCTGAAGGAGCGGACGCGTCTCGTCCGCGAAGACCCTCACGCTCTTCCCCTGTTCAACGGCGGCGTAGACGACGGCGAGGGCTGTGCCCCGTTCGGCCGTCGCGAGCCCTCCGGCGTTGCAGTGGGTGAGCACGACGTCCCCGTCCTCGATGAGCGCCGCGCCGTGCTCGCCGATCCTCCGCGAGAGCTCGCGGTCCTCCTCGAAGATCGCAAGCGCTTCGTCGACGAGCCGCGCCTTCGCCGCGTCGATGCGCGCGCGACCGTCGCCGCCCGTCCTCTCGCCGAGCGCGTCGTCGAGCGCCTCGAGCATCCTGTCGACGGCCCACGCGAGGTTCACCGCGGTCGGGCGCGTCGCGGCCAGGAGCTCCGCCGCCCCGCGCACGTCTCGACCGAACCCCTCACGATCGGAGGCATCGCTCTCGAGGGCCGCCAGCGCGATACCCATCGCTCCCGCCACGCCGATCGCCGGAGCGCCCCTGACCTCGAGGCGCCTGATGCTCTCCGCGATCTCGCGGAAGTCGGACGTCTCCTTCCGCACGAGCTCACGCGGGAGTCTCGTCTGATCGATGAGCCTCACGCGATCACCGAGCCACTCGATCGTCATGAGGGGAGTCTTCAGGTTCATCGTGTCCTCCCGCCCGGATCTGTCCGCTCCGGCGAGCCTCCCGCGTGTCCCGCCCGAAGTTCCTCGAGCGCGCGGCAGAGCCGCGCCACGGGCAGGCCGACCACGTTGTAGAAGCACCCCTCGACGCGCTCGACGACGGCCGCGCCGCAGTCCTGGATCGCGTAGGCACCCGCCTTGTCGAGAGGTTCGCCACACCCCACGTAGCCGACGATCTCCGCGTCGGTGAGCCGGCGGAAGAGCACGCGCGTCCGCTCCACCCCGGTCGCGTTCCCGCCGTCGGAGCAGCGCACGACCGTCACGCCCGTGAGCACTTCGTGCCAGCGCCCCCGAAGCGCGGTGAGCATCCGGATGGCGTCGCCTGGGTCAGCAGGCTTCCCGAGCACCCTGCCGTCGAGGAGGACGATCGTGTCTGCCGCGATCAGCGTGCCGCGCTCGTGGCGTCCGGAGACATCGAGCGCCTTCTCGCGCGACAGCCTCGCCACGTGGTCCTCCGGCGTCTCGCCCTCGACAGCGAGTTCCTCGACCGACGGCCGGTCGATCGTGAACTCGACGTCGAGACCTTCGAGGATCCGCGCCCGCCTGGGCGACCGGGACCCGAGGATCACCGGCGTCTCGTCGATGAGACCGTTCAGAAGCGTGCAGACCACCGTTCTCCTCCGTCGGCTCATGCCGACCGCGACCGGCTCCGGTCGTTCGAGTCGAGGAGTATCGTCACCGGCCCCTCGTTCCGGATCTCGACGAGCATTCGCGCCCCGAACTCTCCCGTCGCGACCTCGATCCCTTCCTCACGAAGGAGATCTGCGGTCCTGCGGTAGAGCGCCTCCCCTACGTCCGGCGGGGCGGCGCGCGTGAAGCTCGGACGCCTGCCCTTCCGCGTGTCCGCCAGGAGCGTGAACTGCGAGACGAGCAGGACCTCCCCCTGAACGTCAGCGAGCGAGAGGTTCATCCTGCCTTCTTCGTCCTCGAAGATCCGGAGCTCGACCATCTTCCTCACGAGCCAGCGCGCCTCCTCCTCGCCGTCGCCCTCGGCGATTCCCAGGAGGACGACGAGCCCGGTCGAGATCTCACCGACCGTGCGTCCGTCGACGGTCACGCTCCCGCGCGATACTCTCTGAAGGAGAGCCCTCACGCTTCCCGTTCCTCTCCCGCAACGCGCAGCCGCGGCCCGTCCGTGGGCGGCTCCCGACCCGCCTCCCGACATGCCGGCGGCCACCTCCCTGCCGGGCGGTCAGGAGTCGCTCGCCGTGCGCCTCCGCTCGACGCTCCGCACCCCCTTCAGGCGCCCGATCGTCCGGATGAGCTTGCGCAGGCGGTGCAGGTTCCCGACGGCCACCCTGAAGTCCGCGACCACGAGTCCTTCCTCGGTCCGCATCGCGGCGCCGACGACATCCACGTCCTCGTCCACGATCGCCTTCGACACATCCGCGAGGAAGCTCGGGGTCCGCTCGCCCGTCACGATGAGCTCCGCGGGGAACGTCTGCCCCTCGGCGACCTCCCAATCGACGGTCATCCTGTGCTCGGCGTCGATCGCGGGTCCGAACGTGTTCGGGCAGTCAACGCGGTGGACCGAGATACCGCGGCCCCTCGTGATGATACCGACGATCTGGTCTCCCGGCACGGGCTGGCAGCACTTCGCGAAGCTCAGCATGAGATCGCCGACGCCCTCGATGCGCACGCCCGTCTCGGGACGTCGCACCTTCCTCGTGATGCGCTCGACGATCCTCGCTCCGCGCGACGGCGCGGGGCGGAGCCGCCTCGTGAGCTCGACGACGCCCACGACGCCGCGACCTACCGCAGAGGCGAGCTCTCGCGCCCCGTCGAGACCGAAGCTCTGCGCCACGTCGTCGAGCGAGACGTCGCCCTTCCCGCCCGCGCGCTTCAGCTCGCGGTCGATGATGCGGCGGCCGAGGACCACGCTCTCGTCGTCGGCCTGCTGGCGCAGGTAGTGGCGAATCTTGCTCCGGGCCTTTGACGTTGCGACCATGGTGAGCCAGTCGCGGCTGGGGTGCGCGGAGTCCGACGTGACGATCTCGACGGCGTCCCCGCTCCTCAGAACGTGCTTGAGGGACACGAGCCGTTCGTTCACGCGGGCGCCGGCGCAGTGGTTGCCGACGTCGGTGTGGATCGCATAGGCGAAGTCGATCGGCGTGGAGCCTCGCGGCAGTCGCTTGAGGTCCCCATCCGGCGTGAAGACGAAGATCTCGTCACGGTAGAGGTCGACCTTCAGGGACTCGAGGAACTCGTCCGCCTCGGTGACGTCGACGTGCCCCTCGAGGAGCTGGCGCACCCACGCCAGCCAGCTCCCGAGCTCTTCGTCGCCCGGCTTCCCCTCCTTATACATCCAGTGAGCGGCGATGCCCATCTCCGCCTGCTCGTGCATCTCACGCGTCCGGATCTGGATCTCGACCATCTGTCCCCGCGGCCCGAAGACGGTCGTGTGGAGCGCCTGATAACCGTTGGTCTTCGGAGTGGCGATGTAGTCCTTGAACCGCTCGTGAACCGGCTTGAAGAGCGTGTGTATGATCCCGAGCGACCGGTAGCACGAGTCGAGCGTCGAAGTGATGATCCGGATCGCCAGCAGGTCGTAGATCTCCTCCAGGCGCTTGCTGCGAGTGACCATCTTCCGGTGGATGCTCGAGTAGTGCTTGACGCGGCCGGCGATCTGAGCGGAGATGCTCTCGGTGTCCAGCTTCTCCCTTATCGGCCGGATGATCTCCTCGATGTACTTGTCCCGCGCCTGTCTCGTCTCGTCGATTCTGGTGACGAGGTTCTCGTACGCTTCCGGCTCCAGCCAGCGGAAGGCCAGGTCCTCGAGCTCTCGCTGGATCAGCGCCATCCCGAACCTCCCCGCGAGGGGCGCGTAGATGTCCCTGGTCTCGAGCGAGATCCGCTCGATCTGCTCGTCGGTGAGGTGCTCGATCGTCCGCATGTTGTGCAGACGGTCGGCGAGCTTGATGAGGATGACGCGGACGTCCTTCACCACGGAGAGGAGCATCTTCCGGAAGTTCTCGGCCTGCTCCCGCTCGCGACTCTCGAACTTGAGGCCCGTGATCTTGGTGACGCCGTTGACGAGCTCGGCGACCTCCGCGCCGAACTTGGCGGAGAGGTCTGCGACCTCGATGTCGCCCTCCTCGATGGCGTCGTGCAGGAGGCCCGCGGCGACCGTCGCCGTGTCGAGCTGGAGATGCGCGAGGATCGTGGCCGCCTCCTCGCTGTGCGTGATGAATGGGTCACCGGACTTGCGGAGCTGCCCTTCGTGGACGCGCGCGGAGAGGTCGTACGCCCGGGCGATGAGGTCGGGCGCCAGCTTGGGGTCGATCCGGAGCAGTTTCTGCGAGAACTCCGTGCCGGTCATTGCGAGAGAACTCCGTGTGCAAGGTGCGGTTGGAGCTTCGGGAGAAGCTCCGGAGGGCGGCCGGAAGGGGGCGCGGCGGAGGACGGCGAGCGGCCCCGGCTAGTAGCCCTCGGGATGCACGTCCTTGAGCCTCAGCTGGAGCTCGGTCCTGCCGTGCCAGGTGTTCTCCTCGAGGACGTACGCCGCGGCGATCATCCCGCCGCTCGCCCTGAGCTCGTCGAGCGAGCCGGCCATGCCGAACCCGATCGCGTCGAGTTCCGTTCCCCCCTGCGAGACCGTCATCTTCAGGTGTCCGTTCCCGACGACCTTCGCCGACATCAGCTTGAGGCCCCTGGTGCCGAAGACGGGCTCGGGATTGCCGGCTCCAAACGGCCGCATCTGCTTCATGAGGTTCACCAGATCGAAGCTGCACTCCTCGAGAGCGACCTCCGCGTCGATCTCGACGACCGGGACGAGTTCCTCTGGCGTGAGGCCCTTCGACACCGCCGTCTCGACGCAGTCGCGGAACTCCTCGAGGCGCCCCTCGGGAAGCGAGACGCCCGCGGCGTGCCTGTGTCCGCCGAAGCTCGTCAGGCAGTCGCGGCACTCCGCCAGCGCGGCGTGCAGGTCGAACCCGTGGATGCTCCTCCCGGAGCCCTTCGACATCCCATCGACGACCGACAGGAGGACCGTCGGCCTGTTGTACTGCTTGGCGATGCGGGAGGCCACGATCCCGATGACGCCGGGGTGCCAGCTGTCCGACCACAGGACGAGCGACATGCGGCTCGCCGTGTCGGGCGCCGTCTCGAGCTGTTTCGTTGCGTCGTCGAGAACCGCTGCCTCGAGCTCCCGACGCTTCCGGTTCTCCTGGTCGAGCTTCTTCGCGATCTCGGCGGCCTTGCGTTCGTCGCTGGTGGTGAGGAGCTCGACGCCTATCCGCGCGTCGCCCAGGCGCCCGGCGGCGTTCAGCCGCGGTCCCAGCGCGAACCCGATGTGAGTCGCCCTGGCCGAGGCGGGCTCGACGCCCGCCACCTCCATGAGCGCGCGGAGCCCGGGGTTCGTCGTGGTGCGGAGTCGCTCGAGACCGTGCGACGTCAGAACGCGGTTCTCGGAGACGAGCGGGACGATGTCCGCGACGGTACCGACCGCGACCATGTCGAGGTTCTCCTCGACGCTGTACGCTACGTCGCGGTACTCGCGCGCGAGCGCCTGCATGACCTTGTAGGCCACGCCGACACCGGCGAGGTCCTTGAACGGATACCGCGAGTCCGCGCGTTTCGGATCGACGACCGCTACCGCGTCGGGGAGCGTGTTCTGAGGCTCGTGGTGGTCGGTGATGATGACGTCGATCCCCAGCTTCCGGGCGACTTCGATCTGCTCGTGACCGGTCACGCCGCTGTCGACCGTTACGATCAGACCAGCGCCGAACTCCTGCGCCTCCAGGATGCCGGTCTCGGACAGGCCGTATCCCTCGAGGAGCCTGTTCGGGATGTAGAAGCCGACGTCGAGGCCGACCGCCTCGAGGCACCGCTTCACGAGAACGATGGAGGTGATGCCGTCGACGTCGTAGTCGCCGCAGACGAAGATCTTCTCGCCGGCGGAGACCGCGGCGCGGATGCGCTCGAGGGCGGGCTCGATGTCGGGCAGGAGCAGCGGGTCGTGGAGCGTCTCCCTGTCCGGTTCGAGGAAGGCCCGCGCTTCGTCCGCGGAGCTCACGCCGTGCCCGACGAGGATCTGGGCGAAGGCCCGGGGAACTCCGAGTTCCCGGGCGAGCGCTGCCGCTCGCTCCGTCGCCTCCGCGTCCGGCACTTCCCACCTGTGCTTCAACACCTGCCTCCTCGTTCGATCGGTCCGGCCCCGCGGCGTCGGTCGCGGGCCCCGGGCTGCGCGGCCGCGGGCGGACCCGCGGCCTCGTTCCCCGAGCGTGTCGTCGGGCGGGATCTGGAGCAGACCGTAAGCCGAGTTCTGTCCGGGGGAGTCCCCCGTGGCGGCCATTCATCTGGGACGCGAGTTACCTCGCGCCTCAAGCGACCTACCCGAGAGTCATAGCGAAGCGGGCCGCTTCTCCTCTCCTACTTGGTCTCGCTCCGGGTGGGGTTTACCAAGCTGCCCCCGTCGCCGGGAGCACTGGTGAGCTCTTACCTCACCTTTTCACCCTTGCCGGGAACCCGTCGCCGGGCTCCTTAGGCGGTCTCCCTTTCTGCGGCACTTTCCTTAGGATCGCTCCCACTGGGTGTTACCCAGCACCCTGCCCTGTGGAGCTCGGACTTTCCTCGGAACGGCTTGCGCCGAACCGCGGCCGCCTGGTCTACTCCAGCCCCCGCCCGACGCTCGGACGCCTTCGCCCGCTCACGCGGCGGGCGACGGTCTCCGAGTCTTCTCCGGACCGCGGCGCGCGCCCATCTTGGCGAGCGCGTCGGCCCGGGCATTCTCTTCCCTCGGAATCGTTTGGAACTGCACCTCGTCGAGCCGGGAGAGCAACTCCCCCACGCGGAGGTAGGCGTCGACGAGCTTCTTGTCCTTCACCTTGTACTGGCCGGAGAGCTGCTTCGCGACGAGCTCGCTGTCCAGCCTGACGAGCACCCGGCGCGCTCCGCGCTCGATCGCCCGGGCGATTCCGATCCTGACTGCCTCGTACTCCGCGACGTTGTTCGTCGTGTGGCCGAGATGCTCGTGGAACTCCTCAACGACCTCGCCCGTGGGCGTCGTGATGACGCCGCCGGCGCCGGAGGGACCCGGGTTCCCGAGAGAGGCCCCGTCGGTGTGGATGACGACCTCGCTGACGGCGCCTTCCTCGCCTCTGCCCGAACCCGGCGTCCCGAACTCGAAGACCGACCCGACCGTCCCGGCAAACCCCGCGACGCTCTCGAGGAAGCGGCGCGCCCGCTCCTCGGGAAGGGTTGCCTCGCGAGCCGCCTCGCCGAAGGTCAGGCCGCCCAGGAGCGCGCGGACGAAGGCCTCTTCCTTCCTACCCATCGTCGCGCTCCGGCCTCCAGCAGAGGATCCTGCCGCAGCTCTCGCACTCGATGAAGCGGTCGGCCTTTCGGACCTCGATGACCATCTGGGGCGGGAGCCTGACGTAGCATCCCTCGCAGGCCCCGTCGGCAATGCGCGCCACCGCGAAGTCGCCCTTGCTCGAGAGGATCCGGTCGTAGCGAAGGAGCGTCGAGCCGTCGATGTGCTTCGAGACGCGCAGGCGCTCGTCCCGCTTGATCGCGATCGCGTCGTTCAGCCGTCCGAGCTCGGACGTGAGCTCGGCGATCTTCGCGTCGATCTCGCCCGCCCTCGCCGCGACCGCTTCCTGCGCGGCCGCGAGGTCCCGCTTGATTCCGGCCTCACCCTCCATCAGCTCGAGCGCGGCGTCCTCGGTCTTCGAGATTTCCTGCTTGGTGAAGTCGATCTCGTGCGTCAGCGCCGCGTACTCTTCGTTCGTCTTGATCATCAGCCGCTTGGACTCGAGATCCGCGAGCCGCGCGGTCTGATCCTCCAGGTCCCTCTCGAGCTTCTGCCTCGACTTCCGAGTATCCTCGAGCCTGGCCTCGCTGGCGCGAACCTCCGACTTCGCGCTCTCCTTCTCGTCCTCGAGCTCCCGGATCCGTACCGGCAGGAGTTCGCCCTCCGCGATGAGCTCCCCGAGCTCGAGGTCTATCTGTTGGAGGTTGAGCAGGAGTTCGAGCTGTTCGAGCACTGGCTCTCCCTTCGCGAGTCGCGTCACCGGTTCAGGCGCCCGGTCGTCCCCGCTCCCTCAAACAAGAGGTGTACCCGGCAAGGGTACACCTCCGACGACTGGAGCGATCTCTCCTCGCCGCGCGGCGCGGACGTCGCTGGCGTCCTTCCGCGTAGACGGTGCTTCCGTTCAGCCATGCCAGGAGCCTGTCGTCGGACCATCAGCGCACACTGCCGTTCTCCACTCGGGGTCGCGTCGCTCCGCGGACCGTGGTGGGCGATACTGGATTCGAACCAGTGACCTCCGGTATGTGAGACCGGCGCTCTAACCAACTGAGCTAATCGCCCTCCGCTGTCCGTGCTGGTGGGCCCACTCGGATTCGAACCAAGGACCAACGGATTATGAGTCCGCTGCTCTACCGCTGAGCTATGGGCCCGGTTCGCGGCGGAGTGTAGCACGCGCTCTCTTCGGGTGTCAACTCAGCCACCCCGTCGGCGCCGTCGACCGTCACGGCAGGTCGATGTAGCCGCGCAGCCGGCTGCGTCTCTTGTAGTGACGGAGTTTGCCGATCGCCTTCTTCTCGATCTGCCGGACCCGCTCCCTGGTGACGCCGAAGATGGCGCCCACCTCCTCGAGCGTCATCGGGGCCTTGTCCTTGTCGAGCCCGAACCTCAGCCGGATGATGCGCTCCTCTCTGGGATCGAGCTCCGAGAGAACCTCGTTGATCTCGCCCTGAAGCAGCTTGAAGGACGCGTAGTCGGAAGGCGACACGACCTTCGTGTCCTCGACGAAGTCGCCGAGGCTCGAGTCCTCGTCCTCGCCGATCGGGCGGTCGAGCGAGATCGGCTGCTGGGCCGCCTTCAGGATTCCCTTCACCTTGTCCTCGGTGAGATCGAGTTTGGTCGCGATCTCGTCGACCGAAGGGTCGCGTCCTTCCTCCTGGACCAGCTGGCGGGTCGTCCGGACGACCTTGTTGATCGCCTCGATCATGTGCACCGGCACGCGGATCGTCCGCGCCTGGTCGGCGATTGCGCGCGTGATGGCCTGACGGATCCACCAAGTGGCGTACGTCGAGAACTTGTATCCACGCGTGTAGTCGAACTTCTCGACGGCGCGCATGAGCCCCGTGTTCCCCTCCTGGATCAGGTCGAGGAAGTCGAGCCCTCGGTGCGTGTAACGCTTCGCGATCGAGATCACGAGTCGGACGTTCGCCTCGACCATCTCGGTCTTGGCCTTCGTCGCCTCGCGATCGCCCGTATTGATCCTCGACGCGACGTCCCTGAGGTCCGCCGCGCAGATCCCGCACTCGCGCTCGACTCGCCTGATCGCCCTCTTCTTGTTCCGGATCTCGTTCGTGACGGCCACAACCTCCTTCTTGAGGGCGGCCGGGGTCTTCCTCGTCGTGGTGCGCTTCGCCGTCGCGGTCGCCGTCTTATTCCCGCCCCTCGCGGCGGCGCGTTCCTTCTTCCTCCTCGTCTCCTCACGCTCGATCTGCCTGTTCAGGCTATCGATCTCACGCTGGAACTCCGAGATCTCCTCGTCGTGCCGGTCGAGCTTCTCGATGAGCTCGTCGACCCGCGACGCCATCCTCGAAACCTGGCGCGGATGAAGACAGAGCTTCTTCTGTTCCGTCCTGAGCGTCTTCTCCCTCCGCGCGACCGCCTTCGCCGTCTGCGTCGCGTGCTGCGGCTTCGCCTTCTTCAGCTTCGCCTGGAGGACCCGCCGCTCCTCGTCGAGCCTGACGATCTTCTCTATGCGGAGAACGACGCGCCGGCGCTCCTCCTTGCTCGTCGCGCTCTTCCGCTTCCGATCGACGCGGACGGCCCGGTCCAGCCGGATCTTCTCGCCCTTGAGACGGTCGGCGAGCACGGTGAGCCTCTTCGTGGTCGTGAGCGACTCGAAGATCGCCTCGTAGGCCATCGTCTCGGCGGCCTCGATCCGCTTGCAGATCTCGACCTCGCCTTCGCGATCGAGGAGCTTGACCTGCCCCATCTCCCGGAGGTACATCCTGACGGGATCGTCGAACCTGAGCCGCGGCTGCGTCTTCGCCCTCTTCTTCGCCTCCTTCTTCCGCCGCGCCTCCCGCGTCTTCTTGTCGACGACCTCGACGCCCATCGACGACAGCTCGCAGTAGATGTCGTCGACGAGTTCGATGTCGATGTCGTCCCCGAAGTACGCGTCGAGCTCCTCGTACGTGAGAGAGCCCGCCTTCCCGGCCTTCCGCTTGATTGCCTCGACGATCTTCTCCGCTGAGCGTTTCGCCATGCGCCGTCCTCGCCTCCTGGAGAATGAACGAAGACCTGCTAATCCGTTGACAGCTCCGCCAGCTGCCTCGCGAGCTCCTGCCTCAGAGCGACCTTCTCGAGCAGTGCGTCCTGATCGTCGGTCAGCTCGGCGGAGCGTATGAGGCGTTCTACCGCCCGGATCTCAGCCTCGATCTTCGACCTTCTGACAGTCCTAATATAGTCGCCGCAAAGGCGTCCGCCATCATCGCCGCCCTCCGGCTCCATCGAAAGCTCCGTCAGGAGGGCCCTCACGGCCCTGTCCTCGGTCTCCCCGACGAGGGCCGAGACATCGACCGGCCCGTCGGGCGCTCCGGCCTCGAGCACCTTCCCCGCGATCACCCTGAGCGCAGGGTTGGCGAAGTCGGAAGGCGTCAGCGCGTCGGCCACCGACCGCGCGCGGTCGCCACCCCTGAGCAGGATCGCCACGAGCCCGCGCTCTGCCGTGAGCGTCGCGCTCCTGATCGCCTCGCTCCCCTCCGCGTCTGGAGCGGCCTTCTCTCCTCCCTCCGCTTCGGGCCTCGCCCGACGCCCGCGCCTCCTGATCTCGTCCATCCTCGCCGCGTACACGCGGGCCACGGCACCGCGGCTCACCGAGAGTGCCTCGGCGATCTTCTCGAGCATGAGGTCGGCCTTGAGCGGATCCTCGAGCTGCACGACCGTCTCGATCAGCCTGCGCGCGGCGGCTTCGCGTTCCTCCGACAGCTCGACCGGGTTCGCGGCGACGAAGAAGTCGATGAAGTCGAGCGACCTCTCGAGCTCCTCCCTGAGCGCGTCGGCTCCTCGGTCCCTCACGAAGGAATCGGGGTCGGCGTCTTCAGGTAGCCCGACGATCCGCACCTTGAGCCCGAGTCGCACGAGCTCCTCGGCCGCGCGCGTCGCCGCCTGGATGCCTGCGGAGTCGCCGTCGTACACGAGGAAGACCTTGTCGGCATACCGCGAGAGTGTCTTCGCCTGCTCGCGCGTGAAGGCGGTGCCCGCCGACGCGACCGTGTTCGTGAAGCCTGCGTGGTGGAGGCTCAACAGGTCGGTGTACCCCTCGACGAGGATCGCCTCGCGCGTCGAGCGCAGCGCGAGCCGCGACTGGGCCAGTCCGTAGAGGTAGTAGCTCTTCCGGTAGACCCGTGTCTCGGGCGAGTTCAGGTACTTCGGCTCCTGGTCGCCGAGCGCCCGGCCGCCGAAGCCGACCACGCGACCGTTCGAGAGGAGAAGCGGGAAGATGAGGCGGTCGCGGAACCGGTCGTAGTGGCCGCCGTCGTCGCGCTCGATCACGAGTCCCGCCTCGAGGAGGGCCTGCGGCCGGACGCCGTCGGCCCCCGCGGCCTTTATGAGCCCGTCCCATCCCGGAGGGGCGTAGCCGAGGCGGAACGCCTCGACGACGTCGTCGCCGAGGCCGCGCGCGCGGCAGTACTCGCGGGCCTCCGCGCCGCGCTCGCTCGCGAGCGCGCGTTGGAAGTAACGGACGGCGCGCGTGTTGGTCTCGTAGATCGGATCCTCCGCCTCGTCGCGGTAGCGACCGCTGCGTTCGGGGAGACGGATGCCAGCGCGCGAGGCGAGCTCCCGCACGGCGTCGAGAAAGCCGACCTTGTCATACTCCATGACAAAGGAGATAACGTTCCCGCCCGCGCCGCAGCCGAAGCAATGGTAGATCTGGCGCTCGGGATTAATGTTGAACGAGGGGGTCTTCTCGTTGTGGAAGGGACAGAGCGCGCGGTAGTTCCTCCCCGCCTTCTTGACGGGAATGCGCTCGGATATCACATCGACGATGTCGTTCGCCGACCGAACGTCGTCGATGAGCTCCTGAGGGATCAGCTTCGCCAACGCTGCATCCTTTCCCGGAGGCGGGTGTCTCTCGAAGGGTCGCGACCAGCCGGAACCGTGTGACGGAACAGCAGGCTCCCGTGAGCTACTCGAGCTCGACGATCGTTACCCCCGTGTCGCCCTCTCCCCAGCCGCCGAGTCTGAATGACCTGACGGACGAAAGGCCGCGAAGCACCTCGTGCGTCTTGCCGCGCAAGGCGCCCGTCCCCTTTCCGTGAACGATGCGAACGGTCCTGAGGCCCTGGAGGAGTGCCGCGCCGACGAACTTCTCGATCGCGTTCTCCACTTCGTCGGTTCTCATCCCCAGCAGGTGAAGCTCGCTGGCGGGAGCGTCGTCGACGTCGACCGTGTACGACACCCTCTTCCGCCTGCTCTCGGGAGCATCCGCGCCCTCGCCCGCCTCCCTGAGGTCGTCCCCGCTCACCTCGACCGTTGCGTTCTTTATTCTCACCCGAACCTTGCCTCGGCCGTCCGGGAGTTCGACAAGCTCGCCCGTTCGCCCCATGCCCGCGATGCGCACCTTCATCCCTACCGCGAGCTCCCGGGGCCTCACGCCTTCGTCGCGCTCTTCCTGCTCGGCGCGCTCCATCCGCTCGAGGTCGCGCGCGACCTCGTCCCTCCTCCTGCGGAGCTTCTCGCGCGCCTCCTTGATGGTCTGGCGCGCCGCCTCCTTCGCGCGGAGCTCCTTCACCGTGTCCTCGACGAGAGACTGCGCCCGCCTGAGGACCTCCCTCGCCTCCGCGAGGGCCTCGGTCTTGATCTTCTTCCGCTCGTCCCTGACGCCCGCGAGCTTCTCTTCGTACTCGCCCGCGAGGACCTTCGCCTTCTCGTGCTCGCGGACGGTCTCCGCGAGCTGCGTCTCGAGCCGGCGTTCCCGCTCCGCGAGATCGGCGAGGAGGTCGTCGACCTTCGCCGCGTCCTCGTGCCTGAGCTCACGGGCCCTCGAGAGAACCGGGTCGGGAAGACCCAGCGAGTCGGCGATCTGGAGCGCGTGGCTCGCGCCCGGGATCCCCGGAACGAAGCGGAAGCTCGGTTCTAGCGTGTCCGGGTCGAACGCCATCGACCCGTTCAGCATTCCGCCGTGATTATGCACGTGGCTCTTGACCGAGCCCAGGTGCGTCGTCGCGATCGTGGGCGCCCTGCGGTCCGTGAGGTCCTCGAGGATCGCGATCGCGAGGCTCGCTCCCTCGTCGGGGTCGGTCCCGGCGCCCATCTCGTCGATGAGAACGAGGGTGTCGGCTGTGGCCTCCTCGAGGATCTCGCCTATGACCTTCAGATGCGAGGAGAAGGTCGAGAGACTCTGCTCGATCGACTGCTCGTCCCCGATGTCCGCGAACACGTCCCTGAAGACCGCGAGCTCCGAGTCCGGTGCCGCGGGAACGTGCAGCCCCGACTGCGCCATGAGCGTCAGGAGGCCTATCGTCTTGAGCGCGACCGTCTTCCCGCCCGCGTTCGGCCCCGAAATCACAAGCGTCGTCGCGCCGTCCCCGAGCCCGAGGTCGAGGGGGACGACCTCTCCGCCGGCCCCGCCGACGGCCTCCACGAGCACCGGATGTCGCCCGTGCCGGATGCCGAGCCGGCCCTGGTCGTTCAGCTTCGGCTCGACGGCGTCCAGGTCCTTCGAGAGCCTCGCCGCTGCCCTGACTACGTCGAGCCTCGCAAGGATCGCGAGCGACGTCTCGATGTCCCCGGCGCACTCGCCAACCCTCGCCGTGAGCGCCCTCAGGATCCGGGCGACCTCCTTCTTCTCCCCCGCCGCGAGGTCCGAGAGCTCGTTGTTGAGCGACACGGTTGCGAGGGGCTCGATGAAGACCGTCGCGCCACTCGACGACTGATCGTGGACGATCCCCTTGAACTTCCCCCGCGCCGACTGCTTGACGGGCAGGACGTGGCGCCCGTTCCTGATGTGGACGGCGTGCTCCTGGATCGAGTCGCCCTTGAGCTCCTTCTGGAGTATCGAGCGGAGCTTCTCGTCGATCCGGGATCTCGTCGTCCCGATCGCGCGCCTGATCTTTGCGAGCTCTCTGCTCGCCGAGTCCCTTACCTCGCCGGCGACCTCGTCGATCGCCCCGCCGATCGCGTCGGCTATGTCGTCGTGCGGCGTGAGCCCGTCCGCGAGCCTCCAGAGCCTCGGCCGTTCGTCGCGGCGCGCCGAGCAGACGGACCGGGCGTCCGCGATCGAGGCGAGCGTGCGGGCGACGTCGACGAGCTCCTCGCAGGTGAGCGCCGCACCTTCGACGGTCGCGCGCCCGACCGCCGGGCGGACGTCACGCGGATCACGCGGCGGGAGCGTCCCGCCCTCGTCGAGCACCCCCCGGGCCTCTGTGACGAGCTCCAGCTCCTCCTTGATCGTCGGAACGTGCACCGTCGGAGCGAGACGACCGGCCTGTTCGGCGCCGGGCGGAAACGAGGTCCGCTCGACGAGCATCTGCACGACCTTGTCGAACTCGAGGACGCCGAGCGCGTGTCTGTTCATGCTCACTTGCTGGACTGTTTGTGTGATCGCAGAGGAGGGCGCGTCGCCCTAGTGCTTGTACCGCCTGAACCCGGAACAGTTGATGACCTTGAGCTTCTTCTTCGCCGCCTTGTCGACCGCGTCGAGGAGGAGGTTCATCCCGAGCGTGTCGCTCGCCATGTGTCCGGCGATGACCACGCTGATGTGGTTCTTCTCCGCTTCTTCCCTGTGCTTCTCGGGGATGTGCATCGCGACGATCGTGCCGATGTCAGACGTCTGCGCGAGCTTCTCGAAGGCCTTCTCCGAGCCGCTCGTCCCGCCGGTCATGTCGACGAAGACCCTACCGGCGCTTCGCTTCTCGCTCCCGGCGACGACCTTCAGCCCCATGCCGTGAAGCTCTGCCTCATCGTACTCCGGGATCTTCCGGAGCGCGTTGAGGACGTCGCCCACGGTGTCGGGCTTCTTCCGGTTGAACAGCTTCTGGAGGTGGTCGGCCACGCAGTTATCGGCAGGGGTGTGCGTGCAGATCATCGGGATGCCCAGGAGGCGTGCCGCGTCGACCGCGCGCATTGCGTTCGTGGGAAGGAGACGCCGTTCGACCTCCTTGATCCGGGGCTCCATGAGGCCTTCCGCGGCGTTGATGGGTACGCCGAAGCCGCTCAGAATGTCGGCCTGCATCGACATGACGCCGCCCAGGCCCGTGAGTCCAGTGCCCTCGGGATGGTGGGCCCAGATGAGGTCGATCGGCTCGCCCTTCTCGCGGAGGCGGTCCGCGAGGACGATCTCGCCGACCTCCATGTCGACGCCGACCAGGACTCCCTTTATGTCGGTGTCAGGATCGCCGAAGAGGATGCGCGTGTCGGAGTAGGGGTTGTTCAGGCGCTCCATGTCGAAGCGGTTTCTGGCGTCCTCCTTGAGGTCGTCGTACGCCTTCTTCTGCTTCGCGAGGTACTTCTTGACCTTCGCCTTGCCCCTGGGATCGACAGAGATGCCGTGCGTGACGCATGCGTCGTAGAGCTTCCTGAGCTTCATCGGTTCCTCCAGCCGCAGTCGTTGGGATCCCATGGCAGGGGGTGACGGGCGCTGCCCGGACTACTCTTCCTCCGACCCCGAGAGCCTCTTCTGAACCAGGTCCTTCACGACCTTCCCGTCCGCCCTGCCCTTGACCTTGGGCATGACGATCTTCATCACGAGACCCATGCCGCGGGGGCCGTCCGCGCCGGCCTCCGCGACAGCGGCGTCGACGATCTCCGCGAGCTCCTGCTCGGACAGCTTCTCCGGGAGGTACGTCTCGACGACCGCGAGCTGTCTCTTCTCACGCTCGACGAGTTCGTCCCGACCACCCTCGGAGAACTGCTCGATCGCCTCGCGGTGCTTCCGCGCGACACGCGCGAGGACCTCGATCGCGTCCTCGTCCTTGAGTTCGCGACCGAGTTCGATCTCCCGGTTCTTGGCCTCCGAACGCACGTATCTGATGACTCCGAGACGTTCGCTGTCCCGTGCCTTCGTGGCCTGCACCATATCGCGCGCCAGGCGCTCCATGATGCTCACGTCAGTTCCTGGAAACGGGCCTCGGTTACCTGCGCTTCTGCTGCTTGATCTTGAGCTTCCTAAGCTTCCGCCTCGCGGCGCTCCTCTTGCGCTTCTTGCGCTCGCTCGGCTTCTCGAAGTGCTGGTGCTTGCGAAGATCGGAAAGGATGCCCGCCTTCTCGCACCGCTTCTTGAAGCGGCGCAAGGCGCGTTCGAAGGATTCGCCGTCCTTGACTCGGACTCCCGGCATTCAGCTCCACCCCCCTCCGGGCTGCCGGCTCGATCGCATGAACTCGATCACCTGGATACGATACACGTGTCCATCGGGCGCACAACGACGCAAGACACGTCCGTCGCGCGCGGGACATGGCTCAGACCTTTTATGGTAGCCTGACGCGGAGAGCTTGTCAACCGGTTTAGAGGACGATTCCGGAGGAATCTAAGGAAGGAGTCCCCCGACCTCGAAGGACACCATGGCCGCTATCGCCGCCGCAGCCCAGTCGGCCTTCAGGACGCGTCGACCTGCGGTGACCGGCACGAAACCGGCCGAAACAAGCGATTCGACCTCTCCCGGTGCGAGACCTCCCTCAGGCCCGACGACCAGGAAGACCTGTCCCCCACCTCTGCGGGAGCGGAGCGCGCGAGCGAGCCCCCTGCCGCTCTCCTCCTCCCAGGCCACGAGGGCGAGGTCGCCTTCCTCGGGGAGTTCCCCAACCTCGTCGAGCGACCGAATCTCTCCGACCCTCGGGACGAACACGCCCCTCGACTGCTTGACCGCCGCAAGCGCGACGGCGCGCCATCGCTCGACGCGCGCGGTCCCGCTCCCTCCCGGGGCCCTGGCCACGCTCCGCTCGGTCACGACCGGGACGATCTCCGAGACGCCGAGCTCCGCACACCGCCTCACCGTCTCCTCGAACCCCTTCCTCTTCAGGAGAGCCTGGGCGACGACGAGCTCGAGCCCCTCTTCACGCGAACGGATCCGCGCCTCCAGGACCTCGAGCGTCGCCCTAGCGTGCTCCGAGTGTTCGACTCGGGCGAGCGCCTCGGCCCCCTCCCCGTCGATGAGTCTCACGACGTCGCCCGGTCTGATTCGCGCGACGTCGGCGGCGTGGTGACCTTCGGGACCGTCGACAACGACCGCCCGGTCTCCGAGGGAGCCGGGCGGAACGAGATACGTGTCGTACTTCCACGCTTGGGGATCGTCGAGTTCGTGAGTCGGCACGCGTCCTCCGTGACGGACCGCGCTAGTGCGCCCCGGGCTTCGCAGGCCCCGGGACCTTGCCTGCAGAGAGCTTCCCGAGCTTCTTCAGGAGGTCCTTCTCCTCCGACGAGGGACGCTTCGGTACCCACACGACGACTCTGACGAGCTCGTCGCCCGCCCCGCGCCCGCGGAGGTGCTTGACGCCCTTCCCGCGCATGCGCAGGACCTTGCCGGAGGGAGTTCCCGCAGGGATCTTCAGGCGCGCCTTGCCGTTCAGAGTCGGAACCTCGACCTGCCCCCCGAGGGCCGCCACGTCGAGCGACACGGGGAGGTCCAGGAGAACGTCGTCGGCGCGGCGTTCGAAGAGCTTGTGCGGAAGCTCGTTGATCACGACGATGAGGTGGCCATTCGGGCCGCCCCTCGCGCCCGCGTTCCCGCCGCCCTCGATCGGGATGTAGTTCCCGCTCGAGACGCCGGAGGGCACGGTGACCTCGACGACCTCCGTCCCCTTCGTGAGCCCGCTGCCGTTACACTTCTCGCAGCGATCCTCGATGATCTCGCCTGTGCCTGCGCAGCGCGGGCAGGGCGACACGCTCTGAAACGCGCCGAACATCCCCATGCTCTGTTGTCGGACGACCTGGCCCGAGCCACCGCAGTCGGTGCACGAGGTGGGGGTCGTGCCGGGCTTCGCGCCGGAGCCTCCGCACTCCCCGCACGCGACCATCCGCGAGACCTTGATCTTCTTCTTCACGCCCTCCGCGATCTCCTCGAGCGTGAGCTTGAGGCGGATCCGGATGTCCGCGCCCTTCCTCCGCGCCGGGCGCCCGTCGCGGACCCCTGCTCCTCCGAAGAGCTCGTCGAAGATGCTCTCGCCCCCGAACGCGTTCATGAAGGTCCGGAGCGCGTCGTTCATGTCGAAGCCGGGGTGGGCGAAGCCCTGCTGCCCCGCGCCGAGCCCGGCGGCGCCGAACTGGTCGTACTGCGCCTTCTTGTCAGCGTCGGAGAGAACCTCGAACGCCTCGGTCGCGGCCTTGAACTTCTCCTCGGCCTCGGCGTCACCGGGGTTCTTGTCGGGATGGTGCTTGAACGCGAGGTCCCGGTACGCCTTCTTGATCTCGTCCGGCGAGGCGTCCTTGCTTACGCCGAGCACGTCGTAGTAGTCACCGGACATGGGTCCAGGTCTCCGCTCGAGCAGGGCCGGGAAGCCCTGCCGTTCCGGTCATCGTGCGAGTGTCGATGGAGCGCCGCTCGCGTCCCTGCGCCCGGCGCTCCGTCAGTACTTCTCTAGTCGTCGTCCACGACCTCGTAGTCGGCGTCGACGACGTCGTCGTCACCATTGCCGGGAGTGCCGCCCGCGCCCGGTGCCGCACCAGGACCCGTGCCCGCGGTCTGCGCCTCGGGTCCGGCCTGCGCGCCCGACTGCGCGCCGGCGTACATCTTCTCCGCGAGTTTGTGCGACGCCTGCTCGAGAGCTTGCATGTCGTTCTCGATGCTCGCGGAGTCCCCGTCCTTGAGCGACGTCCTGAGCTTCTCGATCGCTGCCTCGATGGTGGAGCGGTCAGCCGCGTCGAGAGACTCGCCGTGCTCCTTCACCGCCTTCTCGGTCGTGTAGATCAAGCTGTCGGCCTGATTGCGGAGCTCGACTTCCTTCTTCTTCGCCTCGTCCTCGGCTTTGTGCTCGTCCGCCTCCTTCACCATCTTGTCGATCTCGGTGTCGGAGAGGCCGCTCGAGACCTCGATCCGGATCTTCTGCTCCTTGCCGGTTCCGAGGTCCTTCGCCGAGACGTGGACGATCCCGTTCGCGTCGATGTCGAACGTCACATCGATCTGCGGCATGCCGCGCGGTGCCGGCGGGATCCCGACGAGATCGAACTTGCCGAGCGTCCGGTTCTGGGACGCCATCGACCTCTCGCCCTGGAGCACGTGGATCGAGACCGCAGGCTGGTTGTCGGCCGCCGTCGAGAAGATCTGACTCTTCTTCGTCGGGATCGTCGTGTTCCGCTCGATGAGCTTCGTCATGACCCCGCCCAGGGTCTCGATGCCGAGCGAGAGCGGTGTCACGTCGAGCAGCAATACGTCCTGGACGTCCGACTCGCCGGCGAGGATCGCTCCCTGGATCGCGGCGCCGACCGCGACGACCTCGTCAGGGTTCACGCCCTTGTGCGGGTCCTTCCCGAAGATCGACTTCACCTTCGCCTGGACCGCGGGCATCCTGGTCGTGCCGCCGACGAGGACTACCTCGTCGATGTCTCCCGCGGAGAGCTTCGCGTCGGTCAGCGCCTGCTTGCACGGTCCGACAGTGCGTTCGACCAGGTCGTCGACCAGCGACTCGAGCTTCGCTCTCGTGAGCTTCATCGTGAGATGCTTGGGACCCGACTGGTCCGCCGTGATGAACGGCAGGTTGATGTCGGTCTCGAGCGCCGAGGAGAGCTCGATCTTCGCCTTCTCCGCCGCTTCCTTGAGGCGCTGGAGCGCCATCGAGTCGACGCGGAGATCAATCCCGTTCTCGCTCTTGAACTCGTCGGCGATCCAGTCGATCACGCGCTGGTCGAGATTGTCGCCGCCCAGATGGGTGTCGCCGTTCGTCGCGAGGACCTTCACGAGACCCTCGTCGATCTCGAGGATCGAGATGTCGAACGTGCCGCCGCCGAAGTCGTAGACCGCGATCTTCTCCTGTCCCTTCTTCTCGAGTCCGTAGGCGAGCGACGCCGCCGTCGGCTCGTTGATGATGCGAAGGACCTCGAGCCCGGCGACCTTGCCGGCGTCCTTGGTCGCCTGGCGCTGGGCGTCGTTGAAGTACGCGGGCACCGTGATCACCGCCTGCGTGACCGTCTCACCCAAGTACTCCTCCGCCGTCTTCTTCATCGCCTGGAGGATCATCGCCGAGATCTCGGGCGGAGCGTACTGCTTGCCCTGAGCCTCGATGCGGACCTCGCCGTTGTCGTGCTTGATGACCTTGTACGGAACGAGCCCGATCTCCTCGCCCACTTCCTCGTACCGCCTCCCCATGAACCGCTTGATCGAGAAGATCGTGTTCTCCGGGTTCGTGACCGCCTGACGCTTCGCGACCTGGCCGACCAGCCTCTCCCCCGCCTTCGTGAACGCAACGACGGACGGCGTCGTCCTCTGCCCCTCGGGGCTCGGGATGACTGTCGACTCGCCGCCCTCCATGACGGCGACGCACGAATTGGTCGTTCCCAGATCGATTCCGATGACCTTGCTCATTCTCCCACTTCCTCTCTGCCCTCACTCACGCGTGGGCCTTCGCGTCCTCAGGAGGGGCGTATCGGGCGCTCGTCGCGCCGGCCCCGAGAGCGGGCGGTGTCGCCTACTTTGCGACGATCACCCGCGAGCACCTGAGGAGTCTGTCTCCCATCATGTAGCCTCTCTGAACCTCTTCCACAATCTGATTCGGTTCGTGCTCCTCCGATTCCACCTGGCTCACCGCCTCGTGGACGTTCGGGTCGAACTCGGTCCCGCAGGCCTCGAGCGCGTGTACGTCGTGCTTCGCGAGGACGTCCTTCAGGTGTTTGAGGATCATCTCGACCCCCTCGCGGAACGGGTCGTCGGGCGGCGGCGCGCTCGCGTCGTCGCAGGCGACCGCGCGCTCGAAGTTGTCGACGACCTCGAGGAGATCGAGGAGGATCGTCTCTCGCGACTCGTCAGACCAGCGGCAGCGCTCGCGGTCAACGCGCTTCTTGTAGTTGTCCAGATCAGCGAGCGCCCTGAGCCACTTGTTGTTGACCTCGGTGAGTTCCTCGCGCAGCCCGTCGATCTCGATTGCGATGTCGTCGGCCTTCACCTCGTCGTCCTGCCCGCCGCGTTCGACTTCCCGGCCGGGACGCCGCGTGGTCGAGCGTTCGAGCGCGTCGGACCCGTGCTTCCTGCGTCCTTCCCTCTTCCTCATCCGCGATCTCCGTCAGCGGCCTCGTCCGACGACCGCCTCGTCCTGCGGCCGCCCTCGGAGAAGAGCTCGTCCATGATCTCCGAGATGTAGTCGACCAGACCGACGAGCCTACCGTACCTCATCCGCGTCGGACCGATTACGCCCATCTGGCCGAACGTCCCGCCGATGCGGTACGACCCGACCACGAGCGACATCCGTTTCATCTCCTTCTTAGGGTTCTCCTCGCCGATCGTCACGGAGACACCTCCGCGCTCGGCGCGCCCCTTCACGAGCTCCGCCAGCGCTTCCTCGTCGTCGAAGATCTCCCCGATGAACGCCGCGCTGTGCGAGAACTCCGGATGCCTGAGGATGTACCTCGCCCCCTCGTAGTGCACGCGCTCGACGCCGCGGAGCCTGAAGAGCCTCGGGCTCGTCTCGAGAAGGGCCGCGATCACGCGCCGCGTCGGCTCCGGGACTGCGCTCAGGCGCGTCTTCATCGTCCGCTCTGCGTCGCCGACGGGCGTGCCGCTCAGCCACTCGGTGACGAGCGCCGCGGCGTCAGCGAGACTCCCGCCGACCTCGTCCCGCCCGAGCTCGAAGACCGCGCTCCTGGTCAGGCCGGCGCGCGTCGTCGCGACCGCGAGGATCCGGTCCGCCTCGAGCGAGACGAGCTTGACCTGCTCGATGAGCTCGCGCTCCCCCGACGGGGCCACCGTTACCGCGAGCTGTCTCGCGAAATCGCTCATCATCCTGGAGACGCCCGCGACGACCGCGCCGAGATCTCCGGTCGCGAGTCCCACGATCCCCCCTTCGAGGTCAGCGCGCTCCTGGTCGGTGAGGTCCCGGGGCTCCATGACGTTGTCCACGTAGTATCTGTATCCGGAGTCCGTCGGCACCCTGCCGGCGGACGTGTGCGGCTGGAGTATGAGACCCTTGTCCTCGAGGGATCTCATGACGTTCCTGACGGTCGCCGAGCTGACCGGCACCGAACGGTTCCGGACGACGGCACTCGAGCTGACCGGTTTCGCCGTCTTGATGTGGCACTCGATGATCGACCGGAGGATCCGCTCCTCCCGGTCCGTAAGTTCCACCTTCTTCACACCCCACCTCCCCATGCTGTCTCGTCTTAGCACTCTCGTCCAGAGAGTGCTAAGGGCACAAGATAGTGCCTCACGCGGCGGGTGTCAAGGCGAAAACATGCGGGGCAGTGAGCTCGAGGACGACCCGGCGACGGCGGTCCGGGCCGTTGTCCGCTCCGGCCTGGCGTGCTATGCTCCGGCCACCCGCTCCTGGCGGCAGCCCGTCGCCAAGGGGCGTCGTGCGTTCGAGACCGGACCCGCGAGACGTCGTCCCCGACTCGCTCGTACAGTAGGAGACCCGCCGACATGCCACACAGGGGGCTCATCTGCTGCATCGTTCTCGCCGCCCTCGCGGTCTCGGGAGCCCTCGCGCAGGACATACCCCACGAAGAGATCCCCTTCAGCTGCTCCAAGTGCCACCCCTCGGACGACAGGCGTGAAGTCGAGTTCGATCACGAGCAGACGGGTTTCCCGCTGCACGAGCAGCATCAGCGGGCGGGCTGCACGGCGTGCCACGACGTCGCGCGCTTCTCGCAGATCGACGAGGGACGATGCCAGACCTGTCACGAAGCCGTAGCCGACACTGAAGACGAGGGCATGCCACACCAGGAGGTATCGCACTCGTGCGGTACGTGCCACACCGAGTCCGGCGATCCCCCGATCGAATTCGACCACGAACTGACCGGCTTCACGCTCGAGGGGCGCCACGTCGGCACGAGTTGCAGGCGCTGCCACGACGTCGCCGACTTCTCGAGAACTGGCAACGAGTGCCGAAGCTGCCACACCGACGCGCACCAGGCGCGCCTGTACCCCGACTGCGAACGGTGCCACACTCCCTCAAGCTGGACCGTCACTGACCACAATAAGGCGCACGCGAGCACGGCGTTTCAGCTCATCGGGAAGCACGTGCGCGTCGACTGCGGTTCCTGCCACACGCGAGAAATCTACGGCGCGTACGAGCGGCTGTCTCCCGAGTGCTACGCGTGTCACCAGTCGGACTACGAGAGCGCGCAGGACCCGGCGCACAGCGAGTTCGACTTCGGGACCGATTGCGAGGAGTGCCACTCGCAGATGGCGTGGCATCCGAGCTCACTCCGAAGGCACCTCGGCTCCTTCCCCATCTACGCGGGAGAGCACGCCGGCGAGTGGAGTTCCTGCAGCACCTGCCACACCGAACCCGGGGACTACGGGACGTTCTCCTGTCTGAACTGCCACGCACACAACCAGTCGGAAATGGACGAGGAACACGACGACGAGCCCGGGTACTGGTACAGCAGCTTCGCCTGCTTTGCGTGCCACCCGAACGGACAGGTCCCGGAGGACGACCGACGCTCGCCCGCGCCGGGCCGGTCGTCGAGAAGGAGACGATGAGCGTGCGAGCCGCCGTTCTGACACTCGCTCTGCTACTCGTGCCCGCGCTCGCAGCCGGTCAGGACGCGACACCACCCTCGCGACCGACGGAGATCCACGGGAGCGTTGCGCTCTCCTGGTACCACTTCGAAGACCTCACGGAGAGCGACCTGGACTTCAGTCAACCCACGTTGAGGCTCAAGCTCAAGGCGAAGCGCCTCTGGGGAAGCGCGTGGAACCTCGGCATCAAGTTCCGCTCGAGATACAACGACAGGTCGCGGAGCCTGAGGGACGACGTCCCGGAGACGGAGTGGAGGAACCGGGTCTACGAAGGCGTGCTTTCCTACGACAACCCGGCCGCACCGGTGAACCTCAGGGTCGGCCGGATCGTCTCGAACGTCATGAGCGGTATCGGCTACATCGACGGTCTCCTGCTCCAGCACAACGCCTCCGCACATTGGCGGTGGGGTGTCTTCGCAGGCACGCAGCCGGACTGGGAGACGTCGGAGTTCCAGACGTCGGTCCACAAGTACGGGGTCTTCGTGAAGTACCTGAAAGGAGACTTCTCCGGAAACCGTCTCGAGGCGACGCTGGCGGCGGCGGGCGAGTACCACGGCTCCGACGTCAGCAGGGAGTACGTCTACCTCCAGTCGAGCTTCCAGCTCGATAGGCACTGGGGCGCCTACGGAAGCCTGGAGCTCGACGTCAATCGCGAGTGGAGAAGGGACCTCGTGGGCGAGGATCTCAGCGTCTCGGGGCTCTTCCTCACCGCGAGGTACAGGACGGCCGAGTCGCTCTCGGCCGCCCTGAGCTACGACAGCCGAAGGACCTATGTCACCCGCGAGATGCGCTCCGAGGCCGACAGCCTCTTCGACGACGCGTTCCGGCAGGGCCTGAGGGCGAGCCTGGACGCGAGGCTCCCCGGGGCATGGCTCCTGGGAGTGGACCTCGGGGTCCGGGCGGTCGAGTCCGCCAGCGACGAAACGTACTCCTACGCGCTCCGGGCCAGGAAGTCCGGCGTCGTGATCGACGGACTGACGCTCGACGTGAGCCTCCTCGGGTTCTCGAACCCGCTCTCCTCCGGGTACAGCCCCGAGATTCGTCTGGGGAAGCGGCTCCGCGGCGGGCACTCGCTCGACCTGAGCTACGGGAACTACACGTACGACCTCGACCTGGACGAATCGCAGCGCGTCAGCCATCGCGTCCGGGTCGACGGTCAGTTCGAACTGCTGGCGCGACTCTATGCGTTCGCCAGCTACGAGTACGACTGGGGCGACGACGTGGTCGGGCACCGCGTGCTGACGGAACTGGGCTACCGGTTCTAGCCCGGATTCCACGCTCCAGAGAAGAGGCCGCGGGCTCGCCCCGCGGCCTTCTCGTTTACGGCGAGGAGCTCGGAGGCTCCGGGGATCAGAAGGGGATCGACAGCGTCAGGTAGACGGCGTCACCCTCGAGCCAGTTCTTCGCCCAGAACTCGGCGTAGTACTTGAGTCCAAGGGCCACGCCCTCCTCCTTCCCGCCGAAGTTGTAGGCGACGTCGGCGCCGATGCTCGTGACGCGCCCCTTGTTGGCTCCGGAGAAGGTGCCGCTTCCGGTGTCGGTGGTGATCTGGCGGTAGTGGTATCCGATGATGCCGAACGAGAACCCGGAGTCGAAGCGTTGCTCGAGGGCGAGTTCCCAGTGAAGCTGGAGGCCCGTCTTGTAGCCCGTGTCAGGGTTCTCCCCGTTCACGACGAGCCCGAGGACCGAGTCGAACTCCATGCCTCCGGGGCTCGTGAGCCAGCGGTACCCGGTGCCGAAATCGAACGCCCAGTGGTTCACGCCCATGTTCGCGTCGAGTTCCGCGTCGTACTCGCCGGTCGGGAGGTACAACGAGCCGTATAGATTCCACTGCATCGGCGGAAGTCCCCACGCGAGGGACGAGCTCAGCGAGACGTCGCCGACGCCCGACGACTCCTCGGACACCTTCGATCGTCGTTCGTCCTGGATCACTTCGTCGCGGCCATACGGAACGGTCGCCCAGACGGCGAGCCTGCCGTTCGCAACGCGCCCGTCGTGCTTCCACGCGAGGCTCAGGTAGTTCACCATCCTGTCGCCCTCTGTGGACTCGTCGAGCTGGTTCTGCCCGGACGTGAGTACCCCGGTCTTGCCGCCGTAGGCGTAGAAGTCGTTCAGGATGTAGAAGCCCGGACCGATCGGGATGCCCCACAGCGCTTCGGAGCGACCGAGTGGATAGACGCACCTCGCATCCTCTGCCGCCGGTGCGATGGACGCAGTCGTGAGGATCACGAAGCAGAGCGCTGCCGCCACCGTTACCGTCCGTCGACCCCGTGCCATGATCGTCTCCTCTCCGCGAAGGGAGATCTCCGGTCTGTGTGTCCGGGTCAGACCTTAGAGTATCCGGTGCAACGCTGCAAGAACGTATGAAGGAGAGAAGACACGCCGGACGTCATCGAAGGAAGACGAGCTTGGCCGTCGAAGAGGCGCTGGCGTCGGTATCGACTCTAACGAAGTAGACGCCTGAGGGCACCGTCCTTCCGCCTTCGTCGGTCCCGTCCCAGCCGATCTCGAGAGAGCCGGCATCCGCGACGCCTTCGTGGAGAGTCCGGACGCTCCGGCCGGCGACGTCGTAGATCCGGACCGTGACCCGCGAGCCCGCAGGCACCGCGCCGACGACGGTCGTTCCGTCGCGAAACGGGTTCGGCCTCGCGCGGACGAGCATCTCACCGGGCGCCGGCCCTTCCTCGACGCCGGTCCCGCCCGGCCCCTCGTAGGACCCCATGTCGACGCGGTCGCCGTCGAACCGGGGACGCCCTGCAAGGTCGGCCATCGGGAGCCTGAGATTCAGCGTGTCCGGATCCCCGGCGTCCGCGCACGGCGATCCGGGTCCGAGCGCGTGCGGATGCTCCCCGCTTCCGACGAAGAGAGGATCCGCGTCGAGGTTCCCCTCCCCTGCGTGCCCGCCCTCTACGTTCGAGAAGGTCGTGTAGTAGGCTTTCGAGTCGAGGAGCTCCGTCGGAATGAAGAACGCGTTCGAGTTCGCGCGGACGATCGCGCCGGTCACGCGCGGCTTCGAGATGTGGTTGTGGATCGTCCCGGTCGCGTCGAACGGTTCGTCGTTCAGTACGGCGTTCGAGACGACGGTGCAGTTCGTGACGTCGGGGTACGCATAGAGGTCGTAGATCGCGGCCCCGGCGGTGAACGCGAAGTTCCCTTCGAACAGGTTCCCGACGAATGAGGGCGCCGCCTGGTGGGAGCAGAAGACGGCCCCCCCGTAGTCCGCGACGCTGCTCCGGAGGACCGAGTTCCGCACGAGGAGCTTCGAGAAGCCGACGACCGAGAGCGCCCCTCCGAACGCCTCGTCGCCGAGCGCCTTCGAGTACTCGAGGACGCAGTGCTCGAGCCGGGACTCCGGGTTGGTCGACGCCGTCCACGGGAACCGGATCCCATTCCAGCAGCCGACGTCCGTCGTGTCAACGGCGAACGCCGCAGGCTCGTCGGTCGTGAAGACGATCGGGGCTTCCGCCGTCCCGACGGCGAGGACGCGCCCGCGGACGGTGAGCGAGTAGAAGCCCGCGAACTCGACGCGCGTGCCGGGCGCCACCTCGAGCGTCACCCCGTTCTCGACGTCGACGTTCCCGATCACGCGCACGGTGTCGGCGTCCCAGAACGTGTCGGCCGCGACCGCACCCGACACCTCGACGCTCGATCGCGCCCCCGGGATGCCGCCCCGTGTCCGCGAGGACGACGCGACGCGGATGGCCTCGGGCGGGCGCGAGTCCCCCGACGCGAACGTCTGGCACCCGTAGGCCGCCGCGGGGGAGCCGGACTCTGGACGGAAGTCGCCGTGAGCAGGGTCGATCAGTCGGGGGTCCTCCCCGACCACGTTCGAGTTCGGGGGTTGACCGGCCTCCGGCCAGCCGAAGGGCGCGAATCAGCCGTACTCGCACAGAAACGAGAAGTGCGCGAGCGGCGTGCCGTTCAGGGCAGGATCGGAGTGCCACGTCCAGTTCTCACGCACGACCGGGACGCCGTAGTAACCGAACTGCCCGCTCATCGAGATGTTGGTGCCGGTCGGAAGCCAGTCGCTCGGCACGCCGGTCGTGTAGATGAAGTCCCACCCGGTGTCGACGGCGTCGACGACGATGTTCCGCTCGATCGTGACGCCGTCGCCCGCGCCCTGGAGCCGGACGCCGTAGTCGTGTGGACGGTAGAAGGTGCAGTAGCGGACCGAGCCCTGTGGCATCGCTACGTGGTCGCTCGTATTGACGCCCCTGAACCGGACGTTTCCGTTCAGGACGACGCAGTCCTCGATGTCGAGCCGGCTCGAGCAGTAGGATACGCAGATCTGCTCGCCCCGGAGGTCGAGGACCGCGCCGTTCCCGGTGATCCTGACGTCCTCTCCCCGGTCGCCCTCGAGGTCCCAGCTGATCGGCGAGAGCACCGGCCCGATGAGCAACCCGCCGGTGTAGATCCGGCCCGTCTCGAGGATGACGTCGCGGTCGTACCCGCCGCCCGGGCCGGCCGCCTCGTAGGCCTCCCGGAGCGTGACTGCGCCGGCGCGTACTGCCAGGACTGGAATAAGGAGTAGAAGGAGGAAGGTGAACGGTCTGGGCATCGTGGGCTCCGCAGGCTGCAGTCGCCTTTGCTGCCCATTCTACCACGTCTGTGTGGCGCTTCCCAGCGGGCGGGTCACGCCTCCGCGTCTGGTCCGCTCTCGCTCCCGGCGTCTGGCCCGCTCCGCGAGCCCCCTGAGGACCGCGGCGCGTCACCCCAGACGAGCGGGACGTGCGAGATCACGTGACGGACCTTCCCGCCCGCGGTTCGCGGGATGTCCGGCACCCGCTCGACGTGCACCCGGACGTCCGGACCGAGCCGTCTCGAGAAGTAGTCCATCATCGACTGAAGCTCCTTCTGCTCGATCGGCTCGTCCTTCACGATCTCCATCCGGATGTCGTCGACGCTCTCCTGGGTGAGACGCCACTGCCTCACTGCGGAGATGCTCTTGATCGACCAGCTCACCATGATAGAGGGGATCATCCGCCCGTCAGGCGTGACCACGTAGTCCCCGATCCTGCTCATGAGGCCGTCGAGCATCGGAAGCGTCCTTCCGCACGAGCAGGTCCGTTCGGAGAGCGCGCCCACGTCGCCGCACGCGTAGCGAATCATGGGTGATCCGAGATTGTGGAGGCTCGTCCCGACGAGGAGACCGGTACTCCCCGGCGACAGCGGGCTGCCATCGTCTCCGACGACCTCGGTCACGCCGTACTCCGAGAACAGATGATGGCCCTCGTGTTGCTCGCACTCGCTCGAGAACACGACACGCTCCGCGGTGCTGTAGGCGTCGAAGACCTTCGTCTGGAATCGGTCCTCGATGACATCGCGCTCGGGAGGCAGGAGCGGCTCGCCGGTCGTGGTCACCGCGGAGAGCGGAAGGTACTCGTCCCTGTTCTCCAGATAGCGCGCGAGGACGTACGCGCACGAAGGGAAGGACTCGAGCGCCTGCGTCCCGAACTCGCGGAGCTTCTCCACGTAGAGCGGCAGGTTCCCCTCGCTCATGTGAACGGTGGAAAACATGATCTGGTTCCAGCTCCTGTTGTACCTCCAGAACGGGGGCTTCCGTTGCTGGGGAGGAACGACGAGGCGCCCCTGCATGGTCGCGTAGGGCATCCCGAAGGGGAATCCGGCCCACCTCCGGAAGCGCATGTAGCACGCGTGGTTCATGAGCGAGACGGGCCGGTCCCGGTAGACCTGGAGCGGAGTGCCGCTCGTGGCGGACGTTCCGGCGCGGGCGAGGCCGGTCCTCCGCACCGCGCTCGACCTCAGTCGGTCGCCGGCGTCCCGAACGTCGTCCTTTCGGAGAACCGGCAGCTTCGCCAGGTCCTCGATGCCTGTGATGTCAGTCGGCTTCAGATTCCTCTCGTCCATGACGTCGCGATAGTGCGGCACGGTCTCGTAGGCGTGACGGACTATCTCGCGGAGGCGCGACTCCTGGTAGGCCCGGAGCTCCTCCGGGTCGGAGCGCTCCGAGCGCTCGAGGAACGCGGATAGCTCCTCGTACTCCGGTCCGAATCGGTCGCGGCGGATGTAGCGCCCGTACCAGTCGACGAGCGCCTTCTGGACGGTGAACGGGAGGTGTTTGTAGGTCTTGCGGGCCGCGTTCCACATGAGTCCAGCTACTCCCTGGCCGGTGTTTTCCGGACGAGCCGGGCACCGCCCCGGCTCGAAGCAAGAGACACGACTTCGCTGGATGCGGACGTTGTCGTCCGCCGCTGGTGGAATCGCTCTGCAGGCCGAGAGCGCGGCGGACGCTAGTGGATGAGATCGAACATGCGGTCGAAGCGCGGACGTTTGAGTTTCCCGTCCCAGGACCAGTAAATGACGACGGCCTTCCCTTTGAGGAGGGCGGTGTCGAGGAACCCCCAGTCCCTGCTGTCGGCGCTCCAGTTCCTGTTGTCGCCCATCATGAAGAGCGATCCCTCCGGGACCTTGACCGGACCGAAGTTCGACCAGCGAGGGGTCGGCGGCTTGAGCTTGATGTGCTCCTCTTCCACCATCTCGTCGTTCACGTAGAGGACGTTGTTCTTGAGTTCGATGATGTCGCCCGCGACGCCAACGCACCGCTTCACGTAGTTCTCCTTCTTGGACCGCGGGTCCGGGTTCGGGTACTCGAACACGATGACGTCGCCGCGCCCCGGTTCCCGGATTCCTCGGACGTGGATGTCGGTGAACGGAACCCGGATTCCGTAGATGAACTTGTTGACGATGAGGAAGTCGCCCACGAGCAACGTGTCCTCCATCGAACCAGAGGGAATCCTGAAGGTCTGCACGACGAACGCGCGAAGGATCAGCGCCAGAACGACGGCAGTCACGACCGTCTCGACGAAGTCCCTGAAGTAGTCCTTCTGTCTCCCGGACCGTCTGCGACGCTGCGCCTTCTTCGCCATCTTCGTCGTCCTCCCTCGTCGTTCGTCGTGTTCAGTTGAGTTGTCGGGCGGATCAGAACCTCACGACCACCGCGAGCTTTAGCCCATCCGCCATCCCATCGGGGCCGCCTGCGAGTTCGCCCTCGAGCCTCGGGGACGCCGACTCGTCGAAGCCGGCGAGGTGCGCGTCGACGTACGCGTCGGCGATCCCGTAGATCGCTGCCACGACCGTCCACCACAGGATGTTCTGTCGCGAGTCAAAGTGCTTCGAGTACTGCTCGAAGTACTTCTCGTCGCCGGTCTCCTCATAGAGGTGGTAGTTGTACCGCGTCCTTCGGTCCTCGAGTATGAGTCGCGCGATGAGATACGACTCGATTGCGCCGATGATGAGGCTCTTGGTCTCCTTCCCGTTCAGGAGCTGTCCCAGCCCGGGGTAGAGCCCGGAGGCCAGTCCGGCCTGGAACCCCGTCGGCTGCCCGAACGCCGTGTACTGAATCCCGCCTCCGGTGACCGAGGTCCGCCCCACCGCTTCGTTCCCCTGCGCGAGGCACGTCGCCGGCCCGGAGGCCGCGAGGACTCCCGCCAGCACGACGCACGCGGCGACCGCCCCGGTCGACCTCAAATCGCGTGCCCCCTCACGCCCTTCGGCTCGAGCGGGCGCACCGTGAGTTCGTGCGACTCGCCGTCCTCGCCGTCCCACAGGCGCACCCGGACGACCTCGCCGCGGGCGGTGTCGGCGTAGCGCGCGACGATGCGCGCTGCCGTCTCGTGGTCTTCCTCGTCCGGCTCGCCCGAGAGCACGCCGACGGGCCCCCTCCGGTCGATGACCTTCACGAAGAGCGCGTCCGGCGGCTTCGTGCCGAAGAGCGTCTCGTTCTCCCCGTGATTCCTCCCGACCGTGAGCTTCGCGGTCTTCGAGACCCTGAACTGACGACCGACTGCGAGGAGCCTCACGGCGTCGATGTCGAGCTGGTCGTGTTCGATCAGGTCCCGCACGCCGCGGGCGTAGTTCGCGTCGGTGAGGAGACACCCTCCCGCCGGCGACGCGTAGCGCGTGATTCCGAATCTCTCCGCGAGCTCCATCTGCGGCTTCCTCGTCCGCCCGTGGAGCCCGAGGAGCTTCTCCCGGTCGACCCAGCCCTTCTCCTCGGGGATCGTCGGCGGGAGGAGCCTCGCGGAGAGCGGCCTCAAGAGGAGCCCCCCCAGAGTCGACTCACGTTCGACCGCCTGCAGCCCGAAGCGCATCTGCGACTTCGGGCGCTGCCCCACGACCTCACCGGTCACGACGAACGACGCTCCCAGCTCCTCCATTCTCGCGGCGGCCATCCTCAGCATCAGGCCGTGGCAGTCGATGCAGGGATTGACGTGCCTCCCGAATCCGTGCTTCGGAGAAGCGATGACCTTGAGGATCTCCTCCGAGAGGTCGATGACGACGAGTTCGATGCCCGCTTCCTCGGCCGAGCGCTTGGCAGAGGTCGCGCTGAAGAACGGGGAGACGAAACTCACCCCGATGACCTCGACGCCCTGCTCCGTGAGAAGCCGCGCGGCCAAGATACTGTCCAGGCCACCTGAGAGGAGCGCGAGCGCCTTCACTCTTTGGACACCCCTTCAGGAGAGACAGGTTTGGCGGGAATGTGTGGGAATCGAACCCACCTCGGACGGGGTCAGCCGCCCAACATAAGGGTTTGAAGCCCTCGGGGCCCACCAGGACCCATCCATTCCCGCTCTCTCGTTGTGGCAACGCGCCGGCGGGGCGGCGCTATCTCAGATTGACGGCGCTCTCGCCCCTCGAGACCACCCGCCCGACGACCGGCGCCGGGGCGTGACCTCTCGCGGCGAAGGCCGTCTGGAAGTCCGCCACCCGCACCTCCGGAAGCGCAACGAGGAGCCCTCCGGAGGTCTGCGGGTCGTAGATGAGCTCGACCGCGTAGCTGTCGAGGCCCGAATCCACGGAGACGAAGCGCTCGTAGTAGTCGCGGTTCTTGGCGAGCCCGCCCGGGATGAACCCGTCGCGAAGCGTCTCGACCGCCCCGCCGATGAGGGGCAGACCTCCGAGCTCGATCTCGAGCGTGACGTCGCTCCCGTCGGCCATCTCGACCGCGTGACCGGCCAGTCCGAACCCAGTCACGTCCGTCGCCGCGGTCGCTCCCGCCTCGACCATCGCCTCCGCGGCGTCTCGGTTCAGCTCCGCCATGAGCGCGGTGATCTCCGCGAGCTTCGCGGCGTCGAGCTTCTCGTTCTTGAGAGCCGTGGTGAGAACGCCGACGCCGATCGGCTTCGTGAGCACCAGCACGTCCCCCGGCTTCGCGCCCGCGTTCGCGACCACCTGGCCGGGGTCGACCGTGCCGACGACGGAGCATCCGAACTTGAGTTCCTTGTCCTTCACGCTGTGGCCGCCGATCACGACGGCTCCCGCCTCGGCCACCTTCTCCTGTCCGCCCTTCAGGATGCCGAGCATCACTTCGGGCGGGAGGGCCTCGTCGGGGAAACAGAGCACGTTCAGGACGGCGAGCGGGCGTCCTCCCATGGCGTAGACATCGGAGAGGGCGTTCGCCGCGGAGATCCGCCCGTAGTCGACCGGATCGTCGACGATCGGCGTGAAGAAGTCGACGGTGAGGACGAGCGCCGAGCCGTCGTCCATGAGATACACCCCGGCGTCGTCCACCGTGTTCGACGAAACGAGCACGCGTGGATCATCAATTCCGGCGAGCCGGTCGAGCACGTAGCGCAGGTCCTCCGGACCCAGCTTCGACGCTCAGCCGGCGCACTCCACGAACTGCGTCAGCTTGGGGGCACCCTCGCTCACGCGACTCCCTCCCCGAGCGTCCCTACTCGACGGTGACGCTCTTCGCAAGGTTCCGAGGCTGGTCGACGTGGCAGTCCCGCTCGACTGCCATGTGGTACGCAAGAAGCTGCAGCGGGATCACGGACAGGATCGGCGTGAGGTGCGGCAGCGTCCGCGGGATCTCGATCACGTCGTCTGCCATCTTCTCGACCTGATCGTCGCCCTCGGAGGTTATCGCGATGATCCTGCCGCCGCGCGCCTTCACTTCCTGCATGTTCGAGAGGATCTTCTCGTAGAACGCGTCCTGCGGGGCGATCACGACGACGGGCATCCGTTCGTCGATGAGCGCGATCGGCCCGTGCTTCATCTCGGCCGCGGGGTAACCCTCGGCGTGGATGTACGAGATCTCCTTGAGCTTGAGCGCTCCCTCCAGCGCGACCGGGAAGTTGTAGCCCCGGCCGAGGTACAGGAAGTTCGTGTGCCTGGCGTAGCGCGTGCCGATGTCCTTGATGCTCTCGTGGCGGGAGAGTATCTCGGCGATCTGCCCGGGAATCGCCTCCATCGCCCGCACGATCTGCCGGCCCTCGGTCACGGAGATGTCGCGGCTCCGGCCCAGCATGAGCGCCATGGCGGCGAGCACCGTGAGCTGCGATGTGAACGCCTTCGTCGAGGCGACGCCGATCTCGAGGCCGGCGTGCGTATAGACGCCGCCGTCGCTCTGCCGTGCGATCGTCGACCCGACCACGTTGACGATGCCTATCACGGTCGCCCCGCGGCGCTGCGCCTCGGTCATTGCGGCGAGGGTGTCGAGGGTCTCGCCGGACTGGCTGATGACGATCGCTATGTCGCCGGGGTTGATGACGGGGTTCCTGTACCGGAACTCCGAGGCGTATTCGACCTCGACGGAGATCCGGCCGAGATCCTCGATCATGTACTCGCCGATCAAGGCGGAGTGCCACGACGTCCCGCACGCGATGATGATGATGCGCTCGGCGTTCTGGAGCGCGCGGCGGTGGTCGCGGAGCCCTCCGAGGATGGCGTCACCGGCGGCGGCGATGAGACGCCCTCTCATGGCGTCCTGCACCGTCCGCTCCTGCTCGAAGATCTCCTTGAGCATGAAGTGCGGGAAGCCGTTCTTCTCGATCATGTCGATGTTCCAGGTGACCTTCTCGATGTCCTTCGTGATGTCCTCGTTCTCGAGCGTCGTCGTTGAGAACCCGTCGGGGGTCGCCACGACCATCTCGAGGTCGTCCAGGTAGACGACGTCCCTCGTGTGCCTCACGAGGGCGGCGACGTCGGACGCGACGTAGTAGGCGTCGGCGCCGATGCCCACGACGAGCGGACTCCCGTTCCTCGCTCCGACGAGCTTCCCCGGCTCGTCGGCGCAGATGACCGCGATCCCGTAGGCGCCCTGCACGCCGGCGAAGGCGGCCTGGACCGCGGCCTCGAGGTTGCCGTCGTAGTTCTCCGAGATGAGGTTCGCCAGGACCTCGGTGTCGGTCTCCGAGCGGAAGGCGTACCCCTTCGCCTCGAGCGACCGCCTGAGGGCGTTGTAGTTCTCGACGATGCCGTTGTGCACGAGGGCGATCTTCCCCGTCGCGTCTGTCTGGGGGTGCGCGTTCAGCTCAGACGGCACGCCGTGGGTCGCCCATCGCGTGTGACCGACCCCGGTCGGGCCCTCGATCGGGTGCTCGTCGACGAGCGCCACGAGCTTGTCGATCTTCCCCTCCACCTTCCGGATGCCGAGCTCGCCTCCCCGCTCGATGGCGGCGATGCCAGCCGAATCGTACCCCCGGTACTCCACGCGCTTCAGCCCCTCGATGAGCACCGGGACGATGTCGCGGCTCCTCGTGACACATCCAATGATCCCGCACATGCTCAGGCTCCCCTCGTCTGTCGAGACAGGGCAGAGACGGCACGCTCCACAAGGGCGCCGGCCACGTCGGCATGGCGCGCCTCGGCGATGACCCGCACCACGGGCTCCGTACCGGACATCCTAACGTGAACCCAACGGTCCGTCCAAGCCATCTTTGCGCCGTCGGTGAGATCGAGATCGCCGTCGGGAAACGCTCCCCGCACGACCTCCACGATCCCCTCGCGGGACGGTGACTCGAGCGTGACCTTCCGCTTCACCATGGCGTACGCCGGGAATCGGGCGACGAGCTCGCTCAGGACCCCGGTCTCTGACGTAACCAGGGCCGAGGCCACGAGCGCTGCGGCGGTCGCGGCGTCGCGACCTGGCTGCACCTCCGGGAGGATCACCCCCCCGTTCCCCTCACCTCCCACGACGGCCGACACCTCGACCATCTTCCCGACGACGTTGATCTCGCCGACGGGTGTGCGGTAGACGGGGACGCCCGCCTCGCCGGCAAGGTCCTCGATCATCCGACTCGTCGAGACGTTCGCGACGACCGGCCCCTTCTTCCCGGAGAGCACGATCCGTGCCGCCACGGCCAGAGTGTACTCCTCCCCCACCGCGCGCCCGTTCTCGTCCACGAGGGCGAGCCTGTCCGCGTCCGGATCGCACGCGAGACCGGCGGCGGCGCCCCGCTCGACGACCTCGCGCCCGAGATCGGTCAGATGCTCGGGCGTCGGCTCGGCTCCGCGAGGGAACGGCTGCAACACGTCGGTGCTGAGTTCGTGAGTCTCGCAGCCCAGCTCGCGAAGGAGCCGCGGGAGGATGACCGATCCCGCGGCATTGACGCAGTCGACGACGACCTTCGGGCGCGCGGCGCGGACCGCGTCGACCGCGACCGCATCCGACGCCAGAACGAGGCCGATGTGGTCGTCGATCGCGCCGTCGAGCGTGACCGGCGGCAGGCCCTCTCCCTCTTCGGGGGGCGGGTCGGCATCGGCGAGCTCGTAGAGCTCCCGGCCCTCGCGCCCGTCGAGGAACATCCCTTCCGAAGAGAAGAACTTGAGACCGTTGTACTCCTCGGGGTTGTGGCTCGCGGTGACGGCGACGCCTCCGGCGAGTCGGTGCTTCCTGATCGCGATCCCCACGGTGGGGGTGGGTACGATGCCGAGGTGAGCCGCGCGGGACCCGCTCTCGCGCAGCCCGGCGGCGACGGCTTCCACGAGCTCGGCGCCGTTCCGCCTCGAGTCCCATCCCACTGCGACGTCACCACGGACGGTGCGCCCGAACGCCCGGCCGTAGCGCCGCGCCAGCTCGGCGGTGAGATCGATGCCGACGACCCCACGGACTCCCGAGACACTCCTGATCAGGGACATGCTCTCTCGCTCCGGTCGCAGCGTCCCCGTCACGGGGACGAGGGCTCTTCGCTCCCGGCCTCCTCGGGTTCGGGAGGCTCATCGGCGGACTCGGACGGCGCGTCGTCGGGCTCGGGCGGCGCGTCTGCGGGCCCTGACGGTGCGTCGTCGGGCTCGGTCCCGGTCACGGCGCCGCCGGGCACCGTCTCGCCCGGCGCCTCGAGCTCCCCGGGGCTCTCGGACGGTGGCTGGTCCCCCGCGGCGAGCGTGTCGGGAGGGGACGGCGGCCCGACTTCCTCGGCCGCTACCTCCTCCTCCACCACGAGCGGAGGCAGACCGAGCCACTCCCTTGCGGCGGCCGCCTGGTCGCTCATCGGGTATTCGTCGACGACCACCCGGTACGCCGCCGCCGCGGCCATCGAGTCGGCACTCACGTTCTCGTGCGTCCACGCGATGGCGAACGCCGCACTTGGCGCTTCCGCGCTCTCGGGGTGTTCCTCGACTACGACCCGGTACTGCTCCAGCGCCTTCTCGTGATCCCCGAGACTGAACAGGTAGAGCTCGGCGGCGTGGAACCGGGCGTCGGCGACCGCGTCCTCGGCGGGGCCCTGGTCGGCCAGGGCGTCAGCGGCGGCTCTGGTCGTGTCGGCGGCGTCCGCGACGACCTCACCGGAGGACGGCGCGACCGCGCCGAGCGTGTCGGGATCCGTCGGGCTCAGCTCGCCCGCCTCCCCGGGAAGCGGGGTCACGGGCAGCATCTCCGTGTGCGTGGTGTCGACGATGGACCCGGTCCCGGCCTCACCCTCCACCCGCTCGCGCTCCGACGGTCCTTGGTCCTCAGCGGGAGCCTCGCCCTCGGCCATGGCTTCGGGAGCCTCCTCGCTCGCCGCGATGACGGCGAGATGCCGCGAAAGCTCCTCGATGTCGCGCGAGGCCTCGAGAGCGAGCTGGCCCGCGTCACTCCGGGCCGCTTCTTCCCTCGCCTTGTCGAAGAACTCCTTGGCCTGCTCGAGGTCCTCCATCTCGTCGCGCTGGATCAGACCGATCCGGTAGTAGGCCTCCGCGGCAGCCGGCGATCGCGCGTGCGCGGCGACGACTCCCTCGTACGTCTCGATCGCCTCCGGGAGGTCTCCCATCGTCTCGAAGGCCCGCCCCCGCAGGAGTAGGACCTCGTCGAGGTTGTCCCTGTCGTCGGTTCTCGCCTCGAGATCGTCTATGACCTCGAGGGACGTCTCGAACTGGCCGAGCTCGATGCCGGCCTCGGCCATGCGCATCCTTGCGTCGAAGAGGATGCTGGTGCTGCCACGTTCGGTCGCGGCCTCGGCGAAGTGCCGGACCGCAGACGGGAGGTCCCCGATCTCCATGTAGTTCTCGGCAGCGAAGTAGTGCGCCCTGGCGCGAAGGTCGCTGTCGGGAAACCGGCCCAAGGCGTCGACGTACGCCTCGGCGGCTTCCCCGTACAGGCCCCTCGCGCGGAGTGTCTCACCGATCAGGATGAGCGCATCGTCTGAGAGTTCGTGAGGAGGGTCCGCGGTCGCGATCGCGAGAAGGAGCTGCTCCGCGGACACCGCGCTCCCCTTCGCGAGCTTGACGGATGCGAGCATGTACTCCGCTTCGGTCCGGAGATCGCTCTCGGGGTACGTCGTGATCAGCTCGGTCAGGCGCTGTTCCGCGCTCTCGTACTTCCCCTGGTGGTAGAGCGCGGTTCCCATGAGGAGGAGTGCGTCGTCGACCCACTTCGTATCGGAGTGTTTGCGGACGACCCTGCCCGCCTTCTCGACGACACGCTCGTAGAGCTCCATCTCCGTCGACGAAGGCTGGGAGCCGGGAGGTCTCTCCTTCCTCAGGGCTTCCGCTTCCTCGGAGGCGAGCTGGGCGTGGTAGAACGTGTTGTAGTACACACAGCCGTGAAAGGAGAGTGACGCGAGGAGCGCGAGAAGCAGGATGAAGGTTCGTTTCGACACGGGTCTGGTGACTCCTCCGGAGGCTCGGAAGAGGGGCACGGGGCCCCGGGCGGGAGGTCCGTCCCCGCTGCTACTGCTCGATCGTCTGGATCAGGACCTCATCGGTTCCGTCCTTCTCCGTGATCATCATCGCGATCGCTTCGCTGCCGGACGTCGGGACGTTCTTCCCGACGTAGTCGGCCCGGATCGGGAGTTCGCGGTGGCCGCGGTCGATCATCACCGCGAGCTGCACGGATCTCGGTCGCCCGAAGTCGATGATCTCGTCCAGGGCCGCGCGCACGGTGCGACCCGTATACAGCACGTCATCGACGAGCACGAGCGTCTTGCCCTGCACGTCGAACGGTATTCGGCTCTCGTTCACAACGGGCTGTTCGGCGATGGTCTGGAGATCGTCGCGGTACAGCGTTATGTCGAGGACGCCGACCGGAATGCGCTCACCCTCGATGCTCTCGATGGCGTCGGCTATCCGCCCCGCGAGGTCGGAGCCTCTCGTCTGGATCCCGATGAGCGCGAGGTTGTCCAGACCGCTGTTCCTCTCGAGGATCTCGTGGGCGATCCGGGTGATCGCGCGCCGTACGTCGTCGGCGTCCATCACCCGCGCCTTCGTGCGCACCTTCATTGTCCCCCCCCGTGTCGACTCTCTGAACCCATGGAAATCCCCAGATTACGAGCCTAACATCACGCTCCGGGCTCCGCAAGCGGCGCCCCGAGGAGACGCCCGATCTCCTCCGCCATGGCTGGATTCTCCCGCCTGAGCCTGCAGACGAGCGCGTAGCGCGGCGGCGGCTCAAGACCGATCCTGCCGAGGAGCGCGTCGTCGCAGAAGACCGACGCCGTCCCGCGGTCTGCCAGGATCGATCCCTCAGACATCACGATCGTACGCGAGGCAAGCTCCGCCGCCAGCGCGAGGTCGTGGGTGACGATGGCCACTCCGCGTCCGGTCGCCACCTCGTTCTCGATCAGGTCCGCGACGCGCCGGCGAGTGGCCGGATCCAGCCCGGCCGTCGGCTCGTCGAGGAGAAGGAACGGCCTGCCGAGCGCCAGGATCGCCGCGATCGCCCCGCGCCGCTTCTCCCCTGCAGACAGAGACAGGGGCGCCCGCTCTCCGAACTCCTCAGGAGGGAGCCCCGCGCGGGTGAGAGCGGCCGAGACGCGGTCGCGGACCTCGGCCGGCTCGAGCCCCTGGCGGTTCGGCCCGAAGGCGACGTCTTCGAAGACCGTCTCCTCGAAGAACTGCGCCTCCGGGAACTGGTGCACGAGCCCGACGCTCGTCCTGAGAGAGGCCGCGGATCCGTCAGGGCTGCCGGCGATCCTCCCTGAACTTGGACGCGTGAGACCCGCGATGACTTCGAGGAGCGTCGTCTTCCCGGAGCCCGCGGGCCCGACCACCGCCACACACTCCCCCTCCACGAGGGTCAGGTCGACGCCGGAGAGCGCCCGCGTCGCGGAGGGCATGCCTTCTTCGTAGGTGACCGAGACGGACGAGAGTTCGATCTTCAACCGCGCCCCCCTCCGTTCCCGGCAAGGAGCGCGTCCGCGATGGCGCGCACGGTGGGGGGCGCTGCCGGAACTTCGTACCCCGCGCTCCTGAGCTCACCGGCAATCTCCATCGCAGGAGGCCGCGCGAGTCCCCACTCGGAGAGATGCGCGCCCGGGAAGAACAGCTGCTCGGGGGAACCGTCGAAGACCACGCGCCCCCCGGCGAGGACGACGACCCGCGACGAGAGGGCGATCTCCTCCGGGAACTGAGTGACGTGAACCACGGTTCTCGCGGAGTCGCGTCCGAGCTCATCGAGGACGCGCCACACTTCGTGGCGTCCGGTCGCGTCGAGGAGCGACGTCGGCTCGTCGAGCGCCAGGTAGTCGGGCCGCATCGCGAGCACGGCTGCGATGGCGACGCGCTGCTTCTCGCCGCCGGAGAGCCGGTGCGGCGCCCTGTCGCGGAACCTCCCGAGACCCATCCGGTCGAGCGCGGCCTCGACCCGGGTCGAGATCTCGGCGGACGGCAGGCCGAGGTTCTCCATGCCGAAGGCGATCTCCCTCTCGACCGTCGTGCTGACAAGCTGGTTGTCGGGGTTCTGGAAGATGAGACCGACGCGTCGGCGCACCTTCCAGAGGTTCGACGCGTCGGCCGTGTCGAGACCGTCGACGAGGACGCGGCCGCCCGTCGGGAGATGGAGGGCGTTCAGGAGTCTGACGAAGCTGGTCTTGCCCGACCCGCTCGGGCCTACGACCGCGACCGACTCGCCGTCCTGGATCGTCAGGTCTATCCCGGCAAGGGCGGGTCGCTGTGCCCCCTCGTACGTCAGGCTGACGCCGTCGAACTCGATCACTCGTCTGCCACCTCTCGCGCGAGCTCCTCGAGCCTCGCGCGCGCCTGATCGACCCACACGCCGTCGGGGTAGCGCCGGACGTACGCGTCGAGCGAGATGATGCCTTCCTCGCGCCGCCCGACCTTGAGGAGCGCGACCGCGCGCGCGTAGTGGGCGTCCTCGTTCCCCGGATCGACATCGAGTGCTCGGTCGAATGCGACGATCGCCTGCTCGGTCCGCTCCTCCTCGAAGTATGCCCGCCCGAGAGCGAAGAGGGCCGTTGGGTCCTTCGGTCTGAGGGAGACCGTGCGCTCGAGCGCGGCCACGGCGCGCGCTGCCTCTCCAGACATCAGAAGCACCACGCCGAGGTTGTACCCGGCGTCGAAGAACGTCGGGTCCGCCGTGAGCGCCGCACGGAACTCCTCCTCCGCCTTCTGCAGGTCGCCCCGCTCGGCGAGGAGCGTGCCGCGGTTGTAGAGGATCTTCGCCTCGGTCCTGCGCCGGTAGCGCTCGACGTCGCTCGATCCGACCGGGACGTTGAGGACGGACCCCGGCTCGAGCTCGTAGTCGGGAGAGACGTCGTTCTTGTCCGCCAGATACTGATCGGCAGCGCGGTCGCCGTAGTAGTCGTCGGCGATCGACGCGATCGTCTCCCCCTCCGACACCTCGTGAGAGACGATCTCGACCGTGTCCTCGCCGCTTCCGCTCGTGCCCGGCGGGAGCGAACACCCCGAGCAGAGGAAGACGACGGCTGCGGCAGGCAGCAGCCCGAACGGGATCCGCGCGAGCGACGCCGGGACGCTCCGTCCCACTGGCCCGTTCCTTCGGCGTCCGTCGGTCACGAGTCTCCTCCTTCCACTCCTCGCGCGGCCGCGGCCGCCTCCACGAGCCTGGCGCGGAGGCAGTCGTGTTCCTCGATCCTCACGAGCTCCGCACGAAGCGCCGACGCGCCCGGGAAGCTCTTGAGGTACGCGACGAGGTGCTTCCGTGTCTCGAAGACGCCCTTGCGGTCGCCCTTGTGTTCCACCATGAGTTCGAGGTGCTCGACCGCGAGTCTGAGCTTCTCTTCGAGCGACGGCGCATCGGGGACGCGCCCGGAGCGCGCGAGTTCCGTCGTCGCTCTGAAGATCCACGGGTTGCCGACGGCCGCCCTCCCGATCATGACCGCCTCACAGGAGGTCTCCTCGATCATACGGAGGCCGTCCTCAGGCGTCTTCACGTCACCGCTTCCGATGACGGGGACGCCCACCTCGTCGACCACCTCCCGGATGACCGACCAGTCGGCCGACCCGCTGAACCCCTGGGCCTTCGTCCTTGGGTGGACGGCGACCGCCGCGACGCCCGCCCCCTCCAGGACCTTCGCGGCCTCGACGGCGTTGACAGACTCCGCGTCCCAGCCGCTCCTGAGCTTGAACGTGACCGGCACGCTCGACGCCTCGACGACGGCCGCGGCGATCTCACGAAGGAGCCCGAGGTCCCGCATGAGACCCGACCCCGAACCAGACCGGACCACCTTCCTCGCCGGACAGCCCGCGTTCACGTCGAGGACGTCCGGCCCAAGCCGCGCGACCGCGGCCGCGGCCCCGGCCATCGACTCGGGATTCGCGCCGAAGATCTGGAAGGCGATCGGCCGCTCCTCGGCTTCGAACCTGAGGAGGTCGAAGGTCTTCTCGCCTCCGCGGATGATCCCCTCCGCGCTGACCATCTCCGTCCAGACCATGGCGGCGCCCAAGCGCCGGCAGAGCCGTCGCATGGGGCTGTCCGTGATGCCCGCCAGGGGCGCCAGAACGAATGGATGGTCGAGCTCGACGCTGTCTATCCGCATGATTGGAGTATATGGGCGGCCGCTCGGGGGCGTCAAGGAAGCCGCCCGGACGGCCCGCCGGGGGCGAACACCGCCCCGTGCCCCGAAAAGGTCGGGGCGGCGCACCGCGCGCCGCCCCGGTGATTCGACTCGTGCCCCACGGACACACTACTCGACGAGGACTGCTTCGTAGTCCTCGGCCAGCGTGAAGAGGTCGTCGAGGTCCGCCGACTGCCTCGCGAACTCAGCGGTCCGCATGACCTGCTCGTCGCCTTCGGCCGCGATGAGATACGCCGTCTCGCGGCTGTCGAACTTCCTCGCCATGTCGCGCCGGATGGCGCGCTCGATCTCGGTCCTCTCGGCCTCGACGTCGGAGAGCTCGTACTCGAACTCGTCCCGGTCCAGGAACTCCAGGAACTCGGTCCACTCGCCATCCCCGATCTCGTAGCCGCTCGGCGGAGAGCCGTGGCGACCCGCGTAGTCGATAGCGAACTCGAAGAACTCCTCGCGCCTCTCGAGATCGACGACGACGTCGGCGCGCCTGACGGGCTCCACCACGATGTCCGGCGTCACTCCTCCGCCACCGTAGACGACCCTCCCGCCGGCCGTCTGGTACTCGGGCCTCTCGGGCTCGGCCCCGGCCTCGCCCTCGGCGAGCTCCTCGTCCTCGGTGTCCCATCTCTCCGGCTTCTCGATGAGCCGACCGCTCGCGATGTACCACTTCGCGGTCGTCAGCTTCATCGCGCACTCCTTCGTGAGCGGGCGGAGGCGCATGAGCGTCTGCACGGACCCCTTGCCGAAGCTCGTGGTGCCGACGACGATTCCGCGATCCCAGTCCTGGATCGCGCCCGCCAGGATCTCAGACGCGCTCGCGCTTCCCCCGTTGACGAGCACGAGGATCGGGAAGTCGCGGTCGTACCGCGCTCCGGTGCGGGCGAAGTACTCGGTGTTCTGCTGCTTGAGCCTGCCCTTCGTGCTCACGACCAGCTCGCCGGTGTCGAGGAAGATGTCGCTCACGTCGACCGCCTGCGAGAGAAGCCCGCCCGGGTTGCTTCTGACGTCGAGGATCAGGCTCTGCATCCCCTGCCCATCGAGCTCGTCGAGTGCCTTCCTGATCTCGTCGGCCGTCGTCCGCGCGAAGCGCGAGATGCGGACGTAGCCCACGCCGCCGTCTAGCATGAACGAGTAAGGCACGCTGTCGATCTTGATGATGTCGCGCGTCACCGTGTACTCGAGGAGGTCTTCGACTCCCTCTCGCCTGACGGTGATCTCGACCTGCGTCCCCGGGTCCCCGCGGAGCAGCTTGACCGCTCCGTCCACCGTGATCCCGCGGGTCGACTCACCCTCGATCCCGACGATCCTGTCGCCCGACTGGATGCCGAGGTCGTATGCGGGCGTGCCCTCGATCGGGCTGACGACGGTGAGGATGCCGTCGCGCACGGTGATCTGGATCCCAAGCCCACCGAATTCGCCCTCCGTCGTCACCTGGAAGTCGCTGAAGTCGTTCTCGTCGAGGAACGTCGAGTACGGGTCGAGCGAGTCGAGCATCCCGCGGATCGCCCCGTACATGAGCTCCTTCGGGTCCACCTCCTCGACGTACGCTCCCTCGATCTTCGCGAGGGAGTCGTTGAAAAGGTCGAGGTATGTGTAGAGGTCCTTCCGGGCGCTCACCCTCTCGACGGCCCAGCCGCCGAGCACGATGCCAACGAGGAGCGCCGTCAGGATCGGTGCGTATCGCCTGAATCTGCGTGTCATGGAAGACCTTCCTTTGCCCTTACCCGCGCTCTGCCAGAAGTTCGTCGACCCTGTCGGTGATGATGGTGGTGATCTCGGAGGGATCGAGGCCCGCGTCGATCACCACGAAACGCGAGGGGTCTCTGCCGGCCGCATCGAGGTAGGCCGCCCGGACCCTCTCGTGGAATGCCAGCGCCTCGCTCTCGATCCTGTCCCGCCCCCCGGGCCGCGCGCCCGCGGTCCCTCCGGAGAGCCTGTCCAACCCGGCCTTCGGGTCGAGGTCGAGAAGGAACGTCACATCTGGTTTGACGCCGCCCGTCGCGACATCGTTCAACGGTTCGACCAGGTCGGCCCCCAGCTCCCTTCCGCCCCCCTGATACGCGACGCTCGCGTCGCCGTACCTGTCCGATATGACGACCGAGCCCCGCTCGAGCTCGGGAAGGACGACCTGGGCGACGTGCTCCGTCCTGGAAGCGAGGTACAGGAACAGCTCTGTCGCGGGCAGCATCCCGGTCTGTCCGAGGTCGAGAAGGATGTCCCTGAGGCTCTCCCCGAGAGGCGTGCCCCCGGGCTCCCGGGTCACGGTCACCGGCACGCTCATCTCCTCGAGGTGGGAGCGAAGCTCGCGGACCTGCGTCGACTTCCCCGACCCCTCGACGCCCTCGAACGTGATGAAGAGCCCAACGGTCCCTTCGCCCTTCATTAGATGCTCCCCGCGTCCGTCGGTCTCCCGCCGGCCGCCTCGTCCGGGACCGCCCGGTCTCGTCCGGGGCCATGAGCGTCAGGCCGGGCGCCGCCCGGCCTGATCAACATCAACGCGGACGGGGCGTCCGGGGCTTCCGAATGAACGCGCCCCGGCCTACGACCCCGAGAGCTCCTCGACCAGCTTCTCCCCCGAGCCAGCGGCGCTGTTCGCATCCCTGACGCCCCCGCCCGAGTGCTCCTCGATGAACTCCTCGGTCATGTGCCTCGCGTCGTCGTCCCTGAACTGGGTCGGCGGCGACTTGAAGAAGTACGCGGACGGAGCCTCAATGGCTCCCGAGATCCCGCTCTCGAGCGCGAGCTTCATGCAGCGCACGGCGTCGATCATGACGCCGGCGGAGTTCGGTGAGTCCCAGACCTCGAGCTTCATCTCGGCGTTCAGGGGAACGTCTCCGAACGTCGTCCCCTCCATGCGTATGTACGCCCACTTCCTGTCGGTGAGCCACGCGACGTAGTCGGAAGGACCGATGTGCACGTTGTCGCCGCCGATGTCGTAGTCGAGCTGAGACGTTACGGCGTTCGTCTTCGAGATCTTCTTCGATTCGAGCCGCGAGCGCTCGAGCATGTTGAGGAAGTCGGTGTTGCCGCCGACGTTCAGCTGGCTCGTCCGCTCCAGCTTTACGCCGCGGTCCAAGAAGAGCCGCGTCATGACGCGGTGGGCGATCGTCGCGCCGACCTGCGATTTGATGTCGTCGCCCATCACCGGCAGCCCCTTCTTCTCGAAACGTTGCTGCCAGTAGCGCTCACCCGCGATGAAGACCGGGATGCCGTTGACGAAGCCACAGCCCGCCTCGAGGATCTGCTCTACGTACCACTTCGTCGCTTCCTCGCTCCCCACCGGCAGGAAGTTCACGACGACGTCGGTCTTCGAGTCCTTCAGCAGCTCGACGATGTCCTCCGTCGACCCCGGTGCCTTCTCGATGATCTCGGAGAGGTACTTCCCCAGACCGTCGTGGGTCATCCCCCGCGCCACTCTAACACCCAGGTTCGGAACGTCGCTGAACTTGTAGGTGTTGTTGGGCTTGGTGAAGATCGCCTGCGACAGGTCCTTGCCCACCTTGTTCTTGTCGATGTCGATGGCCGCCGAGAACTCCACGTCCCCGATGTGATAGCCGCCGAGGTTCACGTGCATGAGGCCCGGCACGAACTCGTCCGCCGCGGCGTTCTTGTAGTACTCGACGCCCTGGACGAGCGAGGACGCGCAGTTGCCGACGCCGATGAGCGCGACTCTCACCTTCTTGTCTTTGCCCATGAGGTGCATCTCCCGAGAGGTTCCGTCCGCCGGCGCGTCAGGCTCTCCCGCATCTGAGGACGTGCCGGATTCGTTGCAGTGCCGTCAGGTGCGAGAGGATCGCGAGGATCCACAGCGCCACCCTGAACACGTTCGGCCCGAGGAGCGCCCCGACGATGAGGATCACGAGACGCTCGGGCCGCTCGGCCAACCCTACCTTGCAGCTCTCTCCTATGGCCTCGGCCCGCGCCCTGGTGTAGCTCACCATGAGCGAGCCGGCGAGGGCCAGGAGGACGATCACGGCCGTCAGTATCTCCGGACTGGTCGCCGAGCGCACGAGGTAGTAGTAGAGCGCTCCGACGAGGACCGCGATCTCCGAGTAACGGTCGATCGTCGAGTCCAGGAACGCGCCGGTGTCGGTCGCCCTGTTCCCGGCGCGCGCGGCGGCCCCGTCCATCATGTCGCAGATCCCCGCGAGAATGAGGAGGATGCCTGCGCCCGGGAAGTGACCGGTTCCGAGACTCCACCCGGCAAGCACCGACAGGACGAGACCCGCGAGGGTGATCGCGTCGGGCGGAACCCCTACGTCCGCCAGAAAACGCGCAAGCGGACTGACGAGCTTCCGGAGTCTCTCCTTCAACGCGCTCGCCGCCATACCCGAACGCCCGCTCCAGGATGAGCCTGTGGCCAATACCCGCCTAGAACGTTCTACCCTATCACCCCGCGGAAGCCGCCGTCAAGCCCCGCGGAACCCGGCCTCAGCCGGGAATCCCGGGGTCGGCCACCTCTGGCTCGCCCGGCTCACCCCCGCCCGAACCCCACTCCCTGCCGGGCCCCGCCACGAGAATCACCATCTCGCCGCGGAGCGGGCTCTCCCCCGCCCGCGCCGCGAGCTCCGAGAGGGACCCCCGCACGACCTCCTCGTGGACCTTGGTGAGCTCCCTCGCGAGCGCCGCCGGGCGGTCGCCGAGCACATCGAGCATGTCGAGAAGGCACTTCTCCACCCTGTGCGGCGACTCGTAGTAGACGGTCGTGCAGGGAAGGTCGACGAGCGACCGGAGTGCCTTCCTGCGCGCCGACTGCTTCCTCGGGAGGAAGCCCGCAAAGTAGAACGGGTGCGGCGGAAGACCCGCCACCGAGAGCGCCGCCGTCACGGCGGCGGGGCCGGGCACCGCGACCACCTCGATGCCCTCCCGCACACAGAGGGAGACTATGCGGTAGCCGGGATCGGAGACGAGCGGCGTGCCGGCGTCCGAGACGAGCGCGACGTCGGCGCCCTCGCTGATCCGGTCGACAATCCGACGGGCGGCTTTGGTCTCGTTGTGTTCGTGGTACGACAGAAGCGGGGTCCTCACGGAGTAACGTGAGAGGAGCTTCCGCGTGCGGCGCGTGTCCTCGGCGGCAATGCCTGCGACGGAGCTCAGCACCTCGACCGCGCGCGACGAGAGGTCTTCGAGGTTCCCGATCGGCGTGGCGACGACGAAGAGGCGTCCGGGGCCCTGATCCCTACTCGCTGACGGCAACGTCCTGTCCTCCGGGTCCTTCCGGTACGATCACGTCGAGGATGTTGGCGAACGTCGTCTCGCCGTCGTTCCTGAGACGGTAGACGGCGTCGGCAGGCTCCCGTCCCGGCCGCTCGGTCGACGTGAAGACCACGCCGCTCGCCCGGGCGGCCTCATAGTCGTCGAGGGTCACTCCTCGTGCGACGAGCGCCGCGGGGGGGTTCCTCTGCCCGAACGGCTCCAGGAGCCCGAGCTCGCGTGCGATCTCGGGGGTCGCACCATCGAACTGAAGCTCGGCGTCGACCGACCTGGGCTGGGGCGTCGGAGGGTTCTCGTCGACGAACTCGAGCATCCGCTCGCGGAACTCCGCGACGTTCGTCCTCTTCATGGTGAATCCGGCCGCCCGGGGGTGGCCTCCGTACCCGAGGAAGAGCTCGGACATGGAGTGGAACGCGTCGACGAGGTTGAAGCCGGTGGGGCCCCTCGCCTCGGCCATGGCGTCCCCGTTGAGGTCGGACAGGAGCACGGTCGGAAGTCCCGTCTCGTCGGCGAGACGGGACGTGACATACCCCATGACCTCCACAGGAACGGTCGACTCGATGATGAGAACAGGCCGTTCCTTCGCGAGAGGATCAGCCTTGATGGCGGCCTGCGTGTCCTTCCACGCTTTCGACGCCGCGTCCCTCCAGCGTGTCCTTCCCTGTGCGAGCTGCTGCGCCCTCTCCCGCGCGTCGTCCAGGTCGGACGTCAGGAGGAGATCGAGAGCGTAGTTGCCCCCCTTTCCGTCCGAGACGCGACCGAACGCCGGACCGAGTGAGCTGCGGACGTCGTCGGCGTCGAGCGACTGCCCCGACAGGCGCGCTTCCTCGAGGAGCGCGAGGAGCCCGGGCCGCTCGGTGAGGGGTATGCGCGCCGTTCCCGCGACGACGATCGTCCTGTTGTCAAACGTGAGGGGGACCTTGTCCGCGATCGAGCCGATCGCAGCGAGCCCGAGGGCCTCGTCCCGCCACGTGCCGCCGTACCACGGCTTCGGTTCGGCGGCCGGACCGAACTCCCCACCGAGCTCGTCGAAGAGAAGATCGGTCACGCGAAGCGCCACGCCGACGCCGGCCATGTACCTGTAGGGGAAGCGCGACTCGGGGAGCTTGGGATTCACGATGGCGACTGCAGGCGGGAGCTCCGGCGGGATCTCGTGGTGGTCGGTCACGATCGTGTCGATGCCGAGAACGTTCCCGTACCCGATGGCGTCCCTGTCGCTCACGCAGCTGTCGACGGTGACGACGAGAGTGACCCCGGAGGCCGCGAGCCGATCGAGCTCCGCGCGGTTCATGCCGTGCCCCTCGCTCCTCCTGTCGGGGATGTAGCAGATGACTGAGGCGCCCAGCTGGAGCAGAGCCTCGGCCATGATCACGGTCGCGGTCACGCCGTCGGCGTCGTCGTGCCCGTGCACGGCGATCTTCTCCCCACCCTCGAGCGCAGCGCGGACCCGCCGGACGACCTCGTCCGCGTCCGGCAGGAGGTGTGGGTCGGGAAGCGAGTCGGGGTCCGTGCGGAGGAAGCGCGCCGCCTCGGACGGAGACGAGACCCCCCTCGACGCGAGCACGCTGGCCAGCACGTCGGACGCGCCGGCCGCCTTGCGGATCCCTTCGACGAGGTCAGGGTCGGGTGGATCGTAGCTCCACTCGTACTTCAGGCCCTTCAGGATCATGAGTCTCCGTGGGAGTGAAGCCGGCGTCCTTCCCGCGCGGCCTCCGCGCACGCTGTTCGGGACGATCGCTACTCGGTGCCACCCTTCTTCTTCATGAAGTGCTCTATCAGGTCGATCGGCACGGGGAAGATAATCGTCGAGTTCTTCTCGACGGCGATCTCGGCAAGCGTCTGCAGGAACCTGAGCTGAACGGAGGTCGGCTCAGCTGCCAGGACCTTCGCGGCGCCCGCGAGCGTCTCGGACGCCTGGAGCTCGCCCTGGGCGTGGATGATCTTCGCCCGCCTCTCGCGCTCCGCCTCCGCCTGCTTCGCGATCGCCCGCTGCATCTGTTCGGGCAGATCGACGTGCTTGACCTCGACGGCCGACACCTTGATGCCCCAGCTGTCAGTGGCGCGATCGAGGATCGACTGAAGTTCCTGGTTGATCTTCTCTCTCTCGGAGAGGAGCTCGTCGAGCTCCGCGGCGCCGATCACACTCCTGAGCGTCGTCTGCGCGAGCTGCGAGGTCGCGTACGCGTAGTCCTGGACCTCGACGATCGCCTTGTCGGGCTCAAAGACCCTGTAGTAGACAACGGCGTTCACCTTCACGGAGACGTTGTCCTTCGTCACGACGTCCTGCGGAGGCACGTCCATCGCGATGATGCGAAGGCCGACCCTGACGAGCCGGTCGATGAAAGGGATGATCAGGATGAAGCCGGGCCCCCTCACGCCCACGAGGCGACCGAGCCTGAACATCACACCGCGCTCGTACTCCCGCAGAACGTAGACCGCCTTCGAGAAGAGCACAAGCAGCACCAGCACCAGAATGAGGAGTCCACCCATGCGTCACCTCCTTATGTCAGACGCCTGACCGTGAGGACCATCCTGTCGACCGACTCCACGACGACGCGAGTCCCGGCGGCTATCTCCTCGTCGGCGACTGCGTTCCAGTACTCGCTCCTGACGAAGACGCGTCCCTCCGGCCTGATGTCGGTCACGACTTCGCCGGTCTCGCCGACCATCGCCTCGCGGCCAGTGCTCACGCGGCGTCCCTGAGCGAGGAGCCCAATAGGGACCGCGAACAGGAAGAACACTATAAGGAGAGCCATCGCCGGCATGATCGCGCTCTGGTCGAGCCCGAAGAGCTTGAAGAGCGCTCCGAGGAGATCGAGCAGGCCCGTGAACTCGCCCACGAGTGCCTCCGTTCGGTGTTGCGGGTCGGGCGGGGCGACGGGTGCCGCCCCGTCCCGGCGCTCCTACCGGACCCGCGTGTAGGTCCGAAGACCCCTGCTGTCGCGTCCCTCCCGGATGAGGCCATCCGCCGCAAACCCGGCGAGGACCGCGTCGAGCTGCGCAGGCGAGAGCGGCGTCGCCCGGAAGAGGTCCGTGTGCGGCGTCTCGACCTCGATGCGTGACAGGAGCTCGTCCCTGTGGCTCGCGGGTGCGACGTCGGAGAGGACCGGGGCCCTTCTCAGGTACTTCTCGAACGCCGCCGGATCCCTCTGGATGTTCGCGAGCGCCCGCGTGTACCGGTGGGCGTCGCCCTTCTCCTTCGCGAAGACCGCGAGCTGGAAGTCCGCCTGTGTCTGCCCTTTGGCGATCATGCTCCTGATGATGCGGAGATCGCTCTTGTCGAAGTCGAGGAGCTCCATTCCATCCTGCGCCATGTCCACCATGCGTGTCAACAGGGTTCGCACGGGCAGCTCCTCTCCATTCCAGCGGAAGACCGCCTGCAACCCGTACTTCGTCGCGCGCCACCGATTGACCATCATGGCGCGGTAGTCCTTCTCCGCCATCTCGCGGTCGAGCTCGTGCTCGGACAGGTGGTACATCAACCCGGCCGAGAGCGCTACGAGCTCGCACATGAGTCTCGTCGAGCTCACGCCGTCGCCGACCCTGAGCTCCACGGTCGCTCCCCACGCCGTCTTGACGTCGACGTCGCGTCCCCACTCCGCTCGGGAGAACATGGGAGACAGAAGCGGCTGAGGAGCCGAGCACCACTCGGCGTTCGACGCCACCCGGTAGCTCTTGTACTCCCCGGCCCTCCCCCGGTAGACGGGACTGTTCGCCATGAGCGCCGCGAGCGGCGCCGCGTAGGGCACCATAGCGTTCTGGATCCGGATCGCGCCGGCCCACTCGCCGATCGTGCCCACGTGGATGTGCGCGCCGACGGGCTCGCGCTCGAACGGCCGCGCACCCGACCGCAGAAGGAACCAGCCCTTCTTCTTCAGGAGCGCCCGAAGCTCGCGCTCGAGACGCTCGCTCTTCTTGATGAGCTCCGGAATGCTCCCGACCGCGCCGATCCGGCTCTCGATGAGCTCGAGGTCCGTACCGGGGGCGGCCCACGGTAGCTTCCGCCTGAGGTCGTCGGACAGGAGCTCGACGTCCTTCTCGGTGACGTTCTCCCCCGACGCCCTGAGTATCGCCATCTCCCAGTCGTAGCCGACCGTGAGCGGCTCGAAGATCCGTCCCATCTATGCCTCCAGTCGCACCGAGAGTCGCTCGCCGCCCGCCCGGACCGTGCAGTCGAGCGGGAACGCCGCTCTCGGCAGCGTGATCGTCTTTGTGTGAATGCGCCCGGCTCCGGGGACGTCGACCGCCGCGAGGGTGACCGACCTCCGTCCGGTCGCCGTCCGGACCGAAGCCCGGGGCGCGTCGACGCGCCGCGCCGTCCTGAGAGTGAGCGCGACGGGGATTCCGCCCCGTCCGCCGCGTCCCACGGAGCCCATGAACATCGATGTCCCCGTCGAGGCCGCGTCGTTCCCGATGAGGAAGGCGAGGCCGAACCTGGTCCTCCCGCCCTTCTTCACCTTCCGCGGGGCGTGCCGGATCGTCACTTCCGGCCCCGGGTAGTCGCTTCTGACGGCGGCCAGACATCCGCTTCCCGGGGCGAAGAGGACCGCCATCGCACGGCCGTCGCCCTCGTTCCGCGCCACGAGGAAGCCCGGTTTGAGACCGAAGTGCTCGTCCCGCCAGTCGCGCCAGCGCCACCGTCTACCGTACGGAGGACGGTGGTAGCGCACCCTCACGAGGTCGCCTCCCGCCGGGAGCTCGAAGACATTGAGCGACACGGGATCGCCCTCTGACCGCGTCGACATCCGGATGCCGAACGAGACGTCGGTCTCGTCCTTCTTCTTCTTGCCGTCGCCGTCCTCGCCGTTCCCGGCTCCGTCTTCCCGTTCCGCGGGCTTCTTCTTCCCCGCGTAGGACACCGTGTAGAGCTCGGTGGTGCCCGGGAAGTCGGACGAGACGCGCACGTGCTTCCGGAGCGCGACGCCCTCCGGCTCCTTCAGCTTGCGTGAATAGTCGATCTCGACGGCGGTGTCCGAGACGACGGGCTCGCCCCGCTCGAACTCCGACTTCCAGATCTCCCCGGGAGAGCCCGACTCGTAGAGCACGGGCTCGGCCCCGCCCAGGAGGATGTACTTCCCCGCCATGATGTACTCGAACGGGCTCGCAAAGCGGTCGCGTCCGGAGCAGTCCTTGAGCGAGAGGAGGCGGGCACCGCGGTGCGGCTGGACGACCGCCGCCAGGAACTGGTTCGCGAGGACGTCCTCGGGATACCCGTCCCGGTCGGGGTCGCCGGACCTGAGCTCGATGCGGCCCGGTCCCGCGCAGCCGAGATCGACGACGGGCTTCCTGGGTCTCAGGACCCTGGCGCTCTCGCCCGGATCGAGAACGATCAGGTCGCGCGTCTTGATGCCCCACGGGAGCATCGCCTCGCGCCCGATCGTCGTCTCCTTGCCGATCACGCCCTTCGGCACGGAGAGCGCGCCGATGGCGGACCCCTCGACTTTCACCCGGAGCCTGTACTTCGCGTAGTCGAGACCGTTCCGGTCCCGATAGCGCGTCTCCTGCGTCTTCTTGAGTACCTTCACGAGCAGTCGCTGCATGGTAGTTCCCTCGTCCTTGATGTCCCTGGTCGACGGTCGGCGTCTGAAGTGTGGCTCAAGGGCGAGATCCCGGGGCGCCCCGCGCGAGCCCGCGTACGCCCCATAAACGAAGGGGAGCAGAGAGTCGTCGACTCTCTGCTCCCCTCGCAGAGTCTTGCGCTCCCCTAAACCACCTGTGCTACTTTATGGAATCCTTCAGAGACTTGCCGGCCTTGAACTTCGGGTAGTGGTGCGCCCCGACGTGCTTCGTCTTGTCGGTGCCGGGAATCCTCCAGTCGCGGGCCTTGCGGTGCTCGGCGCTGAACGTGCCGAAGCCCGTGATCTGGACCCTCCGTCTACCCTTGAGCTCACCTGAGATGATGCCGTGCTCCGGCGCGAACAGTGTGTCAACGATGTCCCTGGCCTGTCTGTTCGACATCTCCGCCTTGTCCGCCAGCCTCTCAATAAGCTCAGCCTTGTTCATCAAACTCCTCCTTCTGGCCAATGGCCGCCCTTCCGTCTCTTGATTTGCGGTACGTCCTAGATTCCGGGACACGCTACAACACGTCCCAAATCTTGTCAATAGGAATCGGCCCTAGAACCGGCCTCTCCGGGGCTCTTCGACCTCGTGGCGCCGTCCTGCGGTATGACGCTGAACCGGCGAGATAGAGGACGGCCCGGTGGACCGGGGAAGGGCTCCCGCCTCGACGGACGGGTCACTTGACCCGTCGCTGCAGGTACCGGTCCCCACGCTCGTATTGGATTTCCGGAAGGGCCTTCACGTTGATGCGGAAGTAGTACCGCCACTCCTCTTCGAAGTAGCGGCCGGTGAACTGGGCTTCCCAGCAGTGCAGATCCCGGAAGATCGTGAACTCCTGGCTCGCGATCTCCCGGTCGTCCAGGTCGTACTGGATGCCGTAGTTGACCCGCCACTTCCGCGTCAGCGAGAACGCCACGGCGCCCTCGGTCCAGTAGTTGACGTTCCCCGGATCCGAGCCCCTCGAGTACCGGAAGGTCACCGACGCGTCCCAGGGACGGGAGGTGAGCATGGTGCTCGCAGTGACCGTCTCGAGCTGACGGCGAAGCTCCTCGGACGGTGTCATACTGCCGGCCGCTTGAGCTCCCGGTAGCTCGACCGGCGTGAGGAGGGGCGGCCGCCCGGACAGGTTGACCGTGGCGGTGAGGCTAGAGCTCTCGAGGCTCCAGTCGTAGACGTCGTGCCGCGTGTTCCACCTGAACGAGAACGGGCGGCCCGGGCGGATTTCGAGGTTCGCCAGGAGGTCGGTCCAGGGCTCCTCCTCCTCAAGGAAGTTGTATGAGCTCGTGAGACCGAAGCGGAGCAGGTTGTCGAGCCGCTTCTCCTGTCCGCCGCTCTCGTACTTGACCTGCGCCTTGTTGACCAGCGACAGGCCGAGCGACTTGCGTTCGCGCGGCGTCGACGTGAATCCGCCCCTGAAGCTGTAGAAGATGTCGTTGCCGTCCTCGTCGAAGTACTGCTCGAAGTCCGGGACCCAGGAGAGCGACGCGGTCGGCTCGACGATGTGCCGGATTCCCTCGAGCGCTCCGACCCGGGGGAAGAAGGTCCCGTAGACCGTCGTCCCTCCCGACAGCCCGGCGCTGTAGGTCAGTCGCGTCGGGAACTCGTTGCCGAGCTTGTCCAAGTCGTAGACGTTCCAGCGGAAGTCGAACCTCGGAGTCAGGTTCAGCCACCCCGCGAGCTTGCTGACGTTCTTGAGATTTCCCCCCGCTCCGATCCCCTGGCGGGAGACGCGCTCGTCTCCGACGTCCTGGCGGTCGTTCACGGCCGACGCCCGCCAGCTGTACGAGGTCTTGGAGAGCCATCCCTGGAGACCCGTGATCCCGTCGGTAGCCGCGACGAACGGACGCTGGGAGGCAGTGACCTCGAGCTTCGGCAGCAGCGAGTTGACGCTCCCCTCGTCGAGGTCCTCCCTGCGGTCGAGCGTCACGCCGACCGACAGGCCGCTCCAGCGCCCTCGCGCCCAGAACTGGGAGTGCAGGTCCCGGTTGACGACGTCCTGGATCGACTGGTTCGCGTCGCTCGCGTAGGTGGCGTCGCTGCGGAAGTCGCCGGTCGCCCCGAGCGTCCAGTTCCTGTTGACCTCCTGCTGGTGCCTGAGCCTGAGGTCCCAGCGCCTCGCGCCGCCGGAGAACTCGTTCATGAACGAGGCCTCCACCGACCCGCTGAACTTGTACCGGATCTTGTACCTGGCGAGGGCGTTGGTGATCCACCTCGTCTGCTCGTAGAAGTCCGCCCAGAGCGTCAGGTCCCAGTAGTCGCTCGGTGCGAAGTAGTAGCCGAAGTTCTTTACGAACCGGCCTGTGCTCTCGCTGAACCCGATGTCGATACGCGGGATGAGAAACCCGGAGTGCCGCGTCGTCCTGATCGGGAAGACGAAGAACGGGAGCGGGAGGACGGGGATCTCCCCTAGGTAGAGGACGATCGGTTTCGCGATCGCCTTGTCGTCCAGGTAGACCTTCATCTGACCCGACGAGATGCGGTAGTGCGGATGCGGCTCGGAGCACGTGGTGAAGACGCCGTTCCGCACCCTCAGGGTGCCGTCGGGCTCTCGGATGACGTCCTCCCCCATGTAGAGCCCGTCCTCGAACGTCGACATACCGTTCGAGATGGAACCCGTCTCGGTCTCGAGGTCGTAGCTGAGGTCGTGTCCGACGATCCGCTCGGAACGGTCCCTGAGGTCCGGCGCGCCCGTGGCGGTGAGAACCTGCTCGTCGGGGTCGAAGACCACCTCCTCCGCCGTGAGGACGGTGGTCTTGTACTCGACGGTCGTGCCGCCCGAGAGCACGATCCGGTTCCTGGCGACGTAGTAATCGATCTGGCTCGCCGCGTACCCCACGCTGTCGATGGCGAGCGAATCGTCGGGCGCAGCCCCTCCTTCGGCGTACGGAAGATCGGCTGGCGGGACTCCGCCCGGCGGCGCGACCGTCTCCTCCGGCTCCGTCGGCGCCGGCGGCTCCGTAGGCTCGAACTCGGGGACGCCGGGATCGGGAGGCCGGGGGGCCGGTTCCTCGGGGCCCTCCCCCGGCTCGCCCAGAGGTCCCGCGCTCTCGCCCGGAACGAACGCGTACGCGCCGCTGGCGTCTCCCCGGAAGACCGCGCGCTCGATGGCGCCGTCGTCGAACAGGATGTCGATCTCCCTGGACGCGACGCGGTTCGTCTCTCCGCCGCTCCCGACGGCGTGCTCGCTCACGGCCCGGCCGCGGACGGTGGTCAGGACGGGCTCGCCGTCCTGGAAGAACATCGTGAGCGTGTCGCCGGCCACGTGCCCGTGCTGCGGCTCTTCCTCGGGGTCGCTCGGCTCTATGTGGTAGTCGGTGCGCGCCGAGCCCAGCGCGATGACTCGCGAGATCTGTCCGTCCGTCCCGGACAGATGGATGGTGTCGCCGGTGAGCCTGTCTGAGTTGCGCTCGACGACGGGGCTTCCCTCGAGCGTGATGCGGGAGTCTCCCGTGAGCACCGCGACCCTCGCCCGCCCGAGGATCTCGCCCCTCAGAATCACGACGCTCCCGAACGCGCGCAGGGTCTCACCGTCGGAGGCGAGCTCCACGACGTCGGCCGAGAGCGTGGCGTCGGGCTCGTCGCCCTCGCCAGCCGTCGTCAGCACCGGCGACTCGTACGCCCGCGCCTCCCGCCGCTCGAAGTCGTAGACGAGCCGGCCGGCCGTGAGCTCCGACGTGCCGTCGTGGTCGACGACCACGACGTCGCCCTCGCAGTGCGCGATCTGCTCGCGGCGGTGGACCTCGATGCGCCGGGCGGTCGTGACGCCGGTCGTGTCCGAGTAGGACGGACTCCCGGTGAGGATCGCTACGTCTGTGGTCTGGTAGTAGGTGAGAGTGTCGCAGGCGATCGTCGTGCCGCCGTCGACACCGTGCACGTCGCCGAAGAGGATGGCGATGCGATCGTACTCGCGGTAGATCCCGAGGGCGCCGACCAGGGTCGCGCCGCCTCTCGTGATCGTGACGTTGTCGCGGAGGTAGATGATACGGCCCCGCGGGGTCTCCTCCCCCTCGACGCTGTCGGCCGTGATGACGAAGCCGTCGGGGCCGGCGCCGGGGACGGCGCGGTCGGGAGTCACGCCGCCGGTGTCCTGTGCGGAGGCGACGTGCGCGAACGCGCAGGCCAGGGTCAGAACGAGGAGGAGCCTTCGGAGGATCTTCAAGGGACTCGCCTCGAGGTGACGGGTGAGAACCGGTTGGGGCGCTGGTCTACTGGCGCGTCATCCCCGGGCGATCTCGTCGCGCGCGAGAAGGGCCGCGCCTGTCGCACCCGCGAGCTCGCCCATCTCGGCCGTGACCAGGCGGGTCTCGTGCCCCTCGCGGCCGCACGCCCTCGCGGCCATCTCCGCCCGGGCCGGACCGAGGAGCACCTCGCCGACCGCCGCCACACCTCCGCCGACGACAATCACGTCGGGGTCGAGGATCTGCACGATGTTCGCGAGCCCGGCCCCGAAGACGCGGCCGGCCGCTTCGACCGCTTCGAGAGCGACGCGGTCTCCGGCGTTCGCTGCGTCTCCCACGTCCTTCGCGGTGAGGGGACGCTCGTCGGCGAGGGCCGTCAGGATCGTCTCCTCGCCCGCGCCGATCGCGCTCGCAGCGCGCCCAACGATGGACGCCGCGTTCGCGAAACCCTCGAGGCACCCGGACCCGCCGCACACGCAGTCACTGCCGTCGATGTCGACCGTCGAGTGCCCGAGCTCCCCGGCGAACCCGTGCCCCCCGCGGTAGAGCCGTCCGTCGATGACGATGCCCCCGCCGACGCCCGTGCCCAGCGCTACCACGACGGCGCTCGTGCTCCCGCGGGCCGCGCCGAGGAGGTACTCCGCGTAGGCCGCCGCGTTGACGTCGTTCTCGACGATCACGCGAAGGCCGAGCGAAGCCTCGAGGAGCTTCCTGAGTGGGACGCTGTGCCAGGTGGGGAGATTCGGCGAGCGGACGACGATTCCCGTCTCGCGGAGGACCAGTCCCGCGCACCCGACGCCGCACGCGACGGGCTCTGCCGTGCCTGGCGCCGCGAGCTCGGAGGCGACGTCGGAGGCCGTGGCCACGGCGTCCTCGGGATCGCCGCCCGACCACCCCCTGCTGCCGGACGCCACGACCGAGCCGTCCTCCGTTACGAGGCCGGCCTTGATGTTCGTTCCGCCTATGTCGATTCCGAGATAAGAGCCCACCGGGGACTACTCCTCGCTGCCGTGGAGGAGCGACCGGCCGGTCTCCTTGTCGAAGAAGTACGCGCTCGCGAGGTCGAGCACGAGATCGACGTCGGTGTTGACCTCGGGCGGCACGCGGACGTCGATCCTCGCGACCATGTCCCGACCGGCAAGGGTGAAGTACAGGAATATCTCGTTTCCCATCGGCTCGATCACGTCCAGATGTGCGCGGACAGTGACCGGGCTCCCGAGCTTCTCGGCGTCGGCGCTCTCGAAGATGTCCTCGGGCCTGATGCCGAGGACGACCTCCTTCCCCGCCTCGGCCTCGAGCGGTCGCGCGAGCGCGTCGGGCAGCGCCGCGGTGAAGTCGCCCGACCCGAAGGTCAGTCCGCCGTTCTGCCGCTCGAGACTGCCCTCGATGAAGTTCATCGCCGGGCTCCCGATGAACCCCGCGACGAACTGGTCGACCGGCTTCTGGTAGATCGTGAGCGGATCGGCGACCTGGTGGGAGACGCCGTCCTTCATTACCACGATCCGGCTCCCCATGGTCATGGCCTCGGTCTGGTCGTGGGTGACGTAGATGATCGTCGCCTTGAGCCTCTCGTGCAGCTTGCTGATCTCGGTCCGCGTCTGGACCCTGAGCTTCGCGTCGAGGTTCGAGAGCGGCTCATCGAACAGGAAGACCTTGGGCTTCCTGACGATCGCCCTCCCGACGGCGACGCGCTGCCTCTGACCGCCCGAGAGCGCCTTCGGCCTCCGGTCCAGGAGACTCCCGATTCCGAGGATGTCGGCCGCCTCGCGGACGCGCTGGTCGATCTCCTCCTTGGGGTACTTCCGGAGCCTCAGCCCGAACGCCATGTTGTCGTAGACGGACATGTGGGGATAGAGGGCGTAGTTCTGGAAGACCATCGCGATGTCGCGGTCCTTCGGAGGGACGTCGTTGACCAGCCGGTCGTCGATCAGGATCTCCCCGTCCGTCACCTCCTCGAGCCCCGCCACCATCCTGAGCAGTGTCGACTTCCCGCAGCCTGACGGACCGACGAGGACGAGGAACTCCCTGTCCTCGACCGTGAGGTTCATCTCCTTCACGGCGACGACGGTGCCGTCGAAGATCTTCGTCACTCCCTTCATGACGACGTTGGCCATCTCAACCTCCAGGCTGCCTACGGTCTCAGGAGCTGCCCGACGCCGAGGCTCGTCATGACGTCGCCGACAGTGTAGTGGGAACCCGTGATCAAGACAAGGTCTCCTTCGCGAGCCTCGGAGAGCGCGTTCTCGATCGCGGCCCCGGCGGTGGGCACGACGCGGTTCGTAAGCCCGAGATCGTCCGCGATGACGGCCAGCTCCTCCGGATCGGAGGCTCGCGCAGTCGCGGGCTTCGTCAGTATGACGAGGTCAACGTTGTCCACGAGCTCCGCGAGGAAGCCGCGGGCGTCCTTGTCCCCCATGATGCCCAGGACGACGATCACGCGATCGGGCGCGAAGACCTCGTCGATGCCCTCCATGAGCGCCTTCGCGCCGTCCGGGTTGTGGGCGACGTCCGCGACGACGGTCGGGCGCCTGTCGATGATCTGCATGCGTCCGATGCAACACGCGTCCCCGAGCCCGGTCCTGATCGCGGGCTCCGACACCTCGAGGAGCGCGAGTCTCTCGAGCTCGTGCAGGACGACGAGCGCGGTGACAGCGTTCTCGGCCTGATGCCGCCCGAGCATCGACGTCGACAGCTTCTCGTACGAGTCCATGCGGTAGGTGAAATCGAAGAGGTTGCCGTTCGGCGTGATCGACATGTTGTTGACGATCGCGTCCTCGATCACGGGGACGAACATCGCCTTCCGCGCGGCCGACACGCCCCGGATGACCTCCAGCGCGACGCCTTCGGCACCGCAGACCACGACTCCGTTCTCCCGGATGATGCCTGCCTTCTCAGCGGCTATCTCCGCGGTGTCGCTGCCGAGCACGTCGGCGTGGTCGATCGCGATCCGCGTGATGACCGAGATGACTGCGTCGAGCGCGTTCGTCGCATCGAGCCGTCCGCCGAGCCCCACCTCCGCCACGACCAGGTCAACGCCCTCCTCGCCGAAGTAGAGCGCAGCCGCCGCCGTCGCGATCTCGAAGAACGTCGCTTCGATCTCGTCGGCGCCGGGCTTGAGCCTTTCCACGAGCTCGGTGACTTGATCGGGCTCGATCCGGTTGCCGTCGATCGAGATGCGTTCGGTGAAGTCGACCACGTGAGGGGACGTGTAGAGACCCGTCCGCACTCCGTGCTCGGAGAGCATCGAGGCGATCATGCAGGAGGTCGAGCCCTTGCCGTTCGTGCCGCCGACGTGGACGATCCGGAACTTCTCGTGCGGATTGCCCACCGTGCCGAGCAGCCACTCAACGCGCTCGAGCCCGGGCTTCATCACGAATCTGTGTCTGGCGAACAACCAGTCGAGGCACGACTGGTAGGAATCAAAGACCTTGTTTCCTTGCCTGGCCAAGCGTGTCCTCCGCGCGGTCCGGACCGTCGTTCGTGAAGAAGTCGAGGACCTTGACCACCACGTCCTTGAGCTCCTTGCGGTGCACGACGATGTCGATCATGCCGTGCTCCATCAGGAACTCGGAACGCTGGAAGCCTTCGGGAAGGTCCTCTCGGATCGTCTGCTGGATCACCCTCGGCCCGGCGAAGCCGATGAGCGCGCCGGGCTCGGCTATGATGACGTCCCCGAGGGACGCGAAACTCGCGGTGACGCCCCCGGTCGTCGGGTGCGCCTGGATCGCGACGTGCAGGAGTCCCTCGTCGTGGAGCCTCGCGAGCATCGCGCTCGTCTTGGCCATCTGCATGAGCGAGAGGATCCCTTCCTGCATCCGGGCTCCCCCCGTGCTCGAGAGCGTGATGAGCGGCACGCGTTCCTCGATCGCCATCCGCGTGAGCCGGGCGATCTTCTCACCCATCACCGATCCCATGCTCCCCCCCAGGAAGCCGAAATCCAGAAGCGCGAGCATCGCGAGGTGACCGCCCAGCCGCCCGCTCCCTGTCAGCACCGCGGAGTTGTGCCCCGTCTTCTTCTTCGCGGCCGTGAGCCTGTCAGAGTACTTCTTCGAGTCGACGAACTCGAGCGGGTCTGTCGACTCGATGCCCGAGAGCAGCTCTACGAAGCTGCCGGGATCGACGAGGATGTCGCGGTACTGATTCGCCTGGAGCCGGAAGTGGTATCCGCACTTGTTGCAGGTCCACAGGTTCCGCTCGAGCTCCTTGTGGTAGACGATCTCGCCGCACCCCTCGCACTTGCGCCAGAGGCCGTCGGGCATCTCTCGCTTCTTGCTGTCCTTGATGCCCCGTTTACGCCGCTTGAGCCACGATACCTGGTCCATGCGCAAACCCCTCCTGACGAGGGCTGTCCTCGAGTCATCCGGCCGGCGAACGCGGGGGCCGACCGGCCCGGGCGCGCCCGCAGGCGCGCCTCCATATTATAGCTTCTCGGCGACCCCCGAGACGAGCGAAAGGAGACGCCTTCCTCCCTCCCTTCCCGCCGCGAGCACCTCCTTGTGAGTGGTCTCGTGGAAGCGCCCGGGGAGAGGGACGTTCGTGATGAGGGAGATCCCCAGGACCTCGAGACCCCGTGCTGTGGCCATCTGGACCTCGGGAACGGTCGACATGCCGACCGCGGACGCCCCCACCGTTCGTGCCAGGCCGATCTCTGCGGGGGTCTCGTAGGTCGGACCGAGCGACCCCAGGTAGACGCCCTCGCGGAGCCGTATCCCGCGCTCAGCGGCGGCGACGCGCGCGAGAGCCTGAAGGCGCTCCGAATAGGCTTCCCCCATTCGGAACGTGCCGCCGGCGAGCGCGGCCGTGAGCCTGCGCGGCCCCGAGATCATCGAGATCTGGTCGCGAATGAGCATGAGGTCGCCCACCTCGAAACCCGGGTCGAGACCGCCGGCGGCGTTCGTCACGACGAGCACCGGAACCCCCAGCCTCGCCACCAGCCTGACCGCGAACGTCACCTCCGCGGGCATCCGGTTCTCGTAGTGATGGACGCGCCCGGAGAAGACGAGAGCCTGTCTGCCACCCAGCCTGCCGGCCACGACCGAGCCGGCGTGGCCGCTCACCGCGGGCGCCGGCATGCCCGGCACGTCCGCGTACGGGACGACTACCGCGTCTTCCAAATCCTCGCCGAACGACGACAGGCCGGAGCCGAGGACGACCGCGAGCGAGGGGCGTCCGGCGCCGCGCCTCTCGAGGAGCTTCGCGGCGCGTTCGACGTCGCGGTCCGCATCGCCCCTGTCTCTCAGCTTCGCGCTCACTCCGCGTCCTCCGTGGAGAGCTCCCTCATCATGACGAGCGCGTCCTCGCCGGTGTCGGAGTAGTATCTCGTTCTCATCGCTACCCCCCGGAAGGAGAACCGCTCGTAGAGGGCGATCGCCTGCTCGTTCGAGACCCGTACCTCGAGCGTCGCGTAGGTGACGCCCCGCGCCGCCGCGTCGCCGAGCGACTTCCGGACAAGCGCCGCCCCGATGCCCGAGCCGCGGACGTCGGGATCGACGGCGATGTTCCCGATGTGAAGCTCGTCGACGACCAGCCACGAGATCAGGTAGCCGACGAGAACACCCGCCCTCTCGGCGATCCAGGAGACCGCGGCCTTGCTCTTCAGGACCTCCGTCTCGAAGGACTCGCGCGACCACGGTGCGCTGAACGAGATGTTCTCGATCCGGCACACGCCGTCGAGGTCGCGCATCGTCATCGGCCTGATGGTGAGATCGGACACCGCCACTTCTCCTCCGCGCCACGGCGAGACGACCCGGACCCCCCGGTCAGAGGCCCCTGAGATAGACGGGCTCGAGCGCGTCGAGGTCCGTCGCCGTCTCGTGGTGGTCGCCCGTCAGGCGGCGAGCCGCCTCGAGGGCAGCCTCCGCGACGGCGATCGGCGACGGCGCCTCGATCTCCGGAGATGGGAAGACCGCCCGGTCACCGAAGGAGGACCGGACGAGGTCGCCGCACGCCGCCACGCCGGTCCCCAGGAAGAGAACCGACTCGCCTGCGGCGCTCTCGGTCACCCGCTCGACGAGCCGCTCGGGCGGGAGAGCGGCGTCGGGGAGTATCCTGCCGTGCCCGGCGCTCCCGAAGAAGAGCCCGGCGTACACCTCGCCCCGTCGCGCGTCGAGCATGGGGCAGACGAGCCCATCGAAGACTCCGCCGCTCTTGGCGAGCGCCTCGAGCGTCGGCGCCGGAAGCACCGGGACACCCGACGCCGCGGCGAGGCCCTTTGCGGTCGAGAGACCCACGCGGAGCCCGGTGAACCTCCCCGGGCCGATCGAGACCGCGATGGCGTCGAGCCGTTCGAGCGGCGTCCCCGACTGCCCGAGCACGGCCGAGATCGCCGAGAGGAGTTCGTCGGCGTGTCCGCGTCCGGCGACCCGGCGCTCGTATGCGAGTACCCCGCCGTCGTCGACGACGGCGACCTCCTCGCTCGGCGTCGATGTCTCGATTGTGAGAACGAGCACGGTCCCTCCGGTCAGGCGGGGCGGCCGCCTTGGTCCTCGACTGCCTGCGTGAGCCTCTCGAGAAGCGCGGCCGCACGGGCGCCACGCGCTTCGAGGGCGAGCTCCCGTCCGTCGCGGCCGGTCATCCCGATCGCGACCTCGAGCCGCTCCGCGGGCAGGAGCTCCGGCGCGCGGTCCGCCCACTCCACGAGAACGACGCCGTCGCCGAAGTAGAACTCCCGGTAGCCGATGTCGTGAAGCGAGTCGGCACCTTCGATGCGATAGAGATCGACGTGGTAGATGGGCGCGCGTCCCTCGTACTCGTTGACTATGACGAACGAGGGGCTCGACACGTATCCGTCGAACCCGAGCCCTCGCGAGATGCCCTGGATCATCACCGTCTTGCCGCTTCCGAGGTCTCCCGTGAGGGCGACCAGATCGCCAGGCCCGAGCAGCGCGCCGAGCGCGCGCCCGATCTCCCGGGTCTCGTCCGGGGAGGACGTGCGGAAGCGTTCGGAGCGGGTGTCCATGAACCTCGCTATGTCCTCGGGAGCATGACGGCGCAGGGCAGGATCATCTCCTCGAGCGAGATCCCGCCGTGCTGGAAGCTGCCCTTGTACTGGCGTTCGTAGCGGTGGAACTCCGTCGGGTAGACGAAGTAGTAGTCCTCCTTGGCGATCGCGTACTGCTTGCTCGGCCCGTCGCTCGGGAGCCTGTACTCGGACGGCACCTTGATGAGGAAGGTCTCCTTCTCGTCGCACCCGAGGTTGCTCCCGAACTTGTACCTGAGGTTGGTAGAGGTCTCCCTGTTCCCGCGGACCAGCGCCGCCCGACGCCCCAGCACTGCGCCGTGGTCGGTGGTGAGCACGACCGTCGCCTTCTGGCGCGCCATCTCCGCGATGATGTGGTAGAGCGCCGAGTGGTTGAACCACGAGCGGACTAGCGACCTGAACGCCGGCTCGTCCGGAGCGATCTCCTGGAGGATCTCGGACTCCGACCTCGAGTGCGAGAGGATGTCGACGAAGTTATAGACGAGCGAGACGAACTGGTGCTCGTGCATCGACGACATCTGCCGGCGGACGTTGTCCGCCTCGTCCTTCTCGTAGATCTTCACGTACTTGTGCTCGGGCGAGAGGCGGATGCCGTGCCGTTTGAGCTGGATGTCCATCAGCTGCCGCTCGTACCGGTTCTTGCTGTACTCGTCCTTCTGCGGCCTCTTCCAGAGGTCCGGGAAGTGGTTCGTGAGCTCGATCGGATAGAGCCCGCTGAAGAGCGCGTTCCTCGAGTACGGAGTCGCGGTCGGGAGGATCGAGTAGTAGAAGTGATTCGTGATGTTGAAGAACGGTTCCAGGCTCGGCTGCAGGCTCAGCCAGTGGTCGAGCCGCATGCAGTCGAGCACGACGAAGTAGACCTTCTCCTTGGCCTTTAGCCTGGGCGCCACGTAGGTCTTGAAGATGTCGACCGAGAGCGGCGGGCTGCCCTCGGCGCCGTTGACCCAGTCGTGGTAGACGTCGACCATGTAGCGCGCGAACTCGACGTTCGCCGACTGCTCCAGGTCGGAGTGCGTCTGCCTGAGCCCCGGGTCGCGGAACCTGTCGAGCTCGATGTCCCAGTTGACCAGCCGGAGGTAGAGCTGGATCCACTCCTCCCAGTCGAGAGGACCCATGAGGCGAGAGCGCAGCTCGTTGAACTCCTGCGCGTACGTCTGCGCGAGCTGATCCCGGAGGAGCCTGCGCCCGTCGAGGATGCGCTTGATGGCCAGGAAGACCTGCGTCGGCTTCACCGGCTTGATGAGGAAGTCGTCGATGCGCTTCCCGAGCGCGTCGTTCATGAGCTCCTCTTCCTCGCTCTTCGTCACCATCACTACCGGAAGCGAGGGGTCGAGCTCCTTGATCTCCCCCAGCGTCTCGAGCCCGTCCATCCCCAGCATCATCTCGTCGAGGAGCACCAGGTCGAAGCTCGAGTCCTTCAGGCGGTCGATTGCCTCCTCTCCACCCGAGGCCGTGCCGATCTCGAAGCCCTTCTGCTCGAGGAAGATGATGTGCGGCTTGAGCATGTCGATCTCATCGTCCACCCAGAGTATCCTGCGCGCCGGTGCGTCCATCCGAAGCCGCCCTTCTTCCTGTTCGTCGTTCGAGTTCGCTCGCGGGAGACGGCCCGCGCCCCTCAGCTCGCGGGCAACGACACCACGAACGTCGTGCCCTTCCCCGCCTCAGACCAACCGACGTAGAGCCGTCCCTTGTGGTACTCGTCGATGATACGCCTGGCGAGCGCCAGCCCCAGCCCCCAGCCCTTCCTCTTGGTCGAGTAGCCCGGGGCGAAGATGCGGCGCCTGTCGGCGGCCGAGAGCCCCTTGCCGTTGTCGGTGAAGAGGACCCTCACCATGCCGTCCTTGGCCGCGTACTCGGTCGAGATCTCAATGAGGCCGCCCTTCTGGGGAAGTGCCTCCGCGGAATTCTTCACCAGGTTCTCGATGACCCACTCCATGAGCTCCCTGTTGATCTCGACGGGCGGGAGTTCCGCATAGTTCTCTCTGACCTCGACGTCCTTGCCGAGAGCCTCGAGCCTGCGTCTCAGGTAATCGACCGCCTCCCGGAGCACGACGACCAGGTCCTGCCTCCGGGTCTTCGGGACCGAGCCGATCTGGTTGAACCTGAGGGAGATCTTCTCGAGCCGCTCGAGGTCGCGCTGCATCTCCTGCGTCATCCGCGTGACCTCGGCCACGTCGCACCCCTCGACGGCCGTCTCCCTGATGAGTTCGATCCAACCCATGAGGGACGAGATCGGGGTCCCCAGCTGGTGCGCCGTCTCCTTCGCCATCCCGACCCAGATCGACCGGAGCTCCGCGATCTTCGCGTTCCGGAACCCGAGGAACCCGAGCGCGGCGAGAACGCCGAACGCGATGAGCTCGAGCGCGGGCATGTATCTCATCTCGCGGACGAGGCTCGACTCGCCGTAGTGGATGTACCCGAGAACGCTCTCCGAACCGGGGTGCGTCATCGGGATCGGCGCGTGCAACCGGTCGAGCTCGCGCATGAAGTGCATCACCCCGCCGAGCGCCGTCTCCGGCGGATTGTCGGAGCTCGCGTCCAGGTACTCCTGGTGCGTCACCTCGTAAGGGTCGACGTCGATCGGGAGCCCCCGCCACGTGATCGGCACGCCGCGGACGTCCGAGATGACGATCGGGAAGTTGATGCGCTCGATCAGGTCGGAGAAGATCGCGCGGAGCTCCTCGTTCTCCCCGGCGGCGTAGGTCGCCGAGGCGCAGAGGCCCGCGATCGACCTCGACAGCGTGGCCGTCTGGTGCTCCAGACGCCGAATCATGTTGTTCGTGTAGAGGAAGATGGCGAGCGCGAGGACGGAGATCGCGACGAAGACGTACGCCCGCGAGCGGATCGCCCCGAGCCGTTCGCCGTCGGCCCATTTCGTCTTCCGAGCGGGCATATCCTCACTCCTCGTAACGCGCCTTTCGACCGTCTGTTTCGCAGTCTAGCGGCGCCGTGGCGGCAAGTCAAGGTCACGCCAGCGCCGGCTGTCCGTGCGCCTTCTCTCGCGGAGGAGCACTCGCAGAGAGGCGCTCGGGCGGGCTCTCACGCGAGAGAGGCCGGGTGGTACCGGCCTCTCGTAGCGGTCTTCGATCGTGGACGGGTCGCAGCTCTGCTCGCCGAGCGCGGTCGCGGACCCCTGCTACGTGATCTCCTCGAGGCCGTCCATGTAGGGACGCAGCACCTCCGGTACGACGATCGTGCCCGTTTCGGTCTGGTAGTTCTCGAGGATCGCGACGACCGTGCGCGCCATCGCGACGCCGGAGCCGTTCAGCGTATGCACAAAGCGAGCCTTCCCTCCGCCGACGGGGTGGTACTTGAGCCCCGCGCGCCTCGCCTGGAAGTCCTCGAAGTTGCTGCACGAGGACAGCTCAAGCCACTGGCTCACGCCCGCCGACCACACGTCGATGTCGTAGCACTTCGCCGCTGAGAACGAGAGGTCGCCCGTGCAGAGTACCTTGACCCGGTACGGTAGACCGAGCAGCTGGAGGACCTTCTCGGCGTTCGCGGTCAGCGACTCGAGCTCGTCGTACGACGTCTCCGGTTCGACGAGCTTCACCATCTCGACCTTGTCGAACTGGTGCACTCGGAGGAGGCCTCGGGTGTCCTTCCCGTAGGACCCCGCCTCGCGGCGGAAGCACGGCGTGTAGGCGGTGTACTTCAGGGGAAGCCTGTCTCCGTCGAGGATCTCCCCGCGATGGAGGTTCGTGAGAGGAACCTCGCCCGTCGGGATGAGGAAGAGGTCGTCCTCCGGGCTGTGGTACATGTCGTTCTCGAGCTTCGGGAGCTGCCCGGTCCCCACCATCGCGTCGCGGTCGGCGACGAACGGCGGCGACACTTCCGTGTACCCGTGCTCTCGCGTGTGGAGGTCGAGCATGAACGCGATGAGAGCGCGCTCGAGGCGCGCCCCCGCACCGGTGAACGCGACGAAGCCGGAGCCGGCGATGCGGCTCCCGGCCTTGAGGTCGAGGATGCCGAGGGTCTCGCCGATCTCCCAGTGGGGAACCGGTGTCGGCACGAGCGATGAGGGCTCTCCCCACTCGCGCACCACGACGTTCTCATCCTCGTCGCGGCCGACGGGAACCGACTCGTGGGGGACGTTCGGGATCGTGAGGAGGATCGCGTCGAGCTTGCCGCGGACGCCCCCGATCTTCTCGTCGAACTCCTTGATCCGCGCGGAGACCTCGCGCATCTGCTCGATCTCCGCGGAGGCGTTCGCGCCCTCCTTCTTGAGCCGGGCGATCTTCTCGCTCTCGACGTTCCGCTCGTTCTTGAGCGCCTCCGACTCGACGATGGTCTTCCGCAGGTCCTCGTCGAGCGAGAGGAGGTCATCGAGATCGGCCTTCTCGCCCTTGTCGATGATTGCCTTCCGGACGACCTCGGGGTTTCCGCGTATGAACTTCAGATCCAGCATAGACCTATCCGCTCACGGGGCGCGCCGCGACGCCGGCACGCGTCAACGCACTTCGATGGTGTCGTGTGATTCCTCTGGCTCCAGTACCTCGGTCGTCGCCGAGGTCGCCTTGGCCACGGTGGGAGGAGGCGTCAGGAGCGCGAGCTCTTCCTGAGTCGGCTCGTGGAGAACGCGAGCGTCGGCGAGGGCCTCGATCGCACGCTCGGCGACTGGAACGCGGAAGAGCCTGAGTCCGAGAAAGGCCATGCCGCCCGCCGCCGCGAGCGCCGCGAGGCCCACGACCTGGGGACGGTCCATCTGGAAGAACGACAGGTAGACCGCCACGCCCGTCAGCGACGCAGAGATGAGGTAGATCGTGGTCGCCGTCTGCCGCGCCGTCATCCCCAGCCGCGCGAGCCGGTGCGAGCTGTGGTCCCTCCCGCCCTGCGCGACGTCCCGGCCCTCCCTCAGGCGGGCGACCGTCACGAAGAACGCGTCGAAGATCGGGTAGCCGAGCATGAGGACGGGTATCAGCAGAGCCGTAGAGCCCGCCCCGGCGTAGGAGACCGCGCGGAGCGAGAGACCCCCGACGACATACCCGAGGAAGAGGCTCCCTGCGTCGCCCAGGAAGATCGACGCCGGCGAGAAGTTGTATCGGAGGAACCCGAGCGCGCCGCCCGCAACAGCGATCGCGGCGATGGCAGTGTGGGTGTTCCCCTGGCCGAGAGCGAGCGTGAAGATGCCGAAGGTCGCGATCGCGGCGAGCCCCGAGGTGATGCCGTCCATATTGTCGAGGAAGTTGAACGCGTTCATGAGGCCGACCATCCAGAAGAGGGCCAGCGGGAACGCGATCGGAAGCGGGAGCGGCAGGCCTTCGACGCCGCCTGAGAGGAGCATGACGGCAGCCGCGGCGGCCTGGCCGGTCAGCTTCACCGCGGGACGCATCCCGTTCGCGTCGTCGGCGAGACCGAGCACTACGACGATGAGCCCGCCCGACATGAACCCGACGATCCGAGCGCTGTACGGGCACTTGATGAGTGCCAGAGCGGCGGCGGCCGCCGAGAGGCTCGCGAGCGCGACGGCGATGCCGCCCATGAGCGGCGTCGGCGTCAGATGCACCTTGCTCTGACTCGGGAAGTCGAGAAAACGCAGCCTCGTAGCCAGGCTGCGGACAGCCGGGGTGAGGGCGAGGACCGCCAGTAACGACAGCCCGAAAGCGCTAAGAAAGACCATGACAGTTCCTTGTCCTACCGGTCCCGTATGCGGGGATTCTTCTCAACGGACACACAGCTGTCAAGCTCTTTCTCTGGCGCTCACCTCCTCCCCGGGCGGTAGGGCGACGCCGGAACTCGGGGATGACCCCGGCGCCCGCATGTCACCTCTTGAAGTGCGCGACGACCCTCTCCAGGAGCTCCTGCAGCGACACCTGCGGCTCGTATCCGATCGTGGTCCTGATCTTCGTGAGATCCGGGACGCGCCGGCGCATGTCCTCGAATCCCTGCTCGTAGGCCTTGTCGTACGGGATGTAGTCGACCGACGAGACCGACGCGGTCAGCTCCTTGATCCGCTCGGCGAGCTCCTCTATCGAGGTCTCCTCGTCGCTTCCGAGGTTGAAGACCTCGCCGTTCGCCGCGGGCTCCTCCACGAGTCCCAGGACGCCGCGGACGACGTCGGAGACGTCGCAGAAGCAGCGCGTCTGCTTCCCGTCGCCGTAGACGGTCAGGGGGTGGTCCAGGAGGGCCTGCTTCACGAACCTCGGGATCACCATGCCATACTGGCCGGTCTGTCGGGTACCGCACGTGTTGAAGCAGCGGACGATCACCACCGGGAGCTTCTTCTCCCTGTGGTAAGCGAGAGCCAGGAACTCGTCGATCGCTTTGGAGGACGAGTATCCCCACCGCGAGATGGTCGTCGTCCCGAGAATCCTGTCGTCGGTCTCCTTGCACGGCTGGGAGTTCGCCTTCCCGTAGATCTCCGAGGTCGAGAAGATGACGACCATCTTCTTCCCCTCGTTCGCGTGCTGGAGGACGATCTCCGTCCCCTTGATGTTCGTCTCGAGCGATTTCAGCGGGTTGTCGATGATGTAGGCCACGCCGACGGCGGCCGCGAGGTGGAAGACCACGTCCGACTTCGAGGTCGCGTCAGCGACCACGCGCTCATCCAGAATGGTGTCGATCGTGTAATGGAACTTGGGATGGCTCTCCAGGTGGGCGATGTTCTCGAAGCGGCCGGTCGAGAGGTCGTCGATGACCCAGACCTCGTCGCCCCGATCGAGGAGCGATTCGACCAGGTGCGACCCGATGAAGCCCGCTCCCCCTGTCACGAGTGCCTTCATCCGACCTCGCTTTCCCGCTTTCCGCGGCCCGCACATAAAGAGACGCGACGCCCGTCGCGTCCATTCAACCGTAACTGCATAGTATAGAGACGGGCTGTCGGGAGCGCAACCGTAAACGGCTGCGCCGCCCTCCGTTCGGCGAGTTCGTGCAAGCGTCGTGCCGCGAGGCGGTACTCGGCCAAAGCGCGCATCAGAAGGCAAGTTACGGGGGAACTCGCGGGGCTTTGGTGTTGACCCCCGGGCGGGCGGTCGCGTACCATCTGAGCCCTGCGCGAGGGGTGCCCGGTGGCGCCGCAACGCCGCGGGGACCCCCGGAAAGGGCTTACCTCAGGCATGAAGATCCTCTATCTCACGCACGGCGTCCCGGAGAGCCAGGCTCGGGGCGGCAACATCACGAGCTTCTACCGGATCGCGCAGCTGGCGAGGGCCGGTCACGAGGTCGTGGTCTTCTCCCTCGTCACGCCCGAAGAGGCCGACGCGGGCGCCGACGAGCTCTCCAGGATCGCGCGCGTAGAGACCGTCACGGCCGTCCCGCGGGCCTCAGCGTGGCGGTACCTCGTGAACCTACTCGACCCCCTCCCCTGGCCGATCCGGAAATACGTGTCCCGAGCCGCCGACCGGCGCGTCCGGGAGATCCTCTCGAACGAGCGATTCGATCTGGTGATCGGACACAGCATCCACAGCGCCACGCGGCTCGAGGCGGTCCGGTCAGCCACGGCGGCACCCTTCCTGCTCTTCGCGCCGAACGTCCAGGCGACGATCATGGACCTCTACTGGCGCCATCTCCGGAACCCGGCGTCGCGGCTCTACGCCCGGATCCAGTGGGGGAAGACGGCAGCGTACGAGGGGGCGATGGCGTCCCGGTTCGACCGGGTGCTCGTCTACTCGGAGGCGGACCGGGCAGGTCTACTGGAGCTGTCGCCGGAGGCCGAGGTCGAGATCGTGCCGGTCGCCCTGGACGTCGCCGCCCTCGCGAGGGGCGAGGAGACCGAAGAGACCGACATCCTCTTCGTGGGCTACTTCGGCTGGGCCCCCAATCTGGACAGCCTCTCCTGGTTCCTCGATGAAATCCTGCCGCTCGTCCACGAACGGCGCCCGGAGACGGACGTCGCGATCGTCGGAGCCGGTGCGCCCGCGTGGGTCGGCAGGCTCGGCGAACGGGACACGAGGATCCGCGTCCACGGGTGGGTCGAGGACGCGGCCCCGTACTTCCGGAGATCGCGCGTCGTCGTCGTGCCGCTCCGGATCGGGAGCGGCGTCCGCGTGAAGATCGTCCAGGCGATGGCCATGGGACGGGCGATCGTCACGACGTCGAAGGGCTGCGAGGGGCTCGAGGTCGCGAGCGGCGAGCACCTCGTCGTCGCCGACGAACCGTCGGCGTTCGCAGACGAGGTGGTGCGGCTCCTCGACTCGCCCGAGGAGCGTCGGGCGCTCGGGAGCCGGGGACGCGAGCTCGCGTTCGAGAAGCACGACGCCATGAAGGACCGGGCGCCGCTCGTGGAGCTCTGCGAGAGGATCGTCCGGGAACGTGCGGCGGAGGAACGGTGCTGAACCAGACGACCCCCCGGAACGACACTCCACCCGGCGGTGGGCCCGCCCAGGGGTACTTCGAGAGCTACGTCTGGAACTCGGTCGCCCGGATCGGCGAGTTCGGGCTCGCGTACCTCTTCTCGGTCCTCCTCGCGAGGATGCTCGATCCGGAGGGCTACGGCAGCTACACCTCGATCGTCTCTCTCGCGACGTTCGTACTCGTCATCTCCGACGCCGGCATCGGCAAGGCGCTCAACCGCTACCTCGGAGCGGCAGCGGCGTCGCCCGACAGCGCCCTCGAAGTCCCCACGATTGTCCGCGCGCTCTTCCTCTCAAGGCTGGTTCTCATCGGGGCGCTCACGGCTGCTCTCTTCTTCGGACGCGGGCTGATCGCGGCGTGGTTTGAGAACGAGACCATCGCTCCCCTCATCGCGATCGCCGTGCTCTATCTCGTGACGCAGAGCCTCGCGATGTTCGCGGTGGCAGTCCTCACGAGCTTCCTCCGGACACGGATCGTCGGAATCCTCACGCTGGCGTTCCGAGTCGCGAACCTGGTCCTCGCGTACGTGCTCCTCTCGAGAGGGGCCGGCGTCGGCGAGATCATGGTGCTCCTCGGCGTGACGAGCCTCCTGCTCTTCCTCGCGTACCTCTCCAGGATCAGGACGGCCTTCGGCGGCCCGTCGCGACCGATCGACCTGCCGCGCCTCCTGATGTATGCCGTGAACGGTTCGGTCCTAGGGGTCGTCAGCTTCGGGCTCGGCCGCCCGGCCGACGTCATCCTCCTGAACGCGATCCGACACAGCCAGACCGAGGTCGCCGTCTACGATGTCGCTTACGCGCTCGTGCGCGCCGTGGCGGGTGTTCTCCCGATGGGGATGATCGGCGTGGCGCTCACGCTCTTCTCGAGACGCCACCGGGCGCGTCCAGGATCGGTCGGCGCCCTCTGGCGGTCGGCCGTGGTCGTGCTCGGCGCGGTCGTCGTCCCACCTGTCGTCTTTCTGATCGCGAACGCCCGGGCCTGCGTGCTCGCTGTGTACGGGACGAGCTACGCAGAAGCGTCCACGCTCCTCCTGGCTTTCGCCGCGCCGATGTGCGTGGGGTGGCTGTTCGGTGGGGAGTCGAGCGGAACCGCGCTTCAGTCGACGGACCACATGCGCACGTCGGTCCGCGTGCGCACGGCGGCGGTCGTCACGAACGTCGTCGTCAACATCTTCCTGATCCGCGAGCTCGGGCCGATAGGAGCGCTCCTCGGGACGGGACTCGTGAACTCAGGCATGTACGTCATCGAAGCCCTGGCCGTGAGACGCGTACTCGGGACCCGCATTCCGCTCGGGCACGTCCCGGGGATCCTCGTCGCCATGGCCGTGGCGCTCGCCCCGTCGATCTTCCTTGGACCCGAGGGACTCGTCCAGGTCCTGGGCCACGGCGTTCTCTTCCTTGGAATCTACCTCGCGATGCTCGCGCTCCTCCGTCCGCTCCCCGAGCTCGACGAAGGTCTCGTCTCGGCCCTCCCCGGCACGCTGGGGAGATTCCTGGCGCGGCTGAGCTCGGCGTCCCGAGGATAGTCCCATCCCGTAGAGATACCTCCTACTCCCGAGCTCGGTACCCTCGACCTCACCGGACGCCCCGCGGCTCAGCGCGTCGCCCCGCGGGCGCGGTGCCGCTCGTAGACCGCCTGCGCGTAGCCGAGGATGAGCACGAGAACGAGGACCGACGCCCGTCTGTAGAACTGCGGACTGGTGACTGAGAGCGGAAGGAACGTGATGAGGATGCTGGCACCGGCGATGAGCACGGCGTGCTCGTAGATGCCGACGGCGATCTTCGAGGATCGCCACGCCCTGCGAATCCCGTTTCCGTAGAAGGCGAGGAACGCGCCGAGGCCGACGATTCCGATCTTGAAGAGGAAGAACAGGTAGGCGTTGTGCGCGAACGTGCGCGTGACCCGGTAGCCGAGCGCGGGCGACATGTACGACCCGTACGTGCCGAGACCGTGTCCGACCACGGGGCTCTCGGGAATCTGTCTGAACCAGCCAGCCGTTTCCGCAGCGCGCTCGAGCACGGCCATGTCGCGCATCGGCGAGCTGATCGTGGTCGCGCGCTGCGCGAGAGATCCCACGATCTCGATGAGCCTCGTCCCGAAGGCGGCGAAGCCGGCCGCCACGAAGCACGCGAGGATCATGAACCCGAACCCGACCACCCTCCCCGGGCGCTTGCTTCTCGCCGCGACGATGAGCATCGCGAGCGCTCCCCACAGCCAGTAGCCCCGGGTGAGCGAGACCGCAAGCGCGAGGGCCGCGATGATCGAGAAGACGATCGAGCCGACGAACGCGCCGCGCGATCTCGCGTGGAGGAACACGGCGAACCCACCGACGAGCGTCGCCATGGCGAAGACCTCGTGGAACGGCGCCCGCAGGTACTGGATCTGCTCGAGCGACGCAGCGGACGCCGACGCCTGATACCACGACACGGCGACGATCGCGTGGATCGTGATGACGGCGAGGAAGCACGTCAGAAGGACGACCGCGCTCCGCTTCTCCTGCAACGCGTCCGCGAGCGGGAAGAACAGGAGGAGGTACGAGATCCTCACGAGGTCGCGAAGCCACCACTCGACGCTGCCCTTGAAGACGACCGTCTGGACGACCGACGCGAAACACACGCCCAGGAAGATGAGGATGGTCCTCCCGAGGGGCGAGCGCAGGATGCTCCTCCCGGCGAGCGTAGGTCCGCGTCGAAGAAGCCACCCGCCGATCGTGGCGAAGAAGATACCGGCGTAGGCGACCTCCTCGAAGTCGATTCCCTCACTCCCCTGGAGCAGCCGCACCTGGACGAGGATCATGATGGCAAGACCGAAGGTTGCCGAGCGCAGTGACAGGATGAGCGCGGCCACGTAGGCGAGCGCCGCGAGCAGAAGAAGAGGCTCCCGCGCGCCGTAGACGGCTACCGCGATCTGCGCCACGACGATCGCGGCGATGCCCGCGAGCATCCCCGCTCTCGCGCGGGCCGGCCGGGCAGGATCGAGGAGGACGTTCCAGGGGGACGATCCCGACGCCGCGACGCCGTCGCCGGTCCCCATCCCCTGCATTCGCGTGGTCTCTCTCATGAGCTCTGGTCCCGGAGTCTGCGTGCGGGAGGACTCGGTCGTGCTTCGTGGCTGGGGTCGCCGGACGAACGAGATGATTCACCGGCGCAGCGAACGACGTGTCGGAACGGGTGGCGTCCGGAGCGCCGTGCGGCGGATCAGGCGTCGCCCGGCGGAGAGGCCCTGCCCCGGCCACGCAGACGCGCGAGGTCGAGGCGGAACGCCGAGACGGCCGCGTCGAGCGTCCGGCGTCCGGGGTTCGTCTCGTCCGACGTGGACAGGAACTCGAGGAACAGCGCGACGGCGGCCCCCACGATGAGTCCTATGATCCCCGCGATGACGACCATCGCGGTGCGTCTGGGACGCGTCCTGAGCTCCGCAGGTACCGGCCAGTCGAGAACCTGCACGGTCGGCGTGTCCTTCGCTTCCTGAAGTCTGGCTGCCTCGTACTGCTGGACGAGAAACAGGTACAGCGCGTTCCCGACTTCGACGTCGCGCACGAGCCGCGCGTACTCCATCGCGAGATCGGGCAGCGTGGACAGTGCCGGCAGGACGACGCTCTCGCTGTCTGCGTCTCCCGAGATCCCTCTTCCCGATCGGAGCTCGTCGAGCGACTCCCGATACTCGTTCACCTTCGTCTCGAGACGCAGGACCTCCGGGTGGCCGCTCCTCGCGTAGTTGCGCGCGACCTCGAGCTCGATCTCGGCCTTGGCCGCCTCCGCCTCGAGCTCCGCGTAGGCTGCGACGGCGGCCTGCGCCTGCTGGTCGAGCCCGACCCCACCGTGCTCCCTCTGGAAGGCCGCCAGGCTCTCTTCGGCCTCCGTCATCTCTACGAGCGTCGCCTCGAGTCGCGACTCGGCGAACTCGCGGGTGCGCCGCGCCGCGGTCGTCCGGGCGTAGGCGTTGTACCTCTCGAGGGCCTCGATGTACGACCGGACCATGTTCGCGGCGCGCTCGGGATCGCGAGCCTCTACCTCGATCGTCACGACGCCGTTCTCGTCGAGGGAGACCTCCGACCGGCGGCCGAGGGTCTCGAGGGCCTCGTCGATGGTGTCGGCGCGATAGACCGTCTGGAGGTCGTTCTCGCGGATGACGTCCTCGGCAACCGTGCGGCTGAGCAGCACCCCGAGACCGGTCTCCGAGGAGCCGGGCATCCGCGGTAGCTTGAGCAGAGGGAGCGCTGTCTCGACGATGGCCATGAGTCCGCCCGCGCCGGCGTCCGCCTCTGTCGGGAGGATCGAACCCTTGGACGTGTACCACTTGGGGAGCAGGAGCGACACGATGGCCGTCGCTACGACGATGACGATGAAGTTCCAGTAGATGACCCGGCGCCATCTAATGAGGACGTGGATGTAGTCGGCGAATGGCTTTACTTCGCGCTCGGGCATCATGTTCCCGTCGGGCATCGCGTTCCCCTCGGGTTCACCGGCCGCAGTCGTCTCCCCCCGCGGCGCTAGTTCTGCGTGGTGTACACAACCAGATAGATGGTCGCCACCTGAGCGGCGACCAGCAGGATCTCCTTCGTGATCTCCCACCAGTCGCGGTCGGGCGTTCGTGGTACCCAGACCGTGTCGCCCGGCTCGATGGCAATCGTGCTCGACGGCTTGAGCCGGCTCCCGGAGTTGGCCTTCACGATCCTGACCCGGCTCTGGTACGCGTCGCTCGTGTAGCCGCCCGCGAGATCGATGTAGTAGTCGACGTCGCCGTCAACGTCGTGGCGAATGAAACCGGGCGTGTGGACGGCGCCGCTCACGCGGACGACGTGGAGCGCGCGAGGCACGTCGAGGATGTCCCCGTCCAGGAGCAGGACGTCCTCGGTCGCGTCGTAGTGCAGGAAGAGCGCGGGGAAGTCGACCGACACCTGGTCCGCGAGCTCGATCCGCTGCGACCCCAGGAACGAGGCTTCCTCCTCGGTGAGAGCGCCCCGCTCGCCTTCTTCCAGGAGCGCGACCGCGCGGTCGATCGCCGTCTCCCGCTCCCCGGAGGCGCCCCTCCGGAGCGTTGCGCCGGCAAGGTCGGCGGAAGGCGTGAAGCCGCCGGCCTTCGCGATGACGTCCGTGAGACGGTCCTCGCCTTCCGTGATCGAGAAGGTCCCGGGGTTAGCGACCTCTCCGACGACCTCGACGCGGGCGTCCTCGTGCCAGTGTTCGATGGCGCGGACGAAGATCCTGTCACCGTCCTGGAGATCGACTCCGCGGCCCCCGGAGGCTTCGCCGTCGGTCAGGTCGAGCGAGAGAGCAGTGTAGCTCAGTGGGTCGTCGGCGGCGAAGCGCACGAGCTCCACATCGGACAGATTGGCGTCGGGCCGCGCGCCTCCGGCGAGCTCGATGATCCCGAGGAGGCTGTCTCCCTCGACGAGCTCAAAGGTCCCCGGGAGGTTGACGGCGCCGACGACGTCGACCGAGCGTTCCCGGAACGGTACGTGGATCTGGCTTCCCACCATGACGAGAGGGTTCGCGTCGAGGTCGCCCTCGTTTCTGTACTTCACGAGGTCGGCGGTGCGGACGCGTCCTTCGAAGCCGGAGAGCCTGATCGTGCGCTGGGATCCTTCCTCGAGGATCCCGCCCGCGAGCGCGATCACCGCCGAGACCCTTGTCGCCGCGGTCGCGCTGTGCTGCCCGGGGACCGCCACGGCGCCCGTAACGTGCACGACGAGCTCGCGGGGCGCGATCAGGGTGAGCGTCATGGCGATGTCGCGGTAGTACTCGTCGATCCTCGCGCGCACGGCGGCTGCCGCCTCGTCGATCGAGAGGCCCACCACGGTGACGGGGCCCCCGACGGGAAGCACGAAGTTCCCCTCGGGAGTCACTTCGATCGTGAGGGTGGCGTTGAGCTCGCCCCAGAGCTTCAGGGCGAAGACGTCGTCGGGGCCGACAATGTACTCGGCCCGGTCAACGGGGGCGTCGAGCGCGGCGGTCGGTCTCGGAAGGGGAACCTCGGGGATGGTGAACTCCGCCGGCAGCCCTTCCTCCACGGGGTCGGGGCTCTGGGCGCCGCCGGGCGGCGCGCCGGCCAGGACGGCGGCCAGCGCCAGGACCAGAACCATGAAGCGTCCGGTGTTCCTCAAACTCGTCTCCTCGAGGTGCGGTCGCCCCCGCGGGGCGGTCCCGATCCGTCGCCGTCGGAGCCTGGACGGATTGCTCAGGTCCGAACCTATATGATAGCCCGGCATGTGAGGGCGAGTCAACGGTCGCGGCTGCCTCCAGCTAGCCGTCCTTACGATCCCAGTCGTAGGGCACCTCGGCGCTGTGAGGGTTGACCCGGTACTCGTCCGGATCGTCGTAGCTGTAGGGCTCGGTCGGGCAGTTGATGAGATACCCAGGCTCGGTGCCGATCGCCTTCATCCCGTGAAGGACCCCTGGCGGGATCGTGATGAGGAGGGGGTTCAGCTCGCCCATGAAGAACTCGTTGACCTCTCCGTGCGTCGGAGAGTCCGGACGTCCGTCGTAGAGAACGACCTTCATCATCCCCTTGACGATCGTGAAGTAGTCGGTCTGCACCTTGTGGTAGTGCCAGCCCTTGACGACCCCCGGGAACGCGACCGACAGGTAGACCTGACCGAACTGCCGGAAGATCTCGTCGTCCGCGCGGAGCATCTCCATGAGGTAGCCCCGCTCGTCGGGAAGAAGCGCGAGCTGCTTGATGGCGACGCCGTCGATGAGTCGCCCGGCCTTGACGCCTCTGGGCAGGCCCGGTCCGGCACCGCCGCTCCCGCCGCCTCCGCCCTCGTTGTCCGCAGCCATCGTCACCTCCTTCGGGAGACGGACCTACGGCCTCCCGCGCCCGACACCGACGTAACGGAAACCGTGAGCCTCGATGTCGCCCGGCTCGTATACGTTCCTGAGATCGACGACGACCGGCTCCGTCATGATGCTCTTCAGGAGGTCGAAGTCGAGCTGCCTGAACTCGTTCCACTCGGTGACCACGACGAGCACGTTCGCGCCCTCGGCGGCCTTGTATCTCTCGTCGACATACTCGATACCCGGCATGATCGCGCGGGCGTTGTCCATCGCGACGGGGTCGAACGCCTTGACCGTCGCTCCGCGCTCTAGAAGTCCCTCGATGAGGACGATCGAGGAGGCGTAACGCATGTCGTCCGTGTTCGGCTTGAAGGAGAGCCCGAGAACTCCGATCGTCTTCCCGTCCACGCTGCCGTCCGCCGCCGCGACGACCTTGTCGACCATTCGCTCCTTCTGGTCACGGTTCACGCCGACGGTGGCGCCGACGATCCTCGCCTCCGCGCCGGCCGCCTCCGCGATACGCACGAGCGCCTTCGTGTCTTTCGGGAAGCACGACCCGCCGTATCCCGCGCCGGCGTGGAGGAACTTCGGTCCGATCCTGCCGTCGAGCCCCATGGCGTACGCGACGACCTGAACGTCGGCCCCGACCTTCTCGCAGATGTTCGCGACCTCGTTGATGAATGAGATCTTCGTCGCGAGGAACGCGTTCGATGCGTACTTGATCAGCTCGGCCGACTCGGGAGTCGTCTCGACGATGGGCGTGTGGATGAGATAGAGCGGCGCGTAGATGCTCCGCATGATCTCCATCGCCTTCTCGGTGTCGGTGCCGACGACGACCCTGTCGGGGCGCATGAAGTCCCCGACCGCTGACCCCTCCCGCAGGAACTCGGGGTTGGAGACGACGTCGAACTCGTGCGGTTCCTTCTGCTCCTCCTCGACGATCTTCCGGAGCCTCTGCGCCGTGCCCACCGGCACCGTGCTCTTCTGGACGATTGTGCGGTACCCGTCCATGTGCCTGCCGATGTCCCTCGCGACGGCGTCCACCTGCGACAGGTCTACCGCGCCGCCGTCTCCCTCCGGCGTGCCGACGGCGATTAAGATGACGTCGCACTCGCGTATCGCGCCCTCGAGGCCCGTCGTGAATGCGAGTCTGCCCTCGCGCACGTTTCGGAGCACGACCTCGGAGAGGCCCGGTTCGTAGAACGGTATCTCGCCTCGCCTGAGTGCCTCGATCTTCTCCTCGACGAGGTCGACGCACGTCACGTCGTTCCCGAAGTCCGCCAACCCGGCGCCGCCGACGAGCCCCACATAGCCTGTGCCAATCACCGCGATCTTGTGCATCGGCCCTCTGAACTCCCCCCCTACGTTCGCGCGGTCTCGCCCGCGCTCACGGTGCGTTCGATCTCGATCGGCCCGAGCGGATCGTTCTGCGATGCGACGTGAACGGCCACGTCGGCGCGGCCGGTGCGGTCGAGAACATCCGCCGCGCTCTCCGCCGCCAGCTCGGGCGTGTTATTCTCCTGAGACAGATGCGCCAGAACGAGCGTCGACATCGGCCCGTCGGCGAGTCGCATCAGCTCCCGCGCCGCGGTCACGTTCGACAGATGTCCGACGTTGCTCATGATGCGCCGCTTCAATGGCCAGGGATACGTCCCGTCGACCAGCATGTGTTCGTCGTGGTTGAACTCGAGGATCACGCAGTCTGCCATCTCCAGGTGGCGACGGACGCTCCGGCCCACGACGCCGAGGTCGGTCGCGATCGCGACCCTGCTCGCGCCGTCCGTGATCGAGTACCCCACCGGATCGGCGCAGTCGTGGCTCACCGAGAAGGGCGCGACCTCGAGATCCCCGATCTCGAACCGCCGGCCGGCCTCGATGACGGCCCTGTCCGGACACGTGCCCACACGGCCATCGATCGCCTCGTGTGTTCCCGAGGTCGCGTAGACCGGCAGGCCGAACCGACGGGCCACGGGACCGAGGCCGCCGATGTGATCGGAATGCTCGTGAGTGACGAGAACGGCCGAGAGCGACTCGGTGGCGAGGCCCGCGGAGTCCATCGCGGCAGTCACGCGCTTGCCGGAGATGCCGGCGTCCACGAGCACGGCCGTCCCGTTCGACTCGACGACGATGGCGTTTCCGGAGCTCCCGCTCGCGAGTACGGCGACCCTCATCCCGCTCCCCTCGGGTGACGTGCCTCCACGGCATAGACCGCCCCGCTAGACGCGCCTGGATGGCCGCCGCAGACCGGTTCCGGACGGTAGCACACGCCCCGCGACCCGGTCAATAGGTGTCGCCGGCGCGGCGGCGCCGGCGCAGCGGCGCCCGCGCGGGACCCGGCCGCAAGACCGGGTACCTGGATAGCGGCCACCCGAAGCGGGTCCGCTTCGGGTGGTCTTGGGTAGTTCGTGTGTCGGTGGTCAGCTCCCGCTGCCGCGTTCGTCGATGTACTGCGAGATGAGCCGCTCGAAGCGGCTGGCGTAGATGAGATCGAACTTGTCCATAAGGTCGGGGATGATCTCGTGGGCCTGACGCCTCACGCGCTGCGCGAGGACGGTCGCCTCCTGGCGATCGAGTCTCCCGCGGATGATCTCCTCGCAGGCGCTGTCGACCAGCTCTCTCAGCCGCTCGAGTTTGTGCTCTTCTTCCGAGAGAAGCCGCGCCATCTCGGCGTCGTTGAACTGCTCGGTCATAGTGGAAGGCCGCTCCTTCATGTCGTCCGTCGAGTGAGTCCCAAGGGGGCATTCTACGGTCAGAAGCCCCCCGGGTCAAGCGAGAAGCCCAAATCACCGCCGCATCGGAGCTAGTCGCTTGACTCGGCCTATCCCCAAGCTTAGGCTCGTGAAGAGGTTGAGGACCCGAACAGCGCCCCGTTCTCGCCATCCCCGCGCTCTCCACGGCGCGCGGCGAGGGGGCGCGACCGACGCGACGGCAGTCGCGCAATCGGACGGACTCGGAGGGGAACGGATGGACGAGGAGAGAGCGCCGGCGGGGCCGGCTGACGAGCTGACGGCTGAGGCGGGAGGCGGAGGCGGACTTCGTGGGTGGGTCCTCCGGATAGTCGACACGATCGAGGAGCTGCCCATGGGTCTCGGCAGGTGGCTCCTCGTGCTCGCCGCGATCATCGTTCTGCGGCACTTCCTAGAACAGGTCGCCGGGCAGCAGAAGACGCTCTACTTCCTCTCGTACTTCGTACACTACCCGCTCGCCTACATCGCGCCCCTCCTGACCCTGTCGGTCGTCCTCTCGTGGCTGTCAGGCGAGCGGATCGAACGCGTCACGAAGCTCATGCTCTTCGCGTGGCTTCTGACGCTCCTCCCCCCTCTCATCGACATCGCCTTCGCGCGCACGCGAGAGACGCCGGAGCTCATCGGCTACCTCCTGCCCAAGGGGGATCGGCTCTGGCCGGCGTTCGTGAACCTCATGAACCCGGCCTACCGCGAGTTCCAGGGAACGACCGCCGGGATCAGGATCGAGGCGGCGCTCGGATGTCTCCTGGGAGCGTTCTACGTGCATCTGAAGACGCGGAACGTCGCCCGCGCGGTGGGGTCGCTCTTCGTCATTTACACGACGATGTTCTTCTTCTTCGCGCTCCCGCCCATCACCGTCGCGGTCGTGAGGTTCCTCGGCGGCGACGTGGCGAACGTCTACCAGCTCCTCTTCGCGAAGGCGAGCGTCCACCGCGCGTTCGTGAACGCGACGCCCTTCGGGCTCTCTGACCTCTCGAACGCACTGATCGACCTTATCGTGATCGCGCCGGTCCTCGCGCTCTGGGTCAGGCTCTACGACAGGACCAGGTTCGCGGTGCTCCGGAGCACTATCGACCCCGTGCAGACACCGTACCACGTGCTCGTCACGTTCGGGGGACTCGTCCTCGGAGCGCGGCTGCTCCTGAACTCGACCGGACTCCTGAAGATCACGCACCCGTTCGACGTGATCGCGCTGATCGGGATCCTCGGCGCGGCATTCTTCACGAGCATGGCCGTCGTCGCCCTCCGGCGCATGACCGCCGGGGACGTCGACGCGGAACCGGAACATCACCAGCATCTGCTCGAGGTGGGTCTCGTCTCGTTCTCGTTCGCCACCCTCATGGCGCTGTCGGTGAGTTACGTGGCGCTCACGCACGTGCTGGCTGTTCTGGCCGTGTACTACCTCTACTACACCCCGCCGTTCAGGCTCGCGAGGTTCCCGCTCCTGGCCGGGTTCATGGTCGGAGGCGCGACGGTCTTCCTGTTCCTGCTCGGATACTCAGGCTACGCCGGAGGGGCCGCCGCGCTCTGGCTCCCGCCGGCGATCCTCGTGACCTTCATCGTGGTTCCCGTGCTCGTCCTTACCGGGCGCGACCTATGGGAGACGTCGCCCGCGCTTCGCGAGGGCGCCTGGAACCTGTCGACGACCCTCGGAGAGAAGAAGCTCCGCGTCCTGCTCGGCGTGCTCGCGCTCGTGGCGTCTTTGCTGCCGGCCGTGTTCCTGAAGATGCCCGTGCTCCTGATCCCGGGCGCGGTCGTCGGCGTCGTCGGAGGCGCCGCCGCGCTGACGAGGCCGCCCGGGAGCCTGCCCGGCACGTTCGCGGTGCTGGCGTTCGCGCTCGTGATCGCGGGCTACTTCGCGAACGCAACGGACTCGGTCGTCCTCAGGGAACAGCTCGCGAACACGAGCTTCGCAGAGGCCGCCCGCACCGCGAGTTCCTTCGAGATGGTCGACCCGGAGAGCGGCACGGAGGTGGCGCGCTACCTGCGCGAGGGGCTCGAGCGGTTCCGGAGAGGAGACTTCGAGGGCGCCTCCGAGTCGTACCGGGACGCGGTCGAGGCCGACCCGGAAGATCCACAGGCGTACCTGGGTCTCGGGAGCGTCTACCTTCGCCTCGAGAGACTGGGGGAAGCGGGACGCGCGTTCAGACGGGCGATCGCGATCACGCCCGACGACCCGATGGCGCACGTCGGGCTCGGGCAGACGCTCAAGCTGTCGGGCGACCCGGACGGTGCGATTGCCTCGCTCAACAGAGCCCTCGAGATCGACCCGGAGAGCACGGACGCGGCCTACACCCTGTCGCTGGTTCACATGGATCAGGGCGACCTGGTGGAGGAGTTCGAGGCGCTCAAGCTGACCGTGATGATCGACCCCCGCCACAGCCTCGCGCAGTCGAGGCTCGCCGACATGTTGCTCGCGAACGGGCAGTACCGCGATGCGATCGCGTCACTGAGGGCCGTGCTCTCGGGGCGCACTCCCGTCGAACACGTCCACACGCGGCTCGCGGAAGCGTACTACGAGCTCGGAGATCTGGAGATGGCCGAGGCGGAACTCCGGAAGGAGATCGTGTTCCGTCCAAGGTCCCCGGCCCCGCGCGCGAACCTCGGACGGCTTCTCGCCGAGATGGGGAGGACAAGCGAGGCGAGGGCGGAGTTCGAGGGTGCGATCGCTCTGACGGAAGACCCGAGGTTCCGGGAGCGACTCGAGGCGGAGATCGCGGCGCTCGGAGACTAGCCGGCGCCCGGGACACGGGGCGTCGTCCCCGGGGATCAGACCCGGTGCGTCAGCCTTCGGATCCGCGGGGATCATGCACGAGAACCCGGCAGGGGGCGGCGTTCCGGAGGCTCGCGACCACGGACCCGGCGACGAGCCTCGAGATCGCCGACCGCTCGCGGCGCGTCACGAAGATGGCGTCCGCGGACTCCTTCCTCGCGACCTCGAGCGAGCTCTCGAGAAACTCCCCCTCGACCAGATTCGTCCTGCAGTCGACCCCGCGCCGTCCGGCCAGCTCGCGGATGCGCGCGAGCTCTCCTTTCCCCTGTCGCTCCTGCTCCCGCCGCATCTCCTCGAGGAGCTGGTCGCTCGGCCTCTCTCCGAGGAAGCCGAGATCCTGCAGGCGTTCCCTGACGTCGTCCGAGAGCGAGGTGTCGACGATGTAGAGGGCGACGAGCTCGCCGTTCTCTTTCACGGCCGCTCCGATGGCGGCCTCGACGCACTTCGACGAGACGCGCGAAGGCGAGAGCAGTAGCAGTATTCGCTTCAAGTGCACCCTCCGGGAGCGATCGACTAGCCCGTGATCCCCAGGAACGCCCAGTAGAACTTCGCCACTACTAACAGTATGACGAGCGCGACGAGCTTCAGGATCGCGCCCGCTGCGACCGAGTCCTTCAGCCTGAAGTAGCCTGCCGAGAAGGCGATGGCGTTCGGCGGCGTGCCCATCGGCAGCGCGAACGCTAGGCCCGCCGGTACCGCGACGGCGTACACCACCGTGATCGGCCCGATGCCCGCGCCCTCGGCAACACCGAAGCAGATCGGCAGGAGGAGCGCGACCGCGGCTACGTTGCTGATCGCCTCCGTGAGGAAGGCCGCGAGGAGCGCGAAGGTGGCCACGACCCACATGCTCGGGAGTCCGGCGGCGCGCGCCATGACGACGTCCGCGATCCACTTCGCCCCGCCCGTCTCGTGGAGCGCCGCCGCGATCGCGAGCGCCCCGCCGTACATCAGGATGACGCCCCAGTTGACGTACTCCTCCACGCTCTTCCACTCGATGAGGCCGAAGACGAAGAGCGCGACGGAGGCCAAGAGCGCAATCGGCGCCAGCCCGAAGTCGCGCCCCGCAAAGATCCAAGCCGCGATCGTGAGGGCCGTGATCGCGCTCACGCCCTTCTCGCGCGCAGAGACCGGACCGAGCTCGCGGGCTTTCGCGTCGAGCGCGTCCTTGGCGCGCGCGATGTCCTGCACGTCCATCGGGAAGAACTTCGTAAGGACGAAGTAGGCCGCGAACATCAGGATGATCGAGAGGGGCGCCACGGCGACCATCCAGTCGAGGAAGCCGATCGTGAGGTCGTAGTGCTCGGAGAGGATGCCGAGGGCGAGCGGTGCCCTGGCGCCTCCGAGGAACGTGGCGATGCCTCCGACGACCGCGCCCCAGGCCAGGGCGAGGAAGAGCGCGGCGCCGTAACCGCTCTTCCTCGGCTGGAGGTCGAGCGCGCGCGCGATCTCGAGGACGATCGGGAAGAGCATCGCCGCGACGGCGTGCTCAGGCATCCAGAACGCGAGAAACCCACCGGAGAGGATGATCCCGGCGATGAGCGACTTCGGCGTCTTCCCGAAGCGTCGGATGAACGCGACGGCGAGGCGCGTCGAGAGGCCGGAGCGCATGAGAGCCGCCGCGAGCATGAACGCACCGAGGATGAAGAAGACGACGGGGCTTCCGAAGAGCGCGAACGAACGCGTCAGCGGGACCACGCCGAGCATGGGCAGAAGGACGATGGCGAGGAGGCTCGTGACGGCGAGCGGAAGGGCGTTCGATACCCAGAGGACGAAGCAGAGGACGAAGATGGCGATGGCGTTCTGACCGGCCCGCGAGAGACCGGCGGGCGACGGCGCGAACGCGATCGCGCCGAGCAGAACGAGGGCGATGACTATGGAGAGGATCTTCGCTCGCCTCACCCGGCAGGCTCCTCTCGCCGCCGCTGGTCAGCCGAGGCCCGGCCTCGGCGTGACGGGATCACGCCGGCCGCACGCGCTGGCCCCGCGGCATCGGGCCCGCGTCCTCGGTGGCGGCATTCTTCCACCGGGAGTTTCCGGTGTCAAGGGGATTCAGGAGCAGGCGTGTCCCGCGCCGATCGAGGTCGCCCCGCGCGTAGCCGCGCACAAAGCGAGACGGGGCGGCACCGGCCGCCCCGTCCTGGATTTGCAGTACTGCCGCGCGTTCGACGCGCTACTTGAGGAGGACCACCTTCCCCGATGCCTCTCCTCTCTCCGTCGCGACCCGGACGAAGTAGATGCCGGCCGCGACAGGCACTCCCCGGTCGTCGGCGCCGTCCCAGTCGACCTCGTGCGCCCCCGCCCCCTTCTCCCCCGTTTCCAGGGTGCGGACGAGACGCCCCGCCGGATCGTAGATCCGGAGCTCGACCGGACCAGCCGCCGGCAGCTCGTACCGGATGCTCGTTCTCGGATTGAAGGGGTTCGGGTAGTTCGAGACCGCGAGCCTGCGCGCGCCGGCTCCGTCGTCGATGCCCGAGGCCGACGTCTGCGCGAAGATCGCCACGTCGTCGACGTACCACCCGTCGTCCGTCACCCATCCGTCCGAGTCGAGGACGAATCGCACCTTGAACACCTCGGTGCCGACGTAGTCGGCGAGGTCGATCACGACCTCCTCCCACTCGCCCTGGAATCCGTCGTACGAAGCGACCTGGGTCCAAGCCCCGCCGCCGTTCGTGCTTACCTCGACGAAGCAGAAGTCGTACGTCGGCTCGGTCGCGTACCGGTGCCAGAACGAGAGGGCGGCGCTCTCGGCTTCAGAGAGGTCGACGACACCGGAGAGGGTCATCGTGGTGAGAGCGTGGTTCGGATAGTCGACGCCCGGGCTGTCCGTCATCGACGAGCTCGGGCTGTTGCAGTGGAGCGAGGTCAGGGCCCATGCTCCCGTCCAGTTCGTGAGGCCCGACTCGAGATCGTCATAGACAACGGGGCTCTGGAGCTCGAAGTCCTCCGTTGAGATGGTGTTGTCCTGCACGACGACGTCGTCGCGCATATCGGAGAGGTAGCCGAGGAGGCTTGCCCTCACGCTGTGTGTCCCGGCAGGGACGAAAGGAATCTCGTAGTACCCGGTGCCCGCGTCCGCGGTGGCGGAGTAGCCGGAGAGGTCGGTGAGTTCGACGGTGGCGGCGATCGGGTTCGATGCGTCGTCCGTCACGTACCCAGCGATGGACCCGCGCGGCGGCGGCTCCATCGGGAAGTTCACGACGACGAACGTGTCGAGACTCGCGGTCACGTTGTATACCGTCTGCGTCGGGTAGCCCTCGACGTTCGCCGTAACGGTGTACGTGCCCGTCTCGACCATGCGGTGGTAATCGCCGACGGCGGGGTCGGTGTACACGTCCTTCCCGATCTCCGGAATGCTGATCGTGGCGTAGAGCGGCTCCATCGTCTCACCGTCGTAGACGAGACCGCGGATCCCGCGGCCCGACATGCGGGCCTGGTAGAGCATGGCGGGGATGTTCGCGTTCACAATGCCGTCGATCTGATACGCGGGAGGGTCCTTGTCGACCGAGACCTCGATCGTCGTGTCGATCTCGCCTCGCGTTTCGTAGCACCAGTCCTGACAGCTTCCCGTGATGACGTACCAGTCGGCGCCGTTCGTGACGGGGAGGCCGGAGAGGGCACCGTACTCGTCCGAGATCGTGATGATCATCGGCTCGTCGGGCGTCGGGGCGTACGTGTAGTCCCAGAGGTAGTTCACGTAGACCGCGCCCGCGTGGAACGTGAGCGACGTCACGGGGTTCATGCCGACGTTGAAGTCGCGGAGGGCGCGGGTCTCCGGCGCTGAGAACGCCGTTCCGGCGTTGCACCCGTCGGGACAGAGGTAATTCCTGTTGAGGTCGGTGCCCTGCCCGTTGTAGCGGGAGCCGTTCTCGAGTCCGTCGGGGTTCAACGAAGGGATGAGCCAGAACTCGCGCTCGTTGACGAGCCACGTGACCTGAGGGTCGGTGCCGTAGTTCTCGAGGAGGTACTCCGCCATGTAGTAAACCACCTCGATGCCGATCGTCTCGTTGCCGTGGTGGCCACCGATCCACTGGATCTCCGGCTCGAACTCCTCGACGTCGGCGTTGTCGCTGATCTTGAGCGCCCACAGCTCTCGGTGCTGCACGCTCTGCCCGATCGATACGAGCTCGGTGATCTCGGGGTAGGTCGCTGCCCACGCGGCGAGGTCGGCGGTGAGCTCGGCGTAGCTGTGGTACTCCCCGCGGTCCTCGAGGCGCAGCGACGCGACTTCGTCGCGCATGTTCTCGACGACGATCCGCGGCCGGAACCCGTTCGCCCAGAGGACGTCGATCTCGGAGGGAATCGCCCCGATCTCCGCGACGCCGTCCCTCACGTTCATGATGTCCATCCCGAGCTCGTTCAGCCGGGCGACGTCGGCCCTGGAGAGGATCTCCACCTCCACCACCGCAGCGTCATCCCTCGGATACGCGGACACTCCCGTCGCCGAGCACAGCACGGCGAGGAGCGCGGCCAGGGCCAGCATCGACATCCTCATGCCAACTCCCTCCAGATGGACCGGCTTTGTCGTATGCGTGCCCGGCTCCCCCCCGAGGGCCGCCGGGCACGCCGTTGTCTTACGTCACACGGGCTACTTCAGGAGCGTCATCTTCCTGAAGGCCGTCTCTCCATCAGCCGTCAGGCGGGCGAAGTAGATGCCCGATCCGAGGCTCTGGCCTGCGCCGTCCTTCCCGTCCCACACGACCGACTGAGGTCCGGGCGAGACGCGACCGTCGACCAGCGTCTTCACGACCTGTCCGTTCGCGTTGTAGACGACGAGGTTCACGTGTCCGGCTTCAGCAGGCACTGCGAACTCGATCGTCGTCGTCGGGTTGAACGGGTTCGGGTAGTTCTGCTTGAGCGACGCGCGCGCCAGCCCGACGCCACCCTCTACGCCGGTGTCGGTCGGGTCGAACCAGTCGATCACGCGGCCGATGAGGGTCTTCTGGTTGTTGGGGTCGGCGTCGACGGTGCTCACGTTCTCGAAGGCGAACGGGATGAACGCGATCATGTGTCCGTCCTCACCGCCCCGCAGCCCCTTCACACCCTCCGTCGAGGTGAAGACGTCGAAGAACGACTCAGCCGGGAAGCTCGGCGGATCCCAGGAGTCGTCCGAGACCGCGACGGTCGTGCCGAGAGGCAGCACCATCCCGTCGCTGATCGCGTCGCCCGGGACGCCCGTGACCAGCGACCCGCCGACGTCGTTGTTCCACCCGTCGAGGTGCAGGTAATCGGTCGTGAACGTGGTAGGCCCGCCGCGCGTCGAGAGGTACTCGGCGCTCGCGAGGAAGAAGCTCCCGCCGTCGTCGAGGTAGTTCATCCAGATGGTCTCGGTCGCGCCCGTGACGTAGGTGGCATCGCCACCGCCCGTCGTCCACAGGGCGATCCGGAACGCGTCGGCGTCACAGACGTCTGCGATCCCATCGTTGTCGCCGTCGTACGTGTACGCGTAGTAGCCCGCGTCCGTGACCGCGTCCTCGATGTAGTCCTCGTCGTTGGCGCCGCCGTCGTCGTCGACGATGAGAATCGACGGCACGCCGACGAAGGTCGCGTACTCCTGCGCGTCGTCGGCGCCCGGGTCACCGTTGCTTACAGCTGTGAGCGTCATCACGGACAGGCCGGTGGCCGTCCCGATGAAGTCGTCCAGGTGGACGTCGAGCAGCTGAGACTCACCGGGCCCGAGAGTGTAGTCCCACGGGCCGGTATGGCAGATGCTCTCGTCGCAGTAGTTGGCGAACCAGTCCCACTCGGTGACGCCGTCAGGCATCTCGTCGTGAGTGATGTCGACGGTGATCACGTCGGTCACGTCCCCGGTGTTCGTCACAAAGGTGTAGTAGATGGCCGAACCACCCGGTTCGATCTCCGAGGCAACGAAATCAGGCGTGATCTCGACGCCGAACGCGCGGGAACCCCCGTCGCTTCCGGCATCGCCCCCGTCAGCCCTGACCGCCTCGTCCGCGGGTGCCGCAACAGCGAGCGCCGTCGACAGCAGGATCCCGAGAACGGCCGCGGCCAAGGCCGGAAGCCGGTTCCTCATCATCTAACCCCCTCCTAGGTAGCTGGTCGTGATCCCACCGCACCTGGCGGCGCGCGGCCGCCGGGCACGAACTTCCGCTACTTCAGAAGCGTCATCTTCGTGAACGCCTTCTCACCGTCGGCCGTGAGCCTGGCGAAGTAGACACCAGAGGACAGGCTCTTGCCGTCTTCGTCCGTCCCGTCCCACACCACCGCGTGAGGACCGGCCGTCATCCGCCCGTCGACGAGCGTCCTGACCACCTGACCGTTCACGTTGTGGACGACGAGGCTCACGTTCTCCACCCCGGAGGGAATCGAGAACTCGAGCTTCGTCACGGGATTGAACGGATTCGGGAAGTTCTGCCGGAGCACGAGACGACCGAACTCGTCGGAACCCCCGTCTATCCCCGCCGCCGGAGCCGCGAACCAGTCGAGGATCCGCGCGATCAGGGTCTTCTGATTGTTCGGGTACGCCGTCGTGGTCTTCACGTTCTCGAACGGGAATGCCGTGAAGACGAGCTTGTGACCGGTCTCCTCGACCTTCAGTCCTTTCTGACCGGACGCGGCGTAGAAGATCGTGTCGGCCGGCGCCGACCGAACGAAGGAGTCGCTGTCCCCCGGCGCGATCGGAGCCCCGCCGAGCAACCCGAGCTGCATGCCGTCGGTGATCGCGTCGCCCGCGACACCGTTCATGAAGAACCCGCCCGTATTGGGAGTCCACGAGTCGACGTGCAGGTAGTCGGTGATGAAGGGACTCGGCTCCGTGCCTTCACCGAGGAACCCGCAGCTCGACAGGTAGAGGTTCCCCCCGCCTTCCAGGTAGGTGACGATGTTCTCCTGGTCGTGCGAGAGGTTGGTGAGCTGACTGCCCGTCGTCCAGACCACAGCCCAGTACGACGACAGCTGCTCCTCACTCGGCCTGCCCTCGACCTCTGTATCCCAGTGCCTCGACGCGTAGCCGGTGTCGGTCATCGCCGATCTGAGATGCGTCTCGTAGGCATCCCCGCCGTCGTCGTCCACGAGGAGGATCGAGGGAAGCCCGACGAACGTGGCGAAGTCCGCGTTCTCGGAGACTTCGACGTCATTCCCGCTCTGGGCGCCGAGTCGAGTCAGTGCCATGCCGACGGTGTCCCCGACGAGGTCGGTGAGCCGGACCTCGAATCCGACTGACTCGCCCGCCTCCAAGCTGTGCACGCTCGGCACGGTCGTCCACGAGCCCCCGATCTCCCGATACTCGGCCAGCCACTCCGATGGGTCGACCCCGTCGGGGAGCTCGACCTGAGAGAGCTCGACCGTGATCTCGTCCGCGAAGTTCCCGGCGTTCTTCATCGTGACCGAGTACTCGGCGGACTCCAGAGCACCGATCTCCGTCGCGAACAGCGCACTCGCGAACTCGATCTGGTACGGATCGGGCATGATCTGGCAGTTGTAGACCTCGTGGGGATTCATGTCCTCAATCCAGACGACGACGTCGATGTCGTCGCCGACGTACTCAGGCGGCCACGTCGCCGCGATATCCCTGTAGACGACGACCGAGTCTCCTGCCGACGAGAGTGTCACGGTCTCGGGCGGGAGCTGGTCGATCACGTTCCACGGGTAGTCCGGAAGCTCGGGGTTCGAGATCACGACGAACTGCGCCGTGAGCGAGCCCACGGTCGGCGCGATGTCCGCGTCGGCCTTGAACACGGCCTCCACCCATCCGCCGGTCTCGCCGACCATCCCGTAGGAGCGGATCGTCACCGGGGTCTCGAGTCCGAGCCTTCCTTCGACGATGGGTCCATAGATCGGGAGGAGAACGTCCAACGCTCCCCCGCCGATGACCTCCGCCACGGCGTCGAAGTCGACCTCGGGGATCCCGGTGACATCGTAGAGGTCCGCGCGGGCATCGGCCTCGGTTGTACCGTAGTCACTGCTCGACACGTGCCAGTACACGTTGATGAGCACATCTTCTCCCACTTCGTCCTGCAGTGCCGAGAGCGCCTCACGGGCACTCGGGCAGGAGCCTCACCACGTCGCCCCGAAGAGCTCCGCGAATACCGTGCGCGTGGCGGCCAGACTTGTCGCCGCAGCTCCCAGCAGGATCACGACAGCGAGGGCAGCGATCGCCGTTCGCTTGAGCATCGTCTTCTCTCCTTTCGAAGCGGGTCCGCGAGTCTCGGCCGGTAGCCCGCCCGTACCCGGCGGCCCGCGGCCGCCGGGCACGTACTTCCGCTACTTCAGAAGCGTCATCTTCGTGAACGCCTTCTCGCCGTCGGCAGTGAGCCTCGCGAAGTAGACACCAGAAGAGAGACTCTCGCCGCTTTCGTCCGTCCCGTCCCACACCACCGCGTGAGGACCGGCAGTCATCCGCCCGTCGACGAGCGTCCTGACAACCTGGCCGTTCACGTTGTGGACGACGAGGCTCACGTGCTCAACCCCCGCGGGGATCGAGAACTCGAGCTTCGTCACAGGATTGAACGGATTCGGGAAGTTCTGCTTGAGCGCGAGACGACCGAGCTCGTTCGAGCCTCCGTCGACGCCCGCCGCCGGTGTCCCGAACCAGTCCATGATCCTCCCGATCAGGGTCTTCGCGTTGCTCGGCGCAGCGGTCGCCGTCTTCACGTTCTCGAACGGGAACGCGGTGAAGACGATCTTGTGCCCGGCCTCCTCGACCTTGAGTCCCTTCGAGCCGTTCGCGGCGTAGAAGATCGTGTCCGCGGGCGCCGTCCTGGTGAAGCTGTCGATGCCGCCCGGCGGGATCGGGCTCCCGAGCATCCCGAGGTTCATTCCGTCCGAGATCTCGTCGCCCGCGACACCGGTCATGAAGAAACCGCCGTTGTCGCTGTTCCAGGCGTCGATGTGGAGGTAGTCGTCGACGAACGTGTTGGGCAGCGACAGGGACTCGTTGAGGAAGCCCATGCTCGACAGGTAGAGGTTTCCGCCGCCGTCGAGGTAAGCCATGAGCTTGTCCTGGTCGCGCCCGAGGCTCGTGGTCGTGGTGCCCGTGGTCCAGACGACCGCCCAGTAGGACGTGAGATGTCCCTCGCCCGGCCTGCCTTCGGCCATGACGTCCCAGTGTCGTGCAGCGTAGCCAGTGTCGGCGAGCGCGGTCTGGAGGTACGTCTCCCACGTCTCTCCCCCGTCGTCATCGACGAGGAGGACCGAGGGGAGCCCGACGAAGGTCGCGAACGTGGCTCCGCCGTCGACGTCCGCATCGCCGTTACTGGTCGCGGTCAGAGTCGTGACCGCCATTCCTTCCGTGTCCCCGACCGTGTCGACGACGCGCAGCTCGAACTCCAGCGTCTCGCCGATCAGGATGGTGTGCTCCGAAGGAGTCGACATCCACGACCCGCCCACCAGCCGGTAGTTCGCCTCCCAGTCGGCCAGATCGAGGCCCGGTGGCAGTTCGTGCTCGGAGATCGCAACGGTGACGGTGTCGTCGATCGTTCCGATGTTCTTGACAGTCATCGAGTACGTCGCCGTCTCCAGCGGCAGGATCTCCTCAGCGTAGGATGGGCTCTGCGCTTCGAGGACGTACGGATCGGGCATGAACTGCGCGTTGTAGACCAGGTGCGGCGACGTGTCTTCGATGAAGACCACGACGTCGAGGTCGCCGATGACCGGCCACGGGGAGCTCGTGATAGTGAACTCCCTGTAGACCGTGACCGAGTCTCCGGCGGCCGCCAGGGTCACGGTCTCCCACGGGAGATGGTCGCGAGACGTCCAGTTGTAGTGCTCGCCGACCTTCTCGATGAGGACGAAGTGAGCCTGGAGCGTCCCGGCGATCGGCTCTTCCGTCTTGAAGGTCGCCTCGACCCACCCTTCCGTATCTCCGATGAGACCCTTGGAGCGGATCGTGATGGGCGTGTCGACAGCCAGCCGTGAGTTGATGATGTTCATGTAGGCGTTGTACGTGCTGCCGCCGCCCCCGACATAGGTCTGGACGGCGTCGAACTTGCACGTCGGGTGCGCGCTGATGTCCGGGTACAAGAGCTGCCGGTTGCGGGCCTCGGTGGTGTAGTACACGCCCCCGTTTCTGCTGTGCCAGTAGATGACGACGAGCTCATCCTCACCGTATATCGCGTCCTCCGGAAACGGCTGCGGTGGGTCGTACGGGTAGTCCCATCCGAGCAGCATGCATTGCAGCGCAGCCTGCGCTGTTGGGCAGAAGCTTCAGTTCGTGCCCCCAAACAGCTCGGCAAACACGGCACGCTGCGCCGCAAACGCCGGCGCGGCGGCCCCAAGCAGGATCAGGGCAGAGAGCCCCACGATCGCCAATCTCTTCGACATCCCCCACTCCTTTCGCGGCATCGCCGCGTTCTCTCGTCAGGATCCTGCCTGCCTTCGTCTCGCGGTGGAAGCAGTGTTCCCGCTCTTGCTGTCGTTCTCCTCCCCTACTCGTTGCCCAATCTGACTGACTGGATGATCTCGAGCGTCGTGTCGTTCTGGACGAACGCGATGACATCCAGGTGATTCTCGTTCCATGAGGGATCGACCGTGAAGTCGCGCACGACTGTGGTCGAGTCCCCTGCTGCGGCTATCGTCAGCGTCTCCTCGTCGAGCATGTCCCGCACGACGAACTCGTACGGCGGATCCTCAAGCGGGATCTCGTTCTCGATGACCCCGATCCTCACCACGTTCGGTCCGCCAGCGAGCGCGTCGTGGAGCTTCACCTTGACACTCACCTGCCCACGGGCCGCGATCGATCCGGTCACCTCCAGACTGATCGGGGAGCCGACCGGCATCCTCGAGTCGATCCGGAACTCGTAGCGCGCCTGCGCGTCGGCGACGCTCAGAGCGCCGATCTCCCAGGTCAACCCGTCGAAGACGCACGCCGGAAAGACATCCGGAACTCCCACGCCGTGGTAGAGGTCGACCCTGTCCTTCGTCTCGAGCGTCCAGAGAGGTCCCGGCGGATAGTGATACGCTATGACCGACAGGTTCTCCTGTCCGTACTGGTCCAGCAGGTTCAGGAGGGCCTCCTCAGCCTCGGGGCAGTTCACGCACCACGAAGCTGTGAGAAACTCGACGAGCACTGCGCGGTCGACCAGACTGCCGCCAGAAATCGCGGTGAACTCGCACGTCGCCGGCGACGGGTCGCGCGCGCCCTTGTCGTCGACGGCGCGAACCTCGAACAGGTGTTCGCCTTCGGCGACGTCCTCCACCGTGAGCGACTCCTCGGCTGTCTCGCCGGAGAGCGTGTCGTCGTACGCCCACTCGTAGAGGGCGACCGACCCGTCCGGGTCTTCGCCCGTCCACTCGAACGTCACGTCGTCGCCGACCTGAACGTCCCGCATGGACGGACACGACTCCATCGTCGTCGAGGGCGGGAGGTTCTCCTCCGGAGGGTCGTCGAACCAGTCGCAGCCGCCCGCCGCGAGAAGGGCAGCGAAGGTCAGCACCGCCACGAGTACGATCGGAGCCCGCCACACTCCCGTTGTTCCCTGTTCCACCAACCGACCGTCCTCTCTAGAAGTACTTGGTGAACCTGAGACGCGCGCCCTCGAACTCGGGCTCGACGTAGCAGATGCCACCGGTGCAGATCTTCCCGCCGCGCTGTGTTCCGCCACTCAAGGAGACGTCGAGGTCCTGCGCGAGCGTCTTCCTGAGTTCGACGATGAACCACGTGTCGCGTTCTCCGTCAGCGACATCGTCGGTCGTCTTCTCCGCCGTTGCGATGACCGTGGACGTCGGCGTCGGGTACCAGGCGACCGACGTCAGGAGGTCCTCGTACGGCTCGCCGTCAGGGGCGTCGAGACGCTCAGCTTCCACCACCAGTTCAATCTGCCCCGTCCCCAAGCTGAAGTCCACCTCGCCCGCACCGATGAACCGCTCGGTGAACTTGCCGGACGCGGTCTCGCCGACGAAGAGATACTCGCGCTGCCACGAACCGGCGAACGCCAGGATCGTGCCCGAATCGAACGTGTGGACGTAGTCTCCGTAGATCTCCCAGTGCCGGAGGTCGCTGTCGTGGTTCCTCGCCTCGGATGCCCCGCCGGAGATGAATCCCCCGGATCCCACGGAGGCGCTACCCTCGGCCAGCCAGCCCCGCTCGTCGTTCAGATCGATCTGGTATGTCGCCCGGTTCATGAGCGTCCAGGGGTGCTCCTTCACAGCCGTCGGCGGGTTGACCATGTAGTCGTAGTAGTCGTCGTAGTCCTTGTACTCGCCGAAGAAGGTCACCGGGCCGACCATCGCGGTCACCGTCGCGTACCCCGCATGGCCCTCGAGCTTCTGCTCCTCGGTCACAGGGTTCTCCCCACTCCGCCCCGCGTATTCAATCCCGACCGTCACCGGACCGAGCCACGCGTCGACCTCCCCCCCGAGCACGACGTCCTCGAACCTGGAGATCTCGTCCGGGAGTTCCACCTCGTCGTCCTTCTCGGTGGCCGAACGCCCGAGGGCGCTCCCGGCGAGACTGAGCCAGTCCGTCGCCCGCGCCCAGAGGCGCGTGCCCTGGACGATGTGCTCCCTGTGCCGGACCGCGGTGACGTCCTCCGTCACGACGCCGGTCAGAAGCGTGAACTCCGCCCAGTCCCACGTGTACTCGCCGAGCAGTCCGTCGAGCGTCGTGTCGTACTCGAGCGCGACCTCCTCGTAGGCGCGAAGGGTGATGCCCCTCCCGAACGTCTCGAGGTAGTTGCCGCCTCGGAGGAGCAACTCTCCCTGCACGTACTCCGCGTAGAGATGCTTGAGCTCCGCCGGAGGGACGTAGACCGACCGCGGGTTGTACGACGGGTCGGAGAGCTGGTACGCGCGGAAGACGCTTCCGGCCGTCACCGGCCCTACGATGAGGTCCAGTTCGAACCTCGCGTCGGCGACGGACGCTTCCTCATCAGTGTTGTAGAGGAAGTCGCCCGTGACGACACCCGTCGCGAACACGTCGGTCTGCGCAACGGCGGCCCCGGGTCCGGTGGCGATCAGAAGCGCGAGTGTGCAGGCGGCGGCCCCCCGTCCCCTACTCACCAGCTTCCTCCGTCGACTCGACCTCGGCAGCCTCCCCGGCCTGCTCGCCCTCTGCGCTCTCCCCGGTCTCCTCGGGACACGGCTCGGGGTAGATCTTCTCGATGGCCTTCTCGAGCTCGTCGTGGTTCGTCGGACGGTAGCCCGTGACCGAGTAGACGATATTCCCGTCGGTGTCCACAAGGACGGTTCGGGGAACGGAAGAGACGTGGTACTTCCGCGCGACCTTCTGCGCGGAGTCGAGCAGCACCTCGAAGGAATAGCCCTTCGACTGGATGAAGGAACCGACTCTCGACGTCGACTTCGGACCGTCGATCGAGACCGCCAGCACCTTCAAGCCGCAGCTTCTGTAGCTGTCAAAGATCTCCTGGAGCTGAGGAAAGCCCTTGATACAGGGCTTGCACCAGGTCGCCCAGAAATCGATGACGACCGGACCGTCCTCGAGAAGCTCGGTGAGCTTCACGTCGGCGCCGGCCAGGTTCTTCAGCGTGAAGTCGGGCGCGGCGTCGCTCGCTGCGAGCGAGACGTTCACGCACGACAGCACGAGAACCGCCGTCCAGGCGGATGCCAGGACGAGAGATCTCCTGTTCTTCATGTCACCCCCATGGTTCACACCGCTTCCACATTATACCACCGCAAAGGCCGAACGTCAAGAACTACGCACACTTACGCCCGGTCAGGCTCCCCGGGCGGATTCGTGAACCGTCCACCATGAACTGACGCGGCTCCCGTGCGAGGCATTCAGTCCCCCGCGGAAGCCGCCGCAAGCCCCCGAGGCGCCCGAAGGCCCCCAGGGGAGCATCTCCTGCCGTTCTGAGCCGTTCTGAGCTGCCTGGGGTCGCCCGCGCGTTCAGACGCTCGCGAGCTCGACACCGAGGCCGACTTCGGGCTCCGCCGGCGCTCCGTCGCCGATGAGCCCGACGATTCTCGTAAGGAGCTCCTCGATCGCCGACTCGTCCGCGACGAGGTCGAGGTTCTCCGTGTCGACTGTGAGGACGCGCGTCAGACGCGACGCGCGATCGCACCAGTCCTCGTAGGCGCGGTTGAGAGCATCGAGATAGTCGCCCGAGATGTCGCGCTCGCAGTCCCTCCCGCGGCACTGGATGCGACCGAGGAGCGTGCCGACCGAGGCCCGGAGGTAGACGATGAGGTCCGGGGTCCGGAGGAAGCTCGTCATCGTGTCGAAGAGCGCCGAGTAGTTCTCGTAGTCCCGCTCCGACATGAAGCCCTGACGGTGGAGCGTCGCCGCGAAGATCTCCTTGTCCTCGTAGATCGTCCGGTCCTGGATGCACGGGTCGTCGGAGCTCACCATCTCCCGGTGAATCTCGAAGCGCTTTGAGAGGAAGAAGACCTGCAGATGAAACGACCACCGCTCCATGTCCTCGTAGAAGTTGTCGAGGTAAGGATTGTCGATCACCGGCTCGTAGTAGGCTCGCCACCCGAGGTGGTTCGCGAGAAGCGTCGTCAGGTGAGTCTTGCCGACACCTATGTTACCGGCCACGGCGACGAACTGTCCCGGTCGCATTCGCGTGCTCCGCTGTCTGAGGGGTGGGCGCCGGCGGAGAGCCACCGGCCTGAGGCGGACTGACTCTACTCCCGGGGCCTGAAGTCTGTCAACGGAATTCCGGTCGGTCGTTCGATTCGCGTGCGGGGAATCAGGGCAGGATTCTGACGAGCGTGCCGACCTCGACGAGAGAGGCGAGACGGGTGACGTCCTCGTTCCTCATGCGGACGCATCCGCGCGTCGCCTTCGTGCCGAGGCTGTCCGGCTCGCTCGTGCCGTGGATGCCGATGCCCTCCCACGGAGGGCAGTGGAGCCTCAGGAAGTACGGGCCGTAGACCCGCTCGCCCTCGTGCTCCCAGTCGCCTGACTCCTCGATGGAGACGATCTCGAACTCGCCCTCGGGAGTGCGGCAGTCCCCGACGGCGAGTTTGTCGGCGCCGTCGGGGTTCGATCCGATCGCGATCGTGAAGCGCTCGACGCCGGCGTCTGTCGCAAGCTCGAGCGAGCGCTCGGTCTTACGAACCGTCACGGTCGGCTGCGTCATCGGTCATCGTCTCCGGCCGCGCCCGGGCGCTCCTGGGTCCGCTCCGCGGACCCGCAGGCCGTGCGCAGTCACGTCGACACCCCGAACCGCGGCAGGATCACCAGCTGAATGAGCAGCCAGGCAGCCAGGAAGAGCGCCGGGAACACAAGCTCCCTCCACGCCATCCCACGCCTCCCTTCTGAGCTCCCGGTCCGTCCCATGCTACGCCTGCGGGGCGCCGCCTCTGACGATCCCCTCGATCTCGGCCCGAAGACCCTCGGCCATCGAAGGGTGATAGCCCACGTGCTTCGTCACGATGCGGCCTTCCCTGTTCAGGATGAACGTCGTGGGGATGCCGCTGACCTTATACTCCTGCTGGATCGACGGGTTCCCGACGAGGATCGGGTAGGTGACGCCGTTCGACTCCACGAAAGGCCTGAGCACCCCGGCGCCTCCCCTGTCGAGACCCACACCCACCACGACGAGCCCCTCGTCCCTCAGGTCCTCGTAGAGCTCGACCAGGAACGGGATCTCGGCGCGGCAGGGCCCACACCACGTCGCCCACAGATCGAGGACGACAACCTTGCCGCGGTAGTCCGAAAGCGACACCTGATTCCCCTCGAGATCCGGCAGCGCGAACGGCGGGGGGAAGTCCCCGTCGTCGACGCCGATCTCATCTGTAGGAATGTCCGCTTCACCCGCGTCCGCACCGGAGGCGTCCCGCGACGCCGCTTCCTCATCCGAATCGTCCGCGACGCCTTCACCCGAGGTTCCGGACGAGACGTCTGCGTCCGCCATCTGCTCCCCGACCGCGGCCTCTTCCGTCGCGGTCCTCTCATCATCGCCTCCGCACCCGGCCGCGATCACCACAAGCGCCGCGGCGAGAAGCGCGAGGAGTCCCAGCTTCGTCTTTGCCATCTCTGTCTTCCCTCTCGTTGCGCTTCGCGCCTAGCCGTGCGTGTCGACCTTCTCCTGGATGTGCTGCTTCTGAGCGGCGCCGATGAGCGTGTCGACCTGCGAGCCGCCCTTGAAGAACATCATCGTCGGGATGCTCCGGATGCCGTAGCGCTGAGACACACCGGGGTTCTCATCAACGTTGACCTTCACGACCTTCACCTTGCCGGTGTTCTCTCCCGCGATCTCCTCGAGAACCGGGGCTACCAGACGGCAGGGCCCGCACCATGGCGCCCAGAAGTCCACCAGCACCAGAGACTCTGACTTCAGAACCTCGTCATCGAACGTGGCGTCGGTGGCGGCCACAGTCTTCGTCGTCTCCATCGTTCTCTCCTCTCCACCTCGGGCCGGGCGGTCGCGCCGACCGGCGCTCCGCCCGCAGTACTCGTCGTTAACTGCTCTCGTCACTCGCTTCAGCGCCATCCTCGAAGAGCGCCTCGAGAATCCGCGACGCCCGGTCGCTCGCCAGCCTGTAGCAGACGAGGTGACCGCGGCGCTCGAACTCGATGAGCCCCGCGTACCTCAGACGCGCCAGGTGCTGCGACACCGAGGGCTGCGAGATCCCCAGCACTTCCTCGAGTCCCTTCACGCACAGCTCCCCTCCCGCGAGAAGCTCTACGATGCGGAGCCTCACGGGGTGCGACAGCGCTCGCAGGGTCTCGGCGGCCCGCTCGATCGGCCGGCCGGAGGTCGGGCCCCGAGTCGCGCCCTCACCCCCTGCCGCGCCCTTCGCACGGCCCTTGTCGCCCTTCCACTCGTCGCTCGTCTGGGATCGTCCCACGAATCACGCCCCGCTCGGGATTTCGCCTGAACATTCAAAAGTCATAATATTATATAGTTCTAATAGCCGGGCTGTCAAGCGGGAATCTCAGGGTCCCGGGGGAGCGTGCTGGGGGCGGGAGGTCAGTGGGAGGCTGAGGGGGTGTGAGACGATCCGCTCGGACGGGCCGTCAGCAGGCCGCGGCGGGCTGCCAGCGGGCCCGAAAGGAGGCTCCTGCCCGCAAACGCGCAAGCGGTCTCGGCAGGCGTCTACTCGACGGAGAACGTGAGGCTGGTCAGAACGAATCCCTGTTGGTCGGTGATGTCGACGCGCCATTCCCCCTGCCACTCGTCCAGGATCTTCTTCGTGCTCCAGGTACGCCACCTGAAGCTCCTGACCGGCAGCTCGACGCGCGCCATCTCGCGGTCGCCCCAGTACCAGACGTGCAGGATGGTAGCTTCCTCGCCCGCGCCGCCGATCTCGCTGAAGCAGCAGAGTCGGAGGATCCCGTCGGCCTCGGGAACGAAGCTCTTCCCCGCCTCGGTCGGCTCGTTCTGCTCGATCCCCTTGCAGACGTACGCGCGCAGGACGTGCAGGCCAGACGGCGACACGACCCGCTCGGCGAAGCCGGCCGCGGCCTCCCGGGGCTCCACGTCGCCCTCGTCCGGGGTCTCGGCAGCGCCGACGCCCTCGAGTCCCTCTTCGGGAACGTCGCGACCTGAGACCGCAGGCTCCTCGCTCGAGGGCGTGCCTTCTTCCTCAGCCCCGAGCTCGGCGATCTCTCCCGACTCCGTCTCGCCGGGAACGGGAGGCTCACCGGCGGGCTCCGCGGTCTCCACGCCCTCTGCCCCGGCGGACACGGTGGACGCCGCGGCCTCCTCCTGGCCCGATGGTTCCCGGGCCGTCTCCTCACCCGAGCAGGCCGCGAGAGCGCCTGCCAGCGCAAGGACGATGAGCAATCGTGTGGTCTTCACGGCACACCCCCTGCGGGCACCGGCATCGGTTCGACTCACATGCGCTTCAGTATCACGACCGCAACGACCGCCATGATCCCGGAGACAACGAGCGGCAGGGCGACGGGGGCGATCCAGATACTCGGGATCATGAAGAGGACGTCGAGGGTCATCAGATCGCGAGGCCAGCGCAGGAAGGCGTAGAGCCAGATGTAGTAGAAGACGTCCCAGACGGCGAAGGTCCAGAGGAAGAACGCCAGTCGCTCCCACCAACTTCTTCGCGCGGTCAGCAGCGCCACGGCCGCGAGCATCAGGATCGTCGCCGCCTCGCGGCCGATCTCGATCGCCAGGATGTGTCGGGGGACGGTCGAGAGGGCGGCGACGCCTGCGACGAAGAACCCGTCCGGATAGTAGAGGAAGCGGAGATAGACGACCACGGCGGATTCGACGTACGCCATGCCTATGGCGAATGCCGCCAGCCACCCCAGCTTGCGGAACTTCTCTCTGTCGAGACCGAGTCGCAGCTTCAGCCCCCTGCCGAAGCCCGGACACACCCGGGACTCGAGGCCGCCGGCCGGTTCCGCCAGCCTAGACCCGGGGGGACCACGTGTCAAGGGGTCAGGAGTGCTCGTCGGTGAGGCTCTCCTCGAGCCGCCGCAGGCGTTCCTCGAGGGACTCGATCTGCCGGGCGAAGGGATCGGGGATGGCATCGTGGGCCAGGGGAGCGTCGAGCACCCTCTTCCCCCGGTCCCGGACGATCCGACCGGGCACGCCGACGACCGTGCAGTGGTCCGGCACGTCCCTGACGACCACGGACCCCGCGCCGACCCGCACGTCGTTGCCGACGGTGATGTTCCCGAGGACCCTCGCGCCGGAACCGACCACGACGTTGTCGCCGAGCGTCGGATGACGCTTGCCGGTCTCCTTGCCCGTTCCGCCGAGCGTCACGCCCTGGTAGAGGGTGACGTTGTCGCCGACGACGGTCGTCTCGCCGATCACGACGCCCATCCCGTGGTCGATGAAGAAGCCACGGCCGACCTCGGCGCCGGGGTGGATCTCGATCCCCGTGAAGAACCGCGCGATCTGGGAGAGAGCGCGGGGGACGAACGGGACCCGGAGCATCCAGAGGAGGTGCGTCGCTCGGTGCAGCAGGATCGCGTGGAAGCCCGAGTACGTGAACACGATCTCGAGCACGCCTGAGACCCCCCGGGCCGCGGGGTCGCGCGCCATTGCCGCTCTTATGAGATCGATCACCGGGTCGTCCCTCCCGCGTCCACGGCCTCCGCCCCGCCGCCGCGCGCAGGCGCGACGCCAGGGAGCCCGAGGCGACGCCCTGCCGACCCGGAACGAAGCCAGTTTCGTGCCAGCCCGGGCCCCGTCCGGAGGCCGCCGGCCTCGGCGGTCCCGGGCGTCCGGCGGGCCGGAGGACCCCGTTCGGCCCCGTTTCTTGACACGCGCGCCGCCCGCCTGCTATAGTCTCCGGACTCTCACTGGGCCTCCACCCGGGGGCCCTTTCTGATGGCCGGAGGCCGAGTCGTGGAAGGCATGCGGGTACGCTTCGCACCGAGTCCCACGGGGTTTCTCCACGTCGGTGGAGGCCGGACGGCTCTCTACAACTGGCTCCTCGCGCGCCACTCCGGCGGGGCGTTCATCCTCAGGATCGAGGACACCGACACCGCCCGCTCGACCCAGGAGTACTACCAGGCGATCGTCGAGGATCTGAAGTGGCTGGGCCTCGACTGGGACGAGGGACCCGAGGTCGGGGGGCCGCGTGGCCCCTACTTCCAGTCCGAGCGCGCGGGGTCGTACGGCCCGGCGATCGAGAGGCTGATCGCGGACGGCTCCGCCTACCGGTGCTTCTGCACGAAGGAGGAGCTCGAGGAGCGGCGGGGGCGAGCCCCGAAGGAAGGGCGGGACTGGCGGTACGACCGGAGGTGCCTCGAGCTCGCGGACGAGGAGCGCGAACGGCTGCTGAAGAGCGGCGCCCCCGCTTCCGTCCGGTTCCGCGTCCCCGACGGCGCTACGGTCGTCGACGATCTGATTCTCGGGAGGGTGGAGTTCGACAACTCCGAGCTGGACGACCTCGTGATCGCAAGGACGGATGGCACGCCGACCTACAACTTCGTGGTCGTCGTCGACGACCTGGAGATGGGCGTGACCCACGTCATCCGTGGCAGCGACCACCTGTCCAACACACCGAAGCAGGTTCTGATCGCGCGGGCGCTCGGCGGGACTCCTCCGACGTACGGGCACCTCCCCCTGGTGCTGGCGCAGGACGGGAAGGTCCTCTCAAAGCGCAGGGGTGCCGTCGCCATCGGTGAGTACAGGAGGTCGGGGTACCTCCCGGAGGCGCTCATGAACTACCTCGCGCTCCTCGGTTGGGCGTACGACGGAGTCCAGGAGATCTTCCAGCCGGACGAGCTCGTGGAGAAGTTCGAGGTTGGGAAGGTCAGCCGGAAACCGGCCGCGTTCGATCCGGACAAGCTCCTCTGGATGAACGAGCAGTGGATCAAGAGCCTCCCGGTGAGCGAACGCACCGATCGCGTCCTGCCGTTCCTCACTGGCGAGGGGCTCATCGAGGCCGGCGTCGCCGGCGAGGAGAGAGACCGCCTCGAGAAGATCGTCGAGACGATCGGCGACCGGCTGAAGACCCTGAACGACATCACCGACCAGGCGGGCTTTTTCCTTGCGTCGGACGTGATCTATGATAGTATGTCGGTGAAGAAGGTGCTTGCGAAGCCCGGTGCGGACGAGACCCTCGCCGGGCTTCAGCGAATCCTCGAGGGAGCACCGGACTTCGAGCCGGAGACGCTCGAGCGGATCATTCGCGCGCACGCTCAGGAGCGCGGCCTCTCCCTCGGGAAGCTCGTGCAGCCTGTGCGGGTCGCCGTGACGGGACGGACGGCGAGCCCGGGCATCTTCGAGACCCTGTCGCTCCTCGGACGGGATAAGACGCTTTCACGAATCGAGGACGCGCGCGGGCTGACAAACGAATAGCGCTGGGGAGTCGTCTAGTGGCAGGACAGCGGACTCTGGATCCGCCGGCGGAGGTTCGAATCCTCCCTCCCCAACCACGAGAAGATACGGCGCCATCGTCTAGCGGTTAGGACGCCGGCCTCTCAAGCCGGTAACACGGGTTCGATTCCCGTTGGCGCTACCACAAAGAGAAGCGGAGCCCGACTCTCGTCGCGCTCCGCTCTCTCTTGCTGCTTGGGAGACCTTCAGCTACTTCTTCTTCTTGCGAGTCGTCTTCCGCTTGGCGGGCTTCCGCTTCGCGGTCTTCTTCTTGACGACCTTCCTCTTGGCCGGCTTCCTCTTGGCCGTCTTCTTCTTGGCGACCTTCTTCTTGGCCGGCTTCCTCTTGGCCGTCTTCTTCTTGGCGACCTTCTTCTTGGCCGGCTTCCTCTTGGTCGTCTTCTTCTTGGCGACCTTCTTCTTGGCCGGCTTCCTCTTGGTCGTCTTCTTCTTGGCGACCTTCTTCTTGGCCGGCTTCCTCTTCGCGGTCTTCTTCTTCGCGACCTTCTTCTTGGTCACCTTCTTCTTCGCCGGCTTCCTCTTGGCGACCTTCTTCTTGGTCACCTTCTTCTTGGCCGCCTTCTTCTTGGCAGGCTTCCTTGGCTTCTTCACTGCCATGAGCCTCTACCTCCTTTGCCCGCCCGCGCCCATTCGCGGGGGGAATTGGCCGACCTGGCTCTCTCCACCGGGCGCGTTCGCGGACGATGATGTTCGCGGCTCCGCGCCCGACCGACCGTCGGCGATCTCCGACGGTGACGACGAACCTCCTTCGCTCCGAGTCCAACTCGATGTCGAACGCATTCGGTTCGCCTGTCGTTGACATATGTAGAATGACTGAGGAATTGTGTCAAGTGAAAAGTGACATGAGAGACGTCGCGTTGCTCGAGCTCGCGTCCGAGGTCGACTCGCGCGATGGTTCACGCGATGACTCGCGCGCTCGTTCGTGACGTTCGAACGACACGACGTGATCGGTTGCGAGTGCGATCGAAGCGCGCGCGATCATGACCGCGTTCAGTTGTCGCGGTGAGTGTACAGCGCCGCGAGGTGTCGCGTGGGAGACGCGCGGTCGACCGGCGTCGCGCGCGGCGTGCGGATGTCAGATCTCGATGCTCTCGCCGTCGAGCGGAACCACCACGTTCGGGAACCCGCTCTCGGTCAACCGGCGACCGTACGCGAGCGACTGGTCCTCGTTACCGTGGACTATGATCGTCTTCCGCGGCGGTCGCCTCATGCCGTCGGCGAACTCGAAGAGCTCGTCGCTGTCGGCGTGGGCACTGAACTCGTTGAACACCCCGACGCGCGCTCGCATCGTGTAGGGCTCCCCGAATATCTTGAGCCTCTTCTCGCCCTCGACGATCCGCCGCCCGAGGGTGTGTCGGGCTTGATAACCGACTATCATGACTGCGTTTCGGCGGCTCGTGACGGTGTTCTTGAGGTGGTGGAGGACCCTCCCCGCCTCGCACATGCCCGAGGCGGAGACGATGATCATCGGGCCGGGCCTCCGGTTGAGCCTCTTCGACTCCTGGACGTCCCGGACGTAGGTGACCCGCGAGAAACCGAACGGGTCGTCGTCGCGGTTGAGGAGAGCCGCCAGTTCCTCGTCGTAGCACTCGGGGTGGCGCCGGAAGATGTCGGTCGCCCGGACGGCGAGCGGGCTGTCGATGTAGATAGGGATCTCGGGCACGCGACCGTCTCTCATTAGCCCGTGGAGCATGTAGATCATCCGCTGCGTCCTGCCGACGGCGAACGCGGGCACGACGATCTTCCCCTTGCGCTTCGCCGTGTGAGAGACGAACTCCGCGAGCTCGCTCTCGATCTTGTCGGGAGGATTGTGGGTTCGGTCACCGTAGGTGCTCTCGGTGATGAGCACGTCGGCCGAACGGGGTCGGTAGACGTCGCGCAGTATCGGCATGTCGTCACGACCGAGATCCCCCGTGAAGACGACTCTGACCCGGCGGCGTCCTTCGATCGCGTCGATGACGGGAATGGACGAGCCAAGGATGTGACCCGCTTCGCGGAAGGTGACGGTGAGTCCGCGGGAGATCTCGGTCGGCGTGTCGTAGTCGACGGGAACGAATCGAGGGAGAGTGTCCTCGACGTCGGAATCGGTGTAGACGGGTTCGAGCGCGACCTCTCCCCTCTTGCGCCGTCGTTTGTTCAGGTACTCGAGGTCGTGCTGCTGGATGTACGCGGTGTCCCGAAGGAGAATCTCGGCGATGTCCGCCGTGGCGTGCGTGCAGAAGATCTGTCCCTTGAACCCGCGCTTCACGAGAGTCGGCAGACTGCCGCTGTGGTCGACGTGGGCGTGCGAGAGGATCACGTTCCTGATGGACGAGGCGTCGAACGGCAGGTTCCGGTTCTTCCTGTCGCTCTCGGACCGTCGCCCCTGAACGAGCCCGCAGTCGAGGAGCGTCCGTACGCCCGCGGTGGTCAGCACGTGCTTCGTTCCGGTGACGTTCCTCACGGCGTCGTGGACCGTGACTCTCATGCTCCCCTCCGCTCGCGTGCCTAGCGTGACCGTTGACGAGTGTGATTCGCTGTGGTAGCTTATACCAACCGACATAGCCGCTCAAGCGACGGCTGGCGCCGGGGCTCTCCCGGGCGGGCAGGCAGCGCGAGCGGAAGCAGAATCGAAGTCGTTGGGGGTGGCCGCCGAGGCCTGAGAACTCACACCCCGCGAACCTGATCTGGGTAATGCCAGCGTAGGGAAACGGCTCGTGAGAACGAGATTGGTGTGAGGGGCTCTTCCGTTTGACGGGGAGCCCCTTTGCGTCCCGGGTCCGGCGCGCACGGACCGGCCGCCCCGCACCCCATCGGAATGAGGAGGCGGGACATGATCAACGACGTGACGGTAACGAAGGCGATCTCAGAGCGCTTCTTCGAGAAGTTCCACTCGGCCCTCGAGCTCGACGCCGCAATCGTCGGCGCCGGGCCGTCCGGGCTCGTCGCCGCGTACTACCTCGCCCAGGCCGGCAGGCGCGTCGCGGTCTTCGAGAGCAAGCTCTCCATAGGAGGGGGCATCTGGGGTGGCGGGATGCTGATGAACGAGATCGTCGTCCAGGACGACGCGCTCGAGATCCTGCGGGACTTCGGAATCTCCTATCGCGAGTACGGGGGAGGTTACTACACCGCCGATGCGGTGCACACCGCGTCGGCCCTCGCCTACCGCGCGACGGAGGCCGGGGTGATCGTCATCAACGCGTGCCGCGTGGAGGACGTGCTCTTCAGGGAGGGTCGCGTGGCCGGCGTCGTCATCCTGTGGACGCCGGTCCTGACCGCGGGGCTCCACGTCGATCCGCTCTCGGTCGGAGCTACCACCGTCCTCGACGCGACGGGACACGCGGCTGAGGTCGTGCACGTCACGGTGCGCAAGATGGAGGTCGAACTCAACACGGAGACCGGCGGGATCCTGGGCGAGCGCAGCATGTGGGCCGAGAGCGGCGAGCAGGCCGTGATCGAGCACACCGGGGAAGTGTTCCCCGGGCTCTACGTGGCCGGGATGGCGGCGGCCGCGGTGCACGGCGGACACCGGATGGGACCGATCTTCGGCGGCATGCTAATCTCGGGGAAGAAGGTCGCGGGGCAGATCCTCGAGAGCCTCGGCGGGGCCGACTCGGCGGCCACGGCCGACCGCGACGCCGTCGCGGCGGCGAGGTGAGACGATGAGCCGGAGAGCAGGACGCCTGGAGATACTCGCACGAGTCGGGCTCTACCTCGTGCTCACCGAGCCCCGAGTGCCGCACGCGACGCTCGCGAGGGCGGCCGTCGAGCGGGGAGTGCCCGCGCTTCAGCTCCGCGAGAAGACCCTCCCCGACGATGAGCTCGTGGCGCTCGCAAGGACGCTTCGACACGTCGCGGCCGACACGGGGACCCTCTTCATCGTCAACGACCGGGCCGACGTCGCGGCCGAGGTCGGCGCCGACGGGGTGCACGTAGGAAGAGCCGACATGGACCCGCTGAGCGCCAGAGCGATCGTCGGACCGAACGCCATCGTGGGGCTTTCAGCGAACACGGTCGACGAGGTCGCGGCGGCGCGAGCGGCCGGGGCGGACTACGTGGGGGTCGGGCCCGTCTTCCCGACGGCGACGAAGCCCGACGCGAGTGAGCCCGTGGGCCTCGAGGGCCTGCGCACGATCGCGGCGGCCGGTCCCGGGCTTCCGGTCGTCGCGATCGGCGGGCTCGACGCCGGGAACGCCGCGGACGTCCTCCGCGCGGGGGCGGACTTCGTGGCGGTCGTGTCGGCCGTCTGCTTCGCCGACGATCCGCTTGTGGCGCTCGACGAGCTCTTGAGCTCGATCCAGCCGGGCGGCTAGCGCGGACGCATAAGAGGAACACCCGTGAAGCCGAACATCGACGATCAGGTCAACTACGAGGGGCTGAGGTACTGCCCGCGATGCGCGGCGGAGCTCCGTCGCGCGGACGTGAGGGAGCACGAACGACTCGTGTGCCCGGAGTGCGACTACGTCTTCTACCTCACCCCCGCCCCCGTCGCGTGCGTCCTCATCGAGCGCGACGGCGCGATCCTCCTCGTCAGAAGGAGGTATCCGCCGCAGAGAGGGCTCTGGTGTCTCCCGGCCGGGTTCATCGAGGCGGGCGAGTCGCCCGAAGAGAGCGCCGTGCGCGAGGTCGAAGAGGAGACCGGACTCGAGATCCGCATCACCGGGTTCTTGGACAGCTGGGCGACGGCCGAGGACCCGCGCACGCCGATCGTGAGCTTCGCGTTCACGGGCGATGTCGTGGGTGGCGAGCTCGAGCCGGGCGACGACGCCGAGGAGGCCGTGTTCTTCCCGGCCGACGCGCTCCCTCACGACATCGCGTTCACGACCCACAGGAACGCGATCGCGAAGTTCCTGAGAGACCGGTAGAGCATCAACAGACTTGGAGCACCACAAGCGGCCGCAGGTCCCGGCGCCCGTCCGGAGCGCAGGTCCGCTCAGGCCCGCAGGAAGGAGTCCCCATGACGGCCAAGAAGCTTCCGCAGCTCGGCAAGGCGACCCCCGAGTTCTTCGACGAGGTCATCTTCCCACGCCTCGGCGCGCCCGACGACGCCGTGGTGGTCGGACCGCAGCACGGAGTCGACTTCGGCGCCATCTCGATCGGCGATCAGATCGTCGTGATGTCGTCCGACCCGTTCTTCATCGCCCCGTCCCTCGGCTGGGAGCGGGCAGCCTGGTTCGCGCTTCACATCATCGCGAGCGACGTCGCGGTGAGCGGCATCCCCCCGCGCTTCCTGGCGGTCGATCTGAACCTGCCGCCTGAGATGGACGAGGAGACCCTGGCCACGGTGTGGCAGACAGTGCACGACGAGTCTCTCCGGCTCGGCATCGCGGTCGTCTCGGGCCACACGGCGCGCTACGCCGGCTGCAGCTACCCCATGGTGGGCGGGGCCGTCGTCTTCGGGGTCGGCTCCGAGAAGGAACTCGTCGACCCGAGGAAGGCTGAGGTCGGAGACCGCATCATCATCACCAAGGGCCCCGCTGTCGAGACGACGGGCCTCATGTCCGTCCAGTTCCCGGAGTTCATCGACGAGGTCCACGGGAAGGAAGCGACCGCGGAGGCGCAGGAGGTGTTCTACCAGATGTCTGTCGTCCGCGACGCGGCGATCTGCGCGCGCACGGGCGGCGTCACGGCGATGCACGACGCCACGGAGTGCGGCATCTGGGGGGCGCTCTTCGAGCTGGCCAACGCTGGCGGCAGAGGTCTCGTCGTCGACAAGCGCAAGATCGTCACGCAGGACATCGTGATGAGGACGTGCGAGGTCTTCGACATCGATCCGTACAAGGCGATCAGCGAAGGCACGCTCGTTGCGGCGGTTCGCCCCTCAGCGGTGGCCGACATCCTCGCCGCACTCGATGCGGAAGGGATCCCGGCCTCGGACGTCGGAGAACTCCTGCCGGCGGGCGAGGGCGTGCAGGTCATCGACGAGGACGGAAGACATCCGCTCGATCACCCGAGGATCGATCCGTTCTGGATCCGGTTCGAGGAGTACCTCGAGAAGCAGGCCGTGCGCGCGACGGCGTGACGTGCGGTCGCTCGTGAAGCGGGAGTCGGCGTATGAACGCTGAGCTCTTGAAGACGATCGCGGCGGACAACCTCGGCCTCGCGGCCGGCCATCACCTGGCGGTCGCGGTCATCGGGGCGATCTTCTGGATTCGCCGGGCGTCGATGGAGAGGATCGTCGATGTCTACTTCGCCGCGGCGTTCGCGACGACCGCGTTCGCGCTGTCGTCGGTCGCCGCTTCGAGACCGGCCGCGGTCATCGCGACTGGACTCGCCGTGCTCTGGATCCGCGACGCGATTCTCCTGCGAACGCGCTACGACTTCAGGCGGGCGCCGCGCGCGAGGCTCACGGTCATGGCGGTCGCAGCGCTCTTCGCGATCGTCTACCCCGGGTACTCCGGCGAGCTCCCGTCGTTCATATTCTCGCCGCTCGGTGTTCTCCTCCCCCCGACCATCCTGCTGGCGCTCGCCCTTGTGAACTGCGCGTCGCCGGCGACCGACCGTGTCCTCCACTGGGCGCTCGCGGGCTCCGGTCTCCTCGCGGGAGCAGTCGGGCTCGCCGTCGAGGGTCCGATCCACGTCCCGCTCCTCGTTGTCTCCGTCTACGCGGTGCCGCTCCTGCTCGGCAAGGGGAAGCAGGTCGTGCGCGAGCCCGACGCCGGGAGTGACAGCGTCCGTCAGATGCGGGACCGCATGTACGCGAGGAAGACGCTCCTCCCCGGTCCTCGGGAGCCGAGGCGTCGCAGGTTCAACGTCCGCGGAAGAAAACGCTAGCGCCGGCTGACGCCGGCGCTTCTGGTGGGACCGTTCTCTTGGCGGAGGGCCGGGGCTACTCGTCTCGGACGACGCACTGCTCGAACGACGACGCCATCATCTGCTTGAACTCCTGGAGCCTCTCCGAGTCGTACGGCGCTTCCTCCATGAACCCCGGGTCGATCGTGTCCCTCGCGATGTAGTTCTGAATCACGAACCGCCGCGCCCCTTTGACCTGCTCCGCAATCCTCGCGAGATCGCTCGAACGGTGCAGCGCCGGGACGACCGTCGTCCGAAACTCGTATTCGACGTCGCCGTCCATCAGGAGGTCGACGCTGTCGCGGACGCGTTCGAGCGTGCGCCTGTCGGCGATGCCGGCGCTCTTGGCATACGAGTCGAAGTCGAGGGGCGCCTTGATGTCCATCGCGACGTAGTCGACGAGCTCGTCGCGGATGAGCTTCTCGAGCATCTCCGGGTACGAGCCGTTCGTGTCCACCTTGACTCGCATCCCAGTGTCGCGGAGCGCGTCGATGAGTTCGGGCGCCTGCCTGTGCATGCAGGGCTCGCCCCCGGTGACGACGACGCCGTCGAGGAAGTCGTTGTGCTCCTTCAGATACGGAAGCACCTCCGCGATCGGGACGGTCTCGTACTGCTCGGGGAAGAGAACCAGACCTGAGTTGTGGCAGTAGGGACACCTGAAGTTGCAGCCGGAGAGGTAGAGTGTTGTCGCGACCATCCCGTCCCAGTCGACGAGGGACATCCGGTCGAACCCCTTGATCGCGAACTTCACAGCCACCCCCTTCCAGAGTCAGGCTCTATAGTACTGCGTTTCGCCCCTCTGCACAACCTCTAAGCGTCCTTCTTCTACGAGACCCGCAAGAATCTTCAGAGCCTCGGCGCGATGCGCGCCGGTCGCCCTCGTGACGTCGTCGAGCGTGACCGGTCGTCGCGACGCCATCGCGATGACGCGCTCTGCAACGTCACCCTCCACACGGAGCTGTCCCGGTCCGCCGGGCACCGCGATGATCTCGGCCAGCGGACCGAGCATCTCCGCGATGACGGCCAGCCGCTCGGGGTCAACGGGACGCGCTCGCGTTTCCGAGGGCGGCCTCAGAATCGTGTTCACCTGAACGCGTTCATGCCGGATGCGCCCAAGGGCCTCCCGGATTCGCCCGACCTCCTCGTCGCCGTCGTTCATGCCGGCGACGAAGAGCGTCTCGACCCAGATCCGTCCAGTATATGCGGAAGCGAACTCGACGAGCCCGTCGACGATCGCCGCGGCGTCGAGAGATGGGTGTGGCCTGTTCACGCGAGCGAAGGCCTCCTGGGAGACCGCGTCGAGCGAAGGCGCGACGACGTCGGCGCCGGCGACCGCGGCCCGCACGGCGGGGTCCCCGAGGAGGCTCCCGTTCGTGAGCACCGCAACGGGTACCCGTGCGAGTTCCCGAATCCCGGCGATCAGGCGGTCGATCTCCGCGTGGAGGGTGGGCTCGCCCGACCCCGAGAGGGTCACGAAGTCGAGCCTCTGGGGCTCGGCCAGCGCGGCGCGGAGCTCGTCCAGTATGTCGTCGACTGGAACGTAGGAGGCCCTCCGGACCGTGCAGTCGGTCGTCGGGCCGAGCTCGCAGTAGACGCAGTCCATTGTGCAGATTTTGGGCATGAGGGGGTCGACGCCGAGCGAGAACCCGAGCCTCCGCGAGGGGACCGGGCCGAACACGTGCCTTGGGCTCATGATCCGGAGGCCTCCTCCTCCACGTCGTCCCACGGAGACGCGAAGTGGTTGAGGAGCGCGCTCCCCTTCCCCCTTCCGAAGGAGGTCGCGATCCCGCGGGTCACGTACCGTTTGGCCGCCTCGACCGCCTCGGGCAGGCGGAGCCCCAGAGCGAGCGCGGAAGCGATGGCTGCCGAGAGCGTGCACCCGGTGCCGTGAACGTCTCCGACGGGGACACGCGGCACGGTGTAGCGCACGAAGATGCTTCCGTCGAAGAGGACGTCGGTCGCCGCGCCCTCGAGATGCCCTCCTTTTATGAGGACGTTCCGGCCGCCGAGGCCGTGGATGGCCCGGGCTGCTTCCTCCACCGCCGCGTCCGAGTCGATTCCGATCCCCGAGAGGATCTCCGCCTCGCGCAGGTTCGGGGTAACGACATACGCCAGCGGCACGACGGCGTCAGCCATCGCCCGGACCGCGTCCTCCTCTATAAGAGAGGCGCCCGACGTCGCCACCATGACGGGATCGACCACGAGGTTCGGGATCGCGTGCGACCGGACCCTGTCGGCGACGGCCTCGATGATCCCTCGCGTCGCCAGCATTCCGGTCTTCGCCGCGTCCGCGCCGACGTCCTCCATCACGGCGTCGATCTGGGCCTCGACGAACTCCGGCGGGAGATTCACGACGCCTCGCACGCCGAGCGTGTTCTGAGCCGTGACCGAGGTCAGAGCGGTCGCGCCGTAGACACCGAACGCCGCCATCGTCTTCAGGTCGGCCTGGATCCCGGCGCCGCCCGACGAGTCGGAGCCGGCTATCGTGAGTGCGGTGGCATTGGGCACGGTTCCTCCAGTGAAGCTGCTGAGCGCGCCGACGATTCCTGTTGCGGCGGCGGCCTGACGGATGCTATCTTCGGTCGATTGCGGCCACGACGACGGTCAGCTTCCGCGAGGGTCAACCCACAGGGCTCTCATTCTAATGACCGATCCGACGGCCATCAACGTCATTCTCCGGTGTCGTCTGTCCGTCCCGCCGCTCGCGCGCGGGACGGCGAGGGGTCAGGTCCGTGCGCATTCGCGAGCACCCGATTCTGGAATTCGAACGCGGGCGCGAGGTGGAGTTCGACTTCGACGGAAGAAGGCTCTGTGGGCACGAGGGCGAGACGATCGCGGCCGCCCTGCACGCCTCGGGAGTCCGCGTGCTCAGGAAGAGTATCAGGCACGGACGACCGAGGGGGTTTTTCTGCGCGATCGGGCGCTGCTCGTCGTGTCTCATGACCGTCGACGGCGTGCCCAACGTGATGACCTGCGTGACTCCCCTCCGACGGGGCATGAAGGTCGAGACCCAGACGGGCAAGGGCACGCTCGCGGCCGAAGCCAAGGGCGCCGGGAGCATCGCTGGCGACGGGTCCGGGTCCGACCTCGGAACCGTTCCCCTCGCCATCGTGGGCGCCGGCCCGGCCGGCCTCTCCGCGGCCGTCTACGCCGGTCGCCTGGGCGTCGAGTCGGTCGTCGTCGACGAGAATGAAGTCCCGGGCGGTCAGCTCATCAAGCAGACCCACATGTTCTTCGGCTCGCTCGAGCACTACGCGCGGGTCCGGGGCGTCGACATCGGCACGCAGCTCTGCCGCGAGCTGGAGAAGTGTCCCTCGAAGCTCCTGACGGGAACCACCGTCCTCGGCCTCTACACCGACGACCCGCCGTGGAAGACGCTCTCGCTCATGAAGAACGGCGTCCGGGGAGAGCTGCGCGCGCGGACGGTCGTCCTCGCGACGGGCGCCTCCGAGAACATGCTCGCCTTCGAGAACTGCGACCTGCCGGGAGTCTACGGAGCGGGCGCGGTCCAGACCCTCATGAACGTCTACGGGGTCGCCCCCGGCGAGCGCGTGCTCATGGTCGGCGCCGGCAACATCGGGCTCATCGTGGGCTACCAGCTCCTCCAGGCGGCCGTCGATGTCGCCGCGGTGATCGACGCGATGGACGAGATCGGGGGCTACCACGTGCACGCCGCCAAGATCCGGCGAATGGGCGTGCCCATCCTCACGTCCCACACGATCCTGTCGGCCGGCGGGACCGACCGCGTCGAGCGCGCGACGATCAGCCGCGTCGACTCGGACTGGCAGCCGGTCGAGGGAACCGAGAGGACGATCGACGTCGACACGATCTGTCTCGCCGTCGGACTCACGCCGAACTGCGAGCTCGCGTCGATGGCGGGCTGCGACGACGAGTACGTGCCCGAGCTCGGGGGGCTGGTCTCCGCTCACGACGCGGATCTCGAGACGAGCGTCCCAGGCGTCTTCATCGCCGGAGACGCGTCGGGCATCGAGGAGGCGTCGACGGCCATGCTCGAGGGGCGTCTCGCGGGGCTCGCCGCCGTCGAGCGGCTCGAAGTCGAGGTCGATCGCGAGAAGCTCCTCGCCATGAAGGAAGAAGCGGCATCGGGTCTCAGCGAGCTCCGGGCAGGACCGTTCGGAGATAGGCCGAGGCTCGGCAAGGAGCGGATGCTCGCGCTCGCGGCGTCGCGAGGAGGTGACCGGTGACGGAGCGCAGGCGCGACGGCGTTCTCAGGGAAGCCGAGATGGGGCCGGTCGTCCCGTCCGCCGAGCGTCTCGCGCGCGGGCCGGTCGTGATCGTCGAGTGCGTCGAGAACATCCCTTGCAACCCGTGTGTCGCGGCCTGCCCGAAGGGCGCGATTGCGATCCGGGGCGACATCAACGACACGCCGGTCGTCGACTTCGAGACGTGCGACGGCTGCCGTGTCTGCATCAGCGCGTGTCCCGGGCTCGCCATCTTCGCCGTCGACGCCACCGGAGATCCGGCGCTCGTCTCGATACCCTACGAGTTCAGGCCGCTCCCGGAGACCGGAGAGATCGTGACCACACTCGACCGGGAGGGAGCCGAGTCCGGCGAGGGCAAGGTCGTGCGCGTGCTCTCCGCGAAGGCCCTCGACCGCACGCCGATCGTCACCATCGAGGTCCCGAAGAACCTCGCGATGCGGGTGCGGCACTTCAGAAGGAAGCCCGATCGGGGAGGAACGTCTTGAGAAGGGCGCTCGCGTGAAGGAAGACGTCGTCATCTGCAGGTGTGAGGACATCACGTACGGTGAGATCGTCGATGCCGTTCGTGGAGGACTCACCACGACGGAGGAGATCAAGCGGATCCTCCGCTGCGGAATGGGGCCCTGCCAGGGCCGCACGTGCTCGCGGCTGATCGTCCGGATCATCTCGCAGGAGACGGGCGTGCCGGTCGCCGAGGTTCGGTTCCCGGTGGTTCGCCCTCCCTCGAGACCCGTCGAGATCGGTGTGATGGCGGCAGGAGGCCCGCCCGACGGCAACCCGTCAGGCGGTGAGTACGATGCGGACTAGCGCCGACTGCGTGATCATAGGCGGAGGGGTCGTCGGCACCGCGATCGCGTACTACCTCGCGAAGCGGGGCATGACCGACTGCGTGATCGTCGAGGCGGACTACCTCTCGAGCGGCGCGACCGGCCGCTGCGGCGGCGGCATCCGGCAGCAGTGGAGCACCGAGGCGAACACCCGACTCGCCATCGAGAGCGTGAGGCTCTTCGCCGGCCTCGAGGATGAGCTCGACGCGGACATCGAGTTCCTGCAGGGCGGCTACCTCGTGCTCGCCTACACCGAGGAGGATGAGGAGCAGTTCAAGAAGAACGTCGAGCTGCAGCGCGGGCTCGGCCTCGACGTACAGATCCTCTCCCCCGCCGACATCAACGAGAAGGTCGTCCCCGAGCTGAACGTCGAGGGCGTCCGCATGGCGACCTACTGCGCCCAGGACGCGAGCGCGAACCCCTTCCTGACGACGCAGGCTTACGCCGACGCCGCGAGGCGCCTCGGCGTCTCGATCGAGCTCTTCACGCCAGTGACGAAGATCCTCACCGAGCGCGGGAGGGTAGCGGGCGTCGAGACGGCCCGGGGGACGATCAGGGCGCCACTCGTAGTGAACGCGGCGGGCAGCCACTCAGTGCCGATCGCGGCCACGGCCGGGATCGACCTCCCGATCACGCCGTACCGCCGCGAGATCCTCGTCACCGAACCGCTCGAGAGGTTCTTCCACCCGATGATCATCTCGTTCAGCTTCGGGATCTACTTCCGACAGGTGAAGCACGGCGCGGTGATCGGCGGCTACGGCGACCCCGCGGAGCCCCCCGGGTTCAACGAGACCTCGAGCCTTAAGTTCCTCCGGACCATGTCCTGGAAGCTCTCACACCTGATGCCGCGCCTCAACAACGTCAAGGTCGTCAGGCAGTGGGCCGGGCTCTACGACATGACCCCGGACGCGCAGCCGATCCTCGGGGAGCTCGACGAGCTCCCTGGGTTCTTCCAGGCCAACGGCTTCTCAGGCCACGGCTTCATGATCTGCCCGAAGGTGGCCGTCCTCCTCGCACAGGCGATCACCGGGGAGGAGCCCGACCTCGACATCGAGCGCCTGAGCGCGAGGCGGTTCACCGACGGGCGCATCACGCAGGACCGCTCGGTCGTGTAACGCGAGGTTGATTCCGACCTCGCAGGCGCGTATCCTCACCCGCGAGATTCCACGAGAACAACGAAGCCTCGTGTCCCGTGCCTTCGCCGCTTGATGCACACCGGCGTCGGCGCGAGGGAGCCTGCCGTGAGCGCGTCGGAGTCGACTACCGGCCACGACTACATCGCCGAGTACTACGACACCGTTGCGGACTACCGCGAGCGTCCGGACGTGCAGTTCTTCGTCGACGCCGCGAAGCACTCGGAAGGACCGGTTCTGGAGCTGGGATGCGGGACCGGCCGCGTCCTCATTCCGACGGCCCGCGCCGGGATCGAGATCACGGGACTCGACGCGTCCGAGAGGATGCTCGGCGTCTGCCGCAAGCGGCTGCTGGATGAACCTCCTGAGGTCCGGTCGAGGGTGGAGCTCGTGCACGGCGACATGCGCGACTTCGACCTGCCGCGGAGCTTCCGGCTGGTCACGACGCCGTTCAGACCGTTCCAGCATCTGGTCACGGTCGCGGACCAGATGTCCTGCCTCGAGAGCATCCGGCGCCACCTGACCGGCGACGGTCGGCTCATCCTCGATGTCTTCAACCCTTCCCTGGAGCTCCTCACGAGCAACGACCTCGGAGAGGAGTTCGGGGATGACGAACCGTTCACGATGCCGTCGGGAGAGCGGGTCGTCCAGCGCGCCCGCGTCGTCTCGCGGGACCCACTGAACCAGGTCAATCAGATCGAGCTCATCTACTACGTGACACACGGGAACGGACGTGAGGAGCGCCTCGTGCAGGCGTTCCCGATGAGATACCTCTTCCGATTCGAGCTCGAGCACCTCCTCGTGCGTTCGGGATTCACGCTCGAGCACGTTTATGCCGACTACGAGGGGACCCCCTACGGCTCGAAGTACCCGGGCGAGCTGGTCGCGGTGGCGAGGAAGTCAGACGGATAGCGCGGAGGTACGCCATGCGAGAAGGCCCCGTCATCGAGGTGAAGAACCTCGTCAAGCGTTACGGCGAGCTCGCGGCCGTCGACGCGGTGAGCTTCGAGGTCGAGCGCGGAGAGATCTTCGGGCTCCTCGGCCCCAACGGCGCGGGCAAGACGACGACGATCGGCGTCCTCTCGTGTCTGGTGAAGCCGACCTCGGGGTCGGCGAAGGTCGCCGGCATCGATGTGACCCGCGACTCCCTCGGGGCGCGCTCAAGGATCGGGGTCGTCCCGCAGGAGATCGCGCTCTACCCAACGCTCTCCGCCCGCGACAACATGCTGTTCTGGGGAAGGATGTACGGCGTCGCCGAAGCGGAGCTCGCGGGCCGCATCGACGAGCTTCTGGAGGTCGTCCAGCTCGCTGGTCGCGCGCGGGACAGGATCGACACGTTCTCCGGCGGGATGAAGCGGAGGGTGAACATCGCGGTCGGTCTCCTCCACCGGCCCGAGGTTCTCTTCCTCGACGAGCCCACGGTCGGAATCGACCCGCAGACGAGGCGCAGCATCCTCGAGCTGGTGAAGGACCTGAACGATCAGGGACTCACGGTCCTCTACACGACGCACTACCTCGAGGAGGCCGAGTTCCTCTGCGACCGCATCGGCATCATGGACGAGGGCAGGATGCTGGCCGTCGGAACGAAGAGCGAGCTCACGGCGCTCGTCGGTGCCGAGAGCGTGATCACGGTGCGCGCCGACGGGATGGACGCGTCCCTTGTGAACTGGCTCGAGCCGCTCGAAGGAGTGAGCGACGCCGCGCTCGGTGACGGCGACCTCACGGTCAGCGTCACGACCGGGTCCAACGTCCTCCCGCCGCTCGTCGAGAGGCTCACGTCGAGCGGCACGTCCATTCACTCCATCGACGTCGACGTCCCGAACCTCGAGGGCGTCTTCCTCCACCTCACCGGGAAGTCGCTCAGGGACGAGGCCGACGAGGCTCCGGCCGAGGACCCGGCCGGGGCGAAGCCGTGAGTGTTCGCTGAACAGCGGAGCGTTCATATGAGGATCATCCGGATCGCGCTGAAGGACCTTAGCATCCGGCTCCGTGACCGGAACACGCTCCTCATGATGCTCTTCATGCCGATCACGCTCGTCGCGATCATCGGGTTCGCACTGGGCGGGGTCGCCGGCGGCGGGATATCGACGGTCGAGTTCCTGCTCGTCGCCCCCGCCGAAGAAGAAGAACACCTCTTCATGGAGAACGAAGGCGAGCTGCTGACCGGGGCCGCCGCGAACCTCATGTCACAGATCGAGATGTTCGACGCGGAGGTCGCCACCGAGGAGGAAGCGAGGGCGGCCGTCGGGGCCGGGGAGAAGGCCGGCGCAATCCTCATCCCGCCCGGGTTCCTTCGGGCCGTGTTCGACACGGCGACGGTCGAAGTGACCGTGCTCCGCGACCCCGTCAGCAGGATCAAGGCCGGAATCGTGCAGTCGCTCGCCGAGCGCCTCGCGACGTACGCGTCGGCCGGAGGCGTCGCCGGCCGCGGCGTCTTCGACGCGATCGAGGCTGAGCGGGAGCTTACGGACTCGGAGCGGTGGAAGCTCGGCGGCTGGATGTTCCAGTGGATGTCCGAGCGCTGGAGAGAGCCCGCTATCGGGATCGAGTCCTCCGACGTCGAGGAGGACGAGATCAACGTCTACGCGTACTTCATGCCTGCCTTCGCGGTCCTCTTTCTCCTGTTCACGACGGTCGCAAGCGGGAAGTCGATCCACGAGGAGCGCGAGTCGGGGACGTACGAGCGCCTGATGACGGCGCCGGTCTCGCGCACGACGTTCATCGCCGGGAAGTTAGCGGGGAGCTACCTTCTCGCCACGGTGCAGATCCTCGTGCTCATCGGCCTCGGAACACTCCTCTTCCGTATCGGCTGGGGTACGAATCCGCTCGCGGTCGTCGTCATGGCCGTCGTCACGGCGGCGGGCGCATCCTCGCTGGGGCTTCTCGTGGCCTCATTCACCCGCACCGCGAGACAGACCGACAGCATCGGGACGGCCTTCGTCCTTGTGATGTCGCTCCTCGGCGGGAGCATGTGGCCGGTCGAGCAGGCGCCGCCCGCGTTCCAGAGCGTCGCGCGGTTCACGTTCAACTACTGGGCTCACAGCGGATTCAAGAAGCTGGCCTTCGCCGACGCGGGACTCGCTGGCATCTCCCAGGAGATCGGGATCGTCCTCGCGATGTCCGCGGTCTTCTTCGCGCTGTCGGTCGCCCTTCTGTCTCGGAGGTAGTGGGAACGCACGCATGAGGAAGATCATCCACATCACGGTCCTCTACCTCGGGGTGCTCCGCTCGGACAAGAGCGCGTTCTTCTGGCTGCTCGCGATGCCGATCGTCTTCACGTTCGTCACGGGGTTCGTCTATCCGTCCGGAGGCGGTCGGAGCGGTCCGGTACGGTACGCGCTCACGGTGGTGAACCTGGACGAGGGGGGACGAGGGGCGGAGCTTCTCGCCGCTGTCGAGGAAGCGGACGAGATAGACCTCCTGCTCCTTGAGGAGCCGGGGGCCGACTCGACGGCGATCGCGCTCGTGGACGACGGCGATCGTTCGGCCGCCCTCATCATACCCGCGGACTACTCCGCGAAGATCGGCGGTGGGGCGCAGGCCACCATCAAGTTCCACAGGAACCCCGAGCGAATGAACCCGCTCGTCACGCGGGAGGCGGTCGAGCGCGTGCTGTCGCGGTTGAACGCCGAGGCGATGGTGGTCGCCGGCGCCCGGGAGGCGTATGCCGAGCTGTGGGGCGAGCCCACGGAGGAGAAGGCCGCGGAGCTCACTGGCCGTGCTCGGTCGTTCGTCGCCGACGCGTGGGAGCGACCGCCGGTCACTGTCTCGGCGGAGACCGTGGGACGGACGCTTGAGGAGCGGCTCCCGCCCGGAGGGTACAGCCACTCCTCCCCTGCCATGGCACTCATGTGGGTCCTCCTGAACGGACTCATGGCCTCGTCGTTCCTCGTCTCGGAACGCCGCGAGAAGACGCTGATGCGACTGTTCACCGCGCCCGTGAGAAGAAGCGAGATCATAGTAGGCAACCTCGCGTGGAGGTTCGTCGTCGGACTCGTGCAGATGTGGTTCCTGATCGGGTTCGGCGCGCTCGTCTTCGGCGTCGACTGGGGTGACTCGCCAACAGCGCTCCTGCTCGTGACCGTCACGTACATCGCGGCCGTCGCGGGTCTGTCGGTCCTCATCGGCTCGACGACGCGGACGTCGCGCCAGGCGGAGAGCCTCTCCCTCATCCTGTCGCTCTCCATGTGCGCGCTCGGCGGACTCTGGTGGCCGCTCGAGATCACGCCGAAGGCCTATCAGACGGTCGGACACCTCATTCCGACCGGCTGGGCGATGGACGCGATGCACAATCTTGTGGGAAGGGGCTACACGCTTGCGGAGGTGGCGCCGCAGGCTGCGGCGCTTGCCGGGTTCGCGGTGATCTTCACGGTGGCGGCGACGCTCACGTTCAGACACGAGTGACGGGCGTGCGGTGACAGGGGAAGACGCGGGGGGTACCGGACCCCAGTGCTCCTACTCCGCGGCGAAGCCCCAGACCCACTCAGGTCGCCGGGGAACCCCTCCCTCGAGGAGGAGCGACCACTTGTCGGCCGCCGCCGTCGTGATGACGTCCAATCTCCATGGGTACAGCAGAGCGGTCCAGTCATCGCTCCCGATCGTGTTCCTGATGTCGTCCCACTGATACTCGTAGAACGCGAAGATGGCCCCGCCGTAGACGGCCGGACCGTCGGGCGTCTCCATGAGGACGTAGATGATGTCGGGACCGCCGATGCCCACTTGGAGGATCTTCTGAGTCGTGATGTCACGGTAGACGATTCCGGAGAACGCCACCGACGGAACGGTGCCTTCGGTTCCGGTCGTCTCTTCCACGGTCGTCGCCGCGAACCTCGCGAGCGTCCGCGCGTGGCTCCCGAGCTTGCCGGTTGCCGGCCGCACGTCCTCGCCGGCGAGGGCCGACCGGGAGATGCGCTCGAGCGATGTCAGGAAGATGCAGTACTCGTTGAACGTCGCATACATGGCATCGTCGAGCAGGTAGTTCTCCCAGAGCTGGTCGCGCAGGTTCTCGAGGAGCTCGCGGAGCCGCTGGTAGAGGTCCGGGTACGGCTCCACGTAGGGCCTCATGCTCGCTTCGAGCGGCGGAGGCGGACTCGGGGAGGGCTCGGTCCCTCTGACGCGTCCCGCCGGGAAACGCTCGATCGACCAGGCCGCCGCCCCTGTTGAGAGGGCGCGCAGATTCCACTCGTGGCTGCCCATGAACGGCGGGGCGCCGTTGGGAGCCCCCCCGATCATGGCGGTGATCGCGTACGACCAGCTCCAGTAGAGGTCGCGCGTCCAGTCGCCGTACGTCAGCGACTCGAACCACCGCTCGATCTCCCAGTAGTTCCGCTGATAGGTCCTGTCGTCGAACCGCCCGGTCTCCTCGAGGACCGTCCTCGCGGCGCGGGACCTCATGAGAGACATCACGTCGAGTGCCGTCTGCGGAGCGGACGTGGGCGGGAGCTGGATGAACCAGCTCCTGTCCGGGAACACCCACGGGCTCATGTACCTCATGCCCCGGACCTCGTGCGTCTCGAAGTGCATGGGAGCGTACTCAGCGACCGCCTGGGCGAACTCGATCACCTTATCGTCGTCCGCGAGGTCGTCGACGTCGAATCCCGTCCCGTAGATCTCGTGGGCCGTCGCCATGTAGTCGACGGGCGTCGGGTCGCCGGCGCCGCCGGCGAAGAACCGCATGGGATCCGCGATGCGGTGCCACAGCTCGAGCCAGTCGCCGGCCTCGCTCTCCAGCGCCTGCACGACGAGTAGGGCCTGCCGCGTCGGCGTGAGGTCGTCCACGCGGCCCTCCGGAATCGCGAACGCCATCCTGCTGTACCACGTGTATGCGCGGTAGAAACGCTCGAGGAGGTCGTTCTCCTTGAACCGACCGCGCGGGACGTACTGGGTGTAGTCCTCGCCCGGCCCCGCGATGCCGTCGAGGGGAACCCGCCCCATTATCGGCGACACGTACACGCCGGCGGCGTCCTCGATGAGCGCGAGTTCCCGCGTCATGAGGCTCGATGCGATCTCGGGCGGATAGTAGTCGGAGTCCAGGAGGTGCAGGCCGACACCGAAGTACGCCACGTTGCGACGCGCCGCCTCTCTGACAGCCTGATCGGTCGCGTAGAGGTACTGCTCCTCGGAGAGCCGGACCATCTCGCGCGAGAGCTGCTGGAGACGGTGGTGGAGGTAGTCCTCCACGGTCGCGACGAAGACGTAGTCGAGGAACAGGTCCGTGATGTAGAAGGCCGTGTCGGTGGTGACGAACGCGGGGACGTTCCTCTCGCGGATGTCGGTGTAGGCCTCCGGGAAGTCGAGTGCCTCGCCCGCGACGACGACGAAGCCGTTGTCGACGAGCATACGCTCGGCGGACGGGGAGAGCCCGAGATGCGCGAGGTCCGGAGTCTCGGCTGCAGCCGCCGACGCAAGGAGTGCTCCCAGGATCAGCGCGGCGAGCTGGGCTGCGCGGGCGCGCGACGCGCGACCGGCGCGACGTGGCGTTCGCAATGACGGCCCCTTTCTCGAGGTCAGCCCTCGACCGCGACCGGTCGCGTCCGATCGGACACATCCCCGGCGCAGTGTCGTTCTCTCCTCTAGGGCGAGAGAAGCCCGTCGGACGCGGTGATCCAGAGCGCTCTGGGGTCGCCGTCGCCCATCTTCTCGAAGCTGTGGGGCAGGCTGGCCTTGAACTGCACGCAGTCCCCCTCCTCCAGCTCGTACGCGGTCTCCCCGACGGTCACCCTCATGCGGCCCCTGGTGACGAGGATGATCTCCTCGCCCTCGTGGAGCGTGCCCTCGACGGGGCCGACAACGAAGTCCCTCAGCTCGACGACGCGAAGCCGTCCCGCCGGAATCCCGGTCGTGAGGAAGTCGAGGTCGGCGACAGACTGCCCGCTCTCCGCCACCCCCCGCCGCGCGCGCTCGTGGCGCCGCACGACGGAGACGCTGGGAAGTTCCTCCTCTTCGACGAAGTACGTCGCCGGCTTCCCCAGCGCGTGCGCGATTCTCAAGAGCGCCCCGACCGTCGGCGACGTCCTGCCTCGTTCGATCTCGGAGATGTGTGTCGGCGACATGTGGGACGCGTCGGCCACCTGCTTGAGCGTCATGCTCTTCGCCAGACGCTCGAGTTTGACTCTCCTTCCGAGTTCCGCCTTGTCCAGCATTGTTCTCCTCCCCCGGGTCTCCTCGACCCTTCCGGCCCCACCCGCTCTCGTTGCAGCTCGCCCCTTCGGGCTCACTCAGTGAAGACCACTCCTCGTGACTAGACGTGCCGCTCGGACTTGACCCTTCTCGAGTTCTTGTCCTTGTATTCCGTCTCCCAGACGTCGTCGGCGATGGCCCGGTACGAGCGCGCGTACGCGTCGATGTCGTCCTTGAGGTCGGTGACGAGCGTCTCCGCACCCTCGTGCGTGGGGTACGCGTGGCACTTCATCACCGCGTCCCTCAGGACGTCCGGCTCGTCGATGAGCATGCAGGGCGTAAGGTAGTTCTCGCGATAGGGCTGAGCGCGCCTGATCGCCTTCATGAAGTCGGAGTTCAGCACCTCCTTCAGGCTCTTGTCCCTGATGTTGTCGACGGCGAAGTGACAGAAGACGCAGGGCTCGACGTCGCCGTTCGCGTTGATGTGAATGTACTCCCGGCCGCCGGCGATGCACCCCTCGACGTAGTAGCCGTCGTTCCAGAAGTCGCCGAGGAAGATCGACTTCTCCTCGCGGAGGTCGAGGAGCCTCCGGCGCAGCCAGTCGCGCTGCTCCGGTGTCGGCATGAGGTCGACGCTCGGCTCGCGCCCGATCGGGATGTACTGGAAGTACCACGCAACGAAGGCGCCTTTCTCGACGAGGAGATCGAGGATGTCGTCACTCGCGATCTCCTCCATGTTCTCTCTGGTCTCGGTGAACGAGGCCCCGAACATGACGCCCGCCTCCCGGAGGTTTTCCATCGCCTTCATTACGGTGTCGAAGGTCCCGGGTCCTCGGCGCTCGTCGGTGCGCTTCTTGTGACCCTCGAGGCTGATCATCGGCGCGACGTTGCCGCATTCCTCGAGCTTCCGCGCGACCTCGCTGTTGATCATGGTGCCGTTCGTGTAGAGCTGGAAGTAGACGTCGTCGTGCTTCCTCCAGATGTCGAACATGTCGGCCCTGGTGAAGACCTCTCCGCCGCTCATCGTGATGAAGTACGTCCCCATCTCCTTCGCCTCGGTGATGACCCGGTCGACGAGATCGGTCGAGATTCCGCGGTGCTGCTCATACTCCCCGGCGTAGCAGCCGGGGCACGCGAGATTGCAGGCCATAGTGGGACTGATGACGAGGAGCATCGGAGGCTTGAATCCTTCCTTCCTCGGCATCTCAATCTCGCGCTTGTCCGTCCCGATGAGAAACGCATTGACGAAGAGATTCTCGATGAGCTTCCTGCGGCAGTTCGGCGAGAGCCGGTCCATGATGTCCTTCGCCATCATGAACGCGGGATGTCGCCTCTCGAAGTAGCCCCTGAGCCCGCGGATGACCTCCCGGTCACGCTCGACGCGCGTGAGCTTCTCGGCGAACCGCGTTGCCCGCACCAGGTTGTCGACCGAGATGTGGGGCACGAGATTCAAGAGGGTCTTCGCCGCCTGCGCCTTCGTCCGTGTCGCCAAGTTTGTCACCATCGCCCATCGCCTCCACTTGCTAGAAGACTCCCGTGTCTCCGATCTGTCTCGCGTCCGTTCGCACTCGTACGCCGGCGCGGACCGCCCTCAGATAACGACGACCCGTTCCCTCTCGCCGGACTTCCGCTCCTCGGCTTGCAGGTCTGAGCGCCCCGACGATCGACCGGCGCCGCGGCGCTCCGCGACCGCCGCCTCGTACACCTCCACGATCCTGGACGTCACCCGCTCCCACGAGTACTGCTCGACGTCGCGCTTCGCGTTCTCGACGAGACGCCGCCTCAGGTCCCCCTCCCTCGCGAGCCGGATCACGCCCGCCGCGATCGAGCCGGGGGACTCCGGCTCGACGAGGAGACCCGTCTCTTCGTGTTTCACCACATCGCGATACCCCGCGATGTCGGACGCGACGACGGCGGCACCTGCGGCCATCGCCTCGACCAGGACGATCCCGAAGCTCTCCCCGCCGGTCGCCGGGGAGCAGTAGACGTCCGAGCTCGCGTAGTAGCGCGGGAGCATCTCGGCGGAAACGAATCCCGCGAATTCGACCCTGTCCGCCGCGGCGGGCGGGATGAACGACCGGTAGTAACGAGCGTAGGGCCCGCTCCCGACGACGGTCAGCCGGCACTCCGGAACGGCGTCCAGGATCTCCGGCATCGCCTGGAAGAGGAACTTGACCCCCTTGCGCGGCTCCATGCGACCCACGAACAGAACGCTCAGCCGCCCGTCGTCGAGCTCCGGCAGACGCTCAGCGGACGAGAACTGTCCGACGTCAACGCCGTTCGGAACGATCTCGTACTCGCCGCCGATGTGTCTGGCGATCGTGTGGCGGGCGGCTGGCGACACGGCGATCCGCCGAGCGAGCCTGCCCTCGTGTCTCTCGAGCACGCGACGAAAGACGCCGTACGTGTGGGGGGATTCGTGGTTCGCGTGGAACGTCCCCACCACGGGCGCGGCGGCCTCACGGAGCACAGCGAGACACAGGGCCGGCATGAACGGCTCGTGGATGTGGAGCACGTCGAACCGCTCGCGGGCAAGCATCTCGTTGACCATCCTCCCCATGCGCGGGTGGAGCGCGACGGGATAGAGCGAGCCGTTGGTCGGTACCGGGAAGGAGCGGCCGAGCCGGATGACGTGGTCCTCCACGTCCGACATGCCTCGCCCGAACGACGTCGTGACGACGCGGACGTCGTGTCCGAACCTCGTGAGCGTGCCGTACAGCTGCCGCACGTGCTCGCTCACGCCGCCCGGGTAGGGGTAGAACACATTGGTGACGATGCCGACCTTCATGCCGTCCCCCGTCGATCCTTCCGCAGTTCGCCGGTTCCCTCTCCGTTCGGCCAGATGGCCTGGAGCATGGCCCACTGTTCCGGATACCGAGCGATGTACTTCTCCATCGTCGTCGCGATGCGCTGCGTGAGGAGCCGCACGTCGGCGTCGATGTCCCCGGTGGGCTCGGAGTAGACCGGCGGATCCGAGAGGACGGCGTACCCTCCGTCGGCATCCCGGACGCAGCATCCGACAAGGACGGGAGCGCCGGTCTTGATGGACCAGTATGCCGTCCCCCTCGGAAGCAGCGTCTGCTCTCCGAAGAACTCGACCGCGACGCCTTCGCCGTCTATCAGGCGGTCGCCCACGATGAGGACGACCTCGTTACGCCGGAGCGCGCGACCGACACCGAGCGCGTTCCCGAGCGGTATCACGCGTATCCCGCGACGCTCGCGCATGGCGGTCATCGCCACGTTGGAACTCTCCTGGGTGACCGGTTCGACGATCGCCGACAGCGGAGGCATGCCCTGCTCCGCGGCAACCGCCACTCCCCCGACGTCCCAGCTCCCGAGGTGCGCCGTCACGATCATGGCGCCCCGGCCGTGCGTCAGAGCCTCCCGGATGTGCTCGATGCACTCGACCCTCACGGTCTCCGCTATCTCCTCGTCCGTGAGTCTGTTCAGCCGGAAGAAGTCGACCCAGTAGAACCCCGTGCTCCTGAACATCTGCCTTGCGAGCCTGCCCGCCTCGCGGCTCTCGGGCGAAGCCCCGAGCACGCGCGCGGCGTTCTCCCTCGCGGCCTTCCTCTTCTCCTTGAGGAGCAGGAACGCGGCGTACGAGAGATACGACCCGAGCCCGTAGGTCATCCGTCTCGGGAGCCTGGCCGCCAGGCCGGACACGATCCTCATGAGCGGGTACGCGTTCAGCATGTTGAGCTTCGTCGTGTCCGCGAAGAGGAACGGTGAAGCTCCGGCGTATGCGAGGCATCCCAAGCCGACCGCGACGAGGAGGTACCTGGGGCCGACGGCGTCAGCGACTACGCCGGAGAGGATGCCCGCGACTCCGAACGCTGCCTTCGCGACCATGTCCCTGAACCCGAACGCCTTCCCCACCGACTCGCCCGGCATCGACTCCTGGAGGATCGTGTCGCAGGTCACCATCGTGGGCGCGATGAAGAGTCCGGAGAGAAATAGCCAGATCGCGAGGGCAGGGATCGACCCTGCCATGGAGATCGCGAGCACTCCGGCGCCCGCGAGGAGGAAGCTCACGGCCACGATCGCCCTGCGCTCGGCCGCCTGGAAGAACCTCCCCACTACCAGCGACCCGACGAGCATCCCGGCGCCTCCCGCCGAGAAGAGTACTCCCAGCCGCGCGGTGCCCACGCCGAACTCGTTCCTTACGAGCACCGGCGTGGCGACGAGGACGAACCCCGCGATGAACATGACGGCGGCTGAGGAGATCGTGGAGTACATCACGATCCGGTTCTCCCTCATCTTCCGGGCGCCGTCCTTGAGGTCGGCGATGAGACGCTGGTAGATCGACCCGATGACCTCGACCTCTTCCTCGATCGGCGCGGCGATCTCCCTCCCGATCCTGGCAGCGTCCTCCGCGAACTCGGCGGGGCTGTGCGCGTGCAGCGCGTGCTTGGCCGTGGTCTCGAGGACCCGGCGACGCTCGGCCCGCTCGGCGGCGCGGGCCGCCGCGATCTCGGAGACGCTCCTGAGCGCGATGAACGCCGCGAGGACTGCCGAGACCACGTACGTTCCGGCGTCGGCGAAGAACCCCACGTCGTGCCCGAATCGCTCGACCAGGATCCCGCCTCCCGCGGGTCCCAGCACGATGGTCGTCACCATCGCGACGTTCAGGAGCGAGTTCGCGGACATCAGCTGATCGCTGCGGACTATCTGCGGGATCGCGGCCGACTTCGCCGAGAGGTAGAACCGGTTGATGGTGAAGACGAGGAAGATGATGATGTAGACGGGGATCATCGAGCTTCCGAGGAACGGGATCAGCGCCACGAGAGCGGCCCTGAGCAGGTCGGACACGATCATCAGGGTCTTGCGGTTCAGCCGGTCTGCGTAGACTCCGGAGACCGGCCCGAAGATGAGTACCGGGGCGCTAGCCAGGAGCAGGATCTTCGAGAACTCGAGCCCCCTGATCTCGCCGCCCGACATCGCGAAGATGAGCGCCGTCAGCGCCATGAGGTTCAGGTGGTCACCGAGCTGCGACGCCATCGTGCTCGACCACAGGAGCGTGAAGTTCCTGTTCCGGAAGACCCCGAGGAGTCCGGTTCGCGGCTCCTCGACGTCGTCGCGCCCGATGTCGTCGATGGGTTCGCTCATCTCTTCAGCCCGCGCTGTACGCTCGACAGGTGGTGCGCTCATCGAAGTCCCTGTGACACGGCCGGGCTACAGGTCTCCCGCAACACGAGCCCTCCCGCCTGTGGGGACGGACACGCGCCCGGGATCTCAATCGCTGACCGCTGCGCCGGTCTGCGTCTCCTCGAGGTTCCGATCGAGCCCCTCGCCTCCCTGGCTCAGGGAGTCGATCGCCCGCCGCACGGCCGACACGAGGCGTTCTACCGTGCCCGACCCCATCCCGTCGCCCGAGTTGCGCTTGACCCGCTCGAGGACCGACAGAAGCAGCGTCACGGCGGTGATGTCCTCTCCGGTCCCCTTGAGCTCGACGACGACGTCCTCGCCGCCGGCCACAAGGTCGGAGAGCTCGAGGAGGGTGATCACCCTCTTCTGCTCGGCGTCATAGAGACGCCTGTTGGCGTGCTTCGTAATCAGACGCGCCATGATTCCCGGTCATCAAAAGCTTCTTGTGTTTTGTGCGCCGCACCACGACCCTAGGGGGCGCCGCGTTCCCCGTCAAGCACTTTTCCTCAATAATGTGGATAACCCGCCCAAACCGGGCTGGGGATGGCCTTCAATCCGGAGTGCTGGGCCCCCGCGCCCTCGCTACTCCGGTGCCCCTCTCCCGCGACGGGGACTGATCGCCACGACGAGCGTCGCCGCCAGTATGAAGAAGAAGATGAGAGCTGCGACCCCCTCCGCACTTCCCGCCCAGCCCGACCCGATGTGGACCTTGTCGAAGAAGGTCGCGAGACCCCTCGTCATGACTCCGACAGGCTCCCCCTGGGCGATGAGATCGTCCCTCTGGATCTGCGCGTTCTCGAGGAACGCGACCGCGAGCCCGACGATCGCGCCGCCCGCGATGAGCCCCGAGCTGTAGAGGACCCCGCGCTCTCTCCTCGTGTGCCGGAGGCCCGGGTCGCGGGTGCGCTCGGTGAACAGCCGGATCACGCCTCCCAGCATGATCGGCGTCGACAACCTGACCGGGAGGTAGAGCCCGACGGCGAACGGGAGCGACGGCACGCCGAGGAGCTCGATGCACGCAGCGAGGAACACGCCGATGAAGACGAGCCCCCACGGGAGCGACGCCGTGAGAACCCCCTTGACCACCATCGACATGAGGACGGCCTGCGGCGCCGGGAGCCGGTCGGACCCGATCCCGTAGACGCCGTGGAGGAAGAACACGACACCCCCGATGACGAGCGCGGAGGTGAGGACGCCCACGATCTCCCCGTACTGCTGGCGCCTCGGCGTCGCCCCGACGAGGAACCCCGTCTTCAGGTCCTGGGACGTGTCGCCCGCGATGCAGATGGAGATGCAGACGACGGCGCCGACCGAGATCGCGGCAACCATCCCCGCCTCTCCGGTCCAGCCGAACCCGAGGAACACGAGACTCGTCGCGAGGAGCGTCGCTATCGTCATCCCGGACGCCGGGTTCGACGAGCTCCCGATCAGCCCGACGATGGTCGACGAGACGGTCACGAAGAAGAAGCTGAAGATGACGATGAGGAGCGCTCCGACGAAGTTCACCGGGATCTGCGGCACCGCCCACGTGAGAAGACCGAGCGCGACGGCCCCGATGACCACGTACCTCGTCGGCAGGTCGCGCGCGGTGCGCTTCTCGCCCTCGCCGTCCTCCTCCCCGCCGCTCGTGAGCCCCTTGATGCCCATCCTGAAGGAGCGAATGATGGTGGGGACGGCCCGAATGAGAGTGACGACTCCGCCGAAGACCACGGCGCCGGCGCCGATGTAGCGGATGTAGTTGTCCCAGATGTCGATCGGCTCCATGTCGCTGATGAGCGTCGTCGCCGGGAAGAGCGGCTCCGCGAGCCCGCTCCCCATCATCTTGATGAGAGGGATGATGACGAGCCAGCCGATGGCGCCGCCGGCGAGCATGAGCCCCGCGATCTTCGGCCCGATGACGTAGCCGACGCCGAGGAGGGCGGGTGTCACCTCCGCGCCGATGCGCGCCCCCGTCAGACCCCGGATGTTCCACGCGGGCTTGTACGGCCAGAGCCCCATCCCCTCCATGAGGAACTTGTAGACGCCGGCGATCCCGACGCCCGCCATGACCCTCTTGACGAGCGTTCCCCCTCGGTCGCCCGCGACGAGCACCTCGGCGCACGCCGTTCCCTCGGGGTAGGGCAGCTTCCCGTGCTCATGGACGATCAAGTACCGCCTGAGCGGAACCATGAAGAGAACCCCGAGGAGTCCGCCGATCACGGACAGGATGAAGATCTTCGAGAGAGCCGGCACGAACCCGAGAACGATGAGAGCCGGGATGGTGAAGATGACTCCCGCGGCCAGAGACTCTCCGGCCGACCCGACAGTCTGCACCATGTTGTTCTCGAGCACGGACGACCGCCATAGCCGCGCCAGCGCGATCGCGATGACGGCCGCGGGGATCGACGCGGAGACCGTCATTCCGACCTTGAGTCCGATGTAGGCGTTCGCCGCGCCGAAGACGATGCCGACGAGCGCCCCCATGATGACGGCCCTCAGGGTGAACTCGCGGATCGTCCGATGGTGCTCGACGTACGGGCTGTAGTCCTCACCGTCGACCCCGCCGTACGCGTCCGTCCCCAGACAGGTCTTCTCGTTCTCGTCCATTTCTCGCTCCTACCAGAGTTCCGGGTGCTCCGCCTCGAGTAGTCTCAGTGCCTCCTCCGCCTCCAGGTACTCACGGTCGGCCTCGAGTGCGGCCTCCCACTCCGCCTTCGCGTCCTCCAGTCGGTCGAGCGCCTCGAACACCTCGCCCCTGCGCCAGTGCGCCGCGGCGAGGGGCGGGTAGTCCGGGCGACGCTCGGACTCGATGTACATGCCGAACCCGTCGGCCGCCGCCTCGAGCTCGACGCCCGACTCCAGTCTCGCCTTCGCGAGCTGGTAGCTGATGCTCGGGCTCTCCGGCGCCGCTGCGGCCGCGCGCTCGAAGGCCCTCAGGGACTCCTCGACGCGCCCCTGCCCGCTCCAGAACACCCCCAGGGTCCACCACGCGTTCGCGCTCGTCGAGTCCGTTTCGGTCGCAGCGACGTACGCGGCCTCGACCGCCACGGTGTCGCCCTCGACCTGTGCGATCAGGGCGTCCGCGGAGTGACCGCTCATCGGATCGATCTCGCGAATCTTCTCGGCCTGTTCCCTGGCCCTGTCCTTGCCTCCCCCGACGATCGAGGGAGCGTAGACGTAGAAGTAGAGGAGCCCGAAGTAGGCTTCGACGTTCTCGGGATCGTACTTGATCGCCTTCTGGCACTCCTCCCGGTACTTGCGTCCGTAGTACACCGCGCTCATCCCGCCCTGCTGCGCCTTCATTCCGTAGCCGTTGGCGAGCGTCATGCGGTACTCGGAGTTCTTCTTGTCCTTCTGGACGGCCTTCCGCGCGTGCTCGATGGCGAAGTCCGCGTCGTCCTCAATGAGCCCCTTGATCGCGAGGCCGTGATTGACGCGCGGGTCGTCGTCGTCGATGGCGACCGCCTTCTGCAGCAACTCGTCCGCCCTCGCGAACTGCCCCCAGGAGAGCGCGCGGTCGGCCCGGACCACGAGCGAGTCGAGCCCGGCCGCCTCCTGCGCCGCCGCGGGGACCGTCAGCGCCGCGACCAGAACGGTCGAAATCAGCGCGACCGCGGTCAGCGCGACGGCGACAGGCGCGGGCATCGCGTGCGCCCTCCGCCTTCGGGTTCTCCAGTGCCTTGTCAACGGTGTTCCCTCCTCACTGCCTGCGCGAGAGCCTCGCCGGGGCGCGTCCGTTCCGGTCGTCTCCCCCCGGTCACTCCGGCACGACGTCCGGCCCGGCCGGACCCTCCGCCGCCGCGTCGCGCGAGGCGAGGGCCACGGCCCCCATGATGAGCACGCTCCCCACGAGCCCGCCGCCCGACAGTCGTTCGCCCAGAAGAAGCGCGGCGAGGGCGAGGGCGAAGACGACCTCGGTCAACATGATCACACTGGACGTCGTGGCGGACACACGCTTCAGACCCCACGCCCAGAGGAAGAACGGGATGATCGTACAGAAGACCGCCGTGTACGGAACGGCCCACCACTGCGGGGTGACGCCCGGGAAGCTGCCCCGTCCGAACACGAGCGCTGCGGGAAGCGCTCCCGCTGCGGTCGCCACGAACATCGCCGTCGTGAGCGAGCGCACGTCGACGCCCCGGCCGCTGAGGGCCTTCTTGTTGAGGATGATGAAGAAGGTCCAGAACAGCGCGGCGCCGAGCACGAGGAGGTCGCCTACGAGGCCGGGGCCGGCCTGGACCGCGATCCTCCCCCCGGTCGTCACGAGGTAGACGCCGATCACGCCGATCACGACGGCGATCGACTTGAGCGGGCCGAACCGCTCGCGGAAGACGAACCGCGACATGATCGCCACGAAGATCGTACACGTGTTGATCAGGAGCGCGGCGTTCGCCGCGGTCGTCATCGTCTGCCCCTTGAACTGGAGGATGAAGCTGAGCGCGTTGGTGACTCCGAGCAGAACCACGACGGGGTGCCTGAGGAGCGCCAGCACGCTCGAGAGCTTCCCGATCGACGCGGTCACCGCGAGGGCGATCGCGGACGCGAACAGGAAACGGAAGAAGACGAACCAGTAGGGATCGATCGACCGGAGGCCGATCTTGATCACCGAGAACGACGAGCCCCAGAGGAGTCCTGCCCCCAGCGTGGCCAGGATGGCGCCCTTCGACCCCTTCAACGCGTCCTCCGCTCGGGGGTGCTGCTCGCGGGTCGGACCGCGGCTCGCCCCGTTGGAGTGCAGGTCAGACGTCGGAAGGCATCAATGCTACAGGAGCACGATTGCCGTGGCAACGGCGACGATGAGCGCGCAGGGCAGGAGCAGCATCCTGTAGGCCTTCCCGAAGTCGGCCCGGAAGTACTCGCGGGTGAGGACGAGACACAGGTGCACGGGCGACAGGAGGCAGCCAACGAACCCGGCGCCGTATGCGAACATGACGAGCTGGAGGTCGACGTCGGCACCGCCCATGAGCGGCAGGAGGAGCGGGAAGGTCACCGCGACGAACGCGAGCGTCACGCCGGTGACGAGCCCGACCATGAACGGGACCGCGAAGATCACGACGAGCTCGGGGAGCCCCAGCTGCATGAAGAACGGCGGCACCGCGGCGACGACGCCGGCCTCGGTCAGAATGTGCTTGTACGCGGCGACGCCGACGACGAGCGTGATGATCTGGAGCTCGGTCCCGCGCTTGAACGCGTGGAGGAGGTCCCTCGGCTTGACCCTCCCGATGATCGAGAGGAGCGCGATCACGACGAGGACTACGTAGACGACCTCCTGCTTGAGCACCAGGACTCCGGCGACGACCACGCCGAACGGAAGGACGCCGATCAGGAGGTCGCGCCAGCCTTCCGCGCGCTCGCTCGCCACGCGCTCGTTCTTGCCGGCGTCGAGCCACATCAGCGTGAAGACCACGCCGCCGACGATCGCCGAGATCGTCAGGGGAAGGTGGGCGAACGCGATCTCGCTCTCGGACCGCTCGACGAGTGCGGCGGCGAAGACGACACCTGGGTAGAGCGGCCAGATGTACTCCCACACGTGCCGAAACCAGTAGCTGACGAAGAGCTTCTGCTCGGGCGTGACGTCGGTCCCGGACGTCGCGCTCTCCACCATCGGAGCGGTGAGCATCGTGCCACCGGGCATCGGCAGGAGTCCGCCGAACGCCGGTATGAGCGCGATCACGACCCGGTTATCGGAGATGAGCTTCCGGAGGCCGGACACGAGGCGGTCGAGATAGCCGAGGCGCCCGGCGAGCGCGCCGAGGGCGATGATCGTCACGATCCGGCCGAGGAGCCAGAGGGTGTCGACATCGACGGCGGCCCGGCCGACCTCGATTCCGGTCCAGCCGATGGGCTTCCCGGCGATGAGAGCCATCGAGGCTCCGCCCAGGAGCATGGAGACCCCAAGGTCGACCCTGAACCGCACCAGGACGACGATGAGGAGGATCGACGCGATCAGCGCGATGATCTCGCGTTCCATTCGACCTTCCGGTTGCGGCGAGGGCCGCGAACTCACGCTACTCGAAGTCGGCGAAGCTCAGGTTCGTGCGAATGACGTCGTCCCTCCACTTATAGAAGCTGCTCGTGTAGACGAGGAGGGACATGTACTGCGCGAGGTTCTCGATCCCGTTGGAGTCCATGATCTTCCGCGCCTCGGAGTCCTCCGGCAGCGAGGTCCGCCAGTCCTGGAAGAACTGCTCCTTCGTGGCGTAGCCCTCGAGGAGTTCCTCGTCCGACGGGTCGCGGTAGACTTCGTCGTGCGCGACGATGTCAATCGGGAGCGTCGGTCCGATGGGCGGTCTCTTGGCGGGGTATCCCATCGCGACCATTGCGACCGGCATGACCTGCTTCGGGAGCTTGAAGAACTCAAGGGTCGTGTGCGGGGCCCACGCGATCTCCTGGATGTACTGGGATCCGAGCCCGAGAGCATCGCCGGCGATCACGCTCGTCTGCGCCGCAGTGTAGACCGCACGCAGTGCGACCCAGAGAACGCCGATCCCCGTGAAGTGCGGGACTCCCCCTCGCAGCCGCGCCCAGCGGTTCAGACGGTGGACGTCGGCGCAAAAGACGAGCGACACCGGAGCCTCCTCGATCACTTTCCGCTTCCCGTCGCAAAGAAGCCGATTGAGCTGCTCCCTCCGCTCCCTCTCCTCGACCACGATGATCGACAGCGGCTTCGCACCGCGGTAGCCGCTCGTCGGAACCCCTCCCGCCCCGGGCGCCTGAAGCGCTGCGCGGAGCACCTTGTCCAGATCCTCCTTCGGGATCTCACGATCCTCGAAGTGCTCCACGGCCCGTCTCTCGAAGATGACGTCCAGACAGCTCTCTTTCACGCCTGCCTCCTGGTGGTTTCAGTTCCGCGTGACACGAGTATCTCTTTGAGGAGAGCACGAGAGCGATGGAGGTGGGTCTTGAGCGTCCCGAGCGGGATGCCCAGGATCTCCGCGACCTCCTTGTAGCTCCGCTCCTCGAGGTAGAAGAGCGTCACCACCGCCCGGTATCTTGGAGGGAGCGCCTCCACGGCCTCCCGCACCTGTCTCCTCATCTCCTCGTTCAGAACGAAGGACTCGGGGTCGACGACGCGCTCGCCTGCCACCGCGGCCTCGACGTACGGACTCTCGTCCAGCTCGACCGACGTGCCCCGCCGCTTCTTCTTCTGGAGATGCGTCAGCGCGCGGTTGACTGCGATGCGGTAGAGCCAGCTCGAGAACTTCGAGTCGCCCCTGAACCGTCCGAGCGCGCGGTGCGCCCTGACGAACGCCTCCTGTGTGACGTCGTCGGCGTCCGCCTCGTTGCCGACGACGCGGAGTACCACGGTGTACACGAGGTCGGTGTGCCGCCGGACGAGCGCGGCGAAGGCCCCGTCGTCCCCGGACACGGCCCTCGCGATGAGCTCCTCATCCGAAGGCGACGACGTGTGGTGGCGCTCGGACACAGCCAAAGACACCTCCGCGTGACCGGGCCCGATCGACTACCAGCGACATGGTCCGTCGGGCCGCACACCCGCGTGCCGTCTGGCCGGGTCCAGCGACCAATACTAGCAGAAGCCCGCGCGAATCCAAGCCGACTTCCGCCCCCAGAGGTCCATCGCGAAGATGAACCCCATTCGGCGCTCCGCCCCCGCCGGGCTGACCCCGCGCGCCGGACGACCGGATGCGGAAACCGGGCGAAACCGGCTGGCCGGGTCCGGGGTCATAGTGTACGGTTCGAGGGAAGGAACCACGGACAGACGACTGAGTGACGCAGGAGGCACTGACCGGACCCCCCGGCCGCCTGCGGGAGAAGGAACCGGACCGGGGGAATCAGAGCAAGGAGGTTGTGACCATGGATCCGTTCGCGTTCGCCCTCTTGACCACCCTCGTGTCGATCGCCGCGCTGGTGCTGATCGTCATGATGATCGTGCGGGGCATCACGCACAGGCAGAACGTACGCCACAAGGCCTACAAGGAGGCGCTCGACAGAGGCGTCTACGATCCGTCGCTCCTCCAGAAGAAGCGGCGCGGCTACGCGTCGCTCGGCTGGGGACTCGTCTTGACGGCCATGGGCATCGGCATGCTGATCGGCTTCATCTTCCTCGGCATCCTCTCCGATGGCGCGCCCGGCGTGTTCATCACGCTCTTCATAGGGATAGCCCTCATCGCGTTCCACGTTATCGTGACCATGCGCTTCAAGGACGAGGCGCAGAACGGCGAGCCCGTGAAGCTCACCGACACCGCAGTCCCCCCGTCGCCGACGCCGCCCCAGTAGGTCGGAGACACAGCATCCCTCGCGCCATCGAGCGCACGTGCAGGAGCGCCCGGCCCTCGAACGGACCCCTGGTTCGAGATCGGGCGCTCCTCTATGTGCCCCGGTCCGGAGCGTCCGGAACAGCAACCGGTGCGTTCCCGGAGTCCCCGGCCCCCGCGCGCAAGAATAAGCCCCGGGCACTCGCGGTGCCCGGGGCGCTCGCTGGCTGCAATGTGAGACCTGCTACGTAGACGGCGTCTCGCGGAGCTCGCAGACGAGCTGCCTCGAAGACCTCAGGGCCACGAACGCGAGAACAGCGACCGCGACGACGGCGAGACCCCAGACGACACCGTGCAGGCCGGGCCCGCCGGCTGCTGCCACCTCGGCGCCCGGTACCCTCTCGGCGACGGCCGCGAGGAGATCGGCAACGGGCCGGAAGGAGCGGGCAACGGTCTCGCTCAGCGTCTGGCGCGTCTCGGGGCTCAGGTATCGCGTTAGGGCGAATGCGGTTGCGACGGTCGCCGCCCCCGCGGAAGCTCCGATCACGAGCGGCTCTACGAAGCGCCTTGCCGACCGCCGCTTCGCGATCTCCCCGATCACCGCGTCGGCCATCCAGGCCGGTCCGCGAACGAGGGGAGCTTCACCCAGAATCTGGTCGATCGCGAGGTACGCCGCCCGCTCGGACCGGCAGTCCTCGCAGCTCGAGACATGCGACTCGAGACCGCCCAACTCGGTGGCCGAAATCTCGCCGTCGAGTTCCTTCTGGATGAGGCTTCTGCAGAGCTCGCAGTTCATCATGCTCCCTGCGCGGGCTCAGGATGCATCGCTCCCGCGCACTTCCTGTGACCCCCGTGACCGGCCGGGGGTTTCGCCTAGCACCGGTCCGAAGCAGCGAACTGACCAACAGTCACAAATACCGTGCTTCCCTCTATATATAGTCTTATTGGACCGCCGGCGAAACCACGCAGGCGCCCCTACCTGAGGACCGTCCTCGACACCGCGATGTTCCCGGCCCGGTCGACCGCCCTGACCGCCACGGCCGTCTCGCCCTCTCCCGCCTCCTCGATGACCAGAGAGAATGCCTCGATCCTGGAGTCGAAGATTCCGTCGTCGGGGAAGGCGGGTTCCCACTCCCCGTAGTCGACGGAGACTTCCACCTGTGCGATGGGACTCAGCGCATCCTCGACGGCTCCGTCGACAGCGAGGCCATCCCCCTCACGGGACACCGACAGGCTGGTGATCCGGGCCGCCGTGTTGTCCACGAGGAACGGGGCGCTCACCCTCTCGTCCGTCGCCGCGGTCGCCTCGCTGTTACCCGGCCTGTCGGTCGCGACGACACGCATGCGGTAGGAGCCATCGGGCATCGAGGCCGTGTCCCAAGAATGAGCAGTGCGGGACAGCTCGTCCTCCATCAGCTTCCACCGCTCCTCTTCCTCGCTCCTGATCCAGAGCGAGAACGTGAGCTCGTCTCCGTTCGGGTCCACCGCGTGCCACTCGGCCGCGCGGACGCCGCGGACGAGCGCGGGGAGGTTGATGCTCGGCGGACCACCGGACGGCTCGAGCGAGTACGTCACCTCCACCCCGCTGGGGAGCGTCTGGGTGAGCGGACCGCCGCCACCGCCGCCCGCGAACGGGGCTTCCCAGGGCTCATAAACCGCGACGTGGGCGATGGCCGGAGGAAGGTTCTCGCGGAGGAACGAGACCTCGACGGATCTGAGCACCGGGCCGTCGCCGCGCCCTCGCGTGAGCTCGGCCTTCCACTGGAGGAACCTGGCCGGTGGAGACAGGACCGTCCCCTCAGACTCCCCGTCGACCTTCGCCCAGGCCGACCACAGCTCCCCGGGGATCGCCGTGGCGCCCGACCTCGTCGAGATCTCGAGCGATCCGCCGCCGGACTCCGCCGACCACCGGACCTCGCCCCATCGGGCGACGGCGTCTGCGTCCATGACATCGGACTCGTAGGCGCCGCGGTCGGCCGGTTCGGTCCCCACGACGTAGACCGTGGCAGGCGCTCCGGTCGTCACGGCCGCACGACCCCCGCTGAGCCCCGCCGAGAGGATCTCCTCGTCTGGCAGGTCCGCGATCAGGTCGACCTCTCCGACGTGGTCGACGGAGAACACGAGCCCGTTCGATCCCGTGCCCGCCCACGCGGTTCCCCCCGGACCGGCGCCAAGTGCGGTGATCGGCACCTCGGTGCTCGTCCAGACCTCGCGGGCTCCTCCGGAAGGCGTGGTCACGTAGACGGCGCCCTCCCCGAGTCCCGTCCCGAGCTCGCCGTTCTCCTCGAACGTCGACTCGAAGACGACCGTGGTCCCGGCGAAGAAGACGAGACCGTCCGGCCCCGGCGCGATGCCCACCACTTCGTCGAACCGCGTGTCGTGGATCACGCGCAGGTCGTCGCCCGGCGTCACGTCGAGGACCAGTCCTTCGCCGGCCGTCCCTGCGTAGACGCGGCCGCCGATGGCGGCGAGGGAGATGACGCTCGACTCGTCCAGCTCGCACACCATCTCCCCCACGCCGTCGCCGTCGACCACGAAGACCATCGCGGTGTCGCCGGTCCCGACCACGAGCCCGTGCTCGGGAGAATAGACCATCGACCAGATGTACTCCTCACCGGTGTCGAAGAACGGCTCGTGAGAGCCGACGCCCGTCACCCGGTGAACGACTCCACCGGGGGCAGTCCCCACGAAGACGTCGCCTTCGGGACCGACGGCGATCGCCGGGAAATCGGCCAGATCGTCCTCGAACAGAAGCGTGAACTCGCCGCCTTCGAGTCGGTAGAGCTTCCCCGGCTGCCCCGCAGCCACGTAGCGCCTGCCGCCGCTCCCGGTGACCGCGGTCCAGGCGTACCTGGCGTCGGGCACCGCCTCGCCCCGGAGGTCGGGCGAGAGCACGAGAGTGCCGTCCTGACGGATCGACACACCGTCCGCGTTGCCCTCCAGGAACGCGCCGAACGTGTCCGTGCGCCAGAAGGAGGCCGACGACGCCTCGACCGGCCCCGGAAGGAGCGCCGCGGCCATCACCGCGACGAGGAGGATCATCGGGACTCTTCGCTCTGACATCGTACCCCCTTGGGAGACACCTGCGTGACGCGACGAGCGCGTCAGTCGTCTTCTCTCACGACGAGCACGAGCTCGTGATACCCCTGTGCCTCGCGGTCGGTCGTGAACTCGGTCTGGTCGACCAGCGAGTACTCCACCAGATCGACGGCGCCGCTGGTCGCGGACGACCCGAGGACGAGAGCCGCCTTGCCCGGCACGTCGCGGAGCTCGCCCCCGTGAAGAGAGAGCCCTGGCCGACCGGACACGAGCTGAGCCACTACGGCGTTGCCGGGCTTCGATCGTTGGATAAGAGCCAGGTGCTGCTCGAAGTTCCTGGGACGGAGTCCGGCTCCGAGCCTCTCGGCCTCCCACTCGTGATACGAGTCGGCCCCGCCCACCCTGAGGAGGAGAGGATCCTCCCCGACAGACGACGGAATCGCGAGGGTGACCGTTCTGGTCGTCCTCGCGCCTTCCCAGTCGCGGAGCGTGACGCTGACCACGACTTCGTCGCCGGGGTGGTAGATCGGCCGGTCGATCTCGACGCGCTCGATGAACGTCTGTCGTCGTTCTCCGAAGACGTCGACGGTGAGCTCCGCCGAGGAAATCTCGCGCGTCTCGAACGAGTTCTCGAAGACGAAATCCATCAGGGCCGAGAGCTCGCCGCCCGCGCGGAGCGGGAGGTCTGCGGTGAAGAACGTCGTCGCGTACTCTACGACGTTGTCGCCGGTCTGGATGCGGAGCCTGAGTTCGGCCGAGCTCCTTCCCGCCGAGAACACGGCTTGCGACACCGCCCCGGACGCGGCGAGGCCCGCGAAGAGGGACGAGTACGGAGGCATCCGCATCACCTCAAACTCGAAGACGGAGGACCCGTAACCCTCCTCGTCGATACGGACCCTGAGCGGCATCATGTCGGGAACCGGTCCGATCCGTCCCGCGACCATCCGGCGCCTGTCCTGCCTGAACGTGCCGACCGTCGCACCACCGGACGCGAACTTCTGGGAGACGGTCTGCAGCGGCAGCAGCGTGTGCACGAACGCGCCGACCATCGGGGTCTCGACCCTGCCCGCGTTGAAGAGCGGATGCCCGAAGGCGACGATGTCGTTCCCCTCGCGATGTGTGACCGTGCCGATCGCCGTCCAGGAGACGTCGCCGGACACGAACTGCACGCCGACCGCCGATCCGGGCTCGAGCTCCGAGACCGCGTCGATCTGTCCGGCGCCCGAGCCGCGCACCACCGTGACGCCCGCTCCGCCCAGGATCTCCTCCACCTGCGCGAGGAACCTGTCGCCGCCGCCGGAGACCACGAGCGGGACGTCGATGGGGGTCAACGCCCTGCCCTCGTACGAGCCGAGAGAGGAGCCCGCCGCGAGACCCTCGGGAGACTGGCGCGCACCCGAAGCGGCCGTTAGCCACCCGATCCTCGACGACGCGAACTCCCCCTCAGGGAAGAGGAGTCGTCCGAAACCTCCCGAGCCGCGCCGGAGCTCTCCCGTCTCGTCGTCCATGGCGTCGAGCGCGGGCAGCATCTCCGCGATCGGCGTGATCCCGCCGATCGGCTCCTTCGTGTACGCCCACGTAGACGACATCGCGCCGACCAGCCGCCCGTCGAGGTAGACCGGACTCCCGCTCATCCCCTGGAGGATTCCAGTCCTCTCGAGCGTCTCCCCGAACGCGCGCGCGATGATGAGGTCGCTGCCGGGGGCGGAGCCCCGCACGATTCCCAGGATCTCAACCTCGAACTCCTCGATCGCAGTCCCGGAGAAGACGGTCCTACCGACACATCGGTCACCGGGCTTGAGCTCCTCGACGGGAACGAATCGCTCGGTGTCGAACCCCGCTCCGGAGACCGTCGCCGCGAGCGCCGGCGCGAACGCCATGACCGCGACGACCAAGGCGATCGGGAGAGAACTCGGAAGACGCTGCATGACCGTCCTTTCGGTTCGGAAGAGAACACGCCCCGACGGGCCCGCCGCGAGTCTCCACGATTCGCGCCCGGCAGTCAAGGAATCGGAGCCGCTCGCGGCCCGGCGCCCGTCATCGCGGGCCGCCGTTCCGGTCGCCTCCTATTCTCAGGCGTCCCGGGGCGACCTCGGGGGGGTCGTGCAGGCGGAACCGGACCCTCTGGTCTACGAGAATGGACGTCGGCTCGCCGTTGACCAGGAACGGCCGGAACTTCCACTGCAGGACCGCGTGATGCGCCGACTCCTCGCAGGCTTCGTCGACCTCCGAGCTCAGAAGCCACGCGCGGACAACGTCCCCCGTCTCCGAGAGGTGCAGCCGGAAGACGACGACGCCCTCGACTCCGTCGATGATCGACGCCGCCGGGTAGGTCGGCTTCACGACCCTCAGCACGACGACGTCGGAGCTCGTCGGCTGCGGGAGTGACTCCTCGAGGAGGTTGCGGAGGTCGTCTCCGGACTCCTGCTCGACCTCGCCGGTGATCTCCTCCGCCGGCGTTCCCGCGGGAACGGCCCAGTCGACCATCTCGATCGAGACGACCTGGAAGATGCCCTCCGAGCCGAGCCCGCGCGAGGTCTCGAGGTCGGTCTCTACCTCGGCCGTTCTGCGCCGAACGGAGATCTCGGGGAGGATGCGGAGCACCCCCTGGTATCCGATGTGCCTTACGAGCGGGAGCCGCTCGCTGAACGGAGCGAGCCAGGCGAAGAGCGACAGGTGGAACAGGACCGCGGCCGCGATCGCGTACCCGATGCGCGTCCGGTAGACCTGCTCTCGCCTCCTGCGGTACTTCGTGATGTACGGAGGCTGCACGTCCATCTGAGAGTCGATCCTCGGTCGGCGTGAAGGCGCAACCCGCCGTGTGGGCGGCTCGCGGGGCGCCCGAGCCTCGGTTCACGATCGCCATGGGGACGTCTCGCGCTCAACGGAGTCGCGGTACGGAGTGCTCCTCGATCTCTTCGAAGCGGTACTCCTTGGGGACCACGACGATGCCTCTGTCGGTGATCGTGAAGCGCCTCGCGTCGTCCTCGGGATCGTATCCGATCTGAGTCCTGGGGGGGATTCTCACGCCCTTGTCCACTATGACCCTGCGGAGCTTGGCGTATCGTCCGACGTCGACGTCTTCCATCAGAATCGATTCGAATGCGTAGCTGAAGCTGTTCGTGCGAACCCTGGGCGAAAGGACGCACCGCTGGATTCGGCCTCCCGAGATGACGCACCCGGCCGACACGATGGAGTCGACCGCGATGCCCATCCTCCCGCCGGCCGTCGCGTCGGCGTAGAGGAACTTCGCGGGGGGGTACCTTCCCTGGTACGTCCGCACCGGCCACGCGTCGTCGTAGAGGTTGAGCTGGGGCGTGATGTCGACGAGATCCATGTTCGCTTGCCAGTATGCGTCGATGGTCCCGACGTCCCGCCAGTAGCCGCTGCCGTCGTTGCCGAAGACGAAGGTCCTGACGTCCGCCCCGCCGAAGGTCATCGCGGGAAGGACGTGCCGCCCGAAGTCGAAGTTGCCTTCGGCCGTCACCTGCCGGAGCCACTGGACCATGGCGTCCGTCCGGAAGATGTAGATCCCCATGGATCCGAGCACCCGGTCGGGCCTCTCCGGGACAGTCGCTGGAGCGGCCGGCTTCTCCTGGAAGTCCCGCACCCGGTAGTCCTCGTCGACCTGGACGACGCCGAGTCCCGACGCTTCCGCGACGTCCCGTTCCTGCACGCAGAGGGTGACGTCGGCTCCCGACGCGCGGTGGCTCTCGAGGAGCGGCCGGTAGTTCATCCGGTAGACGTGGTCGCCCGAGAGGACGAGGACGTGCTCGGGCTCGTGCTGGTCGAGCAGGTGGACGTTCTGCCAGATGGCGTCCGCCGTCCCCCTGTACCAGTCCTCCCCGAGCCTCTGCTGCGCGGGCACGGTCTCTATGAACTCGCCGAGGCTGTAGCTGAGGAACCCCCAGCCGCGCCGGAGGTGGCTCGCCAGCGACCTCGACTTGTACTGAGTGAGCACGAAGATCTGGCGGAGGTCGGAATTGAGGGCGTTCGAGAGACTGAAGTCGATGATGCGGTAGATACCGCCGAAAGGCACCGCCGGCTTCGCGCGGTCGCGAGTGAGGGGCCAAAGCCGCTCGCCCTTCCCGCCGGCGAGGATCATCGTCACGACGTCTCTGCGCATTCTCTCTCCTCGGGACGCACTGGTCCCGTCGAGCTGCCGGATGCCGCCGGCGGCACGCTTCCTAGCATCCGACGCCCGGGGACGCCTGTCAAGGAGAGAGCGTTCAAACGTGCTTTTTTTGGTTGACAGTGCGCCGCGTCTCTCCAAGAATGAGGCCGCCGAGAGGTCGGACGGTCGGATGCGCCGGGAGGGGCCCGGGGCGGCGGCCACCGACGAGTCAGTCAGGAGGCGAACGCATGCGAAGGCTAATGTATCTCGCAGCCCTGCTCCTCCTCCTTCCGCTCCTCGTCGGGACTGCGGCGGGAGCCAAGCGCCAGCTGGCCACGCCCAGGTACGACCACGATCTGAGCAGACCCCCGAACACGCTGTACTGGTATGACGACATCGAGGGCGACACGAGCGGGTGGACGACCGTCGACAACACGGGCACCGGCACTCCGCACTTCCATGTTGACACGTACTACGCCTACGACACCAACTCCTGGTGGTGCGGGACGATGGCCTACGACGCGAACGGCGGGTACGGCAACTCGTGGGACGACCGGCTGGACATTCCGCCCACGGACGTCTCTGGCTCGACCTACCCGATCCTGACGTTCAAGGCCCGGTACGACTCGGAGTTCAATTACGACTTCACGTACGTGCAGGCCGAGAGCGGCAGGGTGTGGATCGACCTCAACACGGGGTACGACGGCTCGAGCGGCGGCTGGTTCGACATCGGCGTCTACGGCTTCCCGCTCGGCGCGTACAACAACCCCGTCGTGGCACGGTTCCGGTTCATCTCGGACGGCGGATGGTCTGACGAGGACGGCCTGTACCTTTCGGACGGCGGGGCGTTCCACTGCGACGACATCAGGATCTTCGACTTCTACACGTCCCAGAACTACTTCTTCGACGACGTGGAGTCAGGAGGGCTCTGCGTGCCGTCGGTGCCCAGCGTGCAGTGGGGCGACTGGTGGCACGTCGTGGTCGACAACTGCTCGTCCTACAGCCCGCCCCACAGCTGGTGGTGCGGGGACGACGCCGACACGTCGCTGATCCCTCCGAATCTCAACAACTCCGTGATCACGCCCCCCGCTAACATCACCGGGGCGGTCACTTGCACCCTCAGGATGGCCATCCACGCCGAGGTGCCCACGGTCGACAACGACTACTGGCACAACGCGGTACGCTTCAACGGCGGCGACTGGCTCTCTCTGGGCTCCTGGTGGGGCGACTTCGGCGGCTGCGACGGGTGGGGCACGTCAGGCTTCGACGGTGAGGACCTCACCGAGCTCTTGCCCGATGCGAGGCAGATCGAGGTCCAGTACAAGCTCACGTTCTTCACCACCGAGAACGGCTGCGGACCCGGTTCGGCGGGAGGAGCCGGCATCAACCTCGACGACACGTGGTTCGAAGGCGTTGATGAGAGCGCGGTCGACGAGGCGTCGTGGGGCCGGATCAAGTCCTTCTATAGATAGCGGTTCGGGTCCCGGGCAGGCCGCCCGGCTGCCGGACCGACAGCGATGTGGACACGGGCGCGGCGCGCCCGCGCGGACCTCGAGCGAGGGCACTGCGTGGCGCGCCGCGTCCGCGTTTGCGGCGTCGGGCTCGTGCTTCCGCCTCCTGGTGCTCCGTCGGGCGCGGTCCGGGAGCCCCGCCCCAAGGGGCTTCCGGCGGTTCTCCTGAGCAGCCGCTCAGTCGCTTCTTGACCAAGACGTCCATTTGCGTTAAAATGTAGCCATAAAGCGAATTACACCGTAGTGAACCCGGAGTAAGGAGGATTCAAATGCGCCTGTTCGGGCTCCGGACATGTTTGTGCGCGGTCGGTGCGTTCCTGGTTCTGGCAGCGCCCGTCTTCGCCGCGACTCCCCCACTCTCGCACACCGTGCACACGAGCGCCGCCGACGTCGAGACCGACGAGATCGGCGGCTACGTCACAGTGAGGCTCGCTGGCGCTTCCTCGACGGTCGAGGAAGGCAGCCCCGAGCTTCCCGTCGAGTACGTTCGGTTCGTCCTGCCCGAAGGGACGGTCGCGGTCGGCGCCGAGGCGTTCGTCCGCTCCTCGACCGAGCTCGACGGCCTGTACGATGTCCGGCCCACGCAGCCGCAGGTTCCCCTCTCCCGTCCCGAGCTCGCACGGTGGGTGGATCCCGACGCGGCGGTCTATTCGTCCGAGACGCCCTATCCGGCGACCCCGTGCGTGCTGCTCGGCACCGGGAACATCTCGGGCCGCCCGATCGCGACGGTGGCGGTCCATCCGGTCCAATACGTCCCCGCCGCGCGGAAGCTCATCGTGAACGAGACGATCGAGATCACGCTCGCGCTCGAGGTCGCGCCAGGTAGGGCGCGCGTTCCGTCCTCGCGGTCGGAGTCGGCGCAACGGGCCCTCGATCGGCGCCTTTCGTCGCTCGTGGTGAACGACGAAGACGTTCCGACGGCGGCTCTGCGCGGTCCGCGGACCGCCGAGGCCGAGTACCTCATCATCACGTACCCGAGCTATGTTTCGAGCTTCCAGGTACTCGCGGACTGGAAGGAACAGAAGGGACTCACAACCGAGATCGTGACCACGGACTGGATCTACGCCAACTACAGCGGCGTCGACAACCAGGAGAAGGTCAGGAACTGCATCATCGATTACTACGAGAACTACGGAACGACGTGGGTTCTTCTTGGCGGCGACACGAACCGCGTCCCGGCGAGGACGGTCTTCGCGATCAACACGGACGCCGGGAACGACGAGATCCGCTGCGACCTCTACTACGCCGACCTCGACGGCACGTGGAACGCCGACGGCGACGGGAAGTGGGGCGAGGTCAACCAGGACGAGGTCGACATGTACGCCGACGTCTTCGTGGGCCGGGCCCCCGTCGACACCAGCACGGAGGCCACGCGGTTCGTGACCAAGGTCCTGACCTACGAGGGCGCCCCAGGCGGCAGCACCCTCCACTCAGACTATCAGCTCGACATGCTGTTCCTCGCCGAGGTCCTGTGGAGCGAGCCCTGGACGGACGGCGGGATCTGCAAGGACATGATCGACGACGATTCGGTGCCCGCGCAGTTCGATCCCATCACGAAGCTCTATCAGACGAACGGCCAGCTGACCCGCTCCCAGACGATGGGCAACCTCAACGCCGGCCAGAACATCGTGAACCACGTGGGTCACGCGTACTACAACGTGATGAGCATCGGCAGCTCCGCGCTCTACACGTCGGACATGAACGCGCTGTCGAACGCTCCCAGATACGGCATCTGGTACTCGATCGGCTGCTGGCCTGCCGCGATCGACTACAACTGTATCGCCGAGGGCTGGATGAACTCCCCCGGCGGCGGCGGTGTGGCGTTCGTCGGCAACAGCCGCTTCGGGTGGGGCTCTCCGGGCAACCCGGGGTACGGGACGTCCGACCGGTTCGACCGCGAGTTCTTCCACCAGCTCTTCAACGAGGGCCTCCACCGCATCGGGATGGCGAACGCGGCCCACAAGGACGCGTACGTCGTCGAGGCCCACAACAGCGGCTACACGCGGTACTGCCTGTACGAGCTGAACCTCCTCGGTGACCCGGAGATGCGAGTCTGGACGGACGAGCCGCTCCCCGCGGTCGCCAACCACCCGGACACGGTGCCGCTCGGCGAGCACACGTTCCTCGTGATCGTCTCGCGCGAGGGCGAGCCCGTGCCTGAGGCCACGGTCTTCCTGACCGGCGGCGACGTGAACGTCCTGGCGACGACCGACGAGTTCGGGATCGCGACGCTCCTCCCCGACCCCGCTGTCGAGGGGGACCTGACGCTGACGGTGACCGGGCAGGGCGTCCTTCCCTACACGACGACCGTGGTTGCCGTCAACGACCCGCCCGTCCTGACGCCGCCCGCGGCGGTCGACGAGCTGACGCTTGCCGATCCTTTCGATCTCGGCGGCATCGTCGCGCTCGACTGGACACCGTACGACCCGCCGGCGGACTTCGCTTTCTACAGCGTCTACCGCTCGACGGAGGCGTTCACAGACGTGAGCGGAATGACGCCGATCGAGAGCGGGCTGCTCATGGCCGACGTCAAGGAGTGGGACGACACGACGGCGGAGCCCGGGCAGTCATACCACTACGCGGTGACGGCGACCGATCTCACGGGCGGCGAGGACTCGGCCGTGGATTCGGAAGGGCCGATCGCCGGCACGGTCAACTCGCGCATCCTCCTGTGGGATGCCGACGACGGGGACACGCCCTTCGACGGCATCGGCGACGATTACACGCCGAACGACGGAACCGAGAGAGCGTGGGTCGAGGCGCTCGACTCGATCGGCGAGCTCTACACGATCAAGGAAACGCTGCCCGCGGACCTCTCCCCGTTCGAGCTGGTCATCTACCTCGGAGGAGTCGTCAACTTCGGCGATCCCGAGGCGAACGCCCGCATGACGGACGACGAGGCGACTGCGCTCACGGCGTACGTGGACGGGGGCGGCAGCCTCTACGTGGAGGAACCGAACTTCGGAAGCGCCTACTCCGCGGGAGGCACGCCCGCCACGATCGAGCTCTGGAACAGATTCCACGCGTCCTTCGAGGTCGGGTGCAACTTCTCCACAGGGAACGTGGCCTCGGTCGCCGGCCAGAGCGGCACGACGTCGGACGGAATGTCGTTCGTCTACGACCACCAGAACCTCCCGGACCAGTTCGTGGGAATCGTTGCTCCCGACGGTGAACCCGGTTCATCCCTCCTCTGGAAGGACCAGGATTTGAATGACCGGGGCTGCGTGTACGTCGACCCCGTTAGCGGCGGACGCCTCTACATGGTGCCCATCCTTCTCGGCGGCGTCTCGGACGCCGGACACCCGTCGACGAGACTCGAGTACGTGACGAGACTCCTCGACGAGACCGAGCTCATCGGGACGAGCGGTGTCGAGGGCGACTACGCCGGACGCGCGAACTGGCTCGGACAGAACGCTCCGAACCCTTTCAACCCGGCGACCTCGATCCGCTTCTCGGTCGCCCACCAGGGCGCTCACGTCACGCTCGCGATCTACGATGTGACCGGGCGACTGGTCAGGGAGCTCGTGAACGAGCCGACCCCCGCGGGCGAGCATCTGGCCCGCTGGGACGGTCGAAGCTCCTCAGGAAGGCCCGTCTCCTCGGGAATCTACTTCTACCGCCTGTCCGTGGATGGGTGGACCGACTCCCGCAAGATGGTCCTCCTGAAGTAGAGGGGAGACCCGGACCGGGCGCGACCCGGGACATACCGGAGCCAGTCGCGGGCGTCCGGGAGGCTAAACCTCCTTGACGCCCGCGGAGCCTTATGCTATAATAACGAGGTACGCTGAAAACCTGAAGTCAGCCTTCCAGGACCTACAGACCCGGGGAGCGACACCAGAGCCGACACTGCTACGGGCTGTTCCAGAGCAATGAGCCGATGAATCGAGGAAGCACGCGGATGGCCTGCGGGGTGCCGCGTTTCTACGGCTCGGTATGGCGTCGGACTCCTTGAGTGGCAGTGCCACAGCGGGACCGAGTGCCGTCTCTGAGGACGTGCCTCGGTCCTGTTTTGCGTTCTGCATACCCGAGTCAAGAAGTAGACGGAACCAGAAAGGGAGAGAACGATGGCTGTGAGACGACTTGCCCACCCGCTCGTGATCTTTGCCCTGATGTGCGGCGCGGCTCTGGCCGCGGCGGCCGGTCCGACCGTCGAGACGGCGTACGACGTGTCACAGGTGGAGATCGGTGAGGACGGTGTCTACTCGAAGGTGGCGATCGAAGGAACGCGGACAGTGAAGACGCCAGGCGCACCCGCGCTCCCGGTCGAGTACCTCTCGTTCGTGATCCCCGCGGATATGCGGGTCGAGGACGTGGTCGCATCTTGGCTCGAGGAGGAGGAGCTGCCGGGGACACACCGTGTGATTCCCGCGCAGCGCGAGGTTCCGACGGGTGAGTCGGCGGAGTGGGTCGATCCCGACCCCTCCATCTATGGGAGCGAATCGGTCTATCCGACCGAGCGCGTCGTCTACCTCGGCGACGGGTATCTGGGCGGCTACCGAATCGCGACCGTGGCCATCTATCCGCTCGCGTACGCTCCCGCCACGGGCAAGTTGACGCTGGCGCGGGACGTCTCGATCGCTCTCGAGCTCACTCCGTCCCCGGACCGCTCTCAGCCAAGGCACAGAATGACGGCCCGCTCCGATGAGCTCTACAGAAGCCTCGTCGAGAGCATAGTGGTCAACAAGGGCGACGTTGCCGGCAAGCTCAGAGGGGTCGAGGTCGTGCACGACGTCGGCACGGACGAGGGGTTCCTTCCCCGCTACTCGCCTTCGCTCGACGGCAGCCCCGTCGAGTACGTTATCGTGACGAGCGACGAGTTCGCCCCTCAGTTCCAGGAGCTTGCGGACTGGAAGACCAAGAAGGGCGTTCCGGCGGTAGTGAAGACGGTCGACTGGATCGAGGAGAACTACCCGGGAGGCTGTGACACCGCCGAGAGGATCCGGTTCTTCCTGAAGGACGCGTTCGCATCGTGGGGCACGACGTACGTTCTCCTCGGCGGCGACACAGGAGTGGTCCCGGTCCGCTACGCCTGGTCGGGCTACTACGGCGGCTGGGACATCTCGACCGACCTCTACTACAGCGACCTCGACGGGAACTGGAACGGCGACGGCGACGACCAGTTCGGAGAGGCCTACGTCAGCATCGCATCGCCGGGAGACAGCACCGATCTCTACCCGGACGTGATCGTCGGACGCGCGCCGGTCGCCACTGTGCTCGAGGTCGAGACTTTCATCGACAAGACGCTCGCCTACGAGAAGACGGCGAACGACCTCTTCGCGAACCGCATACTGTTCATGGCCGAGGTGCTCTTCCCCTACGACTGGGAGCCCGGTCAGTTCATCAGCACGGACGGCGCCGGGCACATCGTCGAGGATGTGATATCCCTGGTCCCGCCGGAGGTCCACTGCCTCAGGCTGTACCAGAACTACATGGCGTTCCCAGGATCGTACCCGCTCACGAAGCAGTCGGCGATCGATTCGCTGAATCACGGCTACAACATCGTGTCGCACGTCGGGCATGGCAACAAGGACGTCCTCAGGACGAGCCTTGGCAACTACATCTCGATCCAGGACGTGGACGGCTTCAGCAACGGGATCGACAAGTGCGGGTTCATGTGGATGCTGAACTGCTCGTCGACCAAGATCGAGGTCGACTGCATCGCGGAACACTTCCTGAATAACCCTGGCGGAGGCGCCTCGTCGCTTTACGGACCGACCCGGTTCGCCTTCCCGACGACGGTCGAGGACTACTTCTTCGAGTGGTTCGAGCGCCTCTACGTGTCCGGCGAGAGGAAGGCGGGAGTGCTCTGCGCGGAGAGCAAGCTCCCGCACATCCCGGGTTCGTTCTACGACAACACGGACCGCTGGACCCAGCTCTCGTTCGTCTACCTCGGCGACCCCGAGCTCGATCTGTGGGTGGACCGGCCGACTGACCTCACGGTCGTCCACGACGCTTCGATAACGCTCGGGCCCACCGACTTCGCGATCTCGGTGTCCGACCCGGCTGCGGTCGAGGGTGCGATCGTGGCCGTGATCAAGGAGGACGAGGTCTACGCCACGGGCGTGACGGACGCGGGCGGACAGGCAACCCTCTCGTTCACACCGAAGACGACCGGCACGATGACGATCACCGTGACGGCCGAGGACCACTACGCGTACGAGGACGTGATCGGCGTTGCCTCGAGCGCCGGACCTCACCTCACGCTGCGGTCTGTCTCTGTCGACGACGATGCGAGCGGGTGGAGCGACGGGAACGGCAACGGGAGGGCGGAGGCCGGCGAGGCCATCGAGCTCGACGTCACCGTCGGAAACGGCGGGCAATCGGGAGCCGCGAACGTCACCGCGACGCTGGTTGACGGCGACGCGTACGTGACGATCGTCGATGGTTCGCACTACCTGAACACGCTTCCCCCTCTGACAGAGGTCTCGTACCAGGACGCTTTCCTGGTCATGATCTCGGACGACTGCCCGAACGAGTACGAAGTGCCAATCACGCTCGAGATGTCCGACGGCGCGCGTACCTTCTGGTATGACGAGTTCACGCTGACGATCTACCGTCCCGAGCTGGTGCAGGCCTCGAACGACGTCGACGACGGCATCGGCGGCAACGGGATTCCCGGCGTGGGCGAGACGATCATCCTGACGGTCGACGTCCTGAATGACGGGAATGGCGTCGCCGACCAGATCACGGGCGTCCTCAGATACCCGGGGGCTGCCGTGACGATCCACGACAGCACGGACGTCTGGGGAGACATCGGCGCGGGCGAGATCGTGAGCGGTCAGAGCGGCTTCGAGTTCGACGTCGACGCACCGATCACGGGTCCGTTCCAGCTCGTCCTCACAGACGGGGACGGCAAGCAGTGGTCGCACTGGTTCGACCTGGTTCGCCCCGGCGCCCTGTCGGACCTCGCCGGCACCACGAAGGGATCGACCATCTCGCTCACGTGGGTACGCTCAGAGGAGCTCGACCTCTGGGGCTACAACGTGTACCGAACGGACCATCCGGCCGGCACGTATGAGCTAGCGAATGACGGCGTCGTCGAGAGGACGTCGTACTTCCAGGACGCCGGACTGCTCGACAACACGAGGTACTACTACCGCGTGACCGCCGTCGACTCGTCCGGCAACGAAGGACAGCCGTCGGCCGTACTCGAGATCAGCACGAACCCGCCGTCGCTGGAGGGCTGGCCGCTCCTGGGCGGCGAACAGATCTACAACACGCCGGTCATGGCCGATCTGGACCTCGACGGCGATCTCGAGATCCTCGTCGGCTCGCTCGATGTCTACTGCTGGCACCACACAGGCATCGAATACATGGACGGCGACGGTGATCCGAGAACGAACGGGATCTTCGCGACGCACGGCCAGGGCGGATACCGGTCGTCGCTCGCAGTTGGCGAGTTCGACGGTGACCCGACGCCTGAGATCGTCGGAGCGTGCTGGGGCGAAGCCGAGATCCCCGACGACAGGATCTTCGTCTGGAACGCCGACGACGGCACGGTGCTCGAAGGCTGGCCCGCGAGAACGGGCAAGTTCTGCTGGGCCACGCCCGCTCTCGGCGACCTGTCCGGCGACGGCATGGATGACGTGGTCATCTCGAGCGCGGACGGCTACCTGTACGCGTGGAAGTCGAACGGCGAGGAGCTGATCGACGGCGACGGCAACCCCGAGACCGACGGCATCTTCACCTACCTCTCCTGGCCGTACGGCTACCAGTACGGCTCGCCGGCGCTCGCGAACATCGACGAAGACCTCGACCTGGAGATCATCGTCCCGTCGAGGTGCGAGAGCCTGTTCGTCTTCAACGCGGACGGCACGAGAGTTCCCGGGTGGCCCGCCCACTGCGGCGAGCCCCTCATCGCTTCCCCGGCGGTCGCAGATCTCGACGGCGACGGGAGCCCGGAGATCATCGTCACGGCGAACGACAGCGGGATGTTCGTCTTCTCCGCGACGGGCGAGACGTTGCCCGGATGGCCGATCGCCATCGACATCGGCGGTGACTTCCCGCCCTCGCCGGCCATCGGCGACGTAAACGGCGACGAGATCCCCGACATCGTCCAGCCCGACGAGGACGGTTTTATCCACGTCCTCGACATCGGCGGGCAGGAGCTGCCGGGGTGGCCTCAGCCGTTCAACGTGGTACCGAGCACGTCGATCACGAGCTCGAGCGTGTCGATCGGCGACGTCAACGGCGACACCCACGCCGACATCGTTGTCGGCAGCAACACCGGGCAGCTGTTCGCCTTCTCTGGTTTCGGGGACGTCCTCAACGGATGGCCGATCCAGACCGACGCCGAGGTTTACGGCACGCCGACCCTTGGCGACATGGACCTGGACGGCGACATCGAGGTGGCGGTCGGAGGCATGGACGTCGGCGTCTACATCTGGGACTGCGATGGCATCTACGCCGATGGTGAGGGCGTCGACTGGGCGACCTTCCGCCACAACAGCAAGCGGACGGGCAACTACGACTTCCAGTTCCCCGTCGGCATCGACGAGGGCGACGGGGCGTTCGTGCGCGTCGCCGCGCTCGAGCAGAACCACCCGAACCCGTTCAACCCGGTGACGTCGATCGGGTACTCGGTGCCCGCGGACATCGCGACGCTTGAGCTCGGCGTCTACAACGTCTCGGGGAGGCTCGTCCGGACGCTCGCCTCCGGAGCGTGCGAGCCCGGCCGGCACGTCGCGGTCTGGGACGGACGGAACGAGCGCGGCGAGAGGGTGGCCTCCGGTATCTACTTCGTGAGGCTCTCCGCCGGTACGGTGACGGAGTCCCGGAAGATGGTCCTCCTGAAGTAGCCGCGCCACGACTGTGTGACAAGCGAAGCCGGGCCCCTCGGGGCCCGGCTTCTTTCGTTCGGTTCGCTTTCGGAGGGAGCGGTCGCCGCGGACGGCGCGTAGCCGCCCGATCGCTCAGTCCTCGAGCGCGGCCCAGCGCTCGTACAGCTCGTCGACGCCGGTTCTGAGGGTGCGCTGCTCGTTCACGAGCGCCCTGGTCTTCTCGCCGTCGGTGTAGACGGACGGATCGGCAAGCGCAATCTCGAGCTCCTCGAGGCGCGCCTCGGCCGTCGCTATTTCTTCGCAGATGCGGCGACGCTCGTCCCGCGCCGCCCTCTTCGCCTTCGACATGTTCTTGCGGGCCTCGGCCTCGGCCCTCTTCTGCTCCCTGGACTTCGGCCCCCCGCGGCGTCCCGGCGTCTCGCGGGAGCCGTCGGCGCGGCAGGCCTCCGAGGCACGCCTCGCTCCCCCACGGCGCCCGTCCCCTGTCTCGCCCTCGTGCTCGATCGCCCACAGGTAGTCGCTGTAGTTCCCGTGGAAGAAACGGAGTTCGCCGTCCTCGACCAGGAGGACCATGTTCGCCAGGTTGTCCATGAACGCCCGGTCGTGAGAGACGAGGCAGATGGTCCCCTTGTACCTCGAGAGAGCGTCCTCGAGCACCTCGCGGGACGCGACGTCGAGGTGGTTCGTCGGCTCGTCCAGAAGCAGGAAGTTCGCGGGACGGAGGAGCATCTTCGCGATCGCGAGCCTGCTCTTCTCCCCCCCCGACAGCACTGAGACCCTCTTCTCGATGTCGTCGCCCGTGAAGAGAAACGCCCCGAGAAGCGACCGGAGCCTCGGGCGCATGTGATTCGGGGCGACGGACTCGAGCTCGCCGATGACGGTGTTCGACGGACTCAGCGTCCTCCCCGGCTCCTGACCGAAGTACTGCATCGTCACGTTGTGTCCGAGCTTCCTCTCGCCGGCCTGGATCGGAACGCGCCCGGCCATGACCCGGAGAAGCGTCGACTTGCCAGCGCCGTTCACCCCGACGATCGCGACCCGGGCACCCCGCATCACCTCGAGATCGACGCCGTCGAAGACGACGTTCTCGCCGTAGGCCTGCTTCACCCCCCTGAGCGCGAGAGTGATCGTGCCGCCTCTGGCCGGCTCGGGGAACTCGAACCGGATGCCCCTTCTCTCCTTCGGCACCTCGACCAGCTCCATCCGGTCGATCATCTTCTGACGACTCCGAGCCATCGCGGCTCGCGCCTTGTCGGCGCGGAACCTGTCCACGAAGCTTTGAAGGTGAGCGATCTTCTTCTCCTGCTGCTCGCGCGTCGCGAGGAGCACCAGCCTGCGCTTCTCGCGCTGCTCGGTGTACGACGAGTAGCCGCCCGTGTAGTCGTCCATGCCCTCGATCCCGACCTCGCTGATACGGGACACGAGCCTGTCGAGGAACTCCCGGTCGTGCGACACGAGCACGACCGCGCCCGGGTAGTCCCTCAGGTAGGCCTCGAGCCAGACGATCGACTCCAGGTCGAGGTGGTTCGTGGGCTCGTCGAGGAGCAGCACCGCCGGTTGACTGAGGAGGAGCTTGGCGAGGGCGATGCGCATCTGCCAACCTCCACTGAACTCCTCGGTCATCCGCGCGCGGTCCTCCTCCCTGAACCCGAGCCCGGCCAGCACCTCAGCGATCCTGGCCTCGATGGTGAATCCGTCGTTCGTGTCGAACTCGTGCTGGAGTCGCGCGTACTCCTTGAGGACGCGGTCGTGCTCCGGCCCCTCACTCGGCACCTCCGACATCTCGTGTTCGAGCTCTCTCATGCGGTCCTCGATCTCGGCCAACGCCTCGAAGACGGTCATGACCTCGTCGAAGAGCGTCCGGCCGGCGAGGGTGAGTTCCTCCTGGGGCAGGTACCCGAACGTCGTCCCCTTGGAGCACGTGATCTCGCCGGTGTCCGCGTCGATGTCGCCCTTGATGAGCCGGAGGAGCGTCGTCTTCCCGGAGCCGTTCGGGCCCACGAGCCCGACGCGGTCGGTGTCGCCGACCCGCCAGTTGACCTCCCTCAGAATGGGCTTCCCGCCGAAGGAGACAGTGATGTTCTCGAGACGCACCACGGCCGCTCGCTCCGTTCCGGACCACACGCGGCGCCCGCCCCTGGACCGGGTCGGACGCCAGAAAACCGCTCGAGGACCCCGAATGGGCTCCTCACGAAAGAGTATACAATGACGGAGGGGGTCTCCGCCACCGGCGCCGCGCGGGGCCACAAGGGAACCCCCCGGGGGCGCCCGGGGCCTCCGCCGGAGGCACACCGGCCCCCTCCTCCGGTTCCCCCGGAGACCCCCGGCGAGCCCACGGAGGGCCGACGGAGGCCACCGACGCACCAAACCCGAGACGGCTTGAGGGGGTCAAAGCTACTGGTTAGACTGAAGATGCCAGCCTATCAATCAGGGCAGCTCTACCCGGAGGCAGTGATGAAGAAGCACCTCAAGTGGATCATCCCCGCGATCGCCGTCGTCATCGTGCTCGCGGTCTTCCTCGGACAGCGAGGCCAGTCGAACGACGCGGAGGCCAGTCCCGAGGGGAACGGCGAGGCGGAGGCCAGCCTGCCCGACCGGTCGGCGGCCTGCGAGATCGGCGAGATCGACGTCAAGCTCAACGAGGTCGGCGAAATCCAGCCCGAGACGATGGTCCTCGTCAAGTCCAAGGTCAGCGGGAAGGTGACCGCCCTCCACATCGCCGAAGGGGAGTACGTCCGGAAGGGCGCTCTCCTCGCGAGCGTCGAGCCCGACATGGCGCAGGCCCGCACGGTGGCGAACCTGAAGAGCGGCTACGGCAGGGCAAAGGTCAACCACGAGCGGGCCCGCCAGGACTACGAGCGGGACCTCGAGCTCCACAAGGCAGAACTCATCTCCGACGAGGAGATCCGGCTCTCGAAGGACGACTACGACATCGCGAAGATCGAGTACCAGTCGGCCCTCGAGGAGATGCGGCTCGCGGAGGAGGACGGGGTCTCGATGGACCTCGAGGCAGAGACGGTCGAGATCCTCCACGTGCTCGCCCCCGCGTCCGGCACCGTCATCCTTATCGAGATCGAGGAAGGCGAGATCGCGACCTCGGGCGCCCTCTCCTACACGAGCGGGACGACGCTCATGACGATCGCCGACCTCTCCGTGATGCAGATCAAAGCGGGTGTGAACGAGGTCGACGTCGGCAAGATCCGCGAGGGCCAGGACGTCACCATCGACGTCGACGCCTACCCGAACGTCAAGTTCCACGGGATCATCTCTCACGTCGCCCCGGCAGCCAGGAACGTCGAGGGGGTGAAGATCTTCGACGTCGAGGTCGACGTCACCGACTCCGACGAGCGCCTGATGCCTGGGATGACCGCGAACATCGAGATTCAGGGAGACCACAAGGAAGACATCCTGACGGTTCCCATCGAGGCCGCCTTCAAGCAGAACGGCGACTACGTCGTGTACGTCTTCGACGGGAGCGAGAACGAGCCGGTCGAGCGCGTGGTGGAGACGGGCATCAGCAACATCGGTTCGCTCGAGATCGTCTCGGGACTTGAGGAGGGCGAGGTCGTCGCGCTCTACAACCCGGAGATCGAGGGCGACGAGATGACCGAGGACGAGCAGCGGCGGCAGCGAATGAGCCAGCGGGCGGGTGGGAGACACTAGCATGCTGATCCGGACTGAGGAACTGACGAAGAGCTACGACCTCGGTGCCGCCGAGGTGCGCGCCCTCCGAGGCGTGACGTTCGGGATCGAGGAAGGCGAGTACGTCGCCATCATGGGTCCGTCGGGCTCCGGCAAATCGACGCTCATGCACATCCTCGGGTGTCTCGACACCCCGAGCACCGGTCGGTACTTCCTGAACGGGACCGAGGTGAGCGAGCTGCACGGACGAGAGCTGGCCCGCGTCAGGAACAAGGAGATCGGGTTCGTCTTCCAGAACTTCAACCTCCTGCCGCGAGTCGACCTCGTCGCCAACGTCGCCCTCCCACTGGTCTACCATGGCGGCATGAACCGTGCCGAGCGCAGGAAGCAGGCGGTGCGCGCGCTCGAGTCGGTCGGCCTCGGGCACCGGCTCAAGCACAGACCGAACGAGCTCTCCGGCGGCGAACGCCAGCGGGCGTCGATCGCGAGGGCTCTCGTGACCGAGCCGTCGATCCTGCTCGCCGACGAGCCCACGGGGAACCTCGACCAGAAGACCGGCCGCGAGATAATGGGGATCCTCGACGAGCTCTCCAAGGCCGGCAAGACGGTCATCCTCGTCACGCACGACTCGAACGTCGCCGCTCACGCGAGACGGACCGTCGAGATCGAGGACGGCACGATCGCGCGGGAGGGACGGGCGTGAACCTGCTCGAGAGCGTTGGAGCCGGCGCCAGGGACATGGCGAGCCACAAGGGCCGTGCTGTGATCACGATCATCGGGATCGTGCTCGGCACGGCGTCGGTCGTCGCCGTCCTCTCCCTCATGCGCGGCGGAGAGAAGCAGACCGAGGACTTCTTCGACGAGATGGGCGGCCTCCGCGAGCTCCGCATCACCAACACGCACAGCCACACTCTCTTCCAGACCGCGGCTGAGCGCGCGTCGGAGCGGCTCACCTACCGTGACGCCCAAGCGATCCGGAGGGCGTGCCCTTCGGTCCTCACCGTCGATCCCGAGATCACGCGGTACCTCACCGTCTCGTACGGAGACAAGACCTTCCGGATGAAGGTGCTCGGCACGAACCGCGACTACCCCCACGCCGACAACATGCCGGTCGCGGAGGGCCGCTTCATCTCGGACAAGGACTGCGAGAACTACGCGAACGTCATCATGATGGGCCCAACCTACAAGGAGGACCTCTTCGGCGACGAGGAGGCCATCGGGAAGACGATCACGCTCGAGGGCATCCCCTTCGAGGTGGTCGGCATCATGACGAAGAAGGAGTTCTATTTCGAGGGCAGTGGCGGGAGCGAGCGAAACGTCCTCGAGTGGTTCAACCGGAGCCACTACATCCCGATCACGACGATGATCAGACGGTTCACGGTGAACGACCGCCTCGACGGACTCGAGATCAGCGCGGTGAGCGTCGAGGCCGTCCCCGCCCTGATCGAGGAGGCGAACAGGGTCCTCCTCCGGCGACACGGCGTCGAGGACTTCAACGTCGAGTCGAAGTCGGAGCAGATCCAGCAGCGGAACGACCAGGAGGCCTTCTTCAACATCATCTTCTGGGCCGTCGCGTTCGTGTCGCTCTTCGTGGGCGGCGTCGTGATCGCGAACATCATGCTCGCGTCGATCACCGAGAGGATCCGCGAGATCGGCGTGAGGAAGGCCATCGGAGCGAGCGGCCGCGACGTCTTCGTTCAGTTCGTCGTCGAGGCGCTGGTGGTCACGGCGTCCGGCGGGGCGTTCGGCCTCCTGCTCGGCCTGGGCCTCGTGACCATCACCGACAGGGTCCTGAACATGCCGACCGAAGTCACGCCCGCCATCCTGGTGATCGCGTTCGGGTGCTCGGTGGCAGTCGGCGTCATCTTCGGGCTATTCCCCGCCATACGGGCGGCGAGGCTCGACCCCGTCGAGGCACTCAGGTACCAGTAGCGGACGTCGCCTCCTGAGCCGGTTCCGAACGCGGACACGTTAGACCGAAATCACTGGAGTCAGGCATTGAACGTACTCGAGAGCATCGCGAGCGGACTCGCGTCCATCAGGTCCCACAAACTCCGTTCGAGCCTCACGCTCTTCGGCATCGTCGTCGGCGTGGCCGCCGTCGTCGCGATGACCTCGTTCGTCGGTGGCATCGCCGGGCGGATCTGGGAGGACTTCGACAAGCTCGGCCTCGACAACGTGCTCTTCGTCGGCAACATGCGGCCGGTGAACCCGGAGGGCTACGCTTACCTCAAGGCCTCGAAGGGGCTGTCGTTCGAGGACACCGAGATACTCCGCGCCGAAGTCGACGAGATCCTCGGCATCACGCCGGTCGTCGCCGACTACAAGGTCGTGCGCGCCGGGAGCGAGGCGCGCCGCGCCGAGATCTTCGCCGCGACCCCCGACGGGTTCTACCTCCTCAAGTTCATGCTCGGCCAGGGACGGTTCCTCTCGGACATGGACGTCGAGCGCAACGCGCGCGTGGCCGTCCTGGGCGAGATCGTGAAGGAAGACCTCTTCGGCGAGGCGAACGCGGTCGGCGAGGACATCCTGATCGGCGACGAGCACTTCAAGGTGGTCGGCGTCCTCCGGCAGAAGGATTTCAGTGAGATGTTCGGGGCCTCGGGGCAGGAGGAGGAGCACCAGCGCGTCTACATTCCCATCACGGCGGGCATGTACTACATCTCCGGAACGAAGCGAATCGCGTACTTCGCGGTCAGACTCAAGAGCGACGCGGACCTCGCCACCGGCTACGACAAGATCCACAAGACGCTCCTCAGGGAACACCGCCAGGTCGAGGACTTCCAGATCGAGAACGTCGCCGAGGAGATCCTCCGGGCAAGGCAGCAGGTCGGGCAGATCGTGAGCGTCTGGAACGGCATCCTCTCGACGATCGCGACGGTCTCGCTCCTCGTGGGAGGCATCGGTCTCCTCTCGGTACTCATCATCTCCGTGAACGAGCGGCTCCGCGAAATCGGCATCAGGAAAGCCGTGGGCGCGGAGGACCGCGCCATCTTCCAGCAGTTCCTGATCGAGTCCGTGACAATCAGCGCCTTCGGCGGCCTCGTCGGCATAGGGCTTGGCGTCGGTCTCACGAAGCTCATGACGTTCGGCGCGCAGCAGATGGGCCAGGACATCTTCATCCCAGTCTCCGGCGGAGGCATCCTGCTGGGTCTGTCGTTCGCCATCGGCGTCGGAATCCTGTTCGGCCTCTACCCCGCCATCAAGGCCTCGAAGCTGGACCCGATCGAGGCGATATCCAGATACGCGTAGTCCGGGAGCTCGCACTCCGCGGGACGGTCGCGAGGAACGGAAAGGTACATCGATGTTCGAGGAGATAGCGGAGGACACACGATCGAGCGCTTCGCTCCTGACCGGCATGGCCGCCCGCAGGCTCGCGCAGTTCGCGGAGGCATCGACGGCCGAGGACCCCGGCTCATTCTGGGACGAGCTCCTGGATGCGTGCCGTGAGCTCATCGAAGCCAAGCGCGAGATGGCGTCGATCGTGAACCTCGTCGGTCGCGTTCTCGCGGCCACCGAGCGCACGGTCCTCTCCGGGCTGTCACCCGACGTCGCGCGCGGCGCGGTCTTCATGCAGTGCCACCGTGCGTGGGAGCTCGCGGAGGCGTCTCTCGAGTGTCTGGGCAAGGAGGGGGCGGCCCTCCTGCCCGAGGGCGGGACGGTGGCGACCCTGAGCGCGAGCGAGAGCGTGAGGGCCGTCCTGACCCAGTGCGCGGGCGGAGGAAAGGAGGTCCGCGTGTTCGTCTCCGAGTCGCGCCCCGCGCGGGAGGGCGTCGAGTTCGCGACGAGCCTCCCCGCCTGGAACATTCCCGTGACCGTCGTGACGGACGCGGCGCTCCCCTCGCTCGTAGAGGGGTGCGACCTCGTGCTCGTCGGGGCGGACAGCGTCTCCGAGGAGAGCTTCGTCAACAAGACCGGCACGTACGCCCTCGCGCTCGCGGCGAGGGAGGCGGACGTCCCGTTCCACGTGGCGGCCCTCCTCGACAAGTTCATACCCGTAGCACTCCGGGGCGACCCCGGCAGGCTCATGGACGAGCACGAGATCCTCGACGACCGGCCTGGCGGCGTCGCCGTCGAGAACCGGTACTTCGAGTCCGTGCCGACGTCGCTCGTCACGAGCATCGTTACCGAGGACGGCGTCCTCGAGCCGTCGCGGGTCGGCGAAAAGCTCACCGCCCACCCGATAGCGCCCGCCCTCCTCGAGCTTCTCTTCCCGCGCCGCAAGGCTCCCGCGACGTCCCCGGACGTCCCCTGACCGGCCTCGCCGGCGAGGCCCCGACTACCAGAAGGCCCGAGTCCCGCGCGCCCCTGACACGGCAAGTTTCGGGTGGACACGGGCCCTCCCGAGGGGCTATATTTGGGTCTTTGCGGCCCGGACGGGCCCTATCCCCCGGAGGCGTGCGCGCCCCGAGTACGCGCCACGGGGGCGACGGCAACAACAGCTCGGGGCGTTTCCTTCTCAGGCAACAGGAGGAAGCGTTGACTGAGACCCGCACCAACACCAGGAGTGTCGCTCCAGCGAAGGTGCACGAGACGATCGCGGCGCACATGCTCGCGGACGGATTCGACATCGTCTTCGATCTCGAGAAGAGCAAGGGGAGCTACCTCTACGATTCCCGCGCAGGGAAGAGGTACCTCGACTTCTTCACGTGCTTCGCATCGTCGCCCGTGGGGTTCAACCACCCCAGAGTCACGGAGCCGGAGTTCGTCGCGAAGCTTGGCAGGGTGGCCGTGAACAAGCCGTCCAACTCCGATCTGTACACGACGGAGATGGCGGAGTTCGTCGACACCTTCGGTCGCCTGGCCGCGACGAGCGAGCTCAAGAACCTGTTCTTCATCAGCGGCGGAGCGCTGGCGGTGGAGAACGCGCTCAAGACCGCGTTCGACTGGAAGGTCCGGAAGAACCTGACCAGGGGCGTCAATAAGCCGGACACGCCCGAGTACGCGCTCAAGGGGACGAAGGTCATCCACTTCGAGCAGGCGTTCCACGGGAGGACCGGCTACACGCTCGCGCTGACGAACACGTTCGACCCGAGGAAGACCCAGTACTTCCCGAAGTTCGACTGGCCGCGCGTTCTGAACCCGAAGATGATCTTCCCCATGGAGGGAAAGAGCCTCGATGAGGTGATCGCGTCCGAGGCGGACTCGCTCGCGCAGATCGAGAGCGCGATAGAGAAAAATCCCGACGACATCGCTGCGATCATCATCGAGCCGATCCAGGGCGAGGGCGGCGACAACCACTTCCGCTCCGACTTCCTCAAGGAACTCCGGCGGATCGCCGACAAGAACGAGATCATGCTCGTGTTCGACGAGGTTCAGACCGGAATGGGCCTCACCGGAACGATGTGGGCGTTCCAGCAGCTCGACGTCGTCCCGGACATCGCCGCGTTCGGCAAGAAGACCCAGGTCTGCGGCATCATGGTCAGCGACCGCGTGAAGGAGGTCGAGGGGAACGTCTTCGAGCTATCATCCAGGATCAACTCCACGTGGGGCGGGAACCTCGTCGACATGGTCAGGTGCCAGCGGTACCTCGAGATCATCGACGACGAGAAGCTCGTCGCGAACGCGGCCGCAATGGGCGGCCGGCTCCGTGACGGACTCGAGACGGTCGCCGAGGCGACGGGCGAAAAGGTATCGAACGTCCGCGGCAGAGGCCTCATGTGCGCGTTCGACCTCCCGACGTCCGAGATGCGCGGGGACGCGCTCGCGAAGCTGCGCGAGAACGGAACGATGGCGCTCCCGTGCGGCGCGGTCACGGTGCGGTTCAGGCCGCCGCTCAACGTGTCCGGCGACGAGATCGACGAGGGTTTGAGCGCTCTCGAGAAGGCGATCGCCGCGCTCTAGAATCGCGGCACCAGTGGACCGAACAAAGGGAAGCGCAGAGGCGTGAGCTTTCCCAAATGTGACATGCGGGCGGTCGCGCTCGCGGCAGTGCTAGCGACGGGCGTCCTCGCCATCTTCGGCGGGGACGCCTTCGCGCAGGAAGACCCCCTGGAGACCGGGTCCGGAGAGATCGGCGGGGCCCCGGAGGCAGTCGGGCTCGGCGAGTTCGACGAGACGCTCCTCCCGACGGCCTGCAACGTGACGGCCGAGGACCTGCCGGACGACGGGGGTGGCTCGATTCAGGTCACTTGGGAGCCTCTCGAGGCACGCGGTACCGACATCGGGATCCTGGCGTACGAGATCCTGCGCTACGCGCCGGGCGAAGAACCCTCGTCTCTCGGCGAGGTCCCCCCCACCGACACCGGGTACACCGACACCGAGGCAGAGGATGGCGTTCCGTACCAATACGTCGTCCGTACGAAGACCCCCCTCGGCAGCACCGACTCCGAACCGAGCGAGGCGGCCGTCGCCACAGCGCAGTGGGTCGCGATGGGCCGCCTGAGCATCCTCATCATGGCGGTGCTCTTCTGCGGCGCCGTCCTGTACTACATCCGCAGGGCGAGAGTCGGAGACGAGCTCTTCGTCAGGAAGATCCCCGGGCTTGAGGCGGTCGACGACGCCGTCGGACGCGCCACGGAGATGGGACGGCCTGTTCTGTTCGTGCCGGGCATCGAGACCGTGAGCGAGGTCGGCACGCTCGCCGCGCTCACGATTCTCGGGCACGTGGCGAAGCGGGTTGCCCGGCACGGCACGCCGCTCGACGTTCCATGCGCCGACCCGATCGTCATGACGACGGCGCAGGAGATCGTCAAGCAGGCGTACACCGAGATAGGCCGGCCGGACGACTACGACCCGGCGCGCGTCGCCTATCTCACGTACGACCAGTTCGGTTACACGGCCGGCGTCGACGGCATGATGCTGCGGGACCGCCCGGAGGCGGTCTTCCTCGTCGGGACGTTCTACGCGGAGTCGCTCATCCTAGCAGAAACGGGCCACTCGATCGGCGCCATCCAGATCGCGGGAACGAAGGAGACGTCGCAGCTCCCGTTCTTCGTCGCCGCGTGCGACTACACGCTCATCGGCGAGGAGCTCTTCGCGGCCTCGAGCTACCTGTCACGGGAGCCGGTGATGCTCGGGAGCCTGAAGGGACAGGACCTCGCGAAGCTGTGGATCGTCTACTTCATCCTCCTCGCGTTCGTCGTCGGGACCATCGGCTACATCGCTCGGCCGGACGGAAGCTCGCTCCTGACGAAGGTGTTCGACGTCATGCACTCCTGGTTCGGGTAGGCCAGAAGGACGAACCATGAAGCGAACGGTGCCGCTCGTCATCACATTCCTCACGGGGACGTTCCTCGTCATATCGTTCTTCGTCCCCCACGCTCCGTTCGGCGAACTCGAGCAGCGGCTCCTCGTGTGGTACGCGATCGTGGCCGGGTTCACCATGCTTCTCGGCGTCGACAGCCTCATCAGGGCACACGCACGCCGGGTCGCGCGGACGCGTGAGGGCTGGGCGTTCAGCCTCGCGCTCCTGGCCGGCCTCGTCGCGACGGTCGTCGTCGGCGTCATCGGCCGCGTCCAGTACGGGAGCCCCTTCCACATCCAGTCGCCGTTCATGTTCATCTACACGTACGCGATCGTCCCGCTCCAGGCGACGATGTTCGCGCTCCTCGCGTTCTTCATCGCCTCGGCCTCGTACCGCGCGTTCCGCGCGAGGAACTGGGTCGCGACCCTGCTCCTCGTCTCGGCCGTCATAGTCATGCTCGGGAGGATCCCGATCGGGGCCGCCATCTCGCAGTTCTTCCCGGTCGCGCAGGAGTGGATCATGGACGTGCCGCAGCTCGCGGCGAAGCGAGGGATCCAGATCGGGGCCGCGCTCGGAGCCGTCTCGATGTCGCTCCGAATCATCCTGGGGATCGAGAGGAGCTACCTCTCGTAGCAGCGCACGGGCGGTGCGGACGCCGCCCCCGAGGGAGAACCGGTGGACAAGGGTGCCCGGAGAAGCTTCTGGGAGGTCATGGACGACATGGACAGGAGGATCATCTTCCTGATCCTCCTCGTCGTGGTGACCCTCCCCCTCATCATCTCCGTGGGCGGCGAGATCCCGCCGACCGCGCCCGTCATCAGCGCGCACGAGTCCGTTGAGGCCCTCGAGGCCGGCGACTATCTCATGGTCTCGATCGACTTCGACGCCACGTCGGCGCCCGAGCTCATGCCGATGCTCCGGTCGGTCCTGAGGCAGGCGTTCGCCAAGGACGTCAAGGTCATCATGCTCGGGCACATCGCGATCGGCCTCCCCCTCGGCCACACCGCGCTCGAGCAGGTCGCAGCCGAGTACGACGCCGAGTACGGGGTCGACTACGTCAACCTGGGGTACCGGCCCGGTTACATCGCGGTCATGATCGCCATGGGGCGCGAGATCGAGGACATCTTCGGAACCGACTACCAGGGCACCCCGATCCGGGACATGGAGGTCACGCGGGACATCCACTCGTACGCGGACATCGACCTCCTCTTCGGGTTCGAGCACGGCGCGGTGATCGACTACTGGGTCCGCTACGCGCAGGCCCGCTTCAATCAGAAGATGACGTTCGGGACGACGGCCGTCATGGCTCCCGACGCGTATCCGTATCTTCAGTCCGGGCAGATCGAGGGCCTCATCGGCGGACTCAAGGGCGCCGCGGAATACGAGACACTCATCGGGCAGCCTGGCCTCGGCACGCGGGGCATGCCCGCGCAGCAGTGGGGACACCTGCTCGTGATCGGGTTCATCGTCCTCGGGAACCTCGGCTACTACTTCACGAAGGGCAAGCGCAAGAGAAGCGGCGAGACCGCGTAGTTGGCGCGCCCCGGTGAGCGGGTGCGGCGGCGCGCGGGCAGGGAGACGGAATGGGTTCGCTCGGCATGATCATCGGAACGTGGCTCGCGGGGTTCCTGACCCTCGCGATCCTGTCGTTCCTCTACAAGGACAACCCGTTCTACAAGCTTGCCGAGCACCTCTACGTCGGCGTGTCGGCCGGCTACTGGCTCATCTACGTGGCGTTCTTCGACGTCGAGCCGATGCTCGTCACCCCTTTCATGGAAGAGACCGGTGTCGAGAAGTGGATCCTGATCGTCCCAGCCGCTCTCGGCGTGATCATGCTCTCGCGGTGGTTCCCGAAGACCGCGTGGCTCTCCCGCTGGCCGATCGCATTCACGGTCGGCGTGGGTGCCGGCCTGGGCATCACGGCGAACCTCCAGGGCTACGTCGTGCCGCAGGTCCAGGCGACGCTCCTCCCGATGACCGGGTTCAACCTCGTGAGCCTGAACAACCTGATACTCGTGGTCGGCGTCGTGACGACGATCCTCTACTTCTACTTCTCGAAGGCCCACAAGGGCGTCCTCGGAGTTACCGCGAAGATCGGAATCGTCTTCATCATGGTCAGCTTCGGCGCGTCGTTTGGCTACACGCTGATGGCGCGTATCTCGCTCCTCATCGGAAGGCTCTACTTCCTCCTGTCGGATCTCCTGCGCGTGATCGACTAGGCCACTCGACGGGGCCGGGCGGCGGAAGCCGCCGGGCGAACGAAAGCGGCGGCCCGGAAGGCCCGCCGCCTCTGTCTGTGCCTCGGTCGTCGGAGACGCCCTACCCCGCCCACCGCGCGACGTTGACGCCGTTCGACGGAGTGAAGAGCTCCGGCGGCGCGTGTCTCTCCACCATGCGGATCGCCGCACGGATCGCGATGAACCCGCTCCCGAGAAGAAGCTCGAGCGCGTGAGCGTGCCGCGAGCTCACGCCGGTCACGACTTTCGTGAGGCCGAGCCTCGACGCCCGCGACCAGATCCCTCCGAGGAGGCGCGTCACGGCGTGGTCCGCGTCGGCGCCCGGACCGACAGCGAGCACGTGCAGGTACGCGCGCCCCGAGGTGTCCTCGCCCCGGAACGGGGCGGTCCGGAGCACTGCGAACCCCTCGATCCTCCCCTCCTCGTCGGTCGAGAAGAGGGTCTCGCCGAACTCGTGCTCGTGGATGCCCTCGACCTCGATCGAGTAGTCGAGCCCGGGGAGGTGCGCGGCGCTGATCTCCTGGATCTGCCGGATGAGGCGCCTCCGCGTCCGCCTGTCCTGGGCGCCCCAGGTCGCGACCCCATCGGTGTCGACGTTCTTGAGGCGGTCGGCCTCCTTGACGAGCGAGAGCTCGAGGACCACGGTCGGGTAGGTTGCCACGAACCCGTTCTTTATGTAGAGCCCGAGGTTCGCGCCGCTCTCGGGCATCGTCTCGAGCCCGATGATCGTGGCCTTCTTGCGGAGATGCTCGAGCGTCCTCAGGAAGAGGGCCTTGCCGATCCCGAGACCCTGGAGCTGCGTCGGGACGCCGAAGGTCCCCATCCACCCGACCCTCCCCCACGTCCGCGAGAACATGAACCCGACGAGAGCGCCGTCACGCGCGATGGCGACGAAGTTCCCCTCGGGATCGCGGGAGCTCGCGTATCTGAGTTCCTCGATGGTTCGCTCGGGAAGGGGTTCAGGGTCCTTGCGGTAGACGCGGTACCAGTCGGTGAAGACGCCGGCTTCCACCTCGGCGACGCCGGGGAGATCCTCTTCGAGCATGTGGCGCACGGAGAACTCGATGCCGGCCACGGCAGCTGCCCTTCAGGAGGCGCCTCGGCGCGGGAAAGAGAAAGACGCCGGACGCCGTGTCCGGAATGCGGAATACCGTTCTATTGACTGAGTAGACGCTTGTGAGTCTACCGGGCGTGGACGGGGAAGGCAAGAATGAACTGCTTGGGCGGGACCGCGGGGACGCTTCGCGGACTCCGCCGGAACAACTACGCCTCATCGAGCGCCGCCTGGATCGCCTCCCGGACTCCTTCCTTCGGCGCCTCGTATCCCCAGCCGATCTCCTTCCCGTTCACGTAGATCGCGCGGGAGATCTGGTGCTCGACGAACGTCTCCCGATCCTCGGCCTTGTACTCGTTCAGGACGACGGCGTCGCCGAACTCGGACGCGACGTCGCGGACCCTCGCCGCCTCGACGCCGCTCGTGAGACAGAACTCGTTCCAGAAGAGATCGACGACGACCTTCGCCTCGATCGGGCGGAACTCGTATGAAGGCTCGAGGAACCTGGGCGGTTCCGCCGACGTGTCGAACGCCTTCCACAGGATCCCGTAGTCGCCCTTCCTGGCCGCCTCCTGGTAGCCGTGCTTCTCGAAGTACGAGGCAGGCATGAACCAGAAGTCCCAGTAGTACGCCTGGAGGACCATGCCCTTCATCCCCTGCTGCCTCGCCTCCTCCTCGGCGGCCTCGAGGAGAGCGGCGCCTGCTCCCTTCCCGGTCTCGTCCGGCGTCACGAACAGACACGGAACGCACGCCAGATCTGCGCCGAGAGGCCCCCACGGGCAGAGCTCGATGGGCATCACGAACAGGAAGCCGAGGGGCCTACCGTCCTCCAGGGCGACCTTTGCCCGCACGCCTCCATCGTAGTTCTCCTTCAGGAACGAGAGGCGTCCCGCTGCGGCCGCGTCGGTCTCGGCGCTCTCGTCGACGTGCGTGCAGGCCGAGACGTAGTACTCGGTCTTCGGGTCCATGTCCCGGACCACGATGGACGGCATGGCTCCTCCTTCCGGGCCTGGAGCGGCGTCGGGCTCCGGACCGTTCGGCTCCGGCTCCGACGCGCGCGGCAGGAGATCGATGTACGCGCGGTCGACGAGATCGTCCTCGGAGATCCCGAGACCGTCCATGAGCCGTCGCGCCACCGCCACGCCCGCGTCGAGGCCCTCGCCTGGCTGGAGCACCACCTCGATCTCGATGAATCGTCCCAGGCCCTCGACCTCGTCGAAGTGGAGCCGGCTCCTCCCCGCGAGGAAGACCGTCCTCGTCTTCACGACGGTACCGACGATCCCGAGGGAGCGCGACAGGAGTTCCTTCAGGGACGCGGGATCGCCGGTCGGGCTCCTCATGTACCTGCTCTCCGAAGGACCGGTGTCGTCGGGTCGCTCGTAGAAGATGAGCTCGCCCTCGCTCTCGGAGAACCGCCGGAGCTTGAGCCTCCCCTCGCGGCAGCCGAAGAACGTGTCCTGCTGGAGGAGGCGCTCGGGTCTCCCGTCCGAGAGCTCCGCCGCCTTCGAGAGCTGGCGCTCGAAGTCGGACGCCCTCGCCTTGATCTCCACGTTACGACCCGTCATCGTCGCGTTCGCCCTCTTTCTCGTGCTCGCTCTCGTCTTCGTGTCCGCAACCGTCACTGTGCTCGTGCAGCCTGAACGCGCCCCGGGCGAGGTCACCCTCGCCGACCGCGAGCCCGTTCACGGCGCCGTCGTCTCCTCTCGTGAACGTCACCTTGACGGGTCGTCCGAAAACGAGGTGGTAACCAGCGAACTCGTCTCCGGCGGCGGGCCCGAGCGGGATCTCGACCTCGTAGGCGAGCTGGTCGAACCCGACGACCCTCCCCTCGTGCCAGACGAAGCTCATCTCGTGAGTGTCCCCGGACCTGTTCCTGATGCGCACGCCGGTCATCAGGAGCCCTTCCTCGAACCCGGGCACCGTACCGAGCGCTACGGCCATGAGGGCCGGCTCGCCCGTCCTCGCCTCGAAGCTCGCCAGCTCGCCCTCGAACATCGACTGGACGCGCGCGGCCACTCCTTCCGGGAACTCCCTCGCGAACGGCGCCGGGTCTCGCCTGACGGCCGCCGCGATGAGAGCGTTCGCCCGCAGGTTCAGGTCGTTGTAGTCAGCAGGGCCGGCCTCGCCCTCGAACAGGAACGCGTTCACGACCTCCTGGTCGTACGTCCTCGCGAGAAGGCCGCCCGACTCGAAGACGACTCCGAGGTTGCCCCCGTTCTCGAACCGGTACTTGCCCGCGAACTCAGCGAGCACCTCCGCGTCGAACGCCGCAGTGGGCGGCGGCACGTCGACATCGCCCCCGAAGACGAGCGCCTCGATCTTGTCACGCACGGCCGACATGAGCGGCCTCCCGGCGTACGTCTGGTTGCAGAAGAGGACGATCAGGACGTCCTCCCCCATGAACCACCGGAACTCCGCGCTCGCGCCGAGCGTGCTCCCGCCGTCGTGCTGGACGAGCATCCCCCGGTCGCCCTGGATGACGTCCCACCCGTAGGCGTAGTCGTTGAGCGCGGGCGTCCAGAGCTTGCCCTTCGCCTCGACCGATATGACGTCGGTCCCCTGGAGCGCGAGGTACCAGCGGTGCATGTCGCCGGTCGTCGAGAGTATCCCCCCGTTCCCCAGGAGGTTCCACTGGGGATACGGCTTCTCGAGGGGCGTGCCGTTGTCGGTCTCCCCGACGTACCAGTGTGCGACGGTGCTTCGGTCCCAGCGGGGGAGCCTGTATCCGGTACGCTCCATCCCTGCCGGAGCGAAGAGGTGCTCCCTCACGTACTCCTCATAGGACCGGTCGGAGACCTCCTCGACCACGGCCGCGAGGAGGCTGTAGCCGGCGTTCGAGTAGTTCATCTCCGTTCCGGGCTCGAACTCGAGAGGGGCCTCGAGGATTGCGCGCACGGTCTCGTCCCGCCCGGCCTCGACGAAGTCCGGCCCCGTGCCCCCGATCACTCCCGAGGTGTGAGTGAGCAGGTGGTGGAGCGTGACGGCCCGCTTCTCCTCGGGGACGCCGTCGACGTGCTCGGAGAGCGGGTCGGAGGTGTCGAGAAGCCCCGCCATCTCGAGCGTCATGATCGCGGCGGCCGTGAACTGCTTCGTGATCGATCCCGTGGTGAACACGGTGTTCGCCGTGTTCGGCACGCTCCCCTCGCGGATCGCGAGCCCGTACCCCTTGTTGAGCACGATCTCACCGCCGTCCGAGATGAGGACCGCGCCCGAGAAGCCGTATGGCGTGATCCGTGTCAGGTACTCGTCGACGCGCGCGCCGATCTCCCCTGCGACGATGCTCTCGTCGACCTCCGTCGGGGCGCACGAGGGCACGGCGAGCGCGAGTGAGAGCGTGAGCGCCAGTGCTAGCAGGGCCTTCCGCTTCTGCATGGTGCCTCCTGTCCGTCTGAACCGTCGGAGCCCGCGGCCGTCACGGCCGGAGGTGCTTCCTGAAGAACTCGGTGATAGCGTCGTAGCAGGTGACCCTGTTCTCGAACTTGAGGACGTCGTGTCCCTCGTCCTCGAACATGAGGTACTCGACGTCCTTCCCCATGCTCTTGAGCTCCTCGACGATCTGCGCCGACTCGACCTCGAGGACGCGCGGGTCGTTCTTCCCCTGGATCACGAGGAGCGGGCAGGCCACGTTCTCGATGTAGGTCCTGGGCGAGCGCTCGACCAGGAAGTCCCTGTCGGTCTCCGGGTTCCCGAGCGCGATGTCGAAGTACGGCTTCCAGGTCTCGGGGATTCGCTGCCCGAACCCGATGAGGTCGTACGGGCCGAACATGTCGACGGCGGCCGCCCAGAGCTCTGGATGCCTGGCCGCCTGGGTGAGCGTCATGTACCCGCCGTAGGAGCGGCCGACGACGCCGGCGCGCTTGGTGTCGACTCGGGAGTCGCTCGGGAGAACCTCGGTCATCGCGTGGACGTGGTCGAGACGGTCCTGACCTCCCCAGTCGCGGTCGACCCTCTTCGTGTACTCGAGACCGTACCCCGTGCTGCCCCGCGCGTTCGGTACGAAGACCGCGAACCCGTTCACGGTTAGGAACTGGATGAGCGGCATGGAGAACCACGCGAAATCGGGCCTCTCCTGGCTCTGAGGGCCCCCGTGCACGTAGTAGACGAGGGGCCGTGGCCCTTCGAACCCGAGCGACGCCGCGGGAAGGTACAGCCGCGCGGAGACGCGGAGACCGTCGAACGACGTGAACGACGCGTCCTCGCCGGGCGACAGGACGCCGTCGGCGATACCGAGGACGCGCTCGCGCGTGTGACGCACGACCCGGTCGCGCGCGGGGCCGGCGACGGTGTGGATCTGCGTGGGCGACGTCGCCGTCGAGAACGACAGCGCGTAGCGGTCGCCCTCGCGGTCGTAGCGGCACGACTCCAGCACGCCGTCCGCAAGCTCGCCCGCGCCGCAGAGCACGTGCTCGAGCCGCATCACGCCCGCCGCTGCGTCGAACGCCGCCTCGTAACGCCACGAGCACCCGTCGATGTTGTAGCCGACGACGTACCGGTCTCCCGTCGAGTGCTCGAGACCGACCAGCTCCCCGGCGCCCTCGTGGACGGCGCCCTCGACGGCGACCTCCCTCGCGGACGACGGGTCGGCAAGCTCCATCATGCCCAGACCGTAGCTGTCGCTCCAGAGCGACGTAGTGAAGAGCAGCGAACGATCCCCATCGACGAAGTGGCAGTCGGAGATGCTGTTCAAAGGAATCTCGTCGCCGGGCTTCCTGTCCTCGATGGGCGTCCCGTAGAGGAGCCGGCGCTCGCCGTCGCCCTCCTGAAGGTAGATCACGTGGTCGCCGGCGCTGTAGCCGTCGAGACTGATCGTCTTCGTGTGGGACTCGTTCGTCGCGGCCGGGACCGCGGCGTACCTGCTCTCGGCGAGCTTCGTCAGTTCGCCGCTCACGAGGTCAGCGCGGTAGCCCCACATCACCTGCTCGGTCCGCGACTCCACGTGGAGGTACGCGATGTTCCGATCGAGGTCGGTGAGGATGCAGTGCACCGGCTGCCCTTCGAACCTGCCCGGGAAGACGGACTCCGGAAACCCGCCGTCCACGGGGACGAACGCGGGCTGGTAGATCTCGTCTCCGTCGCGGTCGACCATGACCAGGATCCTCCCCAGGCGCGGGAAGACCACGAACGAGTCCCCTTCCATCAGGTGGGGATTCTGAAGCGCGATGTGCGGGGGCAGGAGCGGCTCGGGGACGCTTCCGCCCTCGTCCATGGCGTAGAGCGAGATGCGGCCCGAGATGTTGCTCATGAAGAAGATCCTGTTCCCGACCACCTGAGGGACGAGGAACAGCCGCGCGGAGAGAAGCGATTCGATGCGTGCCATGTGTGTATTCCTTCGCGTCGTTTCGACGTGCTCGCGCCGGGCGCGAACGCGTCAGCCGGAGGTGTGGAACTCCGTCAGGTATCCTCGCGACCACTCGAACCAGCGGTCGATGTTCTCGCCGAAACGCGGGTTGTGCTCCGCCTGCGACGCCGCCCAGAGCATGACGGAGACGCAGCGCCCGTTCATGAACGTCTCCAGGTGTTCGATCTCGGGGTCCGACAGCGGTCGCCTCGTCGTGTAGCTCACGAGGAGCGCGTCCTTGAGCGCCTGCCAGTTGTCGCGGCGCCGGTAGTCCTGAAGGGCCACGGAGATGTCGTAGACGCGGTGGGCCCGCCCGCAGTCGTCGAAGTCGATCGCGCGCGCCGTCCCGTTCTTGAAGAGGACGTTCCCGAGATGCATGTCGGCGTGAACCAGACCGAAGACGTCCGGCCCGTCCCCCAGGGCGTCCATCGCGTGCCGCAGGCTCTCGGAGACTTCGCCGTAGAGGTCGCGGACGCTGTCCGGCAGACCGTCCCAGACGGGACGGTAATCCTCCTTCGTCGGGCCGGGTCGCATGAAGAGCCCGTCCCAGTCCCACTGCGATCTCTCGAACGACGGCGGCGGCTTCCAGCCGTCGGCGTGGTCGTGAAGCTCCGCCATGAGGTCGCCGAGAGCCTCCATGTGGGATGCGCGCGGCCTCCGCTCGTTGAACCGGCCGTCGAGCCATCTGAGAAGCGAGCAGACCCTCGGCTCCGGGACACCGGTGACCTCCACGGTGGTCAGGAGTCTCCCCTCGAGGTTCGGTACGGGCTCGGGCACGGCGAGGCCGCGGTCGCGTCTCAGCGCGGCGAGCCACTCCAGCTCGGAGGCGATCGTCACGGCGGTCTGGTAGCCGGGGCGGTGGAGCCGCAGGAGGTACCGGTCGGCCATGTACGGCGCGTCGGCCTCCGGGAGACCCGGGATGCGACCGTCCACGCGGAAGGTCGTGTTCTCCGCGTGACAGATGTGCCTGAGCGCGGTGCCCTCGGCGCCGTAGGCCGCGAGGGCAGCCTCAGCCATGCGCCTGAGCCGTCCTACCTGTCCCCTGTACGTCAGGTTCGCGAACGCCCGCACATCGTCACCTCGAAGTCGTATCCGGCTTCTGATCATCGCCCGGCTGGCGCCGCACGACCGTCGCCGTGATGTCGTCGACTCGCGTCGCGTCGCCGATGAACCCGCGCACGTCCTCGAAGAGCGCGTCCCGGAGATCGGCTGCAGGCTCGCCCAGACGCGTCCTTGCGGTTGCGACCACCCGCTCCTCGCCGAACGGCTCGCCCTTCTCGTTCTCGGCGTCGGGCAGTCCGTCGGTGTAGACGACGAGCGTGTCGCCGGGAGCGAACCGGACCTTCCCGCACGTCCACTCGGCGCCCTCCATGAGACCGAGCGGGATGCCGGTCCCCGGAAGCTCCTCGACCGGCCAGCCGTCCGTCGCGCGGAACAGGTACGGCGGGTTGTGCCCTGCGTTCGTGTACGAGAGCTCCCCCGTCGCCGGGTCGAGCACGCCGTAGAACGCAGTCACGAAGAGCTCGTCGTCGGTATCGGAGAGAATCCTCCGGTTCGCCGCGGCGACCGCGAGCTCGGGGTCTCCTTCGTGCTCGACGGCATACGTCCTGATGATCGTCCTCGCGAGTGCCATGTAGAGGGCGGCCGCGATGCCCTTGCCCGAGACGTCGGCCACGAGTATCCCCCAGCGCCCGCCGGACAGCGGGATGAGATCGAGGAAGTCCCCGGACGCCTCGCGGGCGGAATCGATCGTCGCGCGCATCTCCCAGCCGGGCACGTCTGGGGCGGAGCGGGGCATGAAGCTCGCCTGGATCTCGGCGGCGACCTGGAGGTCCTGCTCGATCCGCTGGTGCTCGAGCGCGCGCTCGTACTCCCTCGTCCGGTGGAGGGCCGACGCAATTTGCGCCGCGAGGGACTGCACGGCGGGGAGCTGCCTCTCCGGATCGGATCCTGTCAGTCGCTGCATCACCACCACGCCTCCCAGCGGCTCCTTCGTGTCGACGTCCAGGATCGGGGCCGAGATGAGCGATCCGCCCGCAAGGTGGCCCCCCCACGGGAGCTCCGCCCCGCGAGGGAAGAAGGTCGCCTCCGGGAGGATGTGGAGCCAGTCCCAGGCCGCCTCGTCTGCGGGCGCCGCGTGAGCCGGCGACAGGATGAGCGGGCGCTCCGGGAAGAGCCTGATCTCGATAGATGCGTACGAGAACATGTCGCCCACGTGATCTTCGAGTATCTCCTCGAGCATCGACCCGTCGGCAGGCGCGTTCAGGAACGCGCGGCCGAGCGCTTCGAGCCTCTCCACCTCTCGCGTGCGCTGACGGCCCCTGTCGACTGCCTTGCTCAGGTGGTGCGCGAGGACTCCCGCGAAGAGCGTTCCCGCGAGGACGAAGCCCGTCGCGACGTACCTACCTTCAGCAAGGAGCCCGGCGAACAGGATGCCGAAAGGCGTGATGAGAAGCGGCCAGCCGATCGAGACGGCCGCGAACTTCAGGGCCACGGTCCGCGACTGCCCAGCGAGATCGAGCGACGGCGAGAAGAGCAGGTACGTGAGGAACGGGAGCGTGAAGAGCACAGAAAGGGCGAAGCGCACGAAGGTCGCGTAGAACGCTGGGAGCGCCAGCACTCCCAGCTCGGGCAGCGGGAAGACGCCTCCCCACCGCTGGTAGAGCGCGAGGGCGATCAGCGCCGTTGGTATGAGCTCGGCCACGTCCTCCACGAGCGTGCGGACCTGCGTCCACCGGAGATCCACGGGGTCTTCCCTGCGCCAGCTCCTGAGGTCGAGCACGACAATCCAGAAGAGGGCCGGCCAGAGCGCGGTCGGTCCCAGGAGCAGGGCCGCTCCCCACGCGATCACGTCAGCAGGCGACCCCGTGGCGTGAGCCTCGACGTTCTTCTTCACCTCGATCGTGAAGAAGAAGTCCATGCGGCCAAAGACGTAGATGAGGACGAATGCACCCGCGAGAACGGGCCAGCCTGTCACGAAGATCGACAGGTCCGTGACCGCTACGAGCCAGATGACGCCGGCGGCAGCCAGCGGGGTCAGGTAGAGCACCCCGAAGATGTTGCCGACCGTGCCTGCGCGATCGCGTCCCTGGAGATCGTCGACGCCCGGCCTGAGCCTCCTGGCCACCTTCAGAAGGAGTTCTTCCATCGCTTGCGCTCGAACCCTATGCCCCGTTGCTCGGGGACAGTCCGTTGCGGCCCCCGGACGAGCCGTCCGGGCGGCCGCGGTCAGCTGAGTCGACAATGATACCACGGAAGGGAGGACGTCCGAAGCCCGCCAGTCGTCCTCAGGCGCGCGCCACGATGGCCATGAGCGCGGTCTCGTCAGGGTCGGGGTCGCCCGTGAGCGACGGGTGGAACTTCACTCCGCGGAACCCGTGCTCCCTGAGAAGGCCGCCGTACTCCTTCCTCGTGTACGCCTGGAAGCTCTGCGTGTACAGCGAGACACGACCTCCGGATTCGTCGGCCACGTAGAACCTCCGGGTGGCTGCTCTCGCGTCGGCGTCCCAGAAGTGCTCGTGCACGCAGACGTGCGGGTCGTCGGAGAAGACGCCCGACTCTGCCGAGTACCATGAGACGGGCGCGCGGCCGATCCCCTTCACGGCGGCGTACGTGTGCGGCTCGAGGAGCAGGAGCCCGCCGTCGTCGAGACTGCGCTTCACCCGATCGAGGATGCGCGCGGCGTCGTCGGGACGGAAGACGTTGAACTCGCCGTAGATGAGCATGGCGAGACCGTACCCCGAGCCGAGATCCGCCTCGCGGATGTCGCCGTGTGTGAAGGTGCAGCGGAGCCGGCCTTCACTGGCGAGTCCGCGGGCGTGGTCGATCGACGCCGGCGAGTAGTCGACGCCGACGCACTTGTGTCCGAGGGACGCGAACCGGGTGGCGTAGAGCCCGGGACCGCACCCGAGATCGAGGATCCGGGTGGGCGACTCCGCGAGGAGCTCACCGTGAATCCAGGCGACGTGGCCGTCGATCTTGGATGAACGCCTGCTCGCCGCGTCGTGCTCCTGCGTGAGGTGCTCGCGGAGCATCCTCCTGCTGAACTCGGGGTCGTTCCAGGGGATGTTGTCGGCCTCCTCCCACGGAGCGGGAGTAGACGAGCGTTCCACGGTCTCGAGGAGCTTCTCGAGGGCCGGCTCGGGCGGGACCTGCCCGCTGCCGTGGGACATCTAGAGGCCCTCCTCGCGCGGTCCCAGCGGCGTGAGCTTCCCGGAGCCCGAGATCGACTCGCGGACGTTCGGATCGCCGTAGTAGGCGACGGAGCCGCTCCCGGAGATGCTCGCGGAGAGCTCGCGCTCGACCCACACTACGGCGACCCCGGAACCCGACACGTCGGCCGTGGCGCTGTCGCTCGCGAGGTTCATCCCACGGAAGCTGCCAGAACCCGAGATGGCGACCGACTGCTTGCCGACCGCTCCTCCGAGCTGGATCTGGCCCGACCCGCTGATTCCGGCCCCGAGCTGTCTCGTCTTGAGCGACGTCACGGTCACGGTCCCGGACCCGCTGACGCTGATGTCGAACCTCTCGGCGTCGAGCTGGTCGGCCCTGAGAATCCCGGAGCCGGAGATGGAGATGCCCTCGATGTCAGCGACAGTCAGATACATCCTCACGGGCCGGCTCGGGCGGAAATTCGCGCCCTTGAAATCCGCGTGAAGTCCGAGATGGAGCTTCCCACCCCTCATCTCGGTCCGAAGATACCGCATCAGGTTATCGTCTGCCTCGACGGTCAGGGACTCCTCCCCCGTCTGCTCGAGAAGGACCTCGCCAATGCCCGAGAGCGACACCGCCCTCACGCCGCTCACGGCGCGGGTCTCAGTCACGACCACGCCGGAGCCCTCGATCGTCTTGATAGTGCAGCTGCACGCGCCGAGCAGGAACGCCAGCGGCACGAGCCACAGCAGGCCACACGCTCTCATGGGGTTCGTCCTCCCGCTACCGGGTGTTCGGTGTCACGTGAGCATCCGCGCCGGACCGGCTCCGCACGCTGACGGGCTTCGCGTCACGACTGGGGTCGTTCGTCTCCGAGGTTCCGCACCGAGCCGATGCCGGTGATCTTCTCCGTGACCTTCGGTGTGCCGTAGTACCCGACCTTGCCGGCGCCGCTGATCCGGACGGTCAGGGCATCGCGGACCGAGAGCTTCACGCTCCCGGTTCCGCTCACGAGGACGGTCGCTTCGCCGCTGTCGAGATCGGCTGCCTTGTACTTCCCCGCGCCGCTGATCGTGATCGTCTGGGTCCGCGTGCTCCCGCTGACGACGCACTTGCCCGCGCCGCTCAGGTTGAGCGTGAGCTCCCCGGTCTCGAGTGCCCCGAAGTCCAGCTTCCCGGCGCCGCTCACGTTGAGCGCGAGCGAGTCCGTCCGGATCCCCGGAGCGGTCACCTTTCCCGCGCCCGAGAGCGAGAGCCCGGACAGCTCGCGAACGGTCAGCGCGTACTCGATCTTCACGTCTCTCCGCGTGAGCGTCCGCCACCAGTGCTCGGACTTGTACTCGAGCCAGAGTGTCCCGTCCCGGACCTCTGTCTTGATCTCGGGAAGGACGTCGCCTTCCGCCGTAACGGTGAGCGACTCACGGTCCCCCTGAGTGATCGAGAGGCTGCCGTGTGCCGCGAAGGCCACGCGGTCGAACCCGCTGACTGCCCGCTCTTCTGTCTGCTTCTCCATGACGGCTCCCATGGTGAACTCCTCTTCCCGCGCTACTCCAGTTCGAGCTCGATCCCGCCAACGACGCTCGCGAGCGCGTTGTAGACGAGACCAACGAGTCCGCCGACGACGAGCCCGATGAGTCCGTAGAAGATCGGCAGGAGGAAGATCGCGCCGACCCCGAGGAGCGCGCCGACGAACGGAAGCTCGCTTGCCGCGGCGCTCAACGCTCCCAGGAACGAGACGAACGCGATGATCACTCCGGCGATGAACCCGATGATCGCGTAGATCAGGCCCGCCATCCTGGCGAACGACCAGACACCTACTCTTTTGACAACCATGATACCCCTCCGGTTACGGCGCTCGGGTCGCTTTTTCCGCGGCACCCGGCCACGCTTCCCGCCTAGTACCCGCGCTTCACGTCGACCCTGTTCGGAACCTCCTCGCCGCGGGCGGCCGCGTTCAGAAGCTCCGCGAGCGCCCTCATGCGGAGGGCCTCGACCTCGTTCTCCCGCGCGGCGCCGCCCCTGTGCGGGCTCAAGACGACGTTCTCGAGCTCCTCGAACGGAAACGACGAGGGCGGGGTCGACGGCCGCTCGGCCTCGTCCTTCGGGTAGCAGTACCAGACGTCGAGCCCCGCGGCGTGGAGCCTCCCCGTCGCGAGCGCTTCGTAGAGGGCCTTCTCGTCGACGATCGGTCCCCTCGCCACGTTCACGAGGACGGCCCCCGATGGGAGCAGCGCAAGTTCCTTCGCCCCGATCAGGCCGTCGGTTTCGGGCGTGAGGGGCAGCGAGATCAGGAGCGCATCCGCCCCGGGCAGGAGCGCCTCGAGCTCGTCGGAACCGTGCACCTCATCGGTGGACTCCGCGTCCGACCCGGCGGAGCGCCTGACGCCCACAACGTTCATCCCGAGCCCGCGGCAGGCGCGCGCCACGCGCCGGCCGATCGTGCCGTACCCCAGGACGAGCGCCGTCTTCCCTTCGAGGAGAACGGCCGGGCTCGGACCGTAGCGCGGAGTCCAGTCGCCGCCCCTGAGTGACCTGTCCATAGGGACCACGAACTTGGCGGCCGCGAGGAGGAGCGCGATCGAGAGCTCGGCAGCGGCGCTCGCGTTGTGGTGGAGGTTGTGTGTCGCGACGCGGGGAAACTCCAAAAGGACGTCCCGGGTCTTCCTCGAGAGACCCGCCCAGGGGATTATGACGACTCGCGTCCGGGGACTCGCCTCGATCTCCTCGCGCTTCGGAAGCCCCGTGACGAGGACTTCGTAGTCCGGGTCCTGCGGGAGCTCCGGACCGTACGTGAGCCGGACGCCGGGATCGAGGAGTCCCGTCAGCGTCGACGGGTCGTCCGGCGGATGGACGATGTGAACCCGGAGCTCGCGCGTCATCGCCCGTCACCTCCGCTGCGTGCCGTGCCTCCGCGATCCCCGCACACGATCTCCCTGAAGAGCGTGGGGTCGACGTTGCCCCCGCAGAGGAGCACGACGTCGTTCGAGGCCCGGCCGGCTCCTGCCGCGATTCCGGAACGGGCTTCGGTTACCGGCTCGACCTGCTGCAGGAATCCGGCGACCGCCACCCCGGCCGCTCCCTCGATGACGATTCGATGCTCGTCGAAGACGAACCTCATTGCCGCTGCGATCTCGTCCTCCTCGACGAGGATCCAGTCGTCGACGTATTCCCGGCAGAGAGCGAACGTGATGGCGCCGGGTTCGATCCCGCCGGCCGTCGCGTCGGAGAGCGTGGGCATCACTGTCGAGTCGACGATTCGTCCGGCGAGGACCGAATCGTACATCACAGGGGAGTTCTTCGGAAGGCAACCGACGACGGTCGTCGCTCCCGCAGCGTCCTTCAGGAACCCACCGATCCCCGAGATGAGCCCCCCGCCCCCGACGGCGACGAACACGCGGTCGACGCGTCCGAGCTCCTCTAGGAGCTCGAGACCAATCGTCCCGTGGCCACCGACGATCCTCGTGTCGTTGTACGGGGGGACGTAGACGAGGCCGCGTGCCGCAGCCTCCTCGCGCGCGAACGCCTCGGTCTCGGCGCACTCGCTCCCCGCCACGAGAAGCTCCGGGCCGAGCCGGCGGAGCGCCTCCACGCGGTGCGCGGGAGTCCCCTCGGGAAGGCACACTACGCACGAGGTCCCGACGAGCCCCGCACCGTAGGCGAGGCCGAGCCCGTGGTTCCCCGTCGACGCCGTGATGACCCCGCGCTCGAGCTCTGCAGGACTCAGGGAGAACAGGAAGTTCAGGACGCCGCGGACCTTGAACGAGCCGCCGATCTGTACGTTCTCTAGCTTGAGGTGGACGTTCCTTCCCGACCGCTCGCTCAGCGCGAACGACCGCTCGAGCGGCGTCTCGCGGACGTGTCCGCGGATCCTCTCCGCCGCCTCGCGAACGAGCGTCTCGACGTTCAAGATTCCCCCTTCAAACCGATGCCTCACGGCAACGCGCCGAGGGACCTGGGCTCTCTCACTCCGTGAGCCCGGCCTCGTCGCACCGCTCCCTTATTGCCATTACCCTCTTGAGCCAGAAGTATGCGGCGAAGCCTGTGACGAGGTTCGCGACCGCGGCGGCCCCGAACACGCCGGTGAGCCCCAGGATGTGCGACCCGAGGATGCCGAGGGGCACGTAGAGCCCGAAGATCTGCAGGGCGGTCAGAAGGGCCGCGTCGAGGGGCCTCCTGAGAACCGCGAGGCCCGCCGTCGAGAGCTGGAACACGCCCTTGAGACCGTAGCTCAGAGGGACGATCCACAGGTAGAGCGCGACGTTCCGGACGACCGCCGGGTCGTCGTTGAAGAGTGTCGCGAGCCGGGAACCCACGATGGCGAACACGACGAGCAGGAGTACGCCCCACGCGAGGGCGAACCGCTGACTGAGAGCTACCCCCCGGCGCACGCGGTCGTGCCTGCAGGCGCCCCAGTTCTGGCCGACGAAGGGCGCGACCACGCTCCGCACCGCGCCGATCGGCGTCAGGGCGAACGTTTCGACGCGCGACGCGACGCCGAACCCGGCCACGGCCGCCGCTCCGTAGCCGGATACGAGCCGCGTGATGATCCCGAGCCCCACGGGGATCGCGACGTTCACGAGTCCGCTCGGGACGCCGATGTAGAGTATGCTCTTCCAGGATTCCCACACCGCCCGGACGCCGGGGAACCGCCGGGTCAGCATCTTCTCGCGCCTGCCGAGAACCCAGAGCGCGACAGTGAACGTGATAGAGCGCCCGATGATCGTAGCGAGTGCGGCGCCGGCCAGCTCGAGCCTCGGGAAAGGTCCCCACCCGAAGATCAGGAAGGGGTCGATCAATCCGTTGGCGCAGACGGCCACGAGCATGATGAGGCTCGGGGTCTTCGTGTCGCCGGTGGCTCGGATCGCGTTGTTGCCGACCATCGGGATGACGACGAACGCGGCTCCGGGGTACCAGATGCGCATGTACTGCCGTATGAGCGGGAGGAATTCATCGGTTGCCCCGAGGAGTCGGAAGACGGGGTCGATCGTGAGGAGCCCCACGACAACGAGGAACGCGACGATGAGCCACGAGAGCGTGAGGCTGTCAGTCGTCAGGCGTCTGACCTTGTGCCAGTCCCCCTCCCCGATGGCGCGCGAGATAACCGCCGACGCCCCGAGCCCGAGACCGAGGGCCATGCCCGCGATCGTGAAGACGACCGGGAACGTGAAGCTCATCGCGGCGAGCTCCCGCGTTCCGAGCTGTCCCACGAAGAACGTGTCGATGAGGTTGAAGGCGTGGATGCCGAGGATCCCCAGGATCATCGGCGCACTCAGCCTCGCGAGCGTCGGTCCGACCGGACCCTCTACGAGGCGGGCCCTCTGCGAGTTCCCCAGCTGCGCTCTCCTCTCACCCTAGGGTTGTGACGGCCCCGTCTCGTCGGGCCCTGAGGGCGCATCTTCCTCGCGGCGGCGCCCGATCCAGCCGAAGAGGACGCCGAGGCCGATGAGGATGAGCGCCGCGGGCCCGACCAGCGAGAGGGCCCACGAGAGCCCGAAGCCCGCCGCGGACATACCCATGATGATCAGTACCCCGCCGGGGATGAGCGGCCACCAGCGCGACTGCCGGCCGTAGAGATAGTCGACCACGAAGATGAGGACGAACCCGAGGCCGAGTCCCGCGGGGCTCCACTCGTGAAACTGCAGCCCGTACGGAACCTCGACCAGGTTGTCGATCCCGAGCCCTGCGAGAAGACAGCCGGGGATGAGGTATCCGTACGACCCGCTGTAGAGATAGGCCGCCACGAAGACGACGCCGGCGATGAAGAAGAACCCGGACTGCCCGAGCCCGATCCGTGACTGCAGGAAGAACAGCACGACGCCCGCCGCGATCAGGAAGATGGCCGCGACCGTGCGGCCTCGCTTCGCATCGAACGGCTTCGCTTCAGGACTCACGCGAACCTCCTCGTCTTGCCCGGCCGACCATCCGGCCGGCTGTCCACGTCCTTCTAGCCATCGTAGTACTCGAGAGCCTCCGGGAGGTACTCCTGAATCTGCTCGATCCTCGTCTCAGGCGCCGGGTGGGTCGAGAGGAACTCCGGCGGCCGACCGCCGCCGAGCTGGTTCATGCGCTGCCAGAACGGGACTGCCTCGTGGGGGTCGTAGCCCGCGCGCGCCATGAGGATGAGTCCGATGCGGTCAGCCTCGGACTCGTGCTGACGGCTGTACGGGAGGAGCACGCCGAGCTGCGCGCCGAGACCGTACGCGAGCATGGCGAGCTCTCTCGTCTCGTCGGGCTTCGACTCCATCGCCGTCGCGAGCGCCATACCGCCGAGCTCGGCGAGGAGGAGCTGGCTCATGCGCTCGCCGCCGTGGTTCGCGATGGCGTGCGCGACCTCGTGCGATATGACGACGGCGAGCCCGTCCGGCCCCCCCGCGACCGGCATGATCCCGGTGTAGACCCCGATCTTCCCACCTGGAAGGCAGAACGCGTTCGGCATCTCGTCGTCCTGGATGAGGTTGAACTCCCACTCGTAGTAGCGGAGCTCGTCCTCCATCCCCACGTCTCGCAGGAACGCCTCGGCGGACCGCGCCACGTCGGTACCGACGTCGACGACCATCCGCGTCATCTCGCTGTCCGACGACAGCTCGGACTCGGCGATGAGTTCGTCGTAGCCCTGCGCGGCCGAGACCACGATGTCCGCCTGGGGAACCATCGAGAGCTGGCTCCTGCCGGTGATCGGCACGGTGGAGCAGGCGGCAAGCAGAAGAAGGCCCGCGAGCGCGAGGGCAAGGGCGCGTGTGCTCATCGGTGAACCTCCGCGTGAGGGTGTTGCGGTCTCAGGACCAACATCCTACCAGACTACACGACGAACTTCAGGAGCCTCAGCACCTCGAAGAAGTCGTCGGTCTCGAACCGGATCGTGTGGTCGTCGACCAACTCGGCCCCCGGGAAAAAGCTGTACGAGTACGCCCACTCGTGCCTCTTGTACCGGATCTCGGTCAAGAAGCGCCCCGGAAGCTGCACGACGCACGAGCCGAGGTCCCGCCCGAGCGCCTTCCGCACTCCCTCCTCGATCAGCTCCGTCGCGACTTCCGGGTGGATGCTCACCGTCGCTCCTCCGACACCGCGCTTGACGTCGACGGTCCCGATCGACGGGTTGACCTCCTTCACCTCGTCGCAGAGACCCTCGTCGCCCGACACGAAGGCCACCGGGACCCCCACCGTCGACGCGGCGTACGCGGAGAGAAGGAACTCGGACGCGTACCGGTCGTTGATCCTGATGTGCGCGGGCTTGCCGGTGAGCGTGTGAGAGAGCGGGTTTGCGCCGGATCCGGCGCGGGAGTGGTACCCGACGAGGAGGAGCGCGTCGAACGACTCGTCGAGGAAGTCGACCATGCAGAACGGGTGCCTGCTCCACCCGCGACCGAGCTTGACCTCGCGCGGGAGCTTCGACGCTATGAGGTTCATGCCCGTGTCGTGGGCGTCGAGCACCAGGATGTCCTCCGCCCCGGCGGTCAGCGCGCCCCGGCACGCGGCGGCCACCTCGGCCGTCATCTGTTCGCGCGCCACGCCGTACTCGGCCTTCTTCCTGTCGGTCTCGTTCCAGTGGGTCGTCCCCGTGACGCCCTCGATGTCGGCGCTAAGGTAGATCTTCATCCGGCGGTCTCCCCTCCCGTTCCGTCAGTCGTCGAACGGGTCGACGTCGTCGCCGACGTCGCCCTGCTCCATCGGGAACCCGCATTTCGCGAGCGGGCCGAGGAGCTTGCTCGCCGAACCGAGCCACTGCCCCCACTTCCGGGAGATGTGCTCCGTCCAGCCGTAGTCGTCGTACGTGAAGGTCTCCTCCCGGTCGCCCTGGAGAGGGATCATGTAGCCCGCGCGCCGGTAGTAGTCCTGGTCGAGGTAGCCGGCGTCCATCACCTCCACGGCCCGCGTGATGTCGTCCTCGGAGAACTCGCGGTACTCGTTCTCGAAGAGGTGGAGGTCGATCGGGTACCGGGGCCGCGTCGGTGGGTCCTCGGCCGGGTAGCCCATCGTGAGCTGAACCAGCGGGAAGACGCGCGGCGGAAGGGCGTACTCCGCGATGATCTTCTCCGCGTAGTACGGAGCGCCCCCGAGGAAGCAGCTCCCGAGGCCGAGGCTCTCGGCGGCGACCACCATGTTCTCGGCCATGTACGCGGCGTCCTGCATCCCGAAGAGCAGGATCGAGAGATCGCTCGTCACCATCGTCCACCCGCGGCGCTTCATGACGAGCTCGAGCCTGTGGGAGTCGACGCAGATCGTGAAGAGGAGCGGCGCCTCGAACGGGAGCTTCTCCCCCTCCCCGGCGCGCTTCATCAGCACGCTCCCGAGCTGGGCCGCGAACGGCGCCTGCTGTCCCGCACGGACGATCGCCTCGATGACGTCGTCGCCCGGCATCTCTGCGGTGTACTGCCGGATCGATTTCCGATTGAGCATCGCTTCGAGTACGGGGTTGGTCATTCAGTCCCTCCGTCCTGCGTAGACCCGCGGGCCGCGGTTCCGCCCTATCCCGGAGTGCGAGCGGAGACGCGCCACTCGAGCCGTGCGTCTGTGGGGTCATCGTTCACCACCACCACGTCCGCACGCTCTCTCGGCCGGTCGAGGTCGAGGTACATCCTCTCACCAGGGATATACCTCGCGAGATACCGTTCGCGTACGGCCTCGGAGCTCCCGAAGAGCTCGACGTCCCGGGTCTCGGCCCTTGCGAGCGTGGTGTCGAAACCTGCCTCGACGAAGATCGAGAAGTCCCAGTGACCCTTCAGTTCCTCCCGCAGGAGGAAGATGCCGTCGACGATCACGACGGACGAGGGATCGGCGGCGAGGACCGGGGACTCGACGGTGGAATTGGTTCTGAAGTCGAAGAGCGCAGTCCGGTACCTGAGGTCTCCGCCGGGACCGAGCGGCCCGAGAAACGCCGAGCGCATCGCCTCGTAGTCGAACGAGTCTCTGTAGTATCCCTCCGGCGACCCGGCGCCGCGACGGTGCCGGATCTCCCGGGGGTTGTGGAAGCCGTCGACCGACCCCCTGATCACCGGCCTGCCGAGGTCCGAGACCGGCCCGGCCAGCTCGTCGGCGAGCACGGTCTTCCCGGCGACGCTCACGCCGTCCACGGCGACCCTGACGGGGTGCCCGAGCTCGATCGCGGCGACCGCCCGGGCGAGCTCGCCCACGAGCTTCCGTCTCTCCACCGGAGGTCCCCTCTCCGAAGTCCGTTCGGATCAGCGCGAAAGCCGGCCGATCATGCCCGTGATCGCGAGGAGCAGGACGGCGCCGACCACCGCGAGAGCGAAGCTCCGCAGGTCCCAGCCGATGCTCACGCCGTGGCCGGTCAGGATCTCCATCAGGAAACCGCCGATGAAGGCCCCGACGATCCCCACGATCACGTTCAAGCAGCAGCCGTGCCCCCTGCCGGTGATGGCACTCGCCGCCCAGCCGGCGAGCGCTCCGAAGATGATCCAGGACAAGAGTCCCATTGCGTTCCCACCTGTGGTGCGTTCCCACCTGTGCCGATGTCAGGAGCGGAGCCTCGGTATCCCGGCGACCCCACGTCACTTCCGTTCGTTGTCGATCCACGCGAACGCGGTGACCGGCGGTTCGCCTCCGCTGGCCGTCCCGACGACGTCGAGGCCGAGACCGGAGAGGAACTCGGCGACGTCGAGCGGAGCCAGGTCGCGCGAGCGGCTTCCGTAGGACCCGACGATGAGACGACCGCCCGGGGCCACCATCCGCGTCCTCAAGCCAAGAACGAGCTCCGGGAGGAAGTCGCTCGGCACGCAGTCGTCGATGACGTACACGTAGTCGTACGTGCGGGGCGCCCTCCAGTCCCAGACGTTTCCCACGTGCATATTCGCGCTGTGCCTGGCGAGTCTCTGTCGAGCGAGCTCGACGAGGCGCTCTCCCGCGTCGAGCCCGTGCGGCCTGATCTCGCGGCCTCGTTCACGTCCCCACTTCACGAGGCACTCGAGCAGGAAGCCGTTCGCGCAGCACGCGTCCAGAAGATCGCCGTCCGACTCGACGGCGTCGAGGATCGGCTCTCTCTCCCCGCGCCACCGCTCGGGACCTCCGCCGAAGCCCGACTGTCGGATGGGGTCGTTGCTCGTCAGGTACGACTCCTCGAGTTCTCTCAGCTCCAGGAGATAGTCCCGCGGCAGCTGTCGACGGTTCACCATCTGAAGCTCCGGCCGGCGGGGACACAGGGCCTCTATGCTAGCTGACCTCGTCGTATCGAAAGCAGTCGATGGTGTGGTCGTTCACCATGCCCACGGCCTGCATGAAGGCGTAGCAGATCGTCGGACCGACGAACGTGAACCCCCGGCTCTTGAGGTCCTTGCTCAGCGCTTTCGCCTCCCGCGTCACCGCCGGGATGTCGGAGAGGCGGCGGCGCCTGTTCTTCTTCGGTCGGCCGCCGACGAACCTCCAGACGTACGCGTCGAAGCTCCCGAACTCCTTCCGGACTTCGAGGAACGCCTTCGCGTTCCGGACGGCCGCGCGCACCTTGAGACGGTTCCGGATGATGCCCGGGTCATCGAGAAGCGCCCTCACTTTCCGCTCGTCGTACCGCGCGACCTTCCGAGGGTCGAAGCGGTCGAACGCGCGTCTGTAGTTCTCGCGCCTCTTGAGGATCGTGTCCCAGGAGAGCCCCGCCTGGGCCCCGCCGAGGATGAGATGCTCGAAGAGCACGCGGTCGTCGTGAACGGGCACGCCCCACTCGTTGTCGTGGTAGTCCACCATCAGCTCGTCACCGGGCCACTTGCAGCGGCGCTTCGGAGCCTCTCCGCGTGTCGTCGTCGTTGAGCGTCTCTTCTTCGGTCTCGCCATGAGCGGCTCCCACCGCGAACGTGTCTAACTAGTCGTGTCGCAACGCCTGGACGGGGTCGACCCGCGCGGCGCGGACCGCCGGATAGACCCCCGCCAGGAGGCTCACCGCGACGGCGAACGCGATCGCCCCCATGATCAGCCAGAGAGGGATGAAGAAGAAGTCGACGGCGGCGAAGCCCTCGGGCCGCAGGTAGTGATTCGCAAAGACGTTCGCGATGCGCGTCACTACCCACCCCAGTACCAGGCCGAAGACGCCGCCCAGGACGCCGATCGTCGCGGCCTCGACGAAGAAGATCTTCCTTATGTCGCCCTCGCTCCCGCCGATCGCCTTCATGATCCCGATCTCCCGGGTGCGTTCGAGGATCGAGGTGACCATCGTGTTGATGATCCCCAGCGACGCGATGATGAGCGCGACCGTTCCGACCGCGCCGAGGAGCGCGTCCATGATGAGGAAGTTCCTCTTGAACTCCTCGAGCTGGTCCGCAATCGCGACCACACCGTAGCCCATCTCCTCGACCGCCTCGCGCACTGTCTCGAGATCCCGCATGGTCTTCACGCGAACGTAGACCGACGGGTATCCGCCGGCATCGTCCGATGGACCGAGGGCCTCCCAGATGCTCGTGAAGCCGAGCCTCGGAATCCCCTCCGCCGTTCCGGTCGGGACGAGCACCCCACCAAGGAACCTGCTGCCCCCGAAGCCGGTGAGCTGCGGCTGGATGCCGATGACGGTGAGGGTAACGGTCTCCTCCCGGAGCGGCATGTCAGTCGCCCGCGACATCCCCTGCGTGAGGGCCTGGAGAAGCCCGGAGGCATCCAATACGGACGTCACGACCTCGACCTCGCGGCCGAGGATCGAGTCGACCGGAACCGCGACAAGTTCGTCCTCATCCTCGCCTTCGCCCGCGCTCGCCTCGCCCCCCTCCGCGGCTCCTCCGTCCCCGCCGGACCCTTCGAGGCCCTCAGCGACGACGATGCCGACGTTTCGCAGGAACCTCTGGCTCAGGATGATCGACGGCTCGTCGTCGTTCTCGAAGAACCGCCCGTGGGGAAGGTCCGTGAACGGCCGGTAGTCCGCCATCAGCGAGGGGATCGCCCGGAGGTGCGTACGTGCCTCTCGTTCGCCGAACTCAATCCGAACCGGGAAGCGCACTTCGGGGAAGGCAACCTCCACGCCCGGGATCGCGCGGATCGCCTCCACGGCCTCATCGCCGAGGGGGCGGATCTCGCCTTCGGGAATCTCGATGTTCCCGGACATCACGTCCTCAAGGTCGATCTCGGTCGGGAGAACCTCCATGCTCGTGAAGAGATCGCTCTCGCGGAATCCCTCCGTGACGTTCTTCTGGATGCCGGTCCCGAACGACACCATCGAGACGAGCACTCCGATCCCGATGACGACGCCGAGCGTGGTGAGGGAGCTCCTGAGCCTCGTGCGCCACAGGTTCTCGAGGGAGAGCTGGAAGAGGTCGCCGAATCTCACGGTGCCTCCCCAGCCCTGGTCTCTTCCACCAGCCTACCGTCGAGCAGACGGAGCACGCGGTCGGACACGGAGGCCGCCATCGGCTCGTCGTGCGTCACCATGATCACGGTGAGGTCGCCGTCGTCCCTGAGCCTCCGGAGGAGAGACACGATCTCGTCGGACGTTCGGCTGTCGAGGTTGCCGGTCGGCTCATCGGCGAGGAGTACGTCGGGGGCGTTCGCTAGCGCCCTCGCTATCGCCACTCTCTGCGCCTCTCCGCCTGAGAGCTCCCCGGGGGTGTGATCGAGCCTGTCGCCGAGTCCAACGCGCGTGAGGATCTCGGACGCGCGCCGTCTCCTGTCCCTCCGGGGATGGTCGCCGAACGCGAGCGCGAGCGTGACGTTCTCGAGCGCCGTCCTCGACTGGATGAGGTTGAACGACTGGAACACCATGCCGACGGTGTCCCGCCGGTGCCTCGCGAGCTCGCGGCGGTCCATCGCGGAGAGCTCGGCGCCGTGGATGACGATGCGTCCGCCCGTCGCCGTGTCGAGTCCACCGACCAGGTTCAGGAAAGTCGACTTCCCGGAGCCGGAGCGCCCCGCGACGGAGACGAACTCGCCCTCGGCGACGTCGAGACTGACGCCGCGGAGCACAGGGATGTCTATGCTCCCCTTGTAGTAGGTCTTCGTGAGGTCGGTCGTGCTGAGGATGGTCGTCAAGCGGTCTCCGTCCTCCCGTCGCAACGGGATCTACGGCGGCCCTACGAACTCGTTCCCGTGGCCTTCATGAACTGCACTCGCTCGTACGCGGCGGGGTTCTCGCTCTCCTCCTGGCTCATGCGGCCTTTCATCCCGGAGATCGACGCGTGCCCGTGGCCGTCCATCCAGGCGGCGACCTCCTCGAGCACCTCACCGACATACCCGACGCCGCGCTGGTAGAGGGCGGAGCACATCTGCACAGCGGAGGCGCCCGCCAGGATCTGCTTCACGACTCCCGCCCCGTCGTGCACGCCGGTTGTCGCCGCGAGATCGCAGTCGACCTGGCCGGAGAGGATCGAGATCCACCTGAGCGGAACGAGAAGCTCGTCAGGACTGCTCGTGAACGGGGCGGGGACGAGCCTCTCTTCGTCCAGGTCGAAGTCGAACCTGGCGAACCTGTTGAAGAGGACTAGCGCGTCGATGTCTCGGCGGCAGAGCTCCCGCGCGAGGTGAGCGAGTCCCGAGAAGAGGAAACCGATCTTGAGCGCGACCGGGATCGAGATGTCCTTCTTCACTGCCTCGGCGACGTCAAGGTAGACCTGCTCGTGTGACCGTCCGTCGCGCTTCGGATCGGACGGCAGGACGAAGATGTTGAGCTCAAGCGCGTCGGCGCCCGCCTGCTCGACCCGCTCGGCGAACTCGGTCCACGCGCCGGCGCTCACGCAGTGGATGCTCGCGATCACCGGGATGGAGACCGTGTTCTTCGCCTCCCGGATCAGGTTGAGATACCCCTCGACCGCGTTCTCGCGGCCGTAGCTCTCGACGTACCTGACGCCTTCGGAGTGCCAGTACGACGGGCCGCTCGCCACGACGAGGTTCGAGACCTCTCCCGTGATCTGCTCCTCGAAGATCGACTTGAGCACAACGGCCCCGGCGCCTGCTTCCTCGCACTTCTTCAACTTGTCGGCGGAGTTCGTGAGGCCGGAGCTCCCAACGATGACGGGGTTGCCGAGCTCGAGGCCCATGTACTTCGTGGAGAGGTCTGCCACCTGTGCCTCCTGTCTGTGCTGCAGTCCGCGGGGCGGATTCCGCGTGAGATTGGGCGCGAGGCCGCGGTCAGTACCGGGCCCCGCGTTCAGAACTTGTACACCGACACGGTCTTCGACGGCTGCGACGCGCCGGGCGCGTAGAGGCGCAGGAGGAGGCGCGTGCCGTCGGGATAGGCGCGGAGGTACGCAGCCTTCAGCCCCCAGATGTCGAACGCGCGGTCCTCCCGGACGACCTCCCTGCCCTCGTCGCCCTGCCTGTCGTGCTGGAGGTAGACGTCGGCCTCGGGGGGGTCAGCGTCGCGGAACACTCCCGTGGTCGAGAGGGCGAACGCGTGAGGACCATCCCCTCCCTCGTACGCCAGAGCCAGGACCAGCCGGTCTCCGCGCACCGCGGCCGATTCGATCGTCGCGGGATCCGCCGGCAAGTCTACCACCGGGTCGTCGACGAAGACGACGCCGGGCGCGTAGTCCTCCGTGATCGAGTTCGTCTCGCAGTACTCCACGCCACCGCCGCATCCCGCTACGGCGAGCGAAATCGACAGGACCGCCAGGCTCATCGTGTCCTTCCGGACTCCGAATAGCCTCGCTGTTCGTCTCCCCATGGTGTCCGCCCTCCCCGGCCTGCTCGACCGTCAACACCCATCGCTCGACGGGGCCATTATAGCAGAAAGCGCCCGTGGAAGCGGCGGCAGAGAGCTGCCTCCACGGACGCTCGAATCAGCGGTCGTTGGCCCCCGAGGTGATCTGCTCGATGTGATCTCGCCGCGAGCGATGTGGTCGCCCGCGAACAGGCCTCCCGTCAGCGTCGCGAGTAGGTTCCCTGAAGTTCGCCCGTCGCGAGGATGTGACCCTGCATCGCCTCGAGGAGCCCCTCCTTCGTGAGCCCGGCGTCGAGAGGCACGAACGCGTCGAGCGCGTAGAGCCTGAACGAGTACGTGTGGGTCCGCCCTGGCGGCGGGCACGGTCCGTGGTACCCCGTACCGGAGTCGCCGTCGCCCTGGCGCGCCCCGGCGGGGAGTCCGACCTGCCTCGGGATCCCCTCGGCGAGCGACCGGGCGCGGGCGGGCACGTTGTAGATCAGCCAGTGCACCCAGACCCGCCCTGCGACCTCGAGCGCGTCGGGATCGTCCATGATGAGGGCGAAGCTCGTCGTTCCGCGCGGCGGCTCTCCCCAGCTCAGGGGCGGCGACTCGTCCTTCCCGTCGCAGGTGTGCACCACCGGAATGGCGGCCCCCGGCTCGAACGCCGCGCTCGTGAGCTCGATGACTCCGACCTCCGTCGACGGCGTCTCCTCTGCCACGTCTGCCGTGGTCGTCTCGGCCGGCACCGTCTCCGGCGCGTCGCCTCCGCAGCCGGCCAGGACCGCGACGGTGGCGACCACGGCGGCCAGGAGCAGGCAAGTTACCTTCATTGTGTCCTCCCTTCCCTCGCACGCCGGACGGCTCCGGTCACGGTGCGGGAGTCTCGGCGCCTCCGGCCTCCACGGCCTTCTGCGCCCCGTACCTGAGTTCCCGGTTCCGCACGACCACGTAGGCGATGAGCGCGAAGAGGAAGAAGATCAGGAGCATCCAGGCGACGCTCTGGAGCGTCTCGATGATCGTCCGGTAGACCTCGAGCGTCCACCGCCCCGCGTTCAGCACGACGGCCTCCGCATCGGCTGCGCGCGGCGTGACGTATTTCTCGAGCTCCCAGATGCGGACGCCGCCGGAGACGCCGACGACGTAGATCGCGAACGTGAGGTACCTGTGCCATGCCTTCGACAGGTCTTCGTGGACGATCCGGGTCAGGATGGCCGAGATCGACCGGTCGAAGAGCCGGACGACGAAGTAGCAGGAAGCGACGGACACGACGAACGTCACGAGGAGAAGCACGATGAACACGGCACACCTCCCTTGTCGCCCGGGGAGCTCCCCGGGATCAGGACATCTCTGCGTGGATGTCGGCGATCAGTCGCCCGCCGCTGCCCACGTTCTCCGGGGAGTTCTCTCTGATGACGACGGTGATGATCTTCCTGTCGTATCCGTAGACCTCGGCCGCCGCATCCGTCAGCTTCTCGACCATGCGCCGCTTCTGCTCCACGCTCGTCATCACGGGGCCGTCGATCATTATCGTCGGCATATCGTCTCCCTCCGTGCGTCCGTTCATGGGTTCGTCGCGGTCTGGAGCCGCGGGATCATCTGTCCTTCACCAGCGGGAAGTCGAAGCCCGCTCCCTCCAAGGCCCTAACGAGATCCCTATTGAACCGGACCATGAGATCCTGGGGGTACCTCACCCTGAACAAGAACTCCGCGTTGCTCTTGACCTCGAGCTTCTGCATCCGCCTCTTCACGTCCCCGACCCAGCTCCCGTCGTCCCGCGGCGCCTGCTTGTCCCGCTCGACGGCCTCGACGTAGGCCCGCTCGAGGTACCTGTCGACGTCCTCGTCGATGCTGCCGTACTTCCGCTCGAAGTCGTCTCGGACCTCGTCGTCGGAACGGGCCGCGTACTTCTCGGAGTGGACGACCGCGTGGCGGTCAAGCTTCGGGATGTTGCGGGGCACCGACTTCGGGAACCCGAGTGAGAGGACCATCACCGGGAGAACGTGCGCGGGCATCGCGAAGTACTCGCGAGCGTGCTCGATGCTGGACAGGATCGTGCCGACGTAGACAGAGCCGAGCCCGCGGGATTCGGCGAGGACCACGACGTTCTGCGCGGCGCACATGATGTCGGCGTAGGCGATGAGGAACGAGAGCAGGGACTCCTGTCCCCTGAACTCGACGTCGAACGCCGCGGCCCATCGCATCACGCGGTGGAAGTCGATGCAGAAGACGAGGGAGGTCGGCGCGTTCGCGACCCACGGCTGGCGACCGACCATCTCCGCGAGCTCGGCCCTCGCTGCGGGCTCCTCGACCACGATGATCGAGAGGGGCTGGATGTTGCCGCCGGACGGGGCGTTCACCGCGGCGTCAAGGAGCTCGTCGAGCACGTCCTCCGGCACCGGCCGGTCCTCGAACGACCGAACGGAACGTCGCTTCATCATCAGATCGTAGAGATCCACGGGCAGAACCTCCTCTCCGCCCGCCGCCGCACGCCTCCCGGCGCCGGACCACTCCACGATGACAGAGAGGACGGGGCGCCGCAAGGCCGATGTGGCGCGACCCCGGCATCGGGATGCCGGGGCCGTGCTGTGAGTCGTGCACCGGGCTTGCGGTCCCCGCGGACCGCGTCAGCGAAGAAGGACGGTCCTCCCGCGAACCCGCTGCCCGTCCGCCGTGAGGACGTAGAAGTAAACGCCGGAGGCGACCGCCGCGCCGCGATCGTCCTTCCCGTCCCAGACCGACCTGTACCTGCCGGCCGCGGAGGGTCCGCTCGCGAGCGTCCGGACCTTCTGGCCCTTGAGGTTGTAGACCGAGAGCTCGAGGGCGATCGTGTTCTCGGGGAGATCGTAGTGCAGCGTCGTGGTCGGACCGAAGGGGTTGGGAGCGTTCTCGACCGAGAGGACGGCGGGCGCCGCGCTCGCGCCGTCCGGCCCGTCGACTCCGGTCGCGCCGCACGACCCGCACCCGGTCCCGAACCGCCCGATGTGTCCGCCAGGTGAGGCGGGAACGAGGCACGGCGAGTTCTCGCAGAGCGAGAATTCGTCCTTCCAGATGTCGCAGAAGAGGGGGTCCTCGTAGATGTTCCCGCCGGCGTCGGTGCCGCAGAGCGCGTCGCCGCCTGCGTTGCCGTAGAGGTCGCAATAGGCGACGGTGGGCTCTTCGGTCCCCATGCAGAACATCGCCTCGCCCTCCACGCTGAACGACAGGATCACACCGTCCAGAGTGATCGGCGAGTCGTCCGCGTAGACCGCCCCCCCGTGTTCACCGGCCGCGTTCGCGAAGAACGTCGTGTTCGCGACCCAAGGCTCCGCTCCCACGGCGAAGAGCCCTCCTCCGTTCCCGCCGCTCTCGTTGTTCCTCGCGGTGGAGTTCTTGAGGTTGAGCCCGGCGCCGTCCGCGCAGGCGACCGCTCCCCCCCCGACGTCGGCGACGTTGTACGCCAGCGTCGTTGCCGAGATCGTGGGGCTCGACGCGGCGGCGTAGACACCGCCCCCGAGAGCCGTCGCGTAGTTGGCGGAGACAAACGCGCCCGTGATGAGCGGAGCCGCCCCGGATGCCGCGTAGATTCCGCCTCCGTTCGTCGCGATGCCCTCGGCGAAGGTCACGCCGTCGACCACGGGGGCGGCCCCGCGGAGGCACGTGAGACCTCCGCCCTGCTGACCGTAGCAGGAGTTGACGACGCAGTCGCGAAGCACGGGCGAGCTCCCGTCGCACAGGATCCCGGCCCCGGTGTCGGCAAGTCCGTGCACGATCGTGAACCCCTCGAAGACGGACGTCGTGTCCTCGCCGCTCGAGAACGAGACCCCGCGCGCCTGGTACTCGCAGTCGATGATGGTCTCGGACGGCCCCTCGGTGGAGTACACGTGGATGGCTTTCCCCGCGAAATCCAGGTCCCGGTTCCCGGGGCCGGCGTACGTCCCCGGCGCAACCTCGACGAGATCCGCCGCGATGCACGAGTCGATCGCCGCCTGGATGGTCGGCGCGTCGCCGGAACCGTCCGGGAGTATGCTCCAGAGGACTCCGCAACCGGGCCCCTTCGCCCCGATCAGCTCGCCCCACGGGTTGTTGTCGGGCAGGCACGGCGAGTTCCGGTGCAGGAAGAGGTCCCTTCCCTCGGGGTTGCAGAACAGGGGGTCCTCGTAGAGGACGTCGTAGTGGCTCCCGCAGGGGATGTCGCTGACGACGGTGCCGAAGAAGCAGGAGCGCGTCGTGGTCGGCGTCGCGGTGCCCCCGCACTCCATCGCGTGCCCGCCCAGACCGAAGGCGACGATCGTGTTCTCGATCGTCGCGGAGGAGTTGTAGGAGTTGATCCCGGAGCCGTGACCGCCGGTGTTGCCGTAGAGCGTACAGCCGTGGATCAGTGGAGAGGAGTTGTTGAGCTTGATCGCACCCCCGTGGTTGGCTTCGTTGCCGGAGAGCACGACGTTGGTGATAGACGTTGCTCCTCCCGCCCAGCAGAAGATGGCGCCGCCCCCGTGGTCGGAGCCGTTGTTGATCGCCCTGTTGCCGTAGAACACGCAGTCCGCGACGTCCGCCGACGAGCCCTCAAGAACCAGCCCACCACCCTTCCGCGGCGCCGTATTGTTGGCGAACGTACAGCGCGTGAACGTGGGCGCCGTCTGGATGTGACAGAACGCACCCCCGCCGTGGTAGTTGGTGGCCCAGTTCCCGTCGAAGACGCAGTCGCTCACCATCGGAGCGGACGTGCCGATCGCGTAGAGGCCGCCGCCGCTGCTCGCGCTGTTGCCGATGAACTCGCAGCCGCTCACCACCGGGTTCGAGTCAGAGCAGTGGAGACCGCCTCCTCCGTGGCCATAGCCGGCGGTGCTCGCGAAGTTTCCCACGAACCGGACGTCCATGATCGTCGGCGAGGAGGATTCGAGGTAGATGCCTCCTCCATGATCGACCGTGTAGCAGTCGGCGATCGTGCAGTCCGCGATGGTCGGCGACGAGCTCAGGAGGTAGAAACCTGCACCGCCGTCCTCGTCGTTGCCGTTCACAATGGTGAAGCCCTGGACGACTGCAGCCGGCGTCTCGAATCCGCGGAAGTAGAACCCCCGGCCGATCCCCTCGCAGTCGATGATCGTGGCATCGGGTCCCGCCTCGGATGTGAGGAAGAGGTCCGTTCCGCCGAAGTCGAGGTCTCTGTTGAGCGGACCGGCGTACGTCCCCTCGGCGACGAGGACCGTGTCGCCTTCAGACGCCGCTCCGATGCCCTGCTGGATGGTGGGGTAGTCCGTCGTGCCGGCCCAGTCCACTCGGATGATCGTAGCGTCCGCCGGCGAGAGAACGGCCACGAGGAGGAGGACGAGCAGGATGCGCGGCATCGCTGCCTCCCTCACTGGGTGGTATCGGGAATGGATGAACCACTCCGATAGTACCACTAATCCGGAATCCGAGCAAGTATGTACGTAAGCACTGGGGGTGGGAGATCTGTGGCTGACGGAGCGCCGCCGAGGGCGCCGGAGCGCAGCGGTGGGGCGCGTCACGTCAGGGACTAGAAATAGAACCTCGCGCCGATCCCGCCCGCGAGGTCGAACTTCGTCTCCGGCACGAAGTCGAGCACGGGGGCGATCTCGACGAAGATGTCGATGTTCCCGCCGGCAACGAAGAAGTCCAGCCCGAGCGGGGTGCGGAGTCCGAACCTCGAGGAGTCTCCCGAGTGGAGGAGCACGCGGGCTCCGAACCCGTAGTAGACCGGCAGCCCCCCCTCGACGCTCTCCTTGAAGCTCTGGCTGTGGAACAGGTAGTCGGTGTGCATGTAGAACCACCCGTCCGAAGAGAGCGACCAGCCGAACGCGGCATCGACCGCCCTGTCGCTGCTCATCCAGGCCTTGAACGAGAGGCCGGTCGGCTCGCCTGCGATCACGCCGATGCCGAGCCCCTGGGCCAGGGCGTCCGAGGCGCCGAACAGAAACGTCAGAGCGATCAGGAGCACGAGCACTCGCATCGCTACCTCCGTGTCTTCGGGGCGGCACCGCCTCGACCTTGCGTGAGCGGTTCCGTCCGTCCGGTCAGCGGTCCCGCCCCTGCCGCAGCTTCTGCTGGAGGCGCCGGACCTTCAGAGTCCTGTAGCCGAATCGCGCTGCGCGGTAGAGAGCACGGCCGGAGCCACGCCTGAGCCACGCACCGTCCTTGCGCATGATAAGGTAGGTCTCGCACGCGGCGCAAGGCAGATCGCCGCGAGCGACTTCCCGTCCGAGGAGCATCGATCGTGCGTAGACCATCTTCTCGCAGTTGAGGCTCTCGAGGAGGCCGTCCTCGAAGGCGTTCGCCCCGAAGTCGCCCCAGTAGTTGCAGCAGCAGCCGAAGACCCTGCCGTCCCAGTTGATCTGGGGTTCCTCCCACATCTGGTGGCAGAAGGTACGGGCGGAGTAAGCCGAGGGCTCGCGCTGCTCTCCCCCCTGGCGGGAGGCGCTCAGGCGGTGTTGCTCCAGCACGAACTCCCCGTCCTGCAGCGGGGAGAAGTCCGGGTCCCACGAGGGCTTCAGCCTGAAGTCCATTCCGAGCTCGCGCGCCATCGCCCTCGCCTTCGGGATCTCGTGCTCGTTGTGGCCGAAGACCACGAACTGCCAGGTCAGGGCGGGGTATCGGGAGTCGCCCCTTCGCTTTATTCCGTTGAGCTTCCGCACGTTCTCGACGGCGGCCTCGAAGGACCCCCCCTTCCGATACATGGCGTAGGTCTCGTCGCTCGCACCATCCAGCGAGACGGTGATCCTCCGGAACCGATACCGGACGAGAGCGTCGAGCGCGTCGTCGTCGACTCTGTTCATGTTGGCGCCCGTGTCTGCGGACAGCGCTACTCCTCTCCGGTGGGCGGCCTCCATGATCTCCGGAAGCTCCGGGTTCAGGAATATCTCCCCCAGGTTCGACAGCTCGATCTCGCGGACCCACGGGTTCGTGGCAGCGAGCGCGTCGAAGTCGGCGACCTTCAGGTACCCGCGGCCGACGGCCCCCGCGATCGCCCCGGTCGTCTGAGGACAGAGCGAACACCTGAGCTGGCAGTCGCTCGAGGCCTCCAGCCTGAGTCTGCGGGGTCTGATCGTCTCGGCCATGCGCGGCTCTCCGGACAGCCACCAGCCACTCCCCCGCACCCCATCGGGAGTGGCATAGGTACACCAACACGGTTACTGACGGAATCGCTCATGGAGTCCGCCAGCGCCGCCTGTGAGGACTAGATCCGAATCGTCTACGAGTAAACCACACGGATGGGGCAGTGTCTAGCGAAAACCCGCCGCAGCCGGACGGGGGGGGCCTGCGGTTACGATGGTGGGCAGACCGGAGGGGCGCACCGGAGCTGCCGTCCGCCCGGTGAGCAGCCCCTCACCCGCTCCGCAGCGAAGAGAGCGCCGCCGCGCCCGGCCTGACGGACGGCTCGGCAGCCCGGGACCTCCCGACATTCGTGAACCGCGTTGACCCCGGTACATGCCGGCCCGTATAGTGAAGCTCGGCGGGCACGAATGCGTCTCAACCATCGATGCCCGTCGTCACACGCGAACGCACGTCGAGGGCCCGACCGCCCGGGTATCGCGGCGGGCCGGACGGAAGAGAAGGGAGTTCACATTGACACAGCGATGGGTTTTCCAACGCTGGTGCGTCATCGCCACGCTGATCTTCTTCATCGCCTCGCTGTCGCCGTCGCTCTTCGCCCAAGAGACCGAGGATCTGGAGGTGGCCGGCGACGAGGAAGCTCCTGCGTGGCCGCGTGAGCTCGAGGGTGAAAGGGCGACAGTCGTCATCTACCAGCCACAGCTCGAGGCCTACGAGGGCAACACACTCGAAGCCCGGGCGGCCGTGTCCGTGACCGAGAAGGGGACGACCGTGCCGATCTTCGGAGCGGTCTGGTTCGAGGCCCGCCTCTCGACCGACATGGACACGCGAATGGCGACGCTCGAGGGGCTCGAGATCACCGCCGTGAAGTTCCCGGACGCGGAGCAGAGGGACATCGACGATCTCACTGCCTTCCTCGAAGCCGAGATCCCGCAGTGGCACATGGAGTTCTCGATCGACAGGCTCATCGCTGCGCTCGGGGTGATCGAGCAGGAGGCCTGGGGCACGGGTGGGCTCAACAACTCGCCGCCGGAGATCATCTATGTGACGGAACCGGCCGTTCTCGTCCTGATCGACGGAGACCCGATCCTCGCCGACCTCGAGGGCTCGGACCTCAAGTACGTCGCGAACTCCGCCTTCTACATCCTCCAGGTTCCCGACTCGAAGGAGTACTACCTGAAGGGCGGGCCGCACTGGTACACGTCGAAGGACGTCACGGGTGAGTGGCAGGTGGCCCTCAAGCTACCGCCGTCGGTCCAGGAGATCGCGGACGCGATCGCCGAGGAGGAGAAGCAGCAGACCGAGGAGAACCCTGAGGTCACCCTCACCGACGAAGAGCAGGCGGAGCTCGAGAAGGCGGGCATCCCCGAGATCATCGTCAGAACGAAACCGGCCGAGCTCATCTCGGTCAGCGGAGAGCCGGAGTTCGCGTCCATCGAGGGCACGAACCTCCTCTACGTCGAGAACTCCGAGAACGACATCGTCATGGACATCGAGACGCAGACGTACTACGTCCTCATCGCCGGCCGATGGTACGCGTCGAAGGCGGTGCCCTCCAGCGACTGGGACTACATCTCGCAGGAGGAACTCCCGGACGAGTTCGCGTCGATCCCGGCCGAATCGGACATGGGGAACGTCCGCTCGAGCGTCGCGGGTACCCAGGAGGCGAAGGAGGCCGTCCTCGAGAACTCGATCCCGCAGACGGCAGAGGTCGACCGCGCGACGGCGACGGTCGAGGTCACGTACGACGGCGACCCGATCTTCGAGCAGTGCGCGGACGGAGTGGCGTACGCGAAGAACACCGACAAGTCGGTGCTCCTCATCGACGGGCAGTACTGGTGCTGCGACGAGGCGGTCTGGTTCGTGTCGAACGGTCCCGAGGGACCCTGGGTCGTCGCGGACTACGTTCCCGAAGAGGTCCAGGACCTGCCGGCCGACTGCCCGGTCTACAACGTCAAGTACGTCTACATCTATGAGTCGACTCCCGAGGTCGTATACGTCGGCTACACGCCGGGGTACACGTACTCGTACGTCTACGGCGGATGCGTCGTCTATGGATCCGGGTACTGGTACAGACCGTGGTACCGGCACTACTACTACCCGCGGCCCGTCACCTACGGGTACGGTGTCCACTGGAACCCGTACACGGGCTGGGGCTTCTCGTTCGGAGTCAGCTTCGGGTGGCTGCACATCGGGTGGGGCCGGCCGTGCTGCTGGGGTGGCTGGTGGGGCCCCGCCGGCTACCGCTACGGGTATCGCCACGGCTATCACCGAGGGTACCGCCACGGCTACCACCACGGCTACCACAGGGGAGCTCGTGCGGGCTTCCGAGCGGGCTACCGCGCCGGGAGCGGCAGACCGACGCACTACGGCAACATGTATCAGACGCGTCACAACGGCGTGAAGCGGACGGGGCAGTCGCGACCGAGCACGCGGCCGAGCACGCAGCCGAGCACTCGGCCGGCAACCCAACCGAGCACGCGGCCAGCGACCCAGCCGTCGACGAGGCCCGCGACCGCCGATCGCAAGACACCGCAGACCTCGAAACAGCCGAACAACGTCTACACCGACAGGAGCGGGAACGTCTACCGCCAGCAGGGGAACTCCTGGCAGAAGAACGACAGGTCCGGGTGGTCGTCGAGCCAGCCGTCTCAGCGCTCGCAGCAGAACCTGAACCGGGACGCTCAGGCCAGGAGCCGCGGGAATCAGAAGTCGAGCAGCTATCAGTCGAACCGCTCGTCCAGCCGCTCATCGAGCAGCCGGTCGTCATCGAGCCGGTCGAGCGGCGGCGGTGGACGTTCGGGCGGCGGAGGCGGGGGCCGCCGGAAGTAGCCGGGGCGACGACGCCGACCGCCAGCGTGTAGGAACAGAATCCAGGGGGAGGACCCGGGCGGGTCCTCCCCCATTTGCGTGCAAGCCGGAGCAGCGCCAGCTCCGGCCCGGCCTAGTCCAGGAACCCCACCGACACCGTCGAGAGTTCGACGGAGAGCTCCGCGTTGATGTAGACGCGGTGCCAGCCATTGAGCCGGATCGTCGCGTGGTCCTCGTGCCGCACGGTGCCGCGGACGTAGACCTCGGGGTCCCTGACGCGCGTGTGGCGGCGGAGCCGGCCGAAGCGCTCGGGGTCCTTCCGGGCGCGCTCCGCGTACTCCGCCTCGGTGTAGACGCGCCCCGTGACGATGTAGACGAGATCCCCGCCCTCCCGGTAGAGCTCCTCGCAGATGTGGGGCTTGCTCCCCGCGGTCCTCTGGAGCGGCTCGTTCCGGTGGATCGCCTCCTCGGGAAACTCCTGGTCGGTCGGCACGAAGAACCACTCACCCTGCCTCACGAATGCGGGGTTCTTCCTGTTGTCGACGCGGCGAGGCGGCAACCGCCTCGCGCGCTCCCAGACGTCCTTGGGCATGAGCGACCGCTTCGCGTCGCGAACCGAGCTCACACGCTCCGGGACCGCGGCCACGAACCAGTCGCGCTCGTCGTGCCCGCAGAGGAAACGCTGGCCGTCGCGCGCGAGAAGCAGAAGGTGCCGCTCCTTCGGCACGACCTGAAGGAGCTCCAGCTCCGGAGTCTCCTCTCCGCGGGCGATGTCGAAGTACCGACCCCGCGCGTCGGTCCCGATCCCGATCGTGTACGCATCGGGAGCGGGCGTCGTCCACCACGCCTCCTCGTCCATCGGACGGAACTTGACCCTGGCGCCCATGGCAGCGAAGTGCCGGCGCAGCGAGTCGTCCCTCACGACGGTTCCTCCCTCCTGCCGTTGGTCGGCGACCGCCCGTCGGCCGGATTGCCGACAGGGAACGGACGCGGCCTCGCCGAGAGGGCGGAATCCGATCACCTCTGTTGCGGTTGGACGTCGGGTGACTTCGGGATCACGCCCCCGTCAGGCTCGGCAGCACCAGCACCACGTAGAGCGCCGCCGACCAGACCAATGTCCTCCAGGTCAGTGATGGCCCTTGACCTTGTTGGTGCCGCGTGCATAACAGCGACACCCCAAGGACCACTAGCCACACGGCCCAGAGGGGGAACCCGAAGTCGATGACGAATCCGAACAAGGCGGGAGCGACGCCGAGCTGTTCCAGGGCGAGCGTCACGGCGAGAGCGCCGATGACGATCCCGGCCCAGCCGAGCCGCCGGTCGAAGAGAGGACGCCGGAGCATCCCGACGCCGAGAAGGAGAGTCCAGAGACCGACGCAGATGTTCGCGGTGTGTTCGCCGATGGCCATGCCGGCGTACCTGTTGAACGCGCCCTCGATGAGCGCGATCGTCTCCCGCGTCGTCTGCGTGATCCCGGGAGCGCTCATCCGCTCCGCGAGATACGGAATCAGAATCGCCCAGCGGATGAACCCGAGAGTCTGGAGTATGCCGGCGAGGATTCCGAAGATGAGGGCGAACTTGAGCACGGATGCATCGCGGTCGCGGAAGGACCGGTGGATGAAGACGGCGATCGCGATCTGGGTGAACCCCGTCATCGCGAGGACCCAGTAGGTGGGCTGGACGATCGACTGGCGCGCCGCGTAGAGGGAGAGGCGGTCGAACGACGTCACCCTGAGCACCTCGGGGAAGCGGAAGACGGCCGCAAGGACCGAGAAGCCCACGACGAGCGCGATGACGTGGAGGAAGATCGAGACGGCAGCGCCGCGGTACTGCCTTGCGTAGTCGATCGACTCCATGACGCGTCCTCTCTTCCCGCAACACGGACTCAGACGGCAGCGCCCGGCCCGGTGCGTTTGTCCAGCATCACGAGTCTTGTTCTACGGGCTGACCCGCGCAGCAGTCAAGCGCTTTCCAGAATTCGTGCGCTATCATTAGCTGACGGAAGCCGCATCCCTTGGCTCCAGCACAACTTGGAGCTATAATGGTGAACGAGCGGCTCCCGGGGGAATCCGCCGGGAGCCGCGTTGCCTTCAGCTTCCGCGACGACGGGGGGACAGCAGTGCTCAGACCCCGACGAGGACACCACACCGGTCTCATCTTGACCGTGCTCCTCATCTGCTCAGCGATTCCAGCTCACGCGGACCTTCCGGTCGCAAGGGAGATCACCGACCCCTCCGACCTTCTCGACGGACCGTCCGCGGACGGACAGGTCGGCGATCTTCTCCTCTCGAACGGCGACATCACCGCCATCATCGAAAGCGTCGACCACGCGAACGGCGACGCCACGACGGGCGGACACGTTATCGACGCGGCGAGTGCGCCGCTCTGGTTCGACGAGCTGGACCACTGCTACGTCCTTCTGGTCGGATACCCACGCCAGGCGGTGTACGACACCGTGCGCGTCGAGAACGACGGGGCGGGCGGCGAGGCCGTAGTCCTCGCGAGAGGCCAAGACTCCGGGGACCCCGCGATCGAGGTCACCACCAGGTACTTCCTGGCCGAGGGCGACAACCACATCAGGATCGAGACCTCTCTCACGAACTCGGGCTCACCCGTCGAGGGCTACAAGGCCGGAGACGTCGTCGACTGGGGCGAGACGGACCACTTCTCACCCGGAATCGGGTTCGATCTCAGCGGGACCGCCACGAACGCCGAGTGGCTGGCGAGCGCCGGGGAGGCCTCGAGCTACGGGTATACGAAGAGCTCCGGGAACGTGAGGGCCGAGCACGGAGAGAGCTGGTCGAACACGACCGTCCGCACGATCGACATCGACACCGATGAGACTGTCTCCTACACGCGCTACCTGGCGGTCGGGGGATTCGGCCTCTCGTCCGCGAGCGACATACTCCACGAGATCCGGGGAATGGCGACAGGGACGCTCGAGGGAACCGTCGCTGAAGGAGGCACGAGCGCGCCGATCTTCGGGGCCACGCTCGACTGCCTCATCAACGGGATCGCGCCGTACACGCAGATCCGCTCGGGCGAGGAAGGAGGTTACTCGGCGACGCTCCCGCCTGTGGGATACGAACTCGAAGTAACGGCGCCTGGCTACTTCCCGGGCTCCTCGGACGCCGACATCACGGCCTCGCAGACGACGGAGCTCGACATCGAGCTCTGGTCGGAGATCCAGACGGCTCATCAGGGAGACACGCTCACGGTAGTGATGCGTCCCATCCTGTCGGTGCCGGCGATCGTGACACCCGGCAGTGGATTCGAGATGGAGGCCATGGCGCCGTCAACGACCACGAACTGGTCGGCAGAACTCCGGCGGGGCAGCGACGTCCACGAACTCGCTATAGCGAACGAGACCTACCGGCCGGAGTACGGCAGGTGGTTCATGAACGCGACGGTGCCGGACGAGCTCCCCGCAGAGATGTACGACCTCTACGTCGAGGCCTCGGGCGGCGTGGCCGACACGGTTGCCCACTCCGTGATGGTCAGGCAGTCGATCGAGGACGACTTCTACTTCATCCAGATCACCGACACGCATCTCCCGACGCGCCTCTACTGGGACGACCAGGGCTCCGAGACGGACTCGACGTCGATGGTCGACCTTCGCGCTGTGATCGACGACGTCAACATCATCAACCCCGCGTTCGTCGTCGTGACGGGAGATGTCGTGAACGAGGGCGAGCTCGAGGACTTCCTCGGCAGGCGCGTGTTCACGAAGGCACAGAGGATCATGAAGGAGTTCGACGTCCCCGTGTTCCTCAGCACCGGAAACCACGACGTAGGCGGGTGGTGGTCGACGCCCCCGCCCCCGGGGACGTCCCGTCGGACCTGGTGGCGCTTCTTCGGATGGCGGTACCTGGACTCCCCTCCTCCCGCGGAGGATCTCTACACCCAGAACTACTCGTTCGACTACGCGGGCGCCCACATCATCGGCATGGAGTCCTACATCAACTACGAGGACTGGCGCATGCCCATCTACGGCGACGTGAGCTTCACCTCCAGGCAGATGAACTGGCTCGCGGAGGACCTCGCGCTCGCCGACCCCGACGCTGCGAACATCCTCTTTCACCACTACGACTTCGACGAGGAGCTCAACCCCGCCGTCCTGGGCGTCGACTGCATCCTCTTCGGGCACACGCACAGCACATTCGGGCAGATAGTCAACCCGCCGTTCAACCTGTCGACCGACTCGGTGACGAGTGGCGAGCGAACGATGCGGCTCGTCAGGGTCTCCGGGAACTCCGTCATGCCCACGGCCCCCATCCGCGCCGGCGGAGGAGCCGGGCATAAGCTCACCGTCAGCTACGACGTTCCGAACGACGGCACGTCCGCGAGCGTCGCCGCGACCGTCACGAACTTCCACACCGAGAGCTTCGAGCACGGCATGCTCAGGTTCTACGTAACGGCGGACTCGATTCCCTACGGCGTGGACAACGGCGAGCTCGTGCAGACCATCGTCGACGGGGACGTCGCGACCTGCTACGTGGAGGTCCCGATCGCAGCGGCGAACTACACCTACGTCACGATCCGTCCGACGACGGGAGTACCCGAGCTCCCGAACGGGCAACTCGCACTCCTCAGGCAGAGCAGCCCGAACCCCGCGCGTGCTGGCACGACCATAGAGTTTGTGCTAGCATTCCCCGCGGAGGTGACCCTGGAGGTCTACGACCTGGCGGGACGCAGCGTCACGACACTCGTCGACGGGCCGACCGACGCTGGGGAACACGCCGTGCCGTGGGACCTAACCGACGCCGCCGGGGGCACGGTCGCGTCTGGGGTCTACTTCTATCGCCTCGATGCAGGCGAGGAATCGATCACAAAGAAGATGGTCGTCACGAAGTAGTCGCCGACCGGTCATCGGGTCCCCGCGACAGCCGCGGCGGAAGGCCGGCCGGCCAGCGGAGAGGAGTGTTCCATGCCGGCCTCAACCGTCTTCTGGGTCGTCGTCCCTCCCATCGTCTTCGTTGGTCTCGCTTTGATATTCTTCTTCGCGACAAGAGAGAGGAGCTGATCCATGGATCCGGTCCTCCTGGGGTTCATCGGCTACCTCATCGTCGTGGTCGTCGTCGGACTGGTCGCGTTCAGGTTCACGAAGACCCTAGCCGACTTCCTGCTCGCCGGGCGCCGGCTGGGCGCGTGGGTCGTTGCGTTCAGCGAGCGCGCCAGCGGCGAGAGCGCCTGGCTTCTGATCGGGCTGCCCGGCCTCGCCCTCGCAACGGGTTTCTCGGCGATATGGTCGGCGATCGGGTGCGCCGCCGGCATCTTCGCCTCGTGGACGCTCGTCGCGAAGCGCCTCCGCGTCCAGACCGAGAAGCTCGGGGCGCTCACGCTCCCGGACTACTTCGAGGCGCGCTACCAGGACACGACGCACCTCCTCCGCATCGTGTCGATGGCGGTGATCGTCTTCTTCTTCACGTTCTACGTATCGGCCCAGTTCCTCGCGGCCGGCAAGGTGCTGAACACGACGTTCGGGATCACGCCGATCCACGGGATGATCATCGGCGCGGTCATCATCCTCTTCTACACGATCATGGGCGGGTTCTTCGCGGTCGCCTGGACCGACCTCGTGCAGGGCATCCTCATGGCGGGAGCCATGATCCTCCTGCCGCTGGCCGCGTGGATCGAGCTCGGAGGGGTCGCCGGCGTCGCCGAGCGAGTAGGCGACATCGATCCCAACCTCCTCCTGGTGACGGGCGGGAAGTCAGGCCACGCGCTCGTCATGGGCCTCATCGTCGGCAGCTGCGGCATCGGGCTCGGCTACGTCGGTCAGCCGCATCTCCTCACGCGATTCATGGCGATCAGGGATCCCAGGGAGCTCCGGAAAGGCACGCTCATCGCGATGTCATGGGTCGTCGTCGCGTTCTGGGGCGCGGTGCTCGTCGGGATCGCCGGACTCGCGTAACTCGCGTACTTCGGCGCCGACGGGCTCACCGACCCGGAGCACGTGATGCCGCAGGTCGCGACGCTCTTCCTGCCGGCGGGGATCGCTGGCATCGTCATCTCCGCCGCAATCGCGGCGATGATGTCGACCGCGGACTCGCAGCTCCTCGTCGCGACGTCGGCCCTCTCGGAGGACATCTACCATCAGCTCATCAACAAGGACGCGCCGGAGAAGCGGCTCGTCGCGATCAGCCGGATCGGCACGGTTCTGATAGGGGTGATCGCGTTCGTCCTCGCACGGAACGCCGAGGAGACGGTCTATGATTTCGTGCTCTACGCGTGGGCGGGGCTCGGAGCCGCGTTCGGCCCGGCCATCGTGCTCTCGCTCTGGTGGAAACGGACGACCAAGTGGGGCATCTTCGCCGGCATGCTCGTGGGCTCAGCGACCGCCGTCGTCTGGTACCACGTGGACGTGCTCAAGGGGTTCGTCTACGAGCTCGTTCCCGCGTTCGTCTTCGCGGTCGTAGCGGTCGTGGTGGTGAGCCTTCTCACGGAGCCTCCGCGCGAGATCCCGATCGAGGGCTGACGGGACCGGGCCGCGGACGGCGTGGCAGACCGAGGAACTGCAACAGGGAGAGTGTACTCGATGCGA
>JALGZK010000030.1 GCA_025774935.1 bacterium | reverse complement strand
TCCAGACACAGGGTCATCGCGGCCGTCAGTGTCGACTTCCCGTGATCCACGTGACCGATCGTGCCCACGTTCACGTGAGGCTTCGTCCTCTCGAACTTCTCCTTCGCCATCTTGGGTACCTCTCCCGCTTTCAGCTGCTGTGGTTCGTTTCCGCTTCAGATGTCGTCGCTGGTCTCCGTTTCCGTCGTCCTGGGGGCCGGAGTGCCTGTGCGCCCCGACCGATCTATGTCCAACCCCATCCCGCGAGGATCTTCTCCATCTTCTCGGGTGAGACCTCGGCGTAGTGCGAGAACTGCGTCGTGTAGACCGCCCTGCCCTGCGAAAGCGAACGGAGGGCCGTCGCGTAACCGAACATCCTGCCGAGCGGGACCGTCGCGTCGACGATCCTCTCCTCGCCCCGGACGCTCGTTCCCTCGATCCTCCCGCCCCGCGCGTTCAGGTCGGCGATGATCTCGCCCACGTACTGCTCCGGGACGACCACCTCGACCTCGACGATCGGCTCGAGGAGGACCGGGTGCGCCTTCATCGCGGCCTCCCTGAGGGCGATCGAACCCGCCGCGCGGAACGCCATCTCGTTCGAGTCGACGTCGTGGTAGCTCCCGCCGAGGAGCGTCACCCGGACGTCGACCGCCGGGTAGCCTGCGATGATCCCGTTCTCGAGCGCGCTCTCGACGCCCTTTTCGACCGAGGGGATGAACTCCCTCGGGATCTCGCCGTCCCTCACCTCGTTCACGAACTCGAACCCGATGTCCTTCACGGGCTCGATGCGGATCCGGACGTCGCCGTACTGCCCCTTGCCGCCGCTCTGACGGATGAACTGCCCCACCGCCTCGGCCGGCTGGGTGATCGTCTCGCGGTAGGCCACCATCGGCTTGCCGACGTTGGCCCTCACCCCGAACTCCCTCACCATCCTCGTGGTAAGAACGTCGAGGTGAAGCTCGCCCATCCCCGATATGATGAGCTGCCCCGTCTCCTTGTCCGACCTCGTCACGAAGGTCGGGTCCTCGTCCGACAGGCGGTCGAGAGCCTGCGTCAGCTTGTCCTCGTCGGCCTTCGTCTTGGGCTCGATCGCCACGGAGACGACCGGCTCCGGGAAGGCCATCGACTCGAGCGTGATCGGCTTCCTCGGATCGCAGAGCGTGTCGCCGGTGCCCGTCTGCTTCGGCCCGACGATCGTGACGATCTCCCCCGCATGGGCCTCGGTCAGGTCCTCCTGCTTGTTCGCGTGCATGAGGAGGATCCGCCCGACCCGCTCCTTCTTGTCGACCCGGGGATTGAGGAGCTGATCGCCCTTCTTGAGCGTCCCCGAGTACATCCGCACGTACGTCAGACGCCCCACGTACGAGTCCGACGCGATCTTGAACGCGAGCGCCGCCACCGGCTCGTCGTCCTCGGGACCGCGGACCTCCTCCTTGTCCGTGTAGGGGTTCAGGCCCTTCACGGGCGGGATGTCCGCCGGCGACGGAAGGTAGGTCACGACTCCGTCCAGGATGCGCTGCACGCCCACGTTCCTCAGCGCCGCGCCGCAGTAGACGGGGACGATCCTGCCCGCCAGAGTCGCCTTCCTGATCGCGAGATCGATCTCCGCGCGCGAGAGCGCCTCACCGTGCACGTACTTCTCGAGGAGCTCGTCGTCGGCCTCGACCGACTGCTCGATCATCTGCTCCCTGAGCTTCTCCGCTTCCTGTCTGAGCTCCTCCGGGATCTCCTCCTCGGCGTACTCGGCGCCGAGCGACTTCTCGTCGTACCGCATGACCTTCATCTCGACGAGGTCGAGGACTCCCTCGAAGCTCTCTCCGGCCCCGACCGGGATCTGCACCGGCACGGGGTTCGACTTGAGCCTGTCGATCATCATCTCGACGGCCCGCCAGAAGTCGGCTCCCACGCGGTCCATCTTGTTGATGAACGCGAGCCTCGGCACGCCGTACTCGTTCGCCTGCTTCCAGACGGTCTCGGACTGGGGCTCCACACCACCGACGGCGCAGAAGACCGCGATCGCTCCGTCGAGGATGCGGAGGGACCGCCCGACCTCGACGGTGAAGTCGACGTGTCCCGGCGTGTCGATGATGTTGATGCGGTGGTCCTGCCAGTAGCAGGTCGTCGCGGCCGACGTGATCGTGATGCCGCGCTGCCTCTCCTGCTCCATCCAGTCCATCGCCGCGGCGCCGTCGTGCACCTCGCCCATGCGGCGCACCCTGCCCGTGTAGAACAGGATCCGCTCGGTCAGGGTGGTCTTCCCGGCATCGATGTGAGCCATGATGCCTATGTTCCTGACCTTCTCTATGGGTCTCTGACGCGCCATGGTCTTCTTACCGGCCTCCCGCTTGCGCGGCGCCTTCACGGTCGTGGACAGAGGAGCCTCGCCTCCCTGGATCCCGTACCCCTGTGCCCTGATGCTCCTCGACTCTCCCACGACTCCCCCGTGAACTTCTCTCCGGCCGGCTGACTCCCGCCGGCTCTGGTCCTTCTTCAGTGCAGGTTCCCGCTACCACCGGTAGTGCGCGAGCGCCTTGTTGGCCTCGGCCATCCGGTGCGTGTCGTCCCTCTTCTTGATCGACGCGCCTTCCTTCTTGAAGGCCGCGACGAACTCGCCCGCCAGCTTCTCCGCCATCGTGTGCTCGGAGCGCTGCCTCGCGAACGAGATGATCCACCGGAACGCGAGCGCCGTGCGCCGCTCGGGCCTCACCTCGATCGGGACCTGGTACGTGCTCCCACCCACCCTTCGCGACTTCACCTCGAGCATGGGCTTCACGTTGTTCACGGCCTTCTCGAAGACCTGGATCGGATCTTCCTTCGTCCTCTCGGCGACGATGTCCATCGCCTGGTAGAAGATCCGCTCGGACACGCTCCTCTTGCCGCCCTTCATGAGGCAGCTGATGAAGCGCGTCGCCACCGTGCTCCCGTACTTCAGGTCGGGCTCGCGCTTTCTCTTCGGAACCTCTCGCCTCCTCGGCATCCTTCGTCTCCCTCCGCCGGGGGCTCCCCGCGCCGCCCTGCCGGGCGGCCGATCGCGGGCGTCCCCACTGCGCTTTCTCCCTTACTTCGGCCGCTTCGTCCCGTACTTCGACCGGGACTGCTTCCGCCCGTCCACCCCCGCCGCGTCCAGAGGACCGCGGATGACGTGGTACCGGACACCCGGAAGGTCCTTGACCCTGCCGCCCCGGATGAGCACGACCGAGTGCTCCTGGAGGTTGTGCCCCTCGCCCGGTATGTAGGCCGTGACGGAGTCGCCCTTCATCAGGCGGACCCTCGCGACCTTCCTCAGGGCGGAGTTCGGCTTCTTGGGGGTCGTGGTGTAGACCCTCGTGCAGATGCCGCGCCTCTGCGGGTGCATCTCCAGCGCCCTCGCGGGCTTCTTCTTGGTGCGGATCTTCCTGCCGCGCTTGATGAGCTGGTTGATCGTCGGCAATCCTGCCCTCCTCACACGTGTTCCCGGCCTCGGGGGCGCCGCCCGTGCGGTCCGGCTCCCCGCCGCCGGCCTACGACGAGGCCGACGTGAGCGTTCCCACGTCGCCCTCGGGCGCCTCGTCGGGGCGCTCGATGATCCTCGGCTCCGGCTCCGCCGGCGTCAGCACGTTGATGTGGTCGAACTCGTCGAGACCCGTTCCCGCCGGGATCCTTCTCCCGATGATCACGTTCTCCTTCAGGCCCCGGAGATCGTCGACCGCACCCCGCGTCGCCGCCATCATGAGCACGCGCGTCGTCTCCTGGAACGAGGCCGCCGAGATGAAGCTGTCGGTCGTGAGCGCGGCCTTCGTGATGCCCAGGAGGAGCGCCTCGTGCTTCGCGGGCTCGAGCTTCTCCGCCTTCTTCTTGATCTTCTTGTTCTCTTCGGCGATCCGTCTGTTCTCCGCCTCGAAGTCGGAACGCGACACGACGTCGCTCTCGAGGAAGACCGTGTCGCCCGGGTCGATCACGCGCACCCGCTGGAGCATCTGGCGCACGATCATCTCGATGTGCTTGTCGTTGATGCGGACGCCCTGGAGGCGGTAGACCTCCTGGATCTCGTTCAGGAGGTACTCCTGCACGGCCTTCTCGCCCTTGACCGCGAGGATGTCGTGCGGGTTGATCGGGCCCTCCGAGAGCCTGTCGCCGGCGGTGACGGCGTCGCCGTCGTGGACGCGGAGGTGCGTGCCGTGCGGCAGCTTGTACAGCTTCTCGCTGTCCTCGCCCTCGCCCTCGACCGTGATCTCGCGGAGCCCTTTCTTCACCTCGCCGAACTTCACGATGCCGTCGATCTCGCTGATCGTCGCGGGGCTCTTCGGAGGACGCGCCTCGAAGAGCTCCTCGACCCTCGGCAGACCGCCGGTGATGTCTCGCGTCTTCCCGAACTCCCGCTGGATCTTCGCGAGCACGGTGCCGGGCTGGATCTCCTCGCCGTCCCCGACGAGGAGCCGGGCGCCCGTCGGGCAGACGTACTCGCCCAGCGTCTTCCCGCTCGTCGACACTACGTGGATTGACGGGTGCAGGAGCTTCTCGCCGTCCTCGACGATCATGCGCTCCCTGTGGCCCGTGGTCTCGTCGGCGACGCGCTCCATCGTGCGCCCCTCGACGATCTGGTCGAACTTCACCGTGCCGCCCGAGCGCGCGATGATCGGGTCGTTGTACGGGTCCCACTCGAAGAGGGCCGCGCCCTCGTCGACCGTGTCCCCGTCCTTGACGAAGAGCCTCGCGCCGTACGGGATGTTGTAGGCGCGTTCCCTGCCGTCCTCGCCCTCCTTCACGAGCCGGGCGTTCCGGCCGATCACGATCTGGTTCCCCTCTGTGTCGATGCGGATGGCGGACGCCCTGTCGAACGGGAGCTTGATCGTGCCGCCGACGGTCGCCTCGCGCTTCGAGATCTCGGCGATGCGCCCCGACGTCCCGCCGATGTGGAACGTCCTGAGCGTCAGCTGCGTCCCCGGCTCGCCGATCGACTGCGCCGCGACGATGCCGACGACCTCGCCGATCTCGACCATACGCCCCGTGGCGAGGTTCCTTCCGTAACACTGGCCACAGACGCCCCGGCCCGACTCGCACGTCAGCACGGAACGGATCGTGACCTTCTCGATGTTCATGTTGCGGAGCTTCTCGGTCGCTTCCTCGTCGATGAGCGAGTTCCTCTTGACGAGCACGTCTCCCGTCGCCGGATCGATCACGTCCTCGGACACCACGCGGCCGAGCACGCGCTCGTGGAGGGGCTCCACGATCTTCCCCGCCTCGATGAGGGCCGTCGTGAGCGTCCCGCGAGAGGTCCCGCAGTCGATCTCGCTGATGACGACCTCCTGCGCGACGTCGACGAGCCTCCTCGTGAGGTAGCCCGCGTCGGCGGTCTTGAGCGCCGTGTCGGCGAGGCCCTTCCTGGCGCCGTGCGTCGAGATGAAGTACTCGAGCGCGGTCAGGCCCTCGCGGAAGTTCGAGCGGATCGGCGACTCGATGATCTCGCCCATCTGGCCCGTGAGCTTCTTCTGCGGCTTGGTCATGAGACCGCGCATCCCGGCGAGCTGGCGGATCTGGTCCTTCGATCCCCTCGCGCCGGAGTCGGCCATCATGTGGATCGGGTTGAACCCGCCCGCTGCTTGCTCCATGCCGCGCGCCATCGCGTCGGCCACGTCCCCGGCCGCGTGCGTCCAGGTGTCGACCGTGCGGTTGTAACGCTCGGTGTCGGTGATCACGCCGTCGCGGTAGTACTTCCGGATCCGTGACACCTCCTGCTCGGCGGCGTCGAGGATGTCGACCTTCTCCGGCGGGACGAGCACGTCGTCGATGCCAATCGTGATTCCCGCGAGAGTCGCGTAGTGGAACCCGGTGTCTTTCAGGTTGTCGAGGACCTCGGCGGTCATCTCCTGGCCCATGACCCTGTGGCACTTCCCCACGAGGTCCTTGAGCTGCCCGCCGTCCATCGCCGAGTTCACGTACCCGAGCTCGTCGGGGATGATGGCGTTGAAGAGCACCCTGCCGGGTGTCGTCACCCGGGTCTTCCCCGCGATCCTGACCTTCACGTACGCGTGCAGGTCGACCCGTCCCTCGCCGAGCGCGAACACGACCTCGTCGGCGTCTGCGAACGCCCGCATCTTCTTCTCGTCGGGCTCCCCCGCCTCGGCCTTCGTCAGGTAGTAGCAGCCGAGTACGATGTCCTGCGACGGACTCGCGACCGGGCGACCGTCCGCGGGCAGGAGGATGTTGTTCACCGAGAGCATGAGCACGCGGCTCTCCACCTGCGCCTCGAACGAGAGCGGGAGGTGGACCGCCATCTGGTCGCCGTCGAAGTCGGCGTTGAACGCCGAGCAGACGAGCGGGTGGATCCGGATGGCCTTCCCCTCCACGAGGATCGGCTCGAACGCCTGGATCCCCAGCCTGTGGAGCGTGGGCGCCCGGTTCAGGAACACCGGATGGTCCTTGATGACGTCCTCGAGCGCGTCCCAGACCTCGGGGCTCTTCCTGTCGATCAGGTTCTTGGCCGCCTTCACGGTCTGCGCGTGGCCGAGCTCCTGCAGCCTCCTCACGATGAACGGGCTGAAGAGCTCGAGCGCCATCGTCTTCGGGATCCCGCACTGGTGGAGCCTGAGCTCGGGCCCGACGACGATCACGGAACGGCCTGAGTAGTCGACCCTCTTGCCGAGGAGGTTCTGGCGGAAGCGGCCCTTCTTGCCCTTCAGAAGGTGCGAGAGCGACTTCAGCACGCGGCGTCCGCGGCCGCGTACCGCGCGCGAACCTCTTCCGTTGTCAAAGAGCGCGTCGACCGCCTGCTGGAGCATCCTCTTCTCGTTCCGGAGGATGATCTCCGGGGCCTTGATCTTGAGGAGGCTCTTCAGACGGTTGTTACGATAGATGACCCGCCTGTAGAGGTCATTCAGGTCCGAGGTCGCGAAGCGCCCGCCCTCTAGCGGGACGAGCGGCCGGAGGTCGGGCGGCAGCACCGGGATCACGTCCATCACGAGCCACGAGGGCTCGTTCCCCGAACCGCGGAACGCGTCGAACACCTGAAGCCTCTTCAGGGCCTTCTTCTTCGACTGCTTCGTCGTGGTGTCGTCCCTCACGATCGCCCTGAGCTCGGCGTAGCTCTCGTCGACGACGACCTGGTCGAGGAGCTCGCGGACCGCGCCGGCACCCATCTCCGCCCTGACGCCCATGTCCGGCATCGCCGCGTACTCGGCCATCCGCTCGCCCGAGAGAAGCTCGCCCACCGTCAGGTCGCTCTTCCCCGGATCGAGCACGAGGTACGACTCGTAGTAGAGCACCCGCTCGAGGTCGCGGCGCTTCATGTCGAGAAGCCGCCCGATGATGTTCGGGTTGCCCCGGAAGAACCACACGTGGGCGACCGGGACTGCGAGCTCGATGTGCGCCAGGCGCTCGCGCCGCACCTTCGACTGCGTCACCTCGACGCCGCAGTTCTCACAGATCATCCCGCGGTACCGGATACGCCGGTACTTCCCGCAGTTGCACTCCCAGTCCTTCACGGGACCGAAGATCCGCTCGCAGAAGAGGCCGCCCTTCTCGGGCTTGAACGACCGGTAGTTGATCGTCTCCGGCAGCACCGTCTCGCCGTGCGACCAGCTCCGGATGGCCTCGGGTGACGCCAAGCGGATCCTTATCGCCTTGAAGTCGTGGGCCTCTTTATGCTCGTCGTAGACACCGAAATACAAGGGTCCCTCCCCGTCTGGAGTTACTCCCTAACGAGGGCCACGTCGAGCCCCAGGCTCTGGAGCTCGCGGATCAGCACGTCGAACGAAGCAGGTGTACCCGGTTTCGGAGGATCCTGCCCTTTGACGATCGCTTCGTACGTCTTCGATCTGCCGACGACGTCGTCGGACTTGACTGTCAGGAGCTCCTGCAGCGTGTGCGCCGCTCCGTATGCCTCGAGCGCCCACACCTCCATCTCACCGAACCGCTGACCGCCGAACTGCGCCTTGCCGCCCAGCGGCTGCTGGGTCACGAGCGAGTACGGACCGATCGAGCGGGCGTGGATCTTGTCGTCCACGAGGTGGAGCAGCTTCATCGTGTAGATGAACCCCACCGTCACTTCGTGCTCGAACGGCTCGCCCGTCCGGCCGTCGTAGAGGACGGCCTTGCCGGAGTTCGGAAGTCCCGCGGCGTCGAGCTGGTCCTTGATGTTCTGAATACTCGCGCCGTTGAAGACCGGCGTCGCCGCGTGATACCCGAGCTTCGAGGCGGCCCACCCGAGGTGGGTCTCGAGGATCTGGCCCAGGTTCATACGCGACGGCACGCCCAGCGGGTTCAGGACGATGTCGACCGGCGTCCCGTCCGGGAGGCACGGCATGTCCTCTTCCGGCAGGATCTTGGCGACGACGCCCTTGTTGCCGTGCCGGCCCGCCACCTTGTCGCCCACCGAGAGCTTCCTCTTGGTGGCGACGTAGACCTTGGCGAGCTTGACGACACCGCGGGGAAGGTCCTCGCCGAGCTTCACCTTGTCGATCTTCCGATCGCGGTCCGGCTCGACGTTGTCCAGCCTCTTGCTGTACTCCTCGTAGAGGGCCTTGACCTTCTCGTTCATCTTGTCGTCGTCGACGACGCCGTCGTCCCAGTCGAGCTTCTCGAGCCTGAGGAGGCGCATGACCTCCTCGTTGACCTTGCGGCCGGCCCGGATGACGAGCTCGTTCGTCCGGCTGTCCCTGAGCGACTTGGTCCGGAGCCCCTCGATCAGTCCGAAGATGCGCCGCTGGCGCTCGCGCACGAGCCGCTTCGTCGCGGTCCGTGCCTCGCTCCTGATTCGGTCGATCTCCTTCTGGACGACCTTCTTGCTGCGCTCGTCCCTCGCTCGCCTCGAGAAGAGCTTCGTGTCGATCACGATCCCGTTCATTCCGGGAGGCGCCTTGAGAGACGTGTCGCGGACGTCGCCCGCGCGGTCTCCGAAGATGGCGCGGAGCAGGTTCTCTTCGGGGGTGAGCTCGGTCTCGCCCTTCGGCGTGACCTTCCCTATGAGGATGTCGCCAGCGCTGACGCGCGCGCCGGCCCGCACGAGCCCGTTGTCGTCGAGGTCCTTGAGGCGCTCCTCGGAGACGTTGGGGATCTCGGGAGTGAACTCCTCCATCCCCCGCTTCGTCTCCCTCACCTGGGCCTCGAACTCCTCGATGTGGATCGAGGTCAGGGCGTCGGTCTTGAGCAGCTGCTCGGACACGAGGATCGCGTCCTCGAAGTTGTATCCCTCCCACGGCATGAAAGCCACGAGGAGGTTCGCGCCGAGCGCCAGCTCGCCGTCCTTCGTCGAGGGCCCGTCGGCGACGATGTCGCCCTTCTCCACGCGGTCCCCGGCGCCGACGATCGGTCGCTGGTTAATGCACGTGTTCTGGTTCGTCCTCTGGAACTTCCGGAGGTCGTACTCGTCGATCGCCTCGGAACCGTCGAGCGTGTCGGAGTGACGGATCGTGATGTGATCCGAGTCGACCGACTCGACGACGCCCCCGTGGCGCGCGATGCTGACGGCCCCCGAGTCGATGGCGACCCGGCGCTCGATGCCGGTGCCGACGAGCGGCGCCTCGGTCTTGAGAAGCGGCACCGCCTGACGCTGCATGTTCGAACCCATGAGCGCCCGGTTCGCATCGTCGTGCTCGAGGAACGGGATGAGCGCCGCCGCCGCGGAGACCAGCTGCTTCGGGGAGACGTCCGTGTACTGGACCTCCTCCCTGGGCACCGTCGGGAAGTCGTCCTTGTGCCGGGCGAGCACTGTCTTCTCGGCGAGCCGGCCGCCCCTGTCCATCGCCTCGCCCGCCTGGATGATGACGTACTGGTCCTCCTCGGACGCCGTGAGGTACTCGATCCTGTCCGAGACCGTGCCGCGTTCGACGCGGTAGTACGGCGTCTCGATGAATCCGAAGTCGTTGATGCGCCCGTACGTCGAGAGCGAACTGATGAGGCCGATGTTCGGTCCCTCGGGAGTCTCGATCGGGCACATGCGGCCGTAGTGGCTGTAGTGCACGTCCCTGACCTCGAACCCCGCGCGCTCTCTCGTGAGACCGCCCGGGCCGAGCGCCGAGAGTCTCCGCTTGTGAGTGAGCTCGGCCAGCGGGTTCGTCTGCTCCATGAACTGCGACAGCTGGTTGGAGCCGAAGAACGCGCGGACCACGGCCGAGATCGGCCGCGAGTTCACGAGCGTCGCCAGGTCGAAGTCGTCGGAGTCGCCGGTCGACATGCGGTCCTTGATCACCCTGACCATGCGCGAGAGCCCGGCCGAGAGCTGATTCTCGAGAAGCTCGCCTACGGACCTCACGCGCCTGTTCCCGAGATGATCGATGTCGTCGACCTCCCGCTTCCCCTTCACGACGTCGAGCACCGCCTTGATCGTCTCTATGAAGTCCTGCTTCGTGAGACAGATCGTGTCGAGCGGGATGTCATCGTCCGGAATGCGTAGCTGGCGATTGATCTTGTACCGGCCGACGTTCTTGAGGTCGTACCGGTTCGGGTCGAAGAACATCCGGTCCACGAGCTCGTGACCGGCGTCGATGCTCGGGAGGTTGCCGCCCTTCATGGTCTTGTAGATCTCCTGAAGGGCCTCTTCCTCCGAGTGGGTCTTGTCGCGCGAGAGCGTCGACTCGAGGACCTTCTGATCCATCGAGTGTATCTGCACTAGCTCGACCTCTCTGACGCCTGCCTTCCGGAGAAGCTGGATCACTGTCGGCGTCAGCTTCTCGTCGTTCTTGATGAGGATCTCGCGGGTCTCCGGGTGCTTGTATGTGCGCGCGACGATGCGGCCCACGAGCTCCCCGTCCCTCTCCTCGTCCTTCCTCGCGAGAATCCTCCCGGGCTCGGTGACGAGGACGTGGACGTCCCGGTATCCGAGCTCCTTCAGATGGCGCACGTGCCTCGGCGCGATCTCCTCGCCCGTGGTCCCGACGACCTCGCCGGTCTCCTTGTCGATGAGCTTCTGGGCGAAGAGCCGCCCGCACGGCGGCGTCGAGCCGGTCGGCTTCCCCGACGGGAGCTCGATCCGCTCCGAGAGATAGAAGATCGAGCGGATGTCCTCGTCCCTCGAGTACCCGAGCGCGCGCAGGAACGTCGTCATCCTGAACTGGTGGCGCCGGTCGGTCCTGATGAACATCTCGTCCTTGATGCCCATGCGGATCTCGACCCACGTGCCCCGGTACGGGATGATCTTGGCGAAGTAGAGCGTCGTGCCGTTCGGGTGCACCTTCTCCTGGAAGAAAACGCCCGGCGACCTGTGCAGCTGACTCACGATGACGCGTTCGGCGCCGTTGATGACGAAGGTCCCGCGCTCGGTGATGAGCGGGATGTCGCCGAGGTAGATCTCCGCCTCCTCCGCCTCGATGAACTTCCTCTCCGCCCCCTGCCTCGGCTCCCACCTCACCAGTCTCAACGTCGCCTTCAGAGGCGCCTCGTAGGTCAGGTTACGCTCCCGGCATTCTGGGAGCGTGTGCTTCGGCTGTCCCAGCCTGAAGCCCTTGTATTCGAGGGTGTAGGTCCCCTGATGTCCTTCCACCGGGAAGAATTTCCTGAAGATCTCGTCCAGTCCCGACGGCTCGCCAGAGTCCGAACTGCCCGTCCCGAGACACGACCTGAACGACGCGAGCTGCACGTCCAGGAGGTTCGGCATCGGCAGTTCCTGGTCGATCGAGAACTTGGAGAAGATCCTTCTCTCTACTTTTCGGGGTCCACTCAAGGCTCTTTCACCCTCCTCATTGAGGAAGCGTCGCCGTCGGAACCTCTCGGCGTCCTCCCTCGACGGGCCGGAGAACGAGATGCGCGTGCTGTTCGTCCCCGGGCCGCTACGTTCTCCGTCCGGCGAACCGATTCGAGCCACTCGGTCGTGCCCGAGCCGGTGTCGCCAACGAGGACCCGCACGCGCGGGTCCCGGAACACCGCCGGGAGACCCGCGCTACTTCAGCTCGACCTTCGCGCCGGCCTCTTCCAGCTTCTTCTTGACCTCTTCGGCCTCGTCCTTCGAGACTTCCTTCTTCACGACCTGACCGGGGTTGTCGACGAGGTCCTTGGCCTCCTTCAGACCCAGGTCGGTGACCTGGCGGATGACCTTCACGACCTGGAACTTCTTCTCACCCGTCTCGGCGAGAACGACGTCGAACTCCGTCTTCTCCTCGGCAGCCTCGGCGGCTCCGCCGGCGGCGGGCATCGCGGCCATCGCGACCGGAGCGGCGGCCGTCACGCCGAACTTGTCCTCGAGCGCCTTCACGAGGTCGGCCATCTCGAGAACCGTCATCTTCTCGATGGCCTCAATGATCTTCTCGACGTTCTTGCTCATCTTGACCTTCTTCTCTTCCTTTGGCTCTTCCTTCGGCTCTTCCTTCGGCTCTTCCTTGGGCTCGTCTTTCGGCTCGTCCTTCGCGTCTTCCTGCTTGGCTTCCGTCGCCTCCTCGGCGGCAGGCTCCTCGGCCGTCTCGATCGCGTCCTTCTTCTCCTCTGCCATCGTGTTCCTCCGGGTGTTCTTCTCTTCTGGGATTCTCTCCGTTCGAACCTGAGGCTCCGCCGCCCCTCCTCGCTCTCCCGTCGGGCCCAGACATGCACCGGGTTCGTTCACCGCTCCCCCGGCGCGCCCGCGAGAGGGAAGATCTCGGGCCGCCGCCTACGCTCCCGTCTCCGCCCCCTTCGACTTCGCCACCGCGTCCAGGGTCGCGACGAGCTTCCTCGAGAGCTCGTTCAGGAGTCTCGCGAGCCCCGCGACGGGAGCCTGGAACCCGGCCGCAATCTGGGCCAGGAGCACTTCTCTCGTCGGCAGGTCGGCGATCCTACGAATCTCCGCCGCCGTCATGACGGTCGACTCGATCCACCCCTTCGTGATCTGCGGGGTGTTGTGCTTCTTCTCGAACTCGACCAGGATCTTGGCCGGCGCGACCGGGTCGTCTTCCGTCATCGCGAACGCGTTCGGCCCGTCGAGGTCCTCGACGAGCTCCCCGAGCCCCACACTCTCCGCCGCCCTCGACGCGAGAGTGTTCTTGACGACCAGGTAGCTGACCGCCGACTCGCGGAACCGCTTGCGGATCTCCGTTGCGGTCTCGACGTTCATCCCCGTGAAGTCGCTCAGGATGACGACGCCCTTGCCCTCGAGCTGCTTGGCAAGCTCTGCGACCCTGTCTTCCTTCTTCTTCCTCGTCATTGGCACGATGCTGTCTCCCTACTGCTTCACGGCGTCGGTGAGCGACTGGATGCTGAGGTCGATGCCCGGCCCCATCGTGGTAGAGATGGTGGCGTTCCTGATGTACTGGCCCTTCGCCGCGGCGGGCTTGACCCGGATGATCTCGCGGGTCAGCTCGACCAGGTTCTCCTTGAGCTTGTCCTCGTCGAAGGAGGCCTTGCCGAAGGCCACGTGGACGTTGGCCGTCTTGTCGGTCCGGTACTCGATCTTCCCGGCGCGCGCGTCGTTCACGGCCTTCCCGACGTCGAACGTCACGGTCCCGCTCTTCGGGTTCGGCATGAGCCCGCGGGGACCTAGGATCTTCCCGAGCTTGCCTACGTCCTTCATCATGTCGGGCGTGGCGATGACGGTGTCGGCGTCGAGCCAGCCCTCCTGGATCTTCTTGATGTAGTCGTCCGAGCCGACGTGGTCGGCGCCCGCCTCCTCGGCCTCCTGGACCTTCTCGCCCTTGGCGAGGACCAGGATCCGGACCGTGCGGCCCGTCCCGTGCGGAAGCACGACGGTGCCGCGAAGCTGCTGGTCGGAGCGCTTCGGATCAACGCCGATCCGGTACGCGATCTCGACGGTCTCGTCGAACTTCGCGCTCGCGGACTCCTTGACGAGGCGGATGGCGTCGTCGAGCTCGAAGGGGCCGGCCTCGCCGACCTTCCCCGCCACCTCGCTGTAGCGCTTGCTTCTCTTCATCGGTGTCTCTTCCTCCCTCGCGGACCCCGTGGGGCCCTCCCGCATTGCCGCGCGGTGACGGTGTCGGCACCGGGCACTCCGCCCGGCGCACTCACTACCCTTCCACCTCGATCCCCATGCTCCTCGCGGTGCCCGCGATGAGCTTCATCGCGGCCTCGTCGTCCGCCGCGTTGATGTCCGGGGCCTTGAGCTTCGCGATCTCCAGGAGCTGCGCGCGTGTGACCTTGCCGACCTTGTCGCGGTTCGGCACGGCGGACCCCTTCGCGAGCCCGGCGGCCTTCCGGAGGAGGACGGACGCCGGCGGCGTCTTCGTGATGAACGTGAACGTCCTGTCCTGGTAGATCGTCAGCACGACCGGGATGATCATCCCCGGCTGTCCCTGCGTCTTCGCGTTGAACTGCTTGCAGAAGCCCCCGATGTCGGTCCCGTACGGACCGAGAGCCGGTCCCACCGGCGGGGCCGACGTCGCCTGCCCCGCAGGGATCTGGAGCTTCACAGTTCCGATGACCTTCTTCGCCATGCTCGTTCCCTCTCGTTGCTTCCGAATCCCTGAGACTCAGCGCTCCGCCGCCGGTCCCCGCCCGTCGCACCGGACGGCGGCACCGGCCGCGCTCTCGCTGTCAACCCGTCAGGTCGATTCGACCTGCAGGAAGTCGAGTTCGACAGGCGTGGCCCGTCCGAAGATCGAGACCATCACCTTGACCTTGCCCCGCTCGGCGTCGACCTCGTCGATGAGCCCGGCGAACCCGGAGAACGGCCCGTCGACGACGCGCACCTGCTCCCCGACCTGGTACGGAATCTCCGGACGGTCCTTCGTGGGCTTGCGCTCGATGCGTCCGAGGATCCTGTCGATGTCGTCCTGGATCAGGGGCTGAGGTCCTGATGTGGTCCCTATGAAGGACGAGACTCCCGGCGTGCTCGTGACGAGGAACCGGGTTCTGTCGTCCATCTCCATCTCTATAAGGAGATAGCCGGGGAAGAGCTTCCGCTCGGACTTCTTCCTCTTCCCGTCCTTCATCTCGACGAACTCCTCCGTGGCGATGAGGATCTGACCGAACCTGTCGGTGACGTCAGACGCCTCGATCGTCCGCTGGAGCTTGTCGCGGACCTTGAACTCGTGACCCGAGTACGTGTGTATGGCATACCACTGCTTCACGGGCGCATTCCCTCGTGCAGCCGACCCGAGGTCAACCAAGGAGTTACAGCGACAATGGCGTGCTGGCCTAACCGAAGATGAAGCTCACCAGGTAGGAGAGCGCCCGGTCGACCAGGCCAATGAACACCGCGAGGATCAGGACGATGACGATGACCACGGTCGTAGAACCGCGGATCTCGTCTCGCGAGGGCCAAGAGACCCTCTTCAGTTCGTTCCTGACCTCCTTGATGAACTTGACCAGCTTGTTGAACATAAGCTCTCGTCCGGACGCCTTTAGAGTGCAGTTAGTGGCAGGCCTGGAGGGACTCGAACCCCCAACATCCGGTTTTGGAGACCGGCGCTCTAACCAATTAGAGCTACAGGCCTGCTCTCAACGACTCGGCGGACTACCCTTCGGCCGAAGCCGGCCGCTACTACTTGCCCGTACGACACCCCAAGCTCTGCGCATCGCTCACGCGCCAACGCACGTTCGGTTAGCGCGTCTGCTTGTGGGTCGTACGCTCGTTGCAGAAGCGACAGTACTTTTTGTACTCCAGGCGGTCCGGATGCTTCTGTCTGTTCTTTGTGTATGTGTAATTGCGACGCTTGCACTTCCCGCAAGCGAGCACGACTATATCACGCACAGCTCACGAACCCCTCTCCGGCCTCTGCGCCGGCTCGATCCCGAGCGTCCCCGCCGCCCGACGATCCCCGCTCCCCTGTCGAACTACTCGATGATCTTGGTGATGGTGCCGGCGCCCACGGTGCGTCCGCCCTCGCGGATGGCGAACCGGAGGCCCTCCTCCATCGCGATCGGCGTGATCAGCTCCACCTTGAGCTC
>JALGZK010000016.1:51766-98425 GCA_025774935.1 bacterium | reverse complement strand
ATCCGGAGGCCGAATGCCCCAGAGAATCGGCCACTACACGCTCCAAGGCGTCATCGCTACCGGGGGCATGGGTACGGTGTTCAAGGCGGTCCAGGAGAGCCCACGTCGCACGGTGGCGGTCAAGGTCATGAAGGCGGGGGTCAACACCGCTGCGGAGCTGCGGCGCTTCGAGTTCGAGGCGCAGCTCTTGGGGCGTCTGCGGCACCCCGGGATCGCCCAGATCTACGAAGCCGGGACACATCGTGAAGGGGGTTGCTCCGTCCCCTTCTTCGCCATGGAGTACATCCCCAACGCGAAGGACATCATCCAATACGCCCGGGACAAAGACCTCGGAATCCGCGAGCGCCTGAAGCTCTTCTCGCAGGTCTGTGACGCGGTTCACCACGGCCACCAGAGGGGAATCGTCCACCGGGACCTGAAGCCGGGGAACATCCTGGTAGGCTCCAGCGGCAGTCCCCGAGTCATCGACTTCGGCGTGGCGCGGGCCACCGACTCCGATATGGCGCTCACGCAGCACCAGACCGATGTTGGCCAGCTGGTGGGCACGGTCCAATACATGAGCCCGGAGCAGTGTGAGGCCGACCCTCTCGATATCGACACCCGAAGCGACGTGTATTCCTTGGGGATCGTACTCTACGAGCTTCTCTGCGGGCGTCTGCCCTACGACTTGCGTCAGGTCCCTGTCTTTGAAGCGACTCGGGTGATCCGTGACCAGACTCCGGACCCCCCCAGCAAAGTCAACCCCAAGCTTCGAGGCGACCTCGAGACCATCGTGCTCAAGGCCCTGGAGAAGGACCGGGACCGGCGCTACCAGTCGGCCGCGGAGCTGGGTCAGGATGTATGCCGATACCTGGCAGGAGACGCCATCACCGCTCGCCCGGCAAGCTCAGTCTACCAGCTTCGCGTCTTTGCCCGGCGAAACAGGGGGTTTCTGGCCGCAGCTTCGGCAGTGGTCGCGGTCCTGGTGGCCGGCGCGATTGTGAGCTCGGCGCTCTACTTCCGGAGCCGCAACTATCAGATCCAAGCATACGAGCTGGAAGCCAAGGCGCAGGGAGCTCAGAACTACCTGCAGGATGTTATGGATTCCATTGGAGACATGTGGGGAGATACGGTGCCGGTCTCACATCTGCTCGAGACATTTGCGGACAACATAGAGGAGAGGTTCGCCGATCAACCCGAGGTTGAAGCTGAAGTCCGCAGCAGTCTCGCCCAGAAGTACAATCTCCTGACCATGTTCAAAGGGGAGGCTGAGGCCAGGGAGTTCGCCGCCCTGGCTGAAGAGCACTTCAACGAAGCCCTGCGCCTTCAGCGTGAGCTGTATGGCGAGGACGATCCCCGAACACTCTCGTTGATTGAAGATACCGCGTCCCACTTCGGCGTCGGATTCGATCTTGAGCGGGCCGAGGCCATGCGCAGAGAGGCCCTGGAGATCCGAGAGAGATCCGACGAGCCTGATATCGACGGAATCATGGGAGCCCGTCACGACCTGGCGCGTGTCCTGGCCGACAGAGGCAAGCTGTCCGAGGCCGAAGCGCTCAACACGGAGGCGTTGGAGCATTTCAGGGCGCAGTTTGGGGACGACGATCTGGAGACAAGTTCGGCGCTCTCCCTTCAGGCCTGGATTCGACAGCTACAGGGCAGATCCGAGGAGGCTCTGTCGGACCGGCTTGAGCTGGTGGCGATGGCCTGCCGGGTTTCGGGATCAGGAACCGACGAGGAGGCCGATGCTCTGACAGATCTGGCAGGCGCGTATGTCTCCATGGGCAGGTTCGACGACGCCAGCTCTCTCTACGAGGAGACCCTCCCTCTCTCCCTGGAACGTCTGGGCATCAAGAACTGGCTGATGGAGGGTCACGCACTCCAGCCGGAGGCTCCAACCCTCTTGTTCTTCTGGGAAAGCTGGTGTCCCTTTTCTCAGCTGTACATCTCTGAGATCAATGGTCTGCTTAGGAAGGACGATTCCCCTCTCCAGGTGATCGGAATGACATCGCTCAGCCACGGCTCGGGCGAAGACGACGCCGAGTCGTTCGTCGAGCGAAACAACCTTGGTTTCCCTAGTGCCGTCTACGACGGCGAGGTCTTCAAGGACCTGGGACTCGGCGGATGGCCGGCTGCCGTGGCGTTGCATGAGGGGGACGTTTTGTGGAAGGGGCATCCCTACAAGATCTCCAGACCGTTCCTGGAGGGATTGGCCCGCGGACGGTAGGTGGAGTCCTGAGTCGTACCTTTCCGGTCGCCCGCTCTTCCGCGACGAGATCCTCGGGCTAGACGACGGAGCGAGACAGGGGAACGCGGTCTCTGCTGAGAAGCCCGAGTTTCAGGTGCCCCTTGGGACCGGCGACCATCTCCAATCTCACCTTGACCCACGGAGTCACGCTCTGAGACACCACCCGGGGAGCCAACGAAGCGGGGCCTGGCGACAACGTCAGGCCCCGCAAGCGTTTGGAGGCCGTTCGCCTGGAAGCCAGCCCTACCTCGGGAGGATCACCCGTCCATTCTGTGTCTCTCCATCAGCCTCGAGGGGGCAGCGGTAAGAGCCCCAAGCTGCCGATGAGGAGAAGGTGCTGGTCGAGGAGCGACGCAAGGAGTAGGATGCAGCGAGACTCCTCAGTCATCTGAGATACCGCCCGCCGGCGCTCGAGGCCCTGGAGATGACACCTGCACGTAGTTTGCCACCCTGAATCTGGGGGTGGCACGACTTCTGGGGGCAGGTCACTGAGACGGCCGCCCGACATCTCTACAGGCTAGATGAACGCGTCGACCACATTGGCCAATCAGGCATCTAAGTTACAGTCCACGTTGGTGTCAATCGGAGACGACCTGACGCGACCGCATGGAGTCAGGAAGCTCACCATCATGTAGCCCAAGACCATGGAAAGCCGGAGGGCGGGTCCGTGATCGGCAAGATGCTCGCACACTACGAGATTCTCGAGAAGATCGGCGCCGGTGGCATGGGCGAAGTCTATCGCGCCCTCGATACCAGGCTTGGCCGCGCCGTGGCCATCAAGACCATCCCCAGCGAGTTCAGCCACGACCACGAGCGGGTCGCTCGCTTCGAACGTGAAGCCCGCACCCTGGCCTCTCTCCACCATCCAAACGTGGCTTCGATCTTCGGTCTGGAGCAGGCCGACGACCAGAGCTTCCTCGTGATGGAGTTGGCCGAAGGCGAGGACCTCTCCGTGCGACTCGCGAAGGGGCCGCTCCCTTTGGAAGATGCCCTCTCGCTGGCGTCGCAGCTTGCCGCGGGACTCGAGGAGGCTCACGAAAAGAACATCGTCCATCGGGATCTGAAGCCCGCGAACATCATGATCGGACCCGACGGCAAGGTGAAGATCCTGGACTTCGGACTCGCGCGGGCCTTCGCCCCTGAGAGCGCCGACGCCCGGGATCTCGAAGACAGCCCAACCGTCACCTCAGCCATGACCCAGGCCGGGACCATCCTGGGAACCGCAGCTTACATGAGCCCGGAGCAGGCGCGCGGCAAGACCATCGATCGCCGCACGGACATCTGGGCCTTCGGTTGCTGTCTCTACGAAGCGCTGACAGGAATGCGTCCATTCACGGGCGAAACGGCTACGGATCTGATCGTGCAGATCATTGAACGAGAACCCGACTGGAACGCCTTGCCTAAAGAGACGCCCGCGCGCATCAGGATTCTCCTCTGGCGGTGTTTGCAGAAGGACCCCCAACGGCGGCTGCGCGATATCGGAGAGGCGCGATTTGAACTCAGTGAAACCTCTTCGGATCCCTCGGGAGCCGTCCCGGCGTTGGGTTCGACTCTGGATGAGCCCGAGATCAGCCGAGGACGGCTTACTGCCGCGGTCATCGCGACGCTTATCGTCGGCGTGGGGTTGGCAAGCCTCGTCGTCTGGAACCTCAAACCCTCGCCAGTCACCCAGCCCGAACCGATCCGCCGCTACTCCATCAACCTCAGTGATGACGCCCCGCTCCAGCCCATGGACGCGCGTGGCTTGGGTACGGGCATAGCCCTTTCGCCGGACGGCCTGCTCCTCGTCTATGTCGCGGATACGGGGCCAAATCAACAGCAGCTCTTCCTGCGTCGGCTGGACCAACTCGACGACGCCCGGCCCATCGCCGGAACCGAAGACGCCGTCTCAGTCTTCTTCTCCCCCGACAGTCAGGGGATTGGATTCTTCACCCAGGACAAGCTGAAGAAGGTGTCCGTCCAGGGTGGCGCACCCGTCACTCTGTGTGATATATCAGCCGACCTGGGTGCGAGTTGGGGGAGCGATGGGCACATCGTGTTTTCATCGAGAATGAGACAAGGGTTGAAGCGTATTTCCGCTGCCGGCGGTCCCGTCGAGAGTCTCATGGATGAGTCCTTCATGGAATCCCATGGATCTATAGGGGTCGCAGCCCCTAGTCTCCTGCCTGGCGGAAGGAGCGTGCTCTTCACGGCCATAGCCGGTTTCTCCATGGATGAAGCCCGAATTGCCGCATTCACCCTGGAGACCGGAGACGTGAAGTTCTTGGTGGACGGGGCGCTAGGTGCTACCTACCACCCAACCGGCCACCTCATCTATCTGCAGGAACAGGCGCTGATGGCTGCGCCCTTCAACCCCGGCGCCCTCGAAATAACGGGCCCCGCCATTCCCGTAACGGAAGCAAACATGGAATCGTGGCCGCCGCCGTTCAATGTCCCGATACTCTGGAGCTTGTCGGCCGACGGCACTCTGGTCTACGTTCCTGGCTCTGAAGACCCGCCCGAAGTTCCCATGGCGCGCACACTGGTCTGGGTCGACCGAGAGGGAAACGAGGAACCCATACATGCGCCACCACGCCCTTACCTTGGAGTCGATCTGTCACCCGACGGCACACACGTAGCCGTCCGTTTCGATGACCCGCTGGACTCCTTTGACCGGACGGACATTTGGATCCTCGACCTGACGCGTGAACCCGTCACCCAACAGCGACTCACCTACGAGCAGCGAGGCGCCATTTCTCCGGTGTGGACACCCGACGGCCAGCGGGTAGTTTTTGGTTCCGTGCGGGACCGTGGTGCGTTCCATCTGTCGTCGATGGCGGCGAATGGAACCGGTCCCGTTGACACCCTGCATGTGAGCGGGAATCCTCTTCTGGCTCACACGTGGTCGGCAGACGGCAAATCCCTGATCTTTCACCTGGTAAGGGCTCCGGGTTCTTCGGCCAGAAACTCGGACATCTGGGAGCTTTCGCTCGATGGTGAACCCACCGCCCGCCCGCTCATGGCGGAGAGTTACGATGAACTACGTCCGGCGATCTCTCCAGACGGACGCTGGATCGCCTACGAGACCCATGAAATCACGACACCCGGTGGGCACAATGTCTACATCCGGCCTTTCCCCAATATCGATGACGGGAAGTGGCTGATCTCGACCCGGGGAGGAGAGTATCCCGTTTGGGCGCCGGATGGCCGGGAGCTTTACTACTGGTCTTACTCCGGGCAGATGACGGCGGTGAGGATAGAAACGGAGCCTGACTTTGCGGTAGGAGACTCCGAAGAGCTGTTCGGCGGCGAGTACTTGACGTTTACCGCGAATAGACCCTACGAGATTTCGCCCGACGGGCAACGCTTCCTCATGATCAAAGAGGACAAAGAGGCGCGTGAAGCTGCCGAAGCCGTTGAAGCTCCGCCGATAACCGAACTCATCGTCGTCGACAACTGGGACGAAACGCTCAACGGCATCGCGCCGGCATCGAAGTAGCCAACCGAAACAGCGCCTCGCATCACAGTCTTCTGAGATCACGTTCGTAGTTCTGGACGTACTCCCACTCACGTGGGTCTCGGCAGTTCTCCGCTGTTCGATCTTGAGTCGAGCTTCCTCGAGCGTCTGGAACCAGTGGACACTCAGACACTTCTTCCTGAGCGTCACCCGACGGGAGATCAGATCAAGGGGGCGAGTTGAGCGCGGTGTGGCCGTCAGCCCGATACGCTGCGTCGGGAAGGAGCCTGATTCCAGTGTGGCCCTTGTGCCCTGAGATCATCTCGAGCCTCACCACATCCCACAGAATCACGCTCTGAGACACCACCCCGGGGAGCCATCGAAGCGGGGTCTGGCGCGATGCCAGACCCCGTCTGCAGTTGGAGCACCGCCGGCTGGCGAACGGTCTGGTGTCCGAAAGGCAGGAACCTTGGCCGCAGTTCTAGTCTCGTCGGCCCCGCGGGAAGAGACTGCGCCCAGCTGAGAGTGCTACCGAGCTAGTTCTCGGGGAGCAATCGGGTCGGGAGTGTCTCTGGACTCCTACTCGATTCTCCCAAGCACCTCCTCGATCTTCTCCTTCACCGGCTCACCCGCACTGTCGTAGTTCGTCATCACGGCGGCGATGTAGCCGGTGTCCAGGAACATGTCGAGGTTCGCGTTGATGCCGGTGAACCCTCCGCCATGGCCGACTACCTTCCCCGCCGGCGTCTGGTGGACACCGAACCCGTAGCCGTAGCCGAACGCGCGTTCCGGATCGAAGTGGTCGGTCCACAGAAGCTCGAGCGACTCCTCTGAAACGAGCTTCCCCTCCTGGAGGGCGCGCGCGAACCGATAGAGGTCAGGCGCCGTCGAGAACCCGCCCCCCGCGGGGCCTCCGCGAATCACGTGCTCGTAGTAGTTGTTCTTCCAACCGCTCGAGCACTCATCCGATGGCCAGTATCCGATGGCCAGGTTCTCCACTGGGCAGTCCATGTCGTAGCAGTCGGTGTTCTCCATGCTGGCCGGCGCGTAGACGTGCTCGCGGATGTAGTCGAAGTAGTCCTGCCCCGATGCGTTCGCCACTATCACGCCCGCCACGAACATGCCGGCGTTGCTGTAAGACCAGTCAGTGCCTGGCAGGAATGCCAGAGTGTCCGTCCAGATCAGCTCCTTGTAGTCGTCGACCTCGCGCCAGCGCCTCCTTGAGCCCTTCTCGAAGGTGTCGTTGAAGTAGTCCCCGAGCCCAGAGGTGTGCGACAGGAGATGGTGCAGGGTGACGACGTCCGTGATCTCCGCAGACAGCCACGTCTCGTCGACCCATTTGCTGATCGGCTCGTCGAGCGAGAGCACGCCCTCCTCCACCAGCTGCATGCAGGCGACGGCCGTGAACATCTTGTTCATCGAGCCAAGGTTGAACTTCGTCTCCATGTTGACGGGCGCGAGGAACCGCTTGCTCGCCTCGCCGCAGTTTCCGGTGAGAAGGATCTCGTCGCCCCTGGCCAGCATCACGGTGCCTGAGAAACGATCAGCATCACACAGCCTGTCGAGGAACACCTCGAGTTCGGCCACCGCCTCCTCCTCCGTCAGCGGCCCCGGAGGCTCGACGTCCGATGGCGTCCGCGCCGCGTTGACGGCGAAGCCAGCGAGCTTCCCGTCCGGCTTCTCGCCTTCGGCGTAGCGGAATATGAAGGCCTCCCATGACTCGAGGATGGGATCGCGGAATACGATGACCGTTGAGTCCTTGCGAGGCGGGTCATACTCACGGACGCTGTGAAACTCGATGTCTCTCTTCGTTCGGGCGAACTCGTGGAAGAACTGCATGTACGCCTCGAGCGGGAACCTCTCCTTGACGCCGTCAGAGAAGACCTCGTCGTAGAAGCGCATCGCCAGCGCCTCGTCGCCCGTGCGTATTGCATCGAACATCATTTCGATGCGCTCGCCCTCGAGACCGCTCGGCATCTCGGGGACGTCTGTGTATCCGAGCTCATCCGGAGCCTGGGCGAGGGCGGCGCAGGCGAGGAGCAGCGTGGCGCCGGCGAGCACACCGATCAACAACAGATTCGGGCTCTTGCGCAGCATATCGACCTTCCTGAGTTCGGGACCTTGCGAGGGTGCCAAGACTACACTGCGCGGGGAGCCAGGACAACACCTGCCGAGCAAGGCGGGCGCGCTCACCCGGCCGAGCAGGGCTGTCCTACGGCTCCAGGAATGACGGAACGCCGCCCCACACGGAGCGGCTGGTCCGCATCGTGAGGGTCATCGAGGGAGCCTTCTCCGACGAGGAGCGGGCGCAGCTGATTGAAGACGCCACTGACGAGTGACCTGACCCCTCTAACTGATCTGAGACGAGCACTGGGCGCCGACCTCATCGGATAGGCGGTCACACCACAGGAGTGAGCAGGAACGCAATGTGGCCGTCAGCTTCTTGAAGCTGTATCGGGACGCAGCCGGATTCCCGTGTGTCCGTTGTGTCCACCGAGCAGCTCCAGCCCCACCATATCCCAGAGAATCACGCTCTGAGACACCAACCCGGGGAGCCAGCACACAGGGGCCCGGTCTGTCGAGACCGGGCCCCTGCCATGTGTCCCCCAATGGCCCCTCAGACGCGAGGTACTCCCCTGTTGAAAGGCGCGACTCCCAGCCAGTATACTTGTGAGAGGCCCCACTTAAGTGTGTACCGGTGAAGTAGCGCGGCTCCAGGTTCGAAGCTAAGCGGCGGACCGTGCTGCGGACCGCAGAGCGAAGGAGGTGACGAGATGCGCAGGATTGCGCTGGTGATCGTGCTTCTGGTGATGGCGCTGTGTCTGCTCGCGTCAGGTACATCTAGGGACGCGGTGAAGGTGTACTTCGCTGTCGAGATCGGAGGCGGACCAGCCTCCCAGATCTGGCGGTGCAACCCCGACGGGTCGGAGCCTGAGCTGCTGCACGAGGACAACGATCTTGGGGAGTTGGCGATAGACTCAGAGGCGGAGAGGATGTTCTTCAATGCAGGCTACGCAGGCTACACGGCTGACCTGGACTGCTCCATCGTCCAGGGCTTCCACTACATCGATGACCCTGCGGCATCGACGACCAACCACTTGGACGCGAAGAGCCACTACCACTGCATTGGTGACGGAGCGCTCGTTGTCACTGGCCTCCACGATCCACCGGACGACGTAGGCTACTTCCTCCTCACGGACATCCCGGGCATGCCCGCCGGTCCGCGCGTGACGGGCGTGGCGCTCCACGTGTACGAAGGATCGCCCGTCCAGTCCACGACCTGGGGTAGAATCAAGTCAGCGTACCGGTAGCGCGCGCCTGCCTGCGCCGTTCTTGCTGGACGGGGGACCTCAGGCCTGATTCAGAGTGCATGGTTGACGGATGCGACCGGACGCAGCTCGTGCTGCAACTCGTGAGTTCGAAACACGTCCACTATGGGGATCCGACATCCCCGGAGCTGTCGCACAATCTCGAGGAGCGCTCCCAACGTTCCTCGAGTCGTCGCGGGAACGGGCGCGCGAACTGTCCCACCCACGAGAGGTCGCGGCCGGGATGATGCGTTGCAGATCCTCCGCGGAGCACGTAGACTGGCGCCCATTCCGGCGCACGGACGCGCTCGGACGGCGGCGCGGCCCGCCGGCAGACGGCAAAGGTCCGGATGATCGATAGGCCGCATTCAAACAGGGGGCAGGTTCATGGCAACAGCACCTCGGCATCTTCTCGGTGTAGCGGTTCTCCTCACGTGCGTCACTCTGGCGGGTTCGGTTGCACAGGCCACCCCGACAGGACTCAACAACATCCCCACGGCGGACGTCGCCCCGCAACGGACCCTGGTTCTCCAGACGTTCGTGAACGCTGCACAGGACGTTCGTCCCGACTTCTGGGCTGGCTTCAAGTACGGACTGTTCGGAAGCGTGGAGGTCGGGCTGGACGGACAGGTCAACGCGGACCCGTCAGACGAGGGTGTGCTGGCAGCTCAGGTCAAGCTCCGCCTGCCGCTCTGGAAGGACGGGGCGCTCGGCCTGGGCGCAGCCAATCTCGGTGATGAGTCGCGGAACGGCGAACCGGCCTACTACGCGGTGCTGTCGCAGAACCTGCAGTACCTCAACATTCACCTGGGAGGCACGTTCCAGGAACACAACGAAGGCGTCTTTGCAGGTCTGGACACGACGTTCGACCTGGCGGGACGCGGCTTCACTGTCCGCGTCGACGTCCGCCAGACCAACGAGCGGGAGGACCTGCTTAGCAGCGCCGGTTTCATCGTCGGCTTGGTGGGAGATCTCTATCTGGAGACCTGGGGCTCGTTCCCGTCGGACTCCGACGCGGAGAACGTTGTCACCGTGAAGCTGGACTACGCGTTCAGCTTCTGACGAAACGATACGGCCGCATCGGCCAACGGGTAGCGGGACCCGGCCGCTACGCGCGCCATGGGAGACAGGGCGGAGAGCACCGCTAGGACGAGTCCACTCCCGGTATCACGCTCGGGTCCTTCCCATTCCACCCGTGAGTTCGAAACACGTCCGCTATGGGGAGCCAGCAGAACGGCCTCTGTCGATTCGACAGAGGCCGTTTCTCGTCACGGCAGGCGTCTTTCGGGACGTGTTCGCCCTACAATGCCCTGAGCGCTGCCAGTCTGGCCGTGGCGTCGACTATCACGGGTTGGCTCTCATCGGCATTCCGCCATATCTCGAGGAACCGTTCGTACTCCCGGATCGCCCTGTCCGTCTGCCCGTCTTCGTCAAACAGCTGCGCGAGCCTGTAGTGGAGCTTCGGGTGGATGAGACGGCGGTCGCTGCTCTCCGGATCGAATCTCAGAAGGCGCTCGTACTCGGCGATTGCCCTGTCGATCTCACCGTTCAGCGCGTACGCGCGGGCCAGCGTGTCTCTCGGGAAGAGGTAGTTGTATGCCGCCATCGTCTTGTACCACATGTCAGGTACCTCGGGCACCTGGGCGCCCTCGCATACCCTGATTGCCAAGTCCGGCGAACCCTCCGCGAGCATAATCTCGGCTTTGAGCTCGTCGACAAGCACCGGCACCCAGTTCTTGAAGTGAGCGCCGCCGGCCAGTTCGGACTCCATGGCGGCCAGCCTTGAGCGCGCGGATGCTACTCGTCCGTCTCGCACCTCGATACGGCCAAGGTAGTACTCCCTCCAGATCTCGTAGAACGCGAGGTCTGGCTCTCGAGCTGAGCCGGTCGCTGGATAGCCGGATTCATCACGGTCGGCTGTCCAGCTCTCTAGCAGGGCATGGGCCAAGCCTGGCTCCCCAAACGAACCGTGAAACCAAGCCTTGGCCCGGTCCACCTCGTCCTCCCAAAACACCGCTTCCGCACTCGAGGCTGCTGCGAAGGCCAAGTCAAGTTCGCTCAGCGCGCTCTCCTTGTCGCCAAGCCACGCGTACAGGAACGCCGCTGCTGCGAGTCTCACAACCTTGCTTCCCTCTGCCCCCGGAGGACTCGGGCGATCGGTGTACAACTGAACCCACTCCATTGCCTCGGAGTATTCCTCCCTCAGTGCGTGGATGTAGGCGAGTCCGAACATCGCCGACGGGAACCCGGGCTTGATAGCCATGGCCCGCTCGTAACCGGCGGCGGCATCGTCGAGATGGCCCATCTTGAATCGGATCTCAGCCATGGTGTCGAGGGGATTGGCGTCGTCTGGCTGCGCGGATGCGTACGTCTGAACACACTCCAATGCCTGGTCAAGCTCACCCATATCAGCGTATGCGTAGGCCATACGGTTCCAGGTATGCCAATGCCTGGGTGCGAACTCCAGCAGCCTGCCCCAGGACGCGATCGCCTGGGACGGATCTCCGGACGCCCTGTAGGCACCTCCAAGCATGTCGTAGATTACTATGTCTGTCGGGAATCTCTCCTTGGCGACCTGGAGGATGTTGATCCCCTTCTCATAGTCTCGCTCCACCAACAGGGCGTACGAAGCTCCTATGAGGAACCTCTCTCTTTCGGACGCTCCATCTGCCAGCCGCTTCGCGGCCTCGAAAGCCCTGGTCTTCGAGGCTGTGTCGCCAATGAACCTGTAGACGTACCCCAGAAGATGATGCGCTGCTGCGAACCCCGGATCGATCTCGACGGCACCCTCCAGAGGCTCAAGGGCCTCTTCCCAGTAGTACTTCTCGAAGTACGCCCGACCCTGTAGGTAGAGGTTGTAGGCTTCCATGGAGGATGTGGTTACATCCGATACGACTTGCCGGTCTGACTCAACCAGCCGGTCCGGGATTCCCACTTCCTTGGAGATGTGTCTGCTGAGCTCATCGATCTGGCTCTGGAGTATGCTCGCCACGCCCTCGCCCTTGGAGTTCGCGCTCCCGAGCAGGCTCTTCGTTTCGACGTCGAGCACCTTGACGTCGGTGGCGAATGTCTCGCCGGCCTTGGTGAAGCTGCCCAGCACTATCGAGTCGACGCCCTCGAGGCGACAGAGTTCAAAGCCAAGCTCCCTGTCGATGAACTCGACGCCCTCCCTGTCCAGCTGTCTCATGAGCTCGTGCAGACGCTCCCAGGACGTCACGCGAAGGTACCTGGAGCTCTCGAGGTTGGTGATCAGGAGGTTCGGAATGGCCTTGCGCAAGTAGTCGTAGGCCGGATCGCCGGTCTGGTTCTCGAAGCTGACTATTATGATGGGCGTCGGCTCCACAACTGCCCTGTCGGCAAGGAGGATGGGTCTGAGAACGAGGGCCGCGACCACCACTAGGACAACGACGGCGACAGGGATCCAGACGTTCCTTCCGAGACTCCGCCTTCTCTTCACTACACCATTGGCTGCGCGTCGCTGCGTGTCCGATGCCGCTGGCGCCACCACGGTCGGTGCCTCGAGCTTCCTCGTCACCCCGCGCAGATCGACCATCATGTCGTCGATGTGTTGGTAGCGGTCACCCGGGCGCTTGGCCATCGCCTTCAGCACGACGCGCTCGAGTTCCATGGGCACGCCAGTCCGGAGAGCGGTAACCGGCTCCGGCTCCTCGTTCGCTATAGAGAAGACCGTTGCCTGCTCGTGGTCACCTCTGAACGGACGCCTGCCTGTGATCATCTCGTACAGCACCACGCCAAGCGCCCAGACGTCCGTCCTTCGGTCGACGTCTTCCCCCCTCGTCTGCTCGGGCGACATGTAGGCTACCGTTCCGGTCGTGGAGCCGGTCTTCGTGAGCCGTGGCTCGTGAGCGAGCTTCGCGAGGCCGAAGTCGACGATCTTGGCATGCCCGTCCCCGGTGATCAGGATGTTCGCGGGCTTGATGTCCCTGTGGACGATGCCATGCTCGTGGGCCTTGGTGAGACCGAGGGCCACTTGCGCAGCGATGTCGAGAGCCTCGTCCAGCTTGAGCGGTCCCCGAGCGATCTTCTGCCTGAGCGATACGCCATCATAGCAGGCCATGCAGATGAACAGCTGGCCGTCCTCCGTCTCGTTGATCTCATGGATATTGCAGATGTTGGGGTGCTCGAGCGCGGAGGCGGCCTGCGCCTCACGCATGAACCGTTCCTTGGCTTCAGGGTCGCTCGTCGAGCCAGGTGGCAGGAACTTGAGTGCGACCGTGCGCTTGAGCTTCGTGTCCTCGGCCCTGTAGACGACACCCATGCCGCCCTCGCCGAGCTTCTCGAGGACTCTGTAGTGGGAGATGGTTCTGCCGATCATGGGCGGCTCCGGCGAAACAGGGTTCACTGGCTGCCTGAGTCCCACTCAGAGGATTGTAGCGCACGTGCTCGCCGACGTAAAGGACTCGACTTCGTGTCGGTGGAGGGATGTTCATTGGAGGCACTAGGGCTTCTGCACGCCCGTGTGCAGCACCGAGGAGTGCATCAACCACGCAAGTCGCCGTCGGGGGCCAGCCTCATTCCTGTGTGCCCCTTGCCACCGGCGACCCGCTCCAGCCCCACCATATCCCACAGAATCACGCTCTGAGACACCACCCCGGGGAGCCAACGAAGCGGGGCCTGGTGACAACGTCAGGCCCCGCAAGCGTTTGGAGGCCGTTCGCCTGGAAGCCAGCCCTACCTCGGGAGGATCACCCGTCCACTCTGTGTCTCTCCATCAGCCTCGACGGGGCAGCGGTAAGTGCCCCAAGTTGCCGATGAGGAGAAGGCGCTGGTCGAGGAGCGACGCAAGGAGTAGGATGCAGCGAGACTCCTCAGTCATCTGAGATACCGCCCGCCGGCACTCGAGGCCGTGTAAATGACACCTGCACGTAGTTGGCCACCCTGAGTCTGGGGGTGGCACGACTTCTGGGGGCAGGTCAGTGCGACGGCCGCCCGACATCTTTACAGGCTAGATGAACGCGTCGACCACGTTGGCCAAGCAGGCATCTAAGTTACAGACCAGGTTGGTGTCAGTAGGAGACGATCTGACGCGGCCGCCTGGAGTTGTGAAGTTCACTATCATGTAGCATAAGACCATCGAAAGCCGGAGGGCGGGTTCGTGATCGGCAAGATCATGGTTCCAGCCCCAGCTTCGCGAGGAACTCGGCGAGGCGCAGGTCACCGCCGGCGAAAGCCCGCCTTCGGAACATGCAGAGCGAGAGAAAGAGATGCGCGTCGCCTCGTGTGCGTGCCCTCTCCAGCCACTCGAAGCCCTCGTCCCGTCTGTCGAGCGCGAAGCACAGAAGGGCGATCTGGGATGCGGGCACGTACCCCCGGCTCGAGACCTCGATGAGACGCTGCAGGGTGTCCTCGGCGGGGCCGATGCTGCCCGAGAGCGCCTGGACGATTCCCCTCCATCCCTCGACGAGAGGATGCCAGCCGCCGACAACACGTTCCTCCTCGAGCAGTTCGGCGAGTGCCTCGTCGAACATCCCCCTCAGTGCATGCACCATCGCCAGGATGAGGTGGGTGTAGATGAAGTCCGGCTCCATCTCCAGTGTCCGCCTGAGCACTGCGATGGCTTCGTCATCCCGCCCGGCTGCAAGGAGCATGTATCCGTAGTTCCTGTTGATCGACAGCGAGTGCGGCTCCAGTTCCAGTGCCCGACGGTACTCCTCCAGCGCCTCCTCCGGGCCGACCGTGTTCAGGAGAAGGTGCGCGTACCACTGATGTGCTGAAGCGTAGCGGGGATTGAGCCCGATCGCCCGCCTGAACTCCCTCTCCGCTCCATCCCAGTCCCACTCGTGCTCGGACTTGAGGAGCCCAAGGGACGCGTGGGCCTCCGGCAGCGTGTCGTCGATCTCGAGAGCGCGGAGCGCCGCGCTCCTCGCCCGCTCGAAGGCGTCGTCCGGAGGGGAGGAGCTGTAGTCCAGGAGGTCGTTGTACGAGTCCGCGATGCCCGTGTAGGCGAGTGCGAAGTCGGGCGCGACGGAGATCGCCCTCTCGAAGTACTCGATCGCCTTCATGAGACCATCGTGCGTCCTCTTCTTCCAGAACCAGCGGCCCTGAAGGTAGAGGTTGTAGGCCTCGGGGTCTGCGGTAGGGTGCCGTACCAGCTTGGCTCGTTCCTCGCCGAGAAGCTCCGGCCGGAGCGCGTCGACAATGGCGAGCGATATCTCATCCTGGATGGCGAACACGTCCTCCATGTCTCGGTCGAATCTCTCGGACCAGATGTGGCATCCGTCAGCGCAGCTCACAAGCTGAGCGGTGATTCGGAGTCGGGCCCCGGCCTTCCGTACGCTCCCCTCCAGAACCGAGCGAACGCCGAGCTTGCGGCCGATATCACGGATGTCCTGTCCGCCGCCCTTGAACTGAAACGACGAGGTGCGTGAGCTCACACGGAGCCGGTCGACATGCGTGAGCGCGTTGATGAGCTCCTCTGCCATCCCGTCGCAGAAGTACTCCTGGTCCCTGTCTGGGCTCATGTCCGCGAAGGGCAGGACCGCAACCGACGGCCTGGACTCGCGTCCACCCGTCGGCGCCACGGGCGCGATGGTCTCTTCGCCACTCGCGATTCCTGCAAGATCGTCGATCACCTCTTCGGCGTCGGCATGGCGAGATGACGGGTCCTTGGAGAGCATCCTGAACACGACGCGCTCGAGAAGAGCGACAACGTCCGGGCGAGTATCGGAAGGGCGTGCCGCGTCCTCGTTCAGGATCGAGTAGAGCACGGCGCCGTCGCGCTCCCCACGAAACGGTCGTCGTCCCGTCAGCATCTCGTAGAGAACCACACCCAGCGACCAGATATCGGCGCGGTGATCGATCTCCGCTCCGCGGATCTGCTCAGGGGACATGTAGGCAAGCGTGCCCGTCATCGTCCCCCGCCGGGTGATCTCCGTAGTGCCGCTCAACCGGGCGAGGCCGAAGTCAGTGATCCTGACCTGCCCGGTCGGCGTCAGAAGGATGTTCGACGGCTTGATATCGCGATGGATGATGCCCTTCGAGTGTGCCGCCGCGAGACCCTCGGCGATGCGAGAGGCCAGTCGAGCCGATTCGTCCATCGACAGCGGACCGGAGTCGATCCTGGCGCGGAGCGTCTGCCCCTCGACGTACTCCATGGCGATGAACGTCAGGCCGTCCGCCTCATCGATCTCGTGGACCGTGCAGATGCTAGGATGGTTCAGGGCCGCGGCGGCCTGCGCCTCCCGGAGGAAGCGGACCTGTTCTTCCCCGGATCCGAGAACGCGCGGCGAGACGAACTTGAGAGCGACCGGACGGCGGAGCTTCGTGTCCTCGGCCCTGTACACGACGCCCATGCCGCCCTCGCCGAGCTTCTCGAGGATCCTGTAGTGGGAGATGGTCGTGCCGATCATCGGGGCCTCCGGAGGGGAGGTGAGGCCGCCTTCTGACTGTCAATCATCCCCATTGTAGCGCTGCGACAGGATCTCGCCCAAGGGATTCCACGGGCATCCGGCGGGGCTCCCTGAGATCAGAAGGGGAGCGGTCGGGAGCCGGATCCTGGACCGGCCGTCGGGAAGGCCCCGGCGGAACCGCCTTCCGTGCCTTCGACCGGCGCACCACATAACCGCCTTTGCGGCAACATCTTATGATAAACGGAGCCTGCGCTTCCCGTGTCCCAACTGGTGAAGCCCCCTTATGCGTCTTCACCAGTCGCCAGTGCGGGCGACGACGGGAGGACCCATCATGCGACGTTCCGCTGTACTCATCCTCGCGCTGGCCGCTGTCCTTGTGGCCACCGCTCTTCAGGCCTCGGAATCACCCGCGCTCGACGCCGCACTCGAGCTCGCTCGAGACGTCGGCTCCTACACGCTGAGACATCCGGATGCCCCCGGCGCGTTCCCTGTGTGGGTTGGAGATGTCGTTACCATCGGCGAGCCGATTCTGGTGCACAGCTACCCGGATCTCGAGCCCCTCTATTACTACGTTGAGCTCGAACGGGACGGGACGCGGTCGTTCGTGACACTGGCCGTCACGCGCGGCGACGACGAGAGATGGCAGTCCTACGGAGCGATACCCGCCCACGTGGGACCCAGGGCAGTCACGGAGAATGACGCACTCGATCTCGCGGCGCGCTTGCTGGAGTCCGAAGGCGTCGCACCCGCGGTATGCGCGGTCCAGCGAGACAGGACGCTCTGCTGGTACATCCCCGGCGAAGGTCCGGCGGGTATCGGTGACCAGTTCCTGCCGATCTACGAGTTGGGCGACGTCACGGGACTCGAGATCGAAGGCGAACCGTCGTCGTCCGCGAGACGTGTCGCGTCCGCGACGGGTGGCTCGACCTCGCGCGGTGCTCCGCGCGACCTTCCGCCCTCCTGGGACCTGGACGTCACGCACTACTTCCAGATAGGGCCCACGTGCGCCGTCACGTCGACCGAGATGATACTCGACTACTTCGGGCCGCACGTGCCCAAGGATGACATCGCACACGCGTCAGACAACGGCGGTGACAACGGTTACCCTGGCACGAACTACGTGCGGGCCATGCACTTCAGCCGGACGAGCACGGCGGTTCAGGACACCCTGTTGCACGGCTACAACGAGCGCGACTACGGCTACCCCGCGTTCGAGAACAGCTGGTCTGAACCAGAGCACTACCCTGATCGCTACGAAGACCTGAAGTCGCTCATCTACTCCGGCCATCCGCTTCTCATCTACGCGTGGTTCGACGAGACGCACCAGTCCGGGCACTACAAGCTCCTCAAGGGGTACGACGACAACACGGACGTGTTCATCATTCACGACCCCTGGCCGACGATGGGACCGGACATCCACCTCAATCAGGCCTTCTTCGTTGACGACATGTGGAACGATCCCATAACGCCTTGGTGGCCGTTCACCCAGGACCGCTGGGCCGGTGTCGCCTTCCCCTGGGAGGTGAGCCTCTCGATGCCCGACACCGTGGCGGCGGGCGAGACGTTCACCGTGTCCGCGACGGTCTCGTATCCGGGTCCACATCCCTTCGAGGGGATGGGGGAGGTGTCCACTCCCGGCGTCACGCTAGATCTCCCGTGGGGGCTCGAGCTCGCAGGTGGTGAGCAGGTCGTCAAGCCCCTGCCGGAGCCTTGGATGGCCGGGAGCGGGCCCGAGTTGGTCTCTTGGCAGGTCACGGCCGTGACCGGGATCCTGCCCGTGACCGTCCGGGCATTCGCCGAAGGTCTCTTAGGCGGCAGCTCCCCGTCCTACCCGAGCTACCAGGACTGGGTCGGCGGCAGCACGGAGGGTACGCTCGTCGTCGAGATGCCGCATCCCGTCACGACGGTCGTCGTGGACGCGGGAGGGGAGGGGCACTTCGCCTCCATCCAGGAGGGCCTCGACGCTGCATCAGTAGGCGACACCGTCCTCGTCAACGGAGGAACGTATGTCGGGCCTCTGAACCACGCCCTGGACTTCGGCGGCAAGGCCGTCCTCCTGATTGCCCCTGAAGGATGCTCCGAGACCGTCATCGACTGCGGCGGAGCTGGTCCGGCGCTCGTCTTCGACGACGGCGAGGGTCCCTCCTGCGTGGTGGACGGATTTACCTTCGTGAACGGCGCGGCCGAGACCTTCTTCGGCGGCGGCATCGTATGCAGTGCCGCCTCCTCACCGACGATCAGGAACTGCGTCGTGCGCGACTGCAACGCATCGTTCTTCGGTGCCGGCATCTACTGCGAGGACGGGGCTTCGCCCATGCTCGAAGGCATCGTCGCAGTGGGGAACACGTCGATCACGGGCTCCGGTCTCTACTGCAAGTCGGGCGCCGCACCGGCAGTGACGAACTGCACGTTCGCCTCCAACCCGGGCCATCAGATCACGGCCGCGGACGCATCGCCGATCATCACCAACTCGATCGTGGCCGCAAGTCCGACCGGACTCGCCGTCAACTGTCAGGGCGTGGCCGATCCGGAGATCACGCGCAGCTGCGTCTTCGGGAACTCGCAGGGCGACAGCCTCTGTGGCTCGTACTACGACAACATCTTCATCGACCCTCTCTTCTGCGAGCTGGAGGAGGGCGTGGTCTCGCTGCACGACGACTCGCCCTGCCTGCCGTCCGGGAACCCGTGGGGTGAGATGATCGGAGCGCTGGGTGCCGGAGGGTGCGGTGTCGCCACGGGCATTGACGGGACTCCTGACGCTCTCTTCGCACTTCATCCCGCGCAACCGAACCCGACGAGAGATCGCTCGATCCTCACGCTGACCGTTCCCGTCGATGGCAGGGCGAGCCTGGCCGTCTACGATGTCGCCGGCCGACTGATCAGGCGCGTCACGGACGGGCCGCTGCCAGCCGGCGATCACAGGTTCGTGTGGGACGGGCGAGACGGACGGGGGCGACAGGTCGCCGCCGGCGTCTACTTCTGTGTGGCCGAGGTCGCGGGCGAGCGCGCTGCCACGAAGATCGTGCTGGTGAGATAGCCGCAGCCCGGCCTCGAGTTAGCCAACGGACCGGCCCCGCCTCTTCTGAGGCGGGGCCGCGCATCTGGCGCAATCGACAGGACTGACGGAACCGCCTCCGGGTCAGGTCTCCAGTCCCATCCTGCCAAGGAGATCCTGGAACCTGGGGTCGCCATAGGCGACGTCGGGTCTCCTGAACACGGGGAGCAGCACTCGGAGAAGCAGCTCGCGCTCCTCGTAAGCCCTCTCCAGCCACTCGAATCCCTCGTCCCTCCTCCCGAGAGAGAAACACAGAACAGCGATGAGCGACGACGAAACCGGCCCATGTTCCGCGAGCGCCGTCAGGTCTGCCAGGGCGCGCTCCGCTTCGTCGACGTCTCCGGAGAAAGCGTGGGTGATTCCGATCATCGCCGCAGCACCGGGGTTTCGACCGCCGAGAATGCGGTTGCTCTCTTCGAACGTTGCCAGCGCCTCGTCGTACTTCGCGCTGTAGAGGTAGGCGGCTCCCAGCGTGAAGTACACGTTGGCGAACCCGGGGTCCATCTCCAGTGCTCGCTCGAGTTCCTCGATCGCTGAGTCCAGCTCGCCGACGTTGCACAAAAGCAGGCCCACGACGGTGCTGATGGACACGCAGTGAGGCTCGAGCTCCTTCGCTCGTCTGACTTCCTGCAGGCCCTCGTCGTATCTTCCCATGATGCTCAGAACGACCGCGTATCGGTGGTGCGCCGGCGCGTAGTTCGGATCGAGCTCGATCGCTCGTTTGAGGTCCGTCTCAGCCCCGCGCCAGTCCCAGTCGTACACGAGCTTGATGTACCCGAGGGCCGCGTGTGCTTCGGGGAGCGTGTCGTCGAGCTCGAGGGCCCTGAGTGCCGCGCCCCTCGCCGCGGCCGCGGTCCCCTCGGGAGGCGACGCGCTGTACTCGGCGAGGGCGGTGTAGCAGTCGGCCATGCCGGCGTAGGCCAGGGCGTAGTCCGGGGCGATGTCGATCGCCCTCTCGAAGTAGTCGATGCCCCGCATCAAGTCCGGGGGCGTCCGCTTGTTCCAGTACCAGCGACCCCTCAGATAGAGGTTGTAGGCTTCGGGGTTCGCGGTGGCCCGCCCGGCCACCCGGGCTTCCTCGTCTCCGAGCAGCTCCGGCTTGAGCTCCTCCACGATGGCGAGCGAGATCTCGTCCTGGATTGCGAAGACATCCTCCATGTCACGATCGAAGCTCTCGGACCAGAGATGGTATCCGTCGGCGACGTTGATGAGCTGGGCCGTGATGCGGAGGCGCGAGCCCGCCTTGCGCACACTCCCCTCGAGGACCGTCTCGACGCCGAGGTCGTTCCCGATATCACGGACATCGTGACCCGGCCCCGCATACTGGAACGACGACGTCCGCGCGCTTACCTTGATCCCGCCCAGCTGCGTGAGCGCATTGATGAGCTCCTCGGCCATCCCCTCGCAGAAGTACTCCTGGTCTCGCTCGGGGCTCATGTCCAGGAACGGGAGCACGGCGATCGAAGGTACCCCTTCCCGCATACCTGTCCGCCTGCCTGCCGGAGCGACGTCTCTACCCGGCGGCCTGGAGTTGACCCAAATGAGCCCTACCAGGACCGCGGCGGCGACGACTGCGCCCACGGCCAGACCCCTCCGCCATCTTCTTCTGCCGGGGACGGCTGCGGATGGCTGAGGTCGGCCGGCGGTGCGAGTGATCGTCTCGGCCTCGAGGTTCCTTGCGATCGCCCTGAGATCGACCAGCATGTCGGACACGGTCTGATAGCGCTCATTCGGTCGCTTCGCCATGGCCTTCCCGGCGATGCGCTCGAGCTCCATCGGCACGCCGGTCCGGAGGGCGGTGAGCGGCTCCGGCTGATCGTTCAGGATCGCGTGAACGACGGCCTGTTCGTAGTTGCCGCCGAACGGCCGCCGCCCGGAGACCATCTCGTAGAGCATCACACCGAACGACCAGATGTCCGTCCGGTGATCGACGTCCCCCGCACGGCTCTGTTCCGGCGACATGTAGGCGACCGTCCCCGTTGTGGTGCCCGTCCTGGTGAGCCTCGTCTGCCCCGGCGACACGGCAAGGCCGAAGTCCATGACCTTGGCCCGCCCCTCGGTCGTGACCATCACGTTCCCGGGCTTCATGTCGCGGTGAACGATGCCCTTTCGGTGGGCTGCATCAAGACCCTCCGCGACCTGGACGGCGATGTCGACTGCCTCGCGGAGTCGGAGCGGACCTCTCGCGATCTTGTCCCCCAGGCTCTCACCCTCGATGAGGCCCATGACGATGAACGTCTGTCCACCGGCTTCTCCGATCTCGTGGACTGTACAGATGTTCGGGTGAGCGAGCGCGGCCGCGGCCCGAGCCTCCTGAAGGAGCCGGGCTGTCGCCTCCGGGTCACGCGTCATCTCTGGCGGAAGGAACTTGAGCGCGACCGCCCTTCCGAGCGTCGTGTCCTCGGCCTTGTAGACGACACCCATGCCGCCTTCGCCGAGCTTCTCGAGGATTCTGTAATGGGAGATGGTCCGGCCGATCATGGACACCCCCGGGAAGGACTCAGCCCGTGACTTACTGGGCAGACAGGTACATATGCCACCCGAGGTTCATCTTAGCGAATCGCCCGGCGGCTTGCCATCGCTTTTGCGGATGTGTGGGGCGCGACACATGGGAAGGAGAGGATTGAGGTTGGTATCCGGCCCCGAACGGACCTCCGTGGTCCCCTCATTCAGCCTGTGCCGACATCCCATCAGGAGCTCGAAACAAGCCCGTGTGAAGAGCCATTGAAACGGGGCCGGCGATGCTGCCCGGCCCCGCGTCGGATGCGGCCGTCGCTCAGAACGGCGTCTGCTGGATGCCCGCCGCGCTAGCTCCCGGTGTAGGCCGCGAACAGCATCTGAATGAGCTGAAACGAAGCCTCGTCGCCCGGGTCTGACCACCCGGGGTCGTCGGTGTCCATCCTCTGCACGACGACCAGCTCGAGTCCCGGGATCACCACGAGCGAGTGCACGCCGATTCCGGTGTGGTAGAAACCCGTGTGCCCGATGAGCTCCTCGACGAGCGAGCCCTCCGGGAAGACGCCCCACATGTACCCGTATCCGGTTCCGGAAGCGCTGTCCGCGACCGAGTGGGCAGTCGTGCTCTCCTCGACCCAGTCCGCCGGGACCAGCTGCTCTCCGCGCCACCGCCCGTTCTGCTGGTAGAGCGCCCCGAACCGGGCCATGTCCCTCGCGCTCATCCTGAACTTGTAGACCGGGTGCTCGGACTTCTCGGGTTCGTAGCTGTACCAGCACTGCGCGGCGTCGAAGTCCTCCATGCCGATGGGCCCCGCGATCCTACGCTGGAAGGCATCGAAGATGTCTTCGCCGGTCTCCTGCCGGTAGATGGTCCCGAGCGAGTTGAAGTCGAAGTTGTTGTAGTAGAAGAACGTGCCCGGCTCGTGGCTCCCGCGCTCGGGGCGTTTGTCGATCATGTCCTGCGTCTCGCCGGCGGCCTCGTGATAGACGCCAGAGCGGCTCATGACGAGCATCCTGACCGTGGCCGTCAGCTCCTCCGCGGTCAGACTCGGAGGGATGTCGTCGATGCCTAGGTCGCCCAGCGTGTCGTCGGGGTCGATCTCGCCCTCCTCGACCGCGAGGCCGATGAGCGCGTTCAGGAACGGCTTGCGGATTGAGTGGGCTTGGTAGTTGACCTCCACGTCGCCCCACTCGAGGAACACCTTGCCGTCGTGCAGCATCATCATGGCCGTGTAGCCGATGCCCTCGGCGTAGTCGACAGCGTCCTGAAGGAGCTCCGAATCCCACCCCACCTCCTCAGGCGTGACGTATTCGAACTCGTTGCCGGGCGGGCTCGGTCCCGTCGTCGTCGTGCAGCCGGGAAGCGACGCGACCGCAAGGGAGACCGCGACGATGACCGCGGCCAGCCAAAGGCCTCGCTTCCGATGTGTGAATAGGGAACTCATCTTCTTCCTCCTGTCAGGGTGGTCGTGCTGGGCGCCTCGGACCCACTCGGCCTTGCGCGGCATTGGACACCCTGACGGTGAGCCCAGTTGCAGACGATTCTGGCCCTGTCGGTGAGGATTCGGCGATCCGCGGACGGCAGCTGGTGCAGGGCGGCCACAGCCTCCCGACCCGCCTCCTCGGGGCGGAAGCCGTCCCCGTCTGCCGTCTCGTGCCCCTCGCTCTGTCCGCGAGCCACGATCACAGTGCGAGGCGAGACCAGGGCTCCTCTCTCGAAACGGTATTCGATGCCGTCCCGGTCGCAGACGATCTCACAATCCTCTGAGAGGAATCTCCGCGCGAACCTCTCGTGTATTCCGTAACGCCGGCACGTGTCGATGGCGTCGCGCAGTCGGGCTGCGTCCTCGAACCGCCTGGTCTCCGCCGCGCGATCCCTCGCCCGGACGAGCCGGTCCACGACTTCCTCCACGTCTCCCCGCAGGAAGTCCCGCGCCCGCGCGACCAGCTCCGCGTACTCGCCGGCCCCGACCGCGTCCCGACACGGTCCCGCGCACCGGCCGAGGTCGTACTCGAGGCACCGCCTGTTCGGCTCCGACGAGCGGCACGTGCGGATCCCGAGAGCCTGCCCGAGGACCTCCCGCAGCGAGCCCGCGAAGTACTTGTCCTTCATGGGGCCGAACACGTCTCTCTCTCCGAAGTCGGGGACGTGCTCGACGATGAGGCACGCGGGGAAGGCATCGTCCGTCAGTTCCAGATACCGGTTCTCCGGCATCTCCCTCTGGCGCGTGTTCGATGGCGGGAGGTGTTCCTTGATCAGGACGTCTTCCATGAGGAGCGCCAGGAGCTCGGACCTGGTCTGCCACCAGGCGAAGCTCCGGATGCTAGCCACGAGCTGGCCGAAGCCCGGCTCCGCGGTGAGGGGATTCCGTCCGAAGTAGCTCCCCATGCGTTTCCGCAGGTTCAGCGACTTGCCGACGTACAGGAGACGTCCGCCGCCGTCGAGGAAGGCGTATACGCCCGGGGCGGGAGGGACGGTGCCCCGGACTTCCGCGGCCAGCCGTTTGCGGTCGTCTCTCATGTCCCGGTCCTCGCGCGACGATCGCCGAAGAACCCCGTACCGAACTGGAAGTTCATCTCCGGCGGGAGGCGGTCGGCCAGGCGCGCGGAGCCGAACGCCCGGCGCGTCTCCGGAGATACCGCCTCGGAACATATGAATCGGAGGATGGCGTCGGGTGGAACCTCCCGAGCTACGACGTCCAGGAACCCGCCGACCCCCGCCGGCGTGAGCTCCGCCGGCAAGTCGACCGTGACCATGGGGCGGGCGGGGAGAGGTACGAACTCGGTTCGCTCGAGCGCCCAGCCTCCCTCCGAGGTCTCCCCGAAGGCGAGTTCGCAGTACCCCTTCGTCTCGTCGGCCTCCGTGAACGATGTTCTCTCGGTCGAACCGGGATAGATGACGGGGAGAGGACACTCCCTTTCCTGCCCGACCTCCAGGACCTGGTGCCTGTGGATGTGGCCAGCGAGCACCGCGTGGAACGCCCGGGGCAGGTCCCTCTGCCGGATCACGTCGTGGCCGTTCCGGAACGTGTAGCCGGCAGGCCCGACGGTCGCGCCCTCGATCGTCTGATGCAGACAGAGGAGTCGGACGTCCGCGGGGCTGTCTTCCCACCCTGTCGCGGCGACGAGCTGCCCGAAGTCGGCGCGGATGTTCCCCCGCACCGAAGGGAACCCCGACAGGGCCACACGGGCGCCACCGAGATCGAACCGGAGTGTCTCGGGCCCGCCGAAGACGTGGATGTTCGGATGCTGGAGGAAGAGCGACGTCGGAAGGCGGGAACGTTCGTGGTTCCCGGGGACGATCACGAGCGGGATGCCGTGTTCGGCGAACGCGAGGAGCTCTTCATAGATCTGGTCCACGATGGCGGCGGGGACCTTCGATCGGAAGAAGAGGTCGCCACCGTGGAGCACGAGATCCATCTGCTGATCGACGGCGTCAGCCAGGGCTCGCCGGAAGTTCGCGAGGAAGTCCGGGCCGCGACGGCGCCGCTCGACCCTCGGACGAACCGGCTGGTCGAACCCGAGGTGGGTGTCGGCGAGGAACAGCAGCCGAAGACTGGAGGAACGAGAGCTCATGCTGAGCTGATCCCGGTTCGTCGCGGCGTCCAGCGCCGTGACCCGACGGACCGCGGGCCGTCACTCGACGCTGCGAGTCCGTTCGCTTCTCATGGTCTTGCTCGAAGGACACACACCCGATTCTACGGCCGCCGGCCGCGCGCCGTCAAACCGCCTGACGGCTCCTTCCCAGCGTGGCGCTGGAGTCGACGCGACCTCTGCGGTATAATGGCAGTAGACAGAGGTCGTCGTCTCATCCAACCAGAGAGGACACACATGCACCCGAGCATGAGGCGTCTTGCCTGCGTCCTTCTAGTGGCGCTTCTCGTCTCCGTTCTACCCACGACCACAGCGGCTCGACCGGCACTCGAGGACCCCGGCAGCGGGCGGGACACCGCGCTCGTTACCTTCCGGGTCACCGCGCCCGGGACCACCCCTCCGGGCGATCCCGTCTTCATCGCGGGGGACTTCCAGGGCTGGAACCCGGGCGATCCGGCGTATCAGCTCACGGACCTCGGGGGTCTGATCTACGAGATCACGCTGGAGCTGACCGTCGGAAACTCGATCGAGTTCAAGTTCACCCGCGGCAGCTGGAGCACCGTCGAGAAGGGCCCGAACGGGGAGGAGATCCCCAACCGGACCCACACCGTCACCGGCGCCGAGACGCTCGAGGTGACGGTGTACAACTGGGCGGACATTCAGGGCAACAGCACCATTACCGGCGACGTGACGACGCACACGGTCCCGGGGTTCCTGAACGGGCGCCGCGTGTGGGTCTATCTTCCTCCGGACTACCACGTGAGCACGGACGTCAGCTACCCCGTGCTCTACATGTTCGACGGTCAGAACGTGTTCGACCAGGCCACGAGCTTCGCGGGGGAGTGGGAGGTCGACGAGACGTGCGAGGAACTCATCCCGGCCGGTCTGATGGGACCCATCATCGTTGTCGCCGTGGACAACGGCGGCCTGGGCCGGATCCACGAGTACACGCCGTGGTACGACCCGACCTACCAGGCCGGAGGCGGGGGAGAGGAGCATCTCCAGGCGTTCATCAACGTCCTGATGCCCTGGGTCAACGTCAACTACCGAACGCTCACGGGTCCGCACAACACCGGGCTGGCCGGCTCGTCGCTCGGCGGACTCATGCCCCTGTATGCCGTCTACGCCCACTCCGACGTGTTCGGTCTCATCGGTGCCCTGTCCCCGTCTCTCTGGTGGAGCGATCACGAGCTCCTCGATTACGCGGGAGGATTCCCGAAGCCGTCGGCGAAGGTCTACATGGACATGGGGACCATCGAGGCCGGGTACATGGTGGATCTGGACGGCAACGGCATCGACGACAACATCGACGACCTGCGGGCGATGCGCGACATCATGGTCGGGCAGGGGTTCGTCCTCGACGTGGACCTGATGGTGGTCGAGGACGAGGGCGGCCAGCACAACGAGTGGTACTGGGCACAGCGCTTTCCGGTGACGCTGCAGTTCCTCTTCCCTCCGATGCCGGCGTCCGGCGTCCCCGAGAGCGTGGCCCACTCATCCCTGACGGTGCGCCCGAGCGTGCCCAATCCGTTCAATCCTCGAACGACGCTCGCGTTCGACCTCCCGGACCCGGCGGACGTCCGTCTGACGATCTACGACGTGGCCGGCAGGCAGGTGCGCGGGCTCCTGGACGACCGTCTGCCGGCGGGATTCCACGAGGTGGTCTGGAACGGCCGGGATGACGCAGGGCGCGAGCTGCCCTCCGGAGTGTACATGGCAGCCATCCACGCAGGTCCGCGGAAGGCGACCTGGCGGATGGTCCTCGTGCGCTGAGGCGAACCGGAGCGCTGAGGCGCTCCCGACATACAGGGCGCGCGGCTGTCCGTCTCGGTCGGCGTTCGAGAGAGCCAACAACAAAGGACCCCGGGCGTCGTGCCCGGGGTCTTCTCTCTGGATCTGTGCAATTGCCCCACTGTTCTTGGATGCGTCTACCTCACGAGCATCACCTTTGAGGTCTTCGTTGCGCCGCCGGCTTCCAGGCGAATGAAGTACACGCCCGCGCTCATCGCGACCCCGTTGCCGTCGCTCCCGTCCCAGCTGTCATCGTGCGGGCCCGCCTCCTGCACGCCGTCGCGGATGACCGACACCTCACGGCCGGCGACGTTGTAGACGCCGAGGCGCACGTGTGACTCGGCGGGCAGCGAGTAGCTGATGGTCGTCGAGGGACCGAACGGATTGGGGAAGCCTGGCTCGAGCCTCAGGCCGGTCTCCGGCACGTCGTCTCCCGTGTCCACGCCGCTCGAGTCGGCGAACTCGTAGACCGCTACCTCGTGCCCCTCGAGACTCAGTCCCACGATCTCATACGAAGGGGTGACCGTGACGTTGAGGGTGTCGTTCGGATCCATCAGGTTGACGAGCGCGTGCTCGCCCGGTTCGAGACTCGCCGCAGAACCGGTGAGCGTGAAGCTCCCCAAGGCGTACGACGCGCAGTTGATCATCGGGAGGACGGTCTGCTGCTCGTCGCGCCGGACGAAGGCCAGAACCTCGAGCGCGGAGCTCGTCAGCGGCTGGTGGGTTCCGCGCCTGAGGGCCTGCGACCCGTTCCGCACGGTGATGAGCCGCCGGTACCAGTTGAGTAGCGACCCCGGGTCGGTGTCCTCCACGGCAACGTTGTACTGCGGGTAGTTCCAGCTGACCGGCTGCCACGGCGTGCCGGTCGTGAACCCCGCATGCTGATCGGAAGTCCACTGCATCGGCGTGCGGATGTTCAGGTGATCCCCGGTGCCGATCATACCGATCTCCTCGCCGTAGTAGACGAACGGTACGCCCGGCAGGGTCAGGTAGATGCCCGCGGCCGTCCTTGCCCTGCCCTCGTCCTCTCCAAGCACGCTGAACGCCCGGTTCTGGTCGTGGTTGGTGAGGAACGTGGCGAATTGGAGGAACGGGTAGAGGTCGTAGACCTGGGCGGCCTTGCTGCTCACGTCGGCGGCGTACGCCCAGCTGGCCGCGCCGAGGGTCGAGCCGGCCAATTCGAACTCGAAGCAGATGTCCAGCCGGTCGTCGGTCACGTACTGGAGTACGATGCTGGTGGAGGTCCACGCTTCGCCGACCGAGAGCACGTCGGGCTTCACCGCCTTCACGTGCGCGTTGTAGTCCTGCCAGAACTGGAACGTCGAGGCCGTGTTCTGGAGCTGGTCGCCCTCCTCGATGATGTAGAGGACGGCGTCTAGACGGAACCCGTCGACGCCGACTGTGTCGAGCCAGTACGTCGCCGTGTCGAACATCTCGTCCTGCACGGCCTGGGTCTCGTAGTTGAGGTCCGGCATGCCGCCCCAGAACAGGCCGTAGTACCAGCCCGACGGGTGCCAGTGCCACACCTGCTGTCCCCAGGGGCCCGTCTGTCCCGGATCACTCGCCGACCAGCGGAACCAGTCGCGGTAGATCGGGCTGTTGTCGCCCGAGGCCGTGAACCACGGGTGCTGATTGGAGCAGTGGTTCATGACGTAGTCGATGATGATCTTGATGCCACGGTCGTGGGCCGCGGCGAGGAACGCCTCGAAGTCGGCCATCGTTCCGTAGTCGGGGTCGATTGCGAGGTAGTCGGTGGCGTCGTAACCGTGGTAGCTCGGTGAGGGGTTGATGGGCATGAGCCAGATCCCCGTGATCCCGAGGTCGTCGTCGGTGGAGGGATCGCCGTCGTTCAGGTAGTCGAGCTTCTGGGTGAGACCCTGCAGATCGCCAATCCCGTCACCGTCGCTGTCATAGAAGCTCCGCACGAAGATCTCGTAGAAGACTCGGTCGTTCCACCAGTGCACCTCGCCGGCACCGCCGCCCGGCTCCAGGTCGTTGTACCAGACGAGTATCGTGTCGTCGTGGTCGGGCACCGTGTACGTGCGGTTGTTGCCGGGCCCCGGGAACTCCTCCGTGCCGTCCCACAGGCCGTTCAGACGGAACTTGTACTCGATGTACTCGAAAGGCGCGAAGCCATCGACCGCGACCTCGTAGATGGTGTCGCCGTCGGCATCGGCCAGGGGCGTGAGCGGGTCGGAGCCCCAGCCGTTGAACGTGCCGGCGAGGTCCACGAAGTCCTCGCTCGGGTCGAAGTTGCCGAGCACGACCTGGTAGGACATGCGGACCTGGAAGGTGATCTCGACCGCACGGGCGTCCGCGGCGCCGACGAGCGCCGCGACGAGCAATACCAGTGTCAGTCTTCTCACGATGCTGCCGTTCATGGCCGATCTTCACCTTCAACAGAGGAACACCGGGATTGTCGATGAGGCACCATCTCATTGTAACACGTCAAGATGGGGCCCTCCATGATGGACGCTCGGGTGCCGGGAGTCATTCATGGCAGTCTTTCGCAGGGGAGGAGAGAGGCCCGGAGCCTAGGGACTCTCTCGTGGCGGCACGAGGCGGACGAGGACGGCCGTGAGAGCGTGCGTGGCGGGTGTGTCGGGATCGTCGTTCCGCTCCATGAACTCCGCGAGCTCGCGCATCATGCGCCCCGCTTCCGCAGCTGCCCCTGGCCGGAGGCGGGCGGACAGCCTCACGAGCATCGCGGGCGCTCTGGCTTTTGGTACTCCCGCCATTCGCCCAGGGTCGAGCGCCCGGACGAGCTCCCTCTCGGCGGTACGGAGCGACGAGCGATGCAGGTCGAGGAGGGCGGACAGGAACTCCTCCGATCTCTCCGCTCGATCGATGACGATCCTCTGAGCCACAGGTTCGTAGACGCTCTCCAACCGTTTGCCCACCCGGCGCCGACCGGCCTCCATGATGAGGCCTGCCGCTTCGAGTTCGTGGACGTGGTAGTAGAGCGAGGCCGGGGCGCGTCCGACCGCGTCGCCGAGTTCTTTGACTGAACAGGCGCCGAGCCGGGTCACGGCTTCGACGACTTCCTGCCTGAGTGGCGTACGGAGCGCTTTGACCTGCTTCGGGTCCCGGACCTTGAGAGTGCGCTTCCTTCGGGCCGACATGGGTATGCTTCCCTCCTATTGCTTTTCTATTTGGATTTCAACCAATATTCTAATAGTGTTGTCTCACCAATGCAACGGGGAATGAACGATGACGCTCGCGGTGGCAAACAGGGACGCGGGAGCGCGCCCCCGGAAGGAGGAGTGAGATGATCTGGGAAGCCCTGGCAGGACTCGCGGGCGTGATGATCGTCCTGGGCGCGGTGCTGCCAGCAGTCTGCATGGCCGAGGTCCCGGCGCCTGCGGGTGAGGAGATCGAGCATCGCGGGCAGCTGCTGGAGAGACTCGCGGACGCGAGAGGCGTGGCGGAAGAGGGTTCTGACGACGCGCGGCTGGAGTTCGCTCAGCTCCTGTACGAGGCAGGGGAGTTCGAGCAAGTGAGGGTCGTCGTTCAACCGCTCCTCGGCCGTCCCGGACCTTCGATAGACGCCATAATGCTCGGGGCGCGGGCCGCGTACCTCCTCGCCGACTACAAGGAGGCGGAGCACCTCTTCGGGGCCGCCCTCGCGCGCGATCCGGAGAACAGACGCGCCATCGTGGGACTCGTCTTCACGTACTACCAGACGAACCGGTACGACCGCTGTCACGACCTGTCGGAGGAGCAGCGCCAGGCGGCCCAATTGCCCCACCTGGATCTGATGCTAGCCTTCGAGAGTGAGGAACCGTACCGTGTGGACTGGACCACAGAGCGGAGCACCGAGGTCGCGTTCCTCACGACCGATCCTCTTCCGATCATCCCGGTCGAGATCGAGGGGCGCGGGATCAACGCTCTCATCGACACGGGCGGCGACACGTTCATCCTCGATCCCGGGATCGCTTCCTCCCTCGGCATTGAGATTATCTCGTCGATGACGGGCATGTTCGCGGGGGGGATGGAGGCCGAGGTGGGGCTCGCGAAGGCGAGTTCGCTCAGACTCGGCGGCGTCACGCTCCACTCCGTTCCCATCGCCGTGCTTCCCGTGAGCGGCATTGCTATCGGCGAGCACAGCTTCGACGCCATCGTCGGAACGGGCGTCCTCAAGCAGTTCCTCTCGACACTCGACTACCCGAACGACCGCTTGGTCCTCCGGGAACGCTCAGACGGAGCCTCGGAGGCTTTCGACGCCGATGTGAGCGCGAGCGTCGAGGACGAGGTCCCCTTCTACCTGCACAGTACGCACTTCCTCCTGGCGAAGGGGAGCCTGAACGGATATGACGGGCTCGTCTTCCACGTAGACTCCGGATTGGCCGGCGAGGCGGCGTTCTCAGCACCCCGGCCTACCCTCGAGTACGTCGGCATCCCCATCCCCGAGGTCGCGTTCGACGAGGAGGCCGTCGGCGGTGGGGGACGGGGCTTTGAGGTCGGGTCGTTTCCGATCGAGAGCCTCGGCCTGGGGAGACTGCAGCAGTCGGATCTCACAGGGTCATACGGAGCGATGCCGCCGCAGGCCTACCGCATGCTCGGGTTCATCGAGGACGGGCTCATCTCGCACAACTTCCTTCGTCAGTACGCTTGGACGCTCGACTTCGATCGGATGAGGATGATCTTCACGAGGTAGTCGGGGCCCCGCCGTGCCGACATCGGCGGTCCGGCACGGGGCGTTCTCGAGTGACATGTGCGGATGGAGCGTGGACCCTTCGGGGTCCGTCCTCCGTCCGCGTCCTGATGGGGGCTCAGGCAGCCGACACGCTCGGGCGAGCGGCCCTGCCCTGCACGATTTCCGCTTGACCCTCTGCGGGCCTTCCTGCGACCATTCGATTCATGTCGAAACATCGAACAGCCGACCTCGAGCGCGTCGCCCGGATGCTGGCCGCGCTCGCGAACCCGCGCCGTCTCGAGCTCTTCCTGTACGTCGCCGACTGTGCCGTTCCCGGCGGCACCGGTGAGGAGCCCTGTGAGTGCGACTGCGGAGGCGTCCTGGCCGAGGAGATGGGCATCGCGCCGTCGACGGTCTCCCACCACCTGAAAGAGCTCCGCTCCGCCGGACTCGTCCGGGTGACGAGAGATGGCCGTCGGGTGAGGTGCTGGGTCGAGCCCGAAGCTCTCCGCGAGCTTGCCGAGTTCCTCGGCAGCTGTGCCGGCGAGGCGGATCGATGACCGCGGTTCCAGTCTGCGATTCCTGAAGACGCAAGAAGGGGAGGACCGGATGATGTACGCTGCGACCGTTTCCCTCGTGGCTCTTGTGGCGACCGCGCTGGCATCCGGTGTCACGGCTCAGACCGTGACGCGGGACCAGTTCCTGGAGGAGCTCAAGGCCACCCACCCGGTGTTCGTCTCTCATCGCATGACCGCGGACATCGAGTCCGAGGACAGGAACAGCTACCTCGGCGCCGAGGACTGGCTCGTTCGCTCGGCGTTCGGCATCACGCACTCGGAGGCGGCCTTCGCCGGTCTAGGTCCGGAGAAGACCACCGGGATCTCGCTCAGCGGCGACGTCCAGCGGACCTTCTGGTCGACGGGAGGCAGGCTCTCGGGCTCTTTGAGCTTCTACCGCGGTGACCTCACGGTAGACCCGGCCTTCGGCATCCCCGACTCCTACTACGAGACCCAGCTCGGAGTCGTCTACTCCCACCCGCTCATGAAGAACAAGGGCGGCTACCTGGATCGTCTCGCGTACGACCTCAAGCAGTACGACATCGACTATTCGGAGATCGAGGCCGTTGAGACGGAGGAGGACTTCCTCGCCGCCGCGGCATCGCGCTTCCTCGACTGGGTCTTCCTCACCGAGCAGCGTGACATCACGCTCGAACGCCTGAGTCTGAGCGAGCAGGAGCTCGAGAGGACGAACCGCAAGAGGGAGGCGTACCTCGTAGATCAGGCCGACGTGATCCGCGCGGAGGACGCCGTCAGGTTCTGGGAGCAGACCCTCGAGCTTGTCGGGGTGGACTGGGCAGCCGTCCAGGCGGAGCTCGCGGTTCTCGCGCAGGCAGACACGCTCTTCCACGTCGAGCCGGCCTTCGACCTGTACGTGCTCGAGCCGCTGCCGTCGCTCGAGGACTCGGTCGAGCATCTCAAGGCCCACTCCCGACTCCTGAGCGCCCCGCGCGTTCGGGTCGAGCAGCTCCAGCACGCTCGCCTGGGGTATGAGGAGACGGCGAAACCGGACCTTACGCTCGTCGCTGAGCTGAACGCGAAGGGTGCCGCCGATCCGTTCTTCGACACGCTCACTCCGGACCGGCCGGGGGGAGCGCTCGGGCTCGAGTTCGGGTTCCCCGTCGAGAACAGGACGGCGAACTCACAGATCGCGAGGACCGATCTCGAGATCGAGCAGCTGGAGCTCGTGATCGATGAGGTGTCCCTCACGCTGGCGTCGGCCCTCGCAAACGTCCACACCCAGCTCCGCGAGTTCGAGCAGGTGCTGGCGCTGAACGTCGAGCAGATCGAGTCCGCGAAGCTCCGCACCGAGGAGGAGCACAAGCTCTACAACCAGGGCCGGGGCGAGCTCACGTTCGTGATCCAGAGCCGTGACAACGAGCAGCTCGCGCATCTTACGTACGCCGCGAACGCGCTCGCCTACCACAAGCTCCTCGTCGAATACCGTTCCCTCGCCGACCAGCTCCACGAACGCGCCGAGTAGGAGGATCTGAGATGCGACCCTTCTTCCGTTTCTTCGCCGAGCGCCACATCCTCGCGAGCCTGACCACGCTCATGATCCTCATCCTCGGGGTCAGCACGCTCTCATATATCAAGCGGGACATCTACCCGAAGGTCGAACTCGGCGAGGTCATCGTCACGACGGTGTACCCCGGCGCCTCGCCCGAGGACGTCGAGCTCAACGTCACGAACAAGATCGAGGACGAACTCGAGGGTGTGAGCGGCCTCAAGAAGACGACGTCCTTCTCCATGGAGAACGTCTCGGTCATCGTGGTCTCGGTCGACCCGGACGGGGGAGACAGGGATGAGATCATCGACGACGTCAGGGAGGCCGTCTCTCGTGTGACGGACTTCCCGGAGGAGGTGACCGAGGAGCCGCTGGTCGAGCAGTGGAAGACGAGCATGCTCCCGATCGTCGAGGTCGGGATCTCCGGCGACCTTCCGTACCGCGAGCTCCGCGAGCTGGCGAAGTCGTTCGAGGACAGGCTTCTCGGTCTCTCCGGCGTGTCGCGGGTCGAGAAGTTCGGATACCGCGCCCGAGAGGTCAAGGTCGAGGTCTCGCCCCGCGCGATCGCCAACTACCAGATTCCGCTCGGCGAGGTCATCGCCGCCATTCAATGGAGGAACATCCGCGCGACGGCCGGCTCCTTCGAGTCGTACACGAGCGAGAAGAACGTCGTGACGCTGGCGCAGTTCAGAAGCCCGCAGGAGGTCGGTGACGTCATCGTCCGCTCCACGTTCGACGGTCCGCTCATCAAGATCAAGGACCTCGCGATCGTGAGGGACGACTTCGAGGAAGAGAAGATCCTCTCGCGGATGAACGGGAAGACCGCGATCTCGTTCAACGTGATAAAGACCGAAGCCGCGGACATCATTCGCACCGTCGACGAGATCAAGGAACTTGCCGCCCTCGAGAGCGAGCGCCTTCCCGAGGGCGTGGAGATCATCTTCGCGACCGACATGTCGAGATCCGTGCGGAACAGGTTCGAGGTCGTCCGCTCGAACCTCCTCATCGGCCTCGTTCTCGTCCTGGCCGTCCTCGCGTTCTTCCTGAACCTCCGCACAGCGTTCTGGGTGGCCCTCGGGATCCCGGTCGCGCTTCTCGGCACAGTCTTCCTGCTGCCTCTCCTCGGTTTCCACCTCGACAGCGTGGGGATGTCGGCGATGCTCCTGATGATCGGGATCATCGTCGACGACGCGATCATCATTGCCGAGAACATCTTCCGTCATCGCGAGAGGGGGCTCGCTCCGATCGAGGCCGCCGTCGAGGGGATTCGTGAGGTCTTCGCCCCGGTAGTCGCCACGATGCTGACCACGTTTCTGGCGTTTGCACCGATGTTCTTCATGCCCGGGTTGATGGGCGAGTTCGTGCTCGTGATCCCCGTCGTAGTCACGCTCGCGCTCCTCGTCTCTCTCGGCGAGGCGATCGTCGCGCTGCCGGCGCACATCACCGGCGGCCTCCACAAGTGGAAGAAGAGGCCGAGCGCACGCATCCGCTGGTTCAACCGGATGCGCGAGAGGTATGCGCGTTTCGCACGCGGGCTCCTGAGGATCCGGTACCTCCTGGTCCCGGTGTTTGCCGCCGTTCTTCTCGTCGCGGTCTGGTACGCGATGAACTTCATGGACTTCGTGCTCATGCCCGGCGGCATGGCGGACTCCTTCTACATCTTCACCGAGTACCCGACCGGCACGTCCCTCGAGGCGTCGTCCGACCGGACCGCGAAGATCGAGGAGATCGTGGCAGCCCTGCCGGACGAGGAGCTCGCGTCCTTCAAGACGCGGGTTGGGTGGAATCCTTTCCTCGACGCTGTCAGCGAGCACTACGCCGCGATCGCCGTCGATCTCACGCCGTTCGCGACCAGGGAACGGTCGGCGGAGCAGATCGTCGAGGAGCTCCGGGAGAAGTCGGAGGAGTTCGATGACGAGGGCAGAACCGTCTTCCTCATCGAGACCGGCGGTCCGCCCGTGGGACGACCGATCACGATCCGCGTCGTCGGGACCGACGACGACCTCAGGGCGACCCTCGCCGACTCGGTGCAGGCGTACCTCGGCAAGATGGAGGGCGTCCAGGACATCGAGCGTGACGACAAGCCTGGCAAAGAGCAGGTCGAGGTCAAGATCGACTACGACCGGGTCGCCAGGCTGGGACTGAGCGTCTCCGAGATCGCGAGGACAATCAGGATCGCGTACGACGGTGAGGTCGTCACGAGCGTCCGCTACGGAGACGAGGATGTCGACTTTAGGGTGCTCCTCCAGGAGGCCCGGCACCGGGACGTCGGCTACCTCCGCCAGATCAGGGTGCCGAACAGGCAGGGGCGGCTGATCCCCCTGGGCGACTTCGCGAGACTGACGGTCGGGCCGGGCCCTTCCGACTTCCGCCACTACAACGGGACGCGCGCCATCACGGTCGACGCCGACATCGCCGAAGGCTCCGACCTGACGCCCCTGGTCGCTACCGACGCGGTCGTCGAACGGTTCGGCCACGATCCCGACCGCTGGCAGGGCATGGAGATCGTCGTCGGCGGCGAGGCTCAGGAGACCGCCGAGTCGATGACCGCGCTCTTCATGACGCTCGTGCTCGCCGTGGTGGCGATCTACTTCCTCCTCATCATCCTCTTCAACTCTCTGACCCAGCCGCTCTTCGTTCTCGTCGCGATCCCCTTCGGGATCAGCGGCGTCATTGCAGCGTTCGCGCTCCACGGTCAGACCCTCGGGTTCATGGCGGTGCTTGGGATCATCGGACTCAGCGGCGTCGTCGTGAACGACTCGCTGGTGCTCGTGAGCCACCTGAACGACCTGAGACGTGAGAGGCCGGACGCGCCGACCGTCGACATCGTCGCCGAGGGAACGTCGGACCGTCTCCGCCCGATCATCATGACGACCCTGACGACGGTGGCCGGGCTTCTGCCTATCGCGTACGGGCTGGGTGGGACCGATCCCTGGATGGCGCCGATGGCGCTCGCGCTCGGGTACGGCCTCGTGTTCGCGACGCCGCTGACCCTCGTCCTGGTCCCGTGTCTCTATACGATCGCCGACGACGTCACGAGCCTGTGCCACCGAATCTGCAGAAGATTGGAGCCGCGGAGGTAGACACCCCGGCTGCGTGGAGGAAGAGACTGATGGAGAGGTCCCCGACCAGGCGCTTCGAGGCTCTTGCCGACGGTGTGTTTGCCATCGTGATGACGCTGCTCGTGCTCGAGCTCAGGGTCCCCGAGGTGCTGCAGCACTCCGAACGGGGTGGGCTCTCTCGCACTCTGCTCGGGATGTGGCCCAACTACGCGAGCTACATCATGAGCTTCCTGTTCCTGAGCTTCTGGTGGCTCGTTCACCACGATCTCTTCGACAAGATCAGGCGAGTGGACGGCCCGCTCATCTGGCTCAATCTCCTCTACCTCATGCTCGTTGCACTCGTTCCGTTCTCCGCGTCGCTGGCTGCGCGTCACTGGGGAGAGCCCGTGACGGGTGTCGTCTACGGCCTCAACATGCTGCTTCCTCTCGTCGTGAGCCGGGCCATGTTCTACCATGCGGCTCGGACACCTACTCTCTGCAGCCGCGAGCTGCGCCTCGAGTACGTGAGGAGCGAGAGAAGAGCAGCGGGTGTAGTCACGGTCACACTCGCCGTAGGGGTGATCCTATCGTTCGTCGACCCGTCGATCTCGTTCGCGATCTACGGCGCGCTGGCCGTCTTCTACGTGATAGCGATCTGGCGCGGCAGAGAGGGGATGTCGGCTTCGTCGGCCCGTGCTGCCGACGGATCGTCGGACTAATCCGCCCGCAGGGCGCGGATGGCTAACCGGCCGGTACGAGGCAGCGAAGGGGGGCAGGAATGAAGCTGTACTGGGGCGTCTTCCTGTGGGTTGCGCTCGGGATCTGGACGCTTGTCCCGGTCGCCGCGAGCAAGCCGTGCATGGCGAGATACTACGCTCACTGCACGTTCGCCCCGATCAGCACGGTGATCTGCTGGGGGCTCGCCGTGCTCACGTTCTTCATGGTGCGCAAGAAGTTGAAGGCAGCCGGCGGTCCTTGAGGCCGTGAACATCGACGTGTAGACTTGGTGCGTGCGGAACCGACAGACATCAGACAGAGAGCACACACCGGGAGGGAGGACTTTGGCCTTCGGCCGTCCGTTCGACGGGGCCCGGCGACGTGCAGCGAGGGCGCTGCTCGTGCAGCTCACGGTTCTCGCTGTGCTCGCGTCCGGGAGCACCAGGTCCCTTGGCGAGCCTGCCGGGGACCGGCAAGCCGACGATGGGGATGCTGAGATGGCCCACGTCACGTTCCGCGTGACCGTACCGGAGACCACCCCGGCGGAGGCCGACGTCTACATCGCCGGGGACTTCCAGAGCTGGAACCCCGGCAGCTCCGCCCACCGACTGTACGCGGCCGGGGACGGGACGTACGAGATCACGATCCCGTTCGAGCCGGGCCGCACCATCGAGTTCAAGTTCACGATGGGGGAATGGGGGACGGTCGAGAAGGGGCCGAACATCGAGGAGATCTCGAACCGCAGACTCACGGTCACCGAGACGGCCGTCGTCGAACTCGCGGTCGCGAACTGGGCGAACGACCCCATGAACAGCACCATCACCGGGGACGTGAGGAAGCTCGAGGTTCCCGGCTTTCTGAACGGCCGGCGCGTGTGGATCTACCTCCCGCCGGGCTACGAGTCGAGTCCTGACGTCCGCTACCCGGTCCTCTACATGCTCGACGGACAGAACGTCTTCGACCGCGCGTCGAGCTACGCGGGGGAGTGGGAGGTCGACGAGACCTGCGAGAGGCTCATCGCGGCAGGCGAGATCAGGCCGATCGTCGTCGTGGCCGTCGCGAACGGGGAGATGGCGCGGAGCTACGAGTACACGCCGTGGATCGACGCGAAGGACCGCGGGGGAGACGGGGGCGGAGGTGATGCGCACCTCCGGGAGTTCATCGAAGTGCTCGTGCCGTTCGTGAACGGGAGCTTCCGGACGCTCACGGGACCGGCGAACACCGGCATCTCGGGGTCGTCGCTGGGCGGGCTTATCACGGTCTACGCGGTCTACGCGTACCCGGAGGCGTTCGGTCTGGGTGCGGCGCTCTCGCCGTACATCCCGTGGGACGAACACCACCTGCTCCGCTACGTGGAGTCACGGCCCAGGCCGGACGCGAAGCTCTACATGGACATGGGGACGCGCGAGTGGGGTCAGCCGAGCGATGGCGACGCGGACGGCGTGGACGACAGCGTTGGCGAGCTTCGCGCGCTCGCCGACCTGTTGGTCGCGCAGGGGTTCGATCGCGGCGAGGACCTCATGGTAGTCGAGGACGAAGGAGCGAGGCATCATGAGACGTTCTGGGCCGCGCGGTTCCCGGACGCGCTCAGGTTCCTCTTCCCGTCGGAACGGTTGGACTCGAGAGACACGACCGAGGAGTGACGCGAAAGGAGACGCTGGTGAAGGTACTGACGATTCAGGGAAGCCCGAGGGCGAACGGCAACACGGCAGCCGTGCTCGAGAGGTTCGAGAAGTCGCTGGACGACGGCCACGAGGTCGAGCGGGTCGATCTTCAGGGGCTCAACATCGGCGGGTGCCTCGCGTGCTACGCGTGTACGCAGAACACCACCGAGCCCGGGTGCGTTCAGATGGACGACGCGCAGGGCGTGATCTCGAGCATCCTCGACGCGGACGCGGTCGTCTACGCGACGCCGCTCTACATGTGGACGTTCCCGGCTCAGATCAAGGCACTCTTCGACCGGCATCTGTGCTTCGTGAAGGGGTACGGGTCGGAGGACTACACGTCACTCATCAATGACAAACCCGTCGCGCTTCTCGTGACGTGCGGCGGTCCCGTCGAGGGGAACGCCGACCTCATCCAGGAGAGCTTCGACCGCTTCGTGAAGTACGGGTTCCTGCGCCACGCCGGGAACTACGTCGTCCCTGGCTGCACGACGCCCGACCAGCTGGGTGAGGCCGCGGACGACGCGGTCACACAGATGAAGGCAGCCGTCGTAGGGGCTTAGCAGCGGTTCGGATGCAGAGAAAAAGGGCAGGGCCCGAACGGGTCCTGCCCGCCTTTCGTGTGTCCCGGCACATTCGTGGAGCGCGTTCTCGCCTCGGCGCGGCGGCCCGCGCGAATCGCGCGGCTCACTCCAGGCTCTGCGCCTGCACAACCGTGACCGCGACGAGGTCCACGATGTCGTCGACGCTCGCTCCGCGCGACAGGTCGTTCACGGGCTTCGCGAGGCCCTGGAGGATCGGCCCGACCGCGCGCGCTCCGCACAACCGCTCGACGAGCTTGTAGCATATGTTGCCCGCGTCGAGATCGGGGAAGATCAGGACGTTTGCTTGCCCCGCCGCCTCGCTCGCGCCCACCTTCCTCTCCGCGATGGAGGGGACGAGCGCGGCGTCGACTTGGAGCTCGCCGTCGACGCGCAGGTCCGGAGCCTCCTCGCGCACGCGGTTGGTCGCCTTGACGACCCGGCGGGTCTCCTTCACGGCCGCGCTCCCCTTCGTCGAGAACGACAGCATCGCGACGACGGGCTCGTCTCCGACGAGCGTTCGACGGGTGGAGGCCGTCACCATCGCGACGCTCGCCAGCTGCGACGGGCCCGGGCGCGGCATCACGGCGCAGTCGGCGAAGAAGAGCGCGTGCTCCGCTGCACTACGCTCCTCGGGGACGACCATGAGGAAGGCCCCGGACACCGTGCTCACGCCCGGCGAGACGCCGATCGTGTTGAGTGCGGCCCGCAGTACCTTGACGGTCGCGGTGTCCGCCCCGGCCACGCACCCGTCGGCGAGACCGAGACTGACCAGGAAGACCCCGAAGAGGACCGGGTCGCGGACGAGCCTGACGCCGTCCTCTTCCGTGATGCAGTCCTGCTCGCGGAGCTTGCAGTAGAGGCGTCCCATGTAAGGCAGGAGGTCGGACGTCTCCGGATTCACGATCTCGACGCCTGTGATGTCGAGACCGGAGGAGGCTGCGCGCGAGATGATCGAGCGGGACTCGCCGAGTAGGATGATGCGGGCGAGGCCATCCTCCTGGGATCTGGCTGCGGCGCGGAGCACCCGCGCGTCGTGCCCTTCGGGCAGGACGACGGTCATCGGGGCTCGTCTCGCCCTCGCCCTGATCTCCCCAAGCACGTCTCTCACGGGTCGACGCCTCCGGATGGGGCGGCAGCAGGCGGGTCGGTCGTCTCCGGGCGGCGCCCGGAGTGCCCCATTGTACCGGCGCGTGCTCCAGGGGCACAGGGCGTTCTGAGCCCCCGAAGAGTCCCGGTCGGGGGTGGCACGCCCGGACGCGGACTTGAATCGGGTCCCCAAAAATGGTATCATAGCGGAAGATGTCAAGTGCGGATCCGTCCGCGAGCAGGAGAGCTATGCCAGCGGCCGGGGGTGGAGGTGCACCGTGGGCAAGAACCGGGTGGAGACAGGAATGAGGAGACTGACAGGACTGACGGTGGCCGCCTTCCTCATCATCGTTGCCAGCGCGGCGGGCGCAGGAGTCATCCGCGTACCGAGCGACTTCGGCACGATCCAGCTCGCGGTCAGCAGCGCGAGCGAGGGCGACACCGTGCTTGTGGAGCCGGGCACCTACTCCGGGCCGGGCAACCACGACATCGATTTCGGGGGTGTGAACCTCGCGCTCGTCTCTGAGGCCGGGCCGGCGGCGACGACGATCGACTGCCAGAACGTCGGTCGCGGGTTCTACTTCCACAGCGGCGAGACCGTCGCCTCTGTCGTCGAGGGATTCAGGATCACGAACGGTGGCACGCAGCGGGGGGGCGGCATCAGGTGTGAGGCGGCGTCTGGTGTCACGGTCCGGAACTGCACCTTCGACGGCAACGTGGCGAGCAGCGGCGGAGGTGGAATCAACTGCGCAGAGGGCTCGGATCTCGTCGTCGAGAACGTGACGTTCGAAGCGAACACCGCACTCCGAGGCGGGGGGATCATGGCGAGTGGCGGGAGCACGCTCTCGCTCGACGACGTGAGGTTCGTGCAGAATACCGCCTCACTGAGCGCCGGGATGCGGTGCGAGGGAGCGCCGGCGACGCTGAACAACGTCGTCTTCGAGTCGAACCTCGCTTACGAGACCGTGGGAGGGTTCGCGGCCTTCGACGCGGCCTACTCGCTGACGGACGTCGTGTTCCGTGGGAACTCCGGGACGGTCTGCGGGGGCTTCAGCGGGGCGAACGTCACCGCGACGATCGCGAACTGCACCTTCGCTCTGAACGCGGCGACGCAGGGCACGGCACTCAACTGCGAGGCCGGGTCCGACTTCGACGTGGTGAACTCCGTCATCTCATATCAGCTCGCGGGTGAGACGGTCTACTGCGACCCCGCGGCCTCTCTCTCGATCACCAGGAGCTGCATCTACGGGAACGCGGGCGGCGACTCGCTCTGCGGGGACAACACCGACAACATCTTCGTGGACCCGCTCTTCTGCGACATGTGGAGCGGCGACCTCCGGCTCTATGCGTCGTCGCCCTGTCTGCCCGACAACAACGCCTGGAGCGAGCTCCTGGGTGCGAACGGCGAGACCTGCAGCGGTCCGTCGCCGGTCGAGCACAGGACGTGGGGCGGGATCAAAGCGATGTACCGGCCGTAGACGTGCCGCTCCGATGAGTTCAGACGAAACGCGCCCTCCGCATTCGTGCGGAGGGCGTTTCAGTGTCTGGGTCACTCGGCTACCCGGTGGCGGGAGTCCCGACTAGGCGAGACCCATTCTCTTGGCGATCTCCGCGAACCGCGGATCGTCCCGGTAGGCGTCGCCCCAGGGGCCGTGGATCTTGTATGGGAGCCTTACGTCGCGCTCATCGGCGGCCTTCTCGAGCCACTCGAAGGCCGTGTCCATGTCGCCCGTCACCCGACACAGGTCCGCGAGGAGCGTAGGCCAGACGTAGGTCTCCTTCATCTCCTCCAGGAGTTCCTCGTAGCGCGTCCTGGCCGCATCCGTGTCGCCTGCGAGTCCCTTGAAGTACGCCATCACCCCGGGGAGCCCGGTGTTCCGGGCCGCCTCGACCGCTTCCTCGAGGCGCGACTGACTGGCGAGAGCGTCGGCAAGGAACATGTAGGTTTGAAGGTACTCCGGGTCGAGCGCGATCGCGGTTCTGAGCTGACGCTCCGCGTCTTCGTACTTGCGTTCGCAGTAGAGGACGAGTCCCACGCGAGCGTTCATGATGGGCGACAGCGGATCCAGCTCGACCGCCAACTTCGCCTCGCGCATGGCGTCATCAGTTCGACCGAGGAGCAGCAGGAGCTCGGCGTACCACTGGCGGGTGGTGGCGTGTCCCGGGTCGAGCTCGAGCGCGCGCTTGAACCCCCGCTCGGCGCCATCCCAGTCCCATTCGCCTTCGCACAGAAGCCCGCCAAGCGTTGCGTGCGGTCCGGCGAGCGTTTCGTCGAGCTCGAGTGCCTTGAGGGCCGCGGCCTTCGCCTCCATGTGAATCTCGGCCGGGTGGATACGGCGGTAGTGAGCGGAGGCCGCGATGCACTGAGCGAGCGCATCGTAGGCAAGAGCATAGCCCGGGTCGAGCGCGATGGCCTTTTCGAAGCACGCCATGGCCTCTTCCATGCTCTCACTGGTTCTCTTGGTCCAGAGCTGCCGGCCCCGCAGGTACGACCAGTAGGCCTCGAGACTCTCGGTCTGTCGCCCGATGAGCCTCTCGCGGACGTCCCCGAGGAGTTTCATTCTGAGCTTCTCGACGATCGCGAGGGTGATCTCGTCCTGGATCGCGAAGACATCGGCGAGTTCGCGGTCGTAACGCTCTGACCAGAGGTGACAACCGTCGCCCACGTTGATGAGCTGGGCGGTGATCCTGAGCCGGTCGCCGGCCTTCCGCACACTCCCCTCGAGGAGGTTCCCGACCGACAGCTTCCTCCCGATCTCGCGGATGTCCTCGTTCCTCCCCTTGAATGCGAAGGCGGACGTTCGGGCGACGACGCGGAGTCCTTCGAGCTGGGTGAGCGCGTTGATGATCTCCTCGGCCATGCCGTCGCAGAAGTACTCCTGGTCGCCGTCGGGGCTCATGTCGGCAAACGGGAGGACCGCGATCGATCGGTCGGGCTCAGCGGCCGCCGATGCCTGTGTCCTCGATCGCGAACTGAGTTCGTCCTGCGCGGCGGTGAGGTCGTGCAGCAGCTCGGAAGCGCTCGCGTAGCGCGCCGACGCGTCCTTCGCGAGCGCCCTGGCGACGATTCGCACGACGGCCGGCGGGGCGTCGTTTCTGTGCACGTCGAGCCTGTCCGGCTCGTCCGTCATGATCGCTCGGAGGATCGAGAGTTCGTTGCCGCCAGTGAACGGACGCCGCCCGGCGACCATCTCGTAGATGACGACGCCCAGCGACCAGAGGTCCGATCGACGGTCGACCTCGAGTCCCCGCGCCTGCTCCGGCGACATGTACGCCGCCGTGCCGACTGTCGTCCCCGTACGTGTGAGGAGCGCCGAGCCCGCGAGCCTCGCGAGCCCGAAGTCCATGACCTTCGCGCGCCCGCGCGCGGTCAGTATGATGTTCGCGGGTTTGACGTCCCGGTGGACGATCTGTCTCGCGTGGGCTTCGTCGAGGGCCTCGGCGATCCCGACGGCGATGTCGAGTGCCCTGTCGACCGACATCGGACCCGACCGAATCTCGGCGCGGAGCGTCGGGCCGTCGACGTGCTCCATCGCGATGAACGTTCGCCCGTCGACCTCGTCGATCTCGAAGACCGTGCAGATGTTCGGGTGATTGAGCGCGGCCGCCGCCTGCGCCTCGCGGGTGAAGCGCTCCCGGGCGTCGGGATCGTCGGTCGAGCCGGGCGGCAGGAACTTGAGGGCGACGGTGCGGCCGAGCTTCGTGTCCTCGGCCTTGTAGACGACGCCCATGCCGCCCTCGCCGAGCTTCTCTGTGATCCGGTAGTGGGAGATCGTCTTGCCGATCATGGGCAACACCGTGCAGGAGTCGTGAGTGTCACCTCGATTGTAGGGGAGGGGCGTGTGGCTTGCCAGCGGATTCCTGATGCTAGCGGAGGACGACGAGCTTGCGGGACCGGGTGAGGCCATCGATCTCCAGGTGGGCGAAGTAGACGCCGGATGCGACCGCGTTCCCCGCGTTGTCCGTCAGATCCCAGGAGCGGGAGTGGCGGCCCGCGCCGACCACACCATTGGCAAGGACCCTCACGAGACGCCCGGAGACGTCGTGCACCGTGAGGCGGATGTGCGTGCTTGCGACCGGGAGCTGGAAGGAGAAGACGGAACCGAGCGTCGCCGGATTCGGGGCGGGCGGCGAGAGAGCGAACGAGCTGCCGCCGATGGGGACCGACGTGCCGTCCGCGAGTCCGTACGCCGCTGCCTGGCCCGTCGTGCCGTGGGCCCAGGCCCCGATGACGACTTCAGGACGTGGATCGCCCGCGAACGATGGCGCGGCCGGGCCCCCGGACACGGAGTGTCCGAACTGGTCGCCGTCGGCTTCACCGACGAGCTCGATGGTGTCGCCCGCGTTCGGGGGATCGCCTCCGGGAGAGAGGAACGCCCTGCCCGGTCTCGACAGCCAGTCGCCGCCTCCAGGGGCCCCGGCGAGGATGTGTCCGTACCCGCTCCCGGTCACGTCGCCGCAGCCGGCCACGCTCCTTCCCACGTTCTCCTCCTGGATCGTCCCTTCGATCGAGAAGTCGGGAGTCGTGTCGAGGAGCGCTCCGCCTAAGTAGAGGTAGGCGCTCCCCGCGTCGAGCGCACCCGTCGAGTTCCAGTACGGGGCGCCGACGAGAATGTCCGGATCGCCGTCGCCGTTCACGTCCCCGGCGGCCGCCACGGAAGTGCCGAGCTGATCGCCTGAACCCTCGCCTCGGACGATCCAGTCGGGGTCTGCGTCCATCCCGTCGCCTCCGGAGAAGAGATACGCCGCTCCCTGCCAGACGCGTCCGGTCCCGGCGCGGGCCGCGCCAACCAGGATGTCGTCACCCGGAACGCCGTCGGCGTTCCCCGCTCCCGCGACGGATGAGCCGAACCGGTCGTCGGCGGCCTCGCCCGTGAGGATGAGGTCGGCATCGCCGTCCGGCGGGTCGCCTCCGAGGAAGATGTGAACGTCCCCATTGGCGGTGCGCGGGGCGCCGACCGCGAGGTCGGCGAAGCCGTCCCCGTTCAGGTCTCCTGCCCCAGCGACGGCTCGTCCGAAGTAGGCGCCTGTACCGGGACCGACGAGCACGAGGTCGGGCTCGGTGTCCGGCGGCTCCCCTCCCAGGAAGAGAAACGCCTTCCCGGCGTTCGCTCCGGCCTGCGTGTCGCGGTAGGCCCCGACGAGGAGGTCGTCGTATCCGTCGTCGTCCACGTCGCCGGCCCACGCGACCGCCGCCCCGAAGAAGCTTCCCTCCGGCCCGAGGACCTCAGCGTCGGGCGTCGACAGCGCGACGGGGCGCCCCAGGAAGATCGACACCTTGCCGGCGTTCGCTCCGCCTTCGTCGCTCGTGCTCGAGCCGACCGCCGCGTCCGCGTACCCGTCGCCGTTCCAGTCGCCGCCCATGGCGACGGCGATCCCGAACTGCTCCCCCTCGAACGCGCCGTCCCACGTGGCGAGGACGTCGAGCTGGGAGCTCGCAGGCAAGGCGAAGGCGAGTAGCGCTGTGATCGTGAGCGTGAGCTTCTTCATGGATTCGGAACTCAGGCGGAGGGCAAAAAGAAAGGGGGCCGGGACGAAGTGTCCCGGCCCCCCGGAATCGTCCTACTCCAGGCCGAGCTTGTTGAGGGTCTCCACGAAGCTCTTGGCCAGCGAGTGCGTGCTCTTCTCG
>JALGZK010000016.1:0-51759 GCA_025774935.1 bacterium | reverse complement strand
TCTTCTCGACTCTGTGCTTGCCGCTCTGCCTGTCGCCGCAGTCGAGCACCGTGAGCGACGCCTCGTCCTCGACCGTCCCGGCGGAGTCCGTCGCCGTGACGGAGACGGTCATCGTCACCGGCGGCACGGGCGGCGGGATAAAGAGCGTTGCCTCCTTCACGATCTCCTCGCCGGCGGCCAGCGGGAACTCCATCGTGAAGGGACCGAACTCGTACTCGGCGATTACGAAGGTCACGCCGAACTCGACCATCTCATCCTCGCCACCGACGTTCTCGAGAGCGAAGAAGAACTGGACGTCGTCTCCCGGGCAGGCCTCCGCCGGGTCGAACGCGAGGTCGAGCTCGAGCGTCGCCAGCGCCGACGCGGGTACCAGCAGGAGCGCGGCGACCGCGATGGACATGAACAGCTTCATCTGCATCCCCCCTGTGAAACCGCCGTCGCTGCCGACGGCTTGGCTTCGATTCCGAACGTTCGTTCAGCCAACCTTGAAACGCATTCTAGCACATAATGGAGAGGTTGTAAAGGGCGGCGGGAGCGCCTAGCGCAGCAGAATGAGCTTCTCCTCCCGCGCTGCCCCCGCACACAGCAGGCGGACGAAGTAGACGCCGGCCGCGACCCGGCGTCCGCCCTCGTCTCTCCCATCCCATCGTATCTCATGAGTTCCCGGACCCGGTCGGCCCGTCGCGAGCGTTCTCACAACGTCGCCGCGAACGCCGTAGACAGCGAGGTGGACCGCTTCCTCTGAAATCGGTCCTAGGTACCGGACGAACGCGCCGTCCCTCGTCGGGTTCGGGAACACCGCGAGCCTCGGCCGGGTGCCGTCGCCCTCGTCGACCTCGACGCCCGTGGGTTCACCGCACATGCAGCCGGCGCCCCACGCGCCGATGTGGCTCCCGCCCTGGCCCGCGTCGAGGCAGGGCGAGCAGTCTTGGAGGCGGAGGTTGTCGGCCTCGGGGTCGCAGAACGCGGGATCGTCGTAGATGTTGTTCCCCGCGTCACCGCACGGCGAATCTCCTCCCGCGTTCCCGAAGATACACGAGTACGAGACCGCGAAGCTGCCCGTGCCCGGGCAGAAGAGACCGCTTCCCGTCGGGCTCCCTGCGACGATGCAGTTCGTGATCGTCGGGCTCGCGTCGTAGCCGTAGATCCCTCCGCCCTGGGCGGCGTCGTTCTCCCAGAACGTGCAGTTCTCGATGATCGGGGAGGAGTAGCAGCAGAAGACGGCGCCCCCGAACGTGGGGGCTGTGTTCCTCACGAACGTGCAGCCGCGCAGGACGGCCGGCTGAGCGAGGATGCGGATCCCGCCTCCGCCGTGAATCGCATTGTTGTCGATGAAGAGACAGCCGGTGAGGACCGCCGGCGCGTTGTAGCAGAACATCCCGCCGGCGTCGTATGCCTCGCACTCCCGGAAGGTGCAGTCGACGAACCGCGGCTCGGAAGCGTCGACGAAGGCGCCTCCCCCGAGCCCGCTCGACGCGCCCCCGGCCCGGCACTCCAGGAACGAACAGGACACGAACTTCGGGGACGCGCCGTCGAAGTAGAGCCCGCCTCCCCGGTCCGCGGAGTACCCGTCGACGACGGTGAGACCGGTGACCACGGCGGTCGTGTCCTCGCCGCTGTGCAGGTGGAACCCGCGCCCTGCCCCCTGGCAGTCCAGGACGACCGTTCCCGGTCCGTCCTCCGCGAGGAGGGAGACGTTCACGCCGGCGAAGTCGAGGTCGCGGTTCGCCGGCCCGGTGTACGTACCCGCCGCGACGAGGATCGTGTCCCCCTCGTTCGCCGCCGCGATTCCCGCCTGGATGGTGTGGTAGTCGCCTCCCCCTCCCTGATCGACGCGGATCGTGGCTGCGAGCGCGCCTTCCGGCAGCGCGCAGACCGTCCCCAAGGCGTGGACGGCCGCCGTAACGGCGACCGCAACGAGGGGTGCGAACGTGCACTTCTTCGTGCTTCCCATCGTCAACCTCGTTCACGTGCTTCGTGACATCCGCACAGATTATAGCACCGTTTATTCGACGCGTCAAGAATCCGAAGAGAGTGACCGCTCACTCAATGCAGCGCTTGCCCGCCGACCGGCGCATCTGGTCCGCTTTGGCGCACCTGCCGCGGCCCATGTCGCGCGCTCGCCGCGGTAGCACGCGCGCCGGGAACGAACCTCCACGCCGCGCTCAGCGAACGGCCGAGCTGGCACGGCCGATGCACGATACCCAAGAGGTTGAAACGTGAACCGCCGTTCACCCTCGCGAAGCCCTGAACGGGTTCGCAGCCGCAGACAGCGGCGACCTCGCAGGAGGGTACGATGCGGTGAAACGCTACCGAGCCATACCTCTCGCTCTGATCCTCGTACTCGCGTTTTTCGCGCGAGCCGGCGGGGAGAGGAGCATCGAAGACGACGTCGGTCCCGGCGTTCGTGCGAGCTTCAAGCACAAGATCATCATAGAAGAAGAGACTTGGCCATCGGCCCTCGCGGACACCCGCGCGGGCCGAGCGCTTATGGAGCTGGAAGCGCGCGGCGGGTTCCAGCTGCACGTCCGCGTTCGCGAGAACCCCGACGACTACGTCATCTGCGTCATCTACGTCGACGGGGACGGCAGGCTCGTCCTCGACGAGTCGACGCGGTTCGTGTTCCGCTACGGAGACCGTGCGGTAGAGAGCACCGAGATACTCCTGACGGACGGTCCCCTCGAGGAGCGTGTCTACACAACCCGAGAAGACACCGTCGTTCTGACGGAGCATTCTCCCGCGTACGCCAAGGTGAGAAGTGGTGGCTATCTGACAGCAGTCAGGTTTCCGGAGAACTCGCTCCCCGATGGCGGGGAGTGGATTCCGGACTCCTTTGAACTGAGAGGAGGTAACTGCGATGAAGACGCTCGCAGCTAGGTTCTTCCTGGTCGTGCTCGTGATCCTCGCGACGCCAGTTTCGTCGCTCGCCGGGGGCGAGGCCTCTGGAGACGTCTGGTGGGAGTGGTTCGTCCGCCTGATCACCTGGGCTTCGGGCGGTTGGCACGGCTTCTAGCGTCTCCACGAATCGTGGAGCGGCGCGCCGAGCGTGAGACATAGCGCCGGCTCGTGGAGGGCGATGTCGAGTCTGCTATGAGCTGTTCGATCTGACCGGCACATGCCGGCGATGCACACGGAGGCACGGGAACCCCGCGCGCGGGGCCCGTGCCTTCCTCTTTGGTGTGGGAGCGACCGTCGAGGAACCGCGGGCGCCCCGGGCGCGTTGCTGCTCTGGGTACAGGTGGGGAGAGGGGAGGGTCGCGTGCTTCAGGATTCAAGGACCGGGAGCGGCGCTCACGACTTCTATCACCGGGGTGAAGTCAATTGCCAACACTCTGCCGCCCCCGGCCCGGCCACGCGTAGGGTGGCGAAGATGACGTTCTGATGTCTCCTGCGATGCTCCGCCGACGTCGGGTGTGGAAGCGACCCGAACGGAGCGGCCTCCGAGGGTGCCGCGCGGGCACCCTCAGAAGGCCCTTCTCGGAACCCGGAACTCCGCGAGCGTCGTCTTCCCGAGTTCCTTCTGGATGCTCTGACTGACCTTGGCCAGCATGCACGAGAGCGGGCACTCGGCCGGTTCGCAGACCGGGAGTTCGAACAGGCAGCGCTCGAACCCGATCGTGCCCTCGATTGCCTCGTAGATCTCCTGCAGGGTGATCTTCCTCGCCGGCTTCGTTAGCGTGAAGCCACCACCCGGTCCCGGCTTGCCGACGACCAGCCCCGCACGCGACAAGCGCTGGAGCACCTTGGCGAGGTGCGCCTCGGACGCTCCCAGCACGGACGCGATTCCCTCGGTCGGAACGGGGTCACCGCCGCGACCCGCGATGATGGCCGACGCGTGGAGCGCGAGGGATGCCGCCTCTGAGACTCTGATGGGGCTGACCGACACGTGCCTTCTCCCGTGTAACCCGAGTGGTCGCCGTGTTCGTTCTCCGGGTCGTGCATGTAATCAGGTAATCAGGTACCACAATACGGAGACGACCAACTCGCGTCAAGCGATTTCTCGGAGGAGTGGTGTCGCGAAGTCGAGCGAACGCACTGTCCCCCGGGAGCGCTCATGCGCGTCCCGGGGGACGGGTTCTCGCCGGGGGGGGCGAGTGCGTATCGCGACGCCGGCAGGGGCGCGCGACGCGGATTAGATGGAGGCCGTCCCTGGTGAGGGAGGGCTGACACTGATCCTGCCGATGCCGGCGTCGATGCTCATATCGATCGTCACGTCCGTTCGGCCGAAGGCGTCGTTGACGAAGACGTCGCCGTCCTTGTGGAACCCATCGATCTCGATGGAGCCGATGCCGACGTCGCGGTCGAGGCGGACGCCGACGTCCGGGGGGAGCTCCAGGTCTACGTTGCCGATGCCGCCGTGCACGTTCACGCTGACGTCGTCCGACCAGTCGCCCGTCAGATCGACGATGACGTTCCCGATGCCGGCGTCGACGTCGATGTCCGAGAGCGTCAGGGAGCCGACCTCGAGATGGCTGTCCCCGATGCCTACGTCGAGGACCAGCTCCATGGGGACGTCGCTGTTCAGCGCGATCGTCCAGTTGTTCTTCGTGCCGTTCGGAACTCTCCGTCCGTCGTTCGGCGGCTGGCGCACGAGCAGCCGACCGCGGCCGCCGTTCACGCTGTACTCGATCTCGGGCTTCCACTCGACGACGTTGTACTCGAACTCCGCCTCCATCAACCCTTCGGCTCCTCCGGTGATCGTGAGGTTCCCGATGTTGATGTCGATCTCGACCGCGACCGAGCTCGCATCGCCGAGATCTACGATCTCGCGCTCGGTGATGAGCTCGCCCAGGGTCAGGGGCGGTCCGCCGCACGTGCAGCTGGCGGCGAAAGCAGAGAGGACGATCGGTGTGAGAGCGAGGACGAGTGTCTTCGTGTGTATCCTGCTCACCGTGCACCTCCTTGCCGAGCCAGCGCCCCGACTCCCGGGTCGAGGCACGGGGTTTCCTGGTCACAGCAATAGGACACCGGTTCTCGCGGTCTGGTTTCATCGCGGTGGGGTTCTTGCGGGATCGGGCTGGAGAGGGCTAGTCACCCCACTCGAGGAGCCGGCGCTCGCCTTCGATCTCCTGGATCGGCGCGATGTCCTGGCTGACCTCGAGCGTTCCCCGGTAGGCTCCTGAACCGTCCCTCATCGCGAAGTATCGGATGTGGGCCATCTTGTCCCCGAGCCTGAGCCAGAACTCGGCGGAGTCCCTCTCGCCGCTCCGGAAGGCTCCGATGATCCGCTCCACGACGTCGACGCTGTCCGGAGGGTGGCAGTTCTGCACCCTCCTGCCGATGATCCCGGGGCTCCGCGGGAAGAGCCTCTCGGGTGTGGCCGAGTAGAAGCGGACCTCGTCGTTCTCGTCGACGAAGGTCACGTCGAGCGGAAGGTGCGTGAGGAGGAGGTTCACCTGCTCGGGTGTGAGCGCGCCGGTGTCGAGCGGGAGCATCCCCCGCGGGCCGCCCCGGGGCTCCGCTCTCTCGTCGGCCTCGCCCGCCGCGGGGGTGGCAGCCGGCTTCCATTCGCGGCCCGGTGTGACGACCGCGTAGCCGAGTTCGTCCTCGCCGGCGCGGATCTCGACCCAGTCCGCTTCCGAGAGCGTCTCCATCGCCATCGGGAAGAGGATGTTTTCTTCCTTGTAGATCATCTCGAGCAGCGTCTGCGCGAGCTCCGGCCCGCGGGCGGCGGCCGTCTCGAGGTCCTCCGCGTCGACGGCCGCCGTGAACTCCTTGAGGAGCCTGCGCACGTCGTCGTGGATCGCCCACATGACCTGGGTGGGACCGGTGACCCCATAGCGTTCGAGGACGGGGAAGAGCTGGTTCTCCTTGCGAAGGTAGTGGAACTCGATCGCCCTGAGCGTGCTGGCCAGCTCCGCGAGCTCGTTCTTGCGGTCGGCGAAGCGCGTGGCGTCAGGCGGAGAGCCGAGATCGTCGAGCGCGCACTTCAGGCGCTCGGCGGCCTCGCCGAGTAGGACGTTTTCCGCCCTGAACGTGTGCACGGGGTGTCCGGGCTTCGCGTTCGGGCGCGCCTGTTCGTCGAGCGACTCCCGGAAGACCTGCACGTGTACGTCGCAGAGCCGCTTGATGTCCTCCGACGGCATCCCTTCCTCGATGAGTTGCTGTTCCATCCTCGAGATCTCGCTCCCGTCGACCCCCCTGATGAGGTCGGCGAACTGGAGCCTGAGATCGGCGGGGTCCTCTCCCGCGTGGATGCCTCGGATGATCGCCTTGAGCTTCTCCAGCCTCTCGGGGTTCGTCTTCGACTGTCCGTCGGTCATCGTGTGGTCCTCCAGCGTGGGGACGACCCGCCTCCCTCGGAGGAGCGGGGGCCTGCGGCATGACTGTCCTGGATGCCACGAGTCTCGCACACCCCGGCATCTGCGGCAAGCGCCGCGTCGCTCCAAGGGGCCTCTTGTGGTATTATCCGGCGGACGGAAACGACACCACATCGAGGTGACTGTGGACCCTGCGAAGCCGCCGAGAATCTCGGTCGTAATCCCCGCGAGGAACGAGGCGCACAGGATCGGAAGCTGCCTCGAGGCGCTGGCCGCTCAGCGTGGGGCCGCAGGCGACCTCCAGGTGATCGTCGTCGACGACGGCTCGAGCGACGCGACGGCCGAGGTTTCCCGGGTCGGAGGGGCGACCGTCGTCCGCACGGACGGCGACGGGGCCGGCGCGGCGAGAAACCGTGGTGTCCGGGAATCGTCCGCTGAGCTCGTGTTCCTGCTCGATGCGGACTGCGTGCCTGAGCCCGGATGGTCCGAGGCGCTCGCTCGGCCCTTCGAGGATCCCGGGGTCGCCGGCGCCGTCGGGCTCATCACGTCCGACCAGAGATCGCTCGTCGCCGGATACGTCCAGCTCGGCTACGAGGATCGGTACAAGCGTCTCGGGGAGGGGCTCGCGACCGATTTCATTCCCACGGCGAACTGCGCGTTCCGACGGGAGGTGCTCATCGAGCATCCCTTCGACGAGAGCTTCAAGCGCCTGGAGGACGTCGAGCTGTCGTTCCGCCTGACCCGCGCCGGCCTGCGTCTGGTCTTCGTGCCGGGCGCTCGAGCCGCGCATCCCCACCCGGAGAGACTCTGGACGCTCATGAGCCGACAGTACGGCTACGCCCGGTACGCGCTCCCCCTCTATAGCGCACATCCCGGGAAGGCCGTCTCGGACGCCAGCACACCCCATTCACGCAGAGCCCGCGTCCTGGCGCTGGGGCTGGCCCTGGCTCTGCTCCCCGTGGCGATCTTCGTGCCGCCGCTCTGGATCCTCTGCGTCGCCCTGGCCGTCCTCTCGGTCCTGTTCTCTCTCCCCGTCATCGTTCGGGCCTTCCGCGTGACCCCCCGGCTCGGCCTGGTCGCTCCGTACTTCCTCCTCGCCACAAACCTCGCCTTCGTCGTCGGTGCCATCCGGGGGCTTCTGCCGGGAAAGTCGAGACGGATGAGGTAAGGGGTGCCCCGACAGCCTCGACCTCACTCGATACGGCGTGATGCGTACCTCCGGGGGACGATGACCAGATCGGTCGGGCCGCCTCCTTCGACTGACCCGGCCGTAGCGCCCCCTCTTCGCGTCTGCCAGCGACGACCAACGCTCCGAAGCTGGCTCCCGGTCACTCCGACGACAACGTGAACTCGCCGCAAGAGGCCTGCGGGGGCACATTTCCTTGACGATTCGGGACCTGTCCCATACAATACTCGTTGGGGAGTACCGTGGTGAAGCACGGCCCGCCTTCAAAGCCTCCGCTTCTTGTTTCACCACTGGATTCCCTCATTGTCTGTAAAGCAGCCGCCCTCACAGAAAGGTCGAGGATCCCACCATGCCTCAGGACCTGCCCGCCGGGCCAAAGAGCACGACCGCGAAGTATTGGAGGAAGCCGCTCGACGCCGACACAGTGAAGGTCCCCCACGGCGAGATCCACATCGTGGTCAATCGCTGCAAGGGGTGCCTGTTCTGTGTCGAGTACTGCCCTCGCGAAGTCCTCGAGATTTCGGAGGACTTCAACGTGAAGGGCTACCACTTCCCGGAAGTCAGCAAAGACGACGCATGCGTGAACTGCGGGCTCTGCGAGATGCTCTGCCCTGAGTTCGCTATCTTCTGCGTCCTCGACGAAGAGGAGGGAGGAGGCGAAGGATGACAGCGGATCCCAAAGGGGTCCTGACAGGCGCGCATTACCTGGATGGTGACCATGCCGCCGCAGAGGGTGCGCTCGCGGCGGGCTGCCGCTTTCTTGCGGGCTATCCCATCACGCCGTCTACCGAGGTCGCCGAGCGGTTCGCCGCGAGGATTCCGAAGGTGGGCGGCTGCTTCATTCAGATGGAGGATGAGCTCGGTTCCATGGCGGCCATTCTCGGTGCGGCCTGGGCCGGTGCCAAGTCCATGACGGTCACGTCGGGTCCCGGCTTCTCGCTCATGATGGAGAACCTCGGACTCGGGATCATGATGGAGGTCCCGACCGTCCTCATCAACGTGCAGCGCGGCGGGCCGTCGACGGGCCTTCCGACGCTCCCGGGTCAGGCCGACATCATGCAGGCGCGTTGGGGCTCGCACGGCGACTACGAGATCATCGCCGTCGCGCCCAGCTCGCCCCAGGAGGCCTTCGACTACATGATCATGGCGTTCAACTTCTCCGAGAAGTACCGCGTGCCGACGCTCGTGATGATGGACGAGTGCGTCGGTCACATGACGGAGAAGATCGTGATCCCCGAACCGGAGGAGATCGAGATCGTCCCTCGGAAGTACTACGACGGACCGAAGGAGGACTACCTCCCGTACAACGTCGACACCGACATGATTCCCTGGATGGTGAAGGCGGGCGACGGCTACCGCTTCCACACGACCGGCCTCACCCACGACGAGAGAGGCTACCCGGTCATGAACGCGGAGTGCCAGGACAAGCTCGTCAACCGGCTCCTCGACAAGATTCGCTCGCGGGTCGACGAGATCGTCGTCCTCGAGGAGGACCAGATCGAAGGGGCTGACACGGTCGTCATCTCGTACGGCATCTCGTCGCGCGTCGCGATCCCGGCGATCGAGCAAGCCAGGGCCGACGGCATGAAGGTCGGGAGTCTGAGGATGGTGACGGTGTGGCCGTTCCCCGAGAATCGCATCCGCGATCTCGCGCAGAAGATCGGCAAGTTCGTGGTGGTCGAGCTGAACTGCGGCCAGATGTACTACGAGGTCGAGCGAGCGGCCGCGGGGAATGCGGAGACGCTCCTGGTTCCTCACGCCGGAGGATGGGTCCACGACAGCGAGGACATCTATCAGGCGATCAAGGGGGGAGAACGATGACAAAAGAAGCGACGCTCGAGCCTGAGCTCTCGCATCCGATGGACGATCTCCTCCGAATGGACCGGATTCCTCACATCTGGTGTCCGACGTGCGGACTTGGAACGGTCGTCACGGCATTCGCCTCGGCGATCGAGAAGCTCCAGCTCGGGCTCGACGACATCACGGTCGTCTCGGGCATCGGGTGCACCGGGAGGGTGGCGGGGTACGTGAAGATCGACTCGTTCCACACGACCCACGGCCGGGCGATCCCGTTCGCCACGGGTCTCCACCTCGCCAACCCGAAGCTCAAGACCGTCGTGATCAGCGGCGACGGCGACTTGATCTCGATCGGAGGGAATCACTTCATCCACGCGGCGCGGCGGAACGTAGACCTCACGGTCATCTGCGTCAACAACTTCATCTACGCGATGACGGGTGGGCAGGTGGCTCCGACGACGCCGCTCACGGCGAACGCCTCGACGATGCCCTACGGGAACTTCGAGCAGCCCTTCAGCATCCCGTACCTGGCGGACTCGTGCGGAGCCGTGTACGTCGCACGCTGGTCGGCGCTCCACGTGAGGAGGCTCGTGACCGCGATCGCCGAGGCGATCGCGAAGCCCGGGTTCTCCGTCGTGGAGGTCATCAGCCCTTGCTCGACGCTCTACTCGCGACGGAACCGACTGGGGTCGGGTCTCGACCTCATGCGTTTCTATCACGACAACTGCGAGATCAAGCACGGCGCCGACACTCGCGAGCTGGCGATCGGGTTTCAAGAGAAGATCACCGTCGGGAAGTTCATCGACCGCGACCGTCCGACGTTCGTGGAGTCGATGAACAACTGGTATGGGAAGGTCTTCGGTGACGAGTACGAACCTTACGAGGGGTCTGTCAAGTGAACGAGCTGAGGATATCAGGCTTCGGCGGACAGGGCGTGATCCGGTGCGGGTACATCATCGGGAAGACCGCGGCCCTCTTCGACAACAAGCACGCCACGCTCACGCAGAGCTTCGGGCCCGAGGCGAGAGGGAGCGCCTGCAGCGCGCAGGTGCTCATCGATGACAAGCCGATCAGGTACCCGTACGTGTCGGTGCCTGACACGGTCGTCGCGATGTCGCAGGAGGCCTACGACAAGTTCGGCCGGGACATCACGGATGACGGGACCCTTCTCATCGACGAGGATCTCGTCAAGCCGGGTGAGGTCACCGGCAACCGCAAGCTTTACGCCGTTCCAGCCACCAGGCTCGCGGAGCAGATCGGCAACCGGATCGTGGCGAACATCGTGATGCTCGGGTTCTTCACGGCTGTCACGGGGCTCATCTCGGGCGAGGCCGCGAGGGAGGCGCTGCCCTCGTCGGTGCCCGAGAGGTTCGTCGACCTCAACATGAAGGCCTTCGAGGAGGGCTTCGAGTACGGCCTTGTCGCCACGGGGAAGGCGGTCGAGGGCAAGAAGGCAGCCTTGGACGCGGAGTAGCAGACGATCGAACACCGGGGGCGACCGGGTCTCGCCGGTGACGGCGTTTCCGGGCGACGTTCCCGGTTCGCTTCCGGAAGCATCGACAACGCACGCGCGAAGAGAAGCGGGGGGTTCGATGGAGAAGGGCGTGCTCGTGATCGGCGGTGGCATTGCGGGAATCCAGGCCGCCCTCGATCTCGCGGATGCGCAGTTCAAGGTCTATCTCGTCGAGAAGTTTCCTTCGATCGGCGGGAAGATGGCCCAGCTCGATAAGACGTTCCCGAGCATGGACTGCGCCATCTGAATACTCGGTCCTAAGATGATGGATGTCGGTCGACATCCGAACATTACCCTCTGGACCAATAGCGAAGTCGTCAAGGCGCGCGGCAAGCCCGGCAACTTCCGGGTCGACGTCCTCCGGAAGGCCAGGTACGTCGACATCATGGAGTGCACAGCCTGCGGCGAGTGCGCGAAGGTGTGCCCCGTCGCCGTGCCGAACGAATTCGAGCTCGGTCTGTCGCTGCGGAAGGCGATCTACCAGCCGTTCCCTCAGGCGGTGCCCTCGGCATACATCCGCGACATCGAGGCCTGCCTCGGTGACTTCCCGCTCGCCTGCAGCAAGTGCAGGGACATCTGCGAGAAGCACTGCATCGACTACGACGAGAAGGACCACGTCGAGGAGATCCGCGTCGGGTCGATCATCGTCGCGACGGGCTACGACTTCTATGATCCGCGCGAGGCCAGCGAGTACGGGTACACGCGCTACGAGAACGTCGTCACGAGCCTCGAGCTCGAGAGGCTCCTCTCGGCGAGCGGTCCGTCTCGGGGATTCCTCCAGAAGTTCTCCGACGGCGAGCCGCCCGAGCGCGTCGCGTTCATTCAGTGTGTCGGGTCGCGCTGCGCGAAGCGGGACATCCTCTACTGCAGCAGGATCTGCTGCATGAACTCGATCAAGGACGCCCTCCTCATCGAGGAGCACTTCCCGGAGTCTGAGCTCCTCATCTTCCACATCGACGTGCGCGCGTTCGGGAAGGGCTTCGAGGAGTTCTACCAGAGGTCCCACGGCCTCTCGAAGCTCCGCTACATCCGCGGGAAGCCGTCGAAGGTGACCGAGGATCCCGAGACGGGCGAGCTCCTCCTGAACTTCGAGGATGGCGAAACAGGTACGATCGAGCGCATGCCGGTCGACATGGTCGTACTCTCGTCCGCGCTCGTCGCGTCCGAGGGCACCGACGAGCTCGCGATGGCACTCGGGATCGAGGTCGACGTCGACGGATACCTGAAGTCGGAGGACGCGTGCGCGTCCCCACTCGACTCCACACAGGAAGGCATCTACCTCGCCGGGTGCGTCACCGGGCCAAAGGACATCACCGACTCGGTCGCCGAGGCGTCCGGAGCCGCCGCGCTCGCGGGGCGTCACGTTCTCGGCCAGGAGCTCGAGATCGTCAAGAGAGACGTAGAACCGATCGATGTCACGGGCGAAGCGCGGGTCGGGGTTTTCGTCTGCGCGTGCGGCATCAACATCGCGGGCGTCCTCGACGTGCCGAAGCTCGCCGCGTACGGCGCGTCGCTCCCCGGCGTCGCTCACTCGGAGAGCGTCCTGTTCGCCTGCGCCGAGAGCACACAGCGCCAGATCCAGGACGCGATCGTCGAGAACGGGCTCACCCGGGTCGTCGTCGCGGCCTGCACGCCGAAGACGCACGAGCCGGTCTTCCGCGAGGCGTGCGCCGCGGTCGGCCTGAACCCGTATCTCGTCGAGATGGTCAACATCCGCGACCAGTGCTCGTGGGTCCACCACGACCACCCGACCGAGGCCACCGAGAAGGCGAGGGACCTCATTCGCATGGCGGTAGCGAGGGCGAAGCTCCTGCAGCCGCTCTCCGAGCGCGAGCTCGACGTCGGTCACGAGACGCTCATCGTCGGTGGCGGCGTCGCCGGCATACAGACGGCGATCGATCTCGCGCGCCGCGGGTTCGAGGTCCACCTCATCGAGCGCGAGGCGGAGCTGGGTGGGAGGACGTCGACGCTCGCGAGTCTCTATCCGAGCGGGCGCTCGGGTGCGTCGCTCATCGACATGAAGAAGGAGCTCCTCAACTCGCTCGGCGTCGACGTCAGGATGCGCACCGAGGTGAAGGGCGTGTCGGGGTTCGTCGGGAACTTCGAGGTGACGCTCGCCTCCGCCGACAGCGGGGGAGAAGAGACCCTCTCCGTCGGGGCCATCGTGATCGCGATCGGCTCCGACATCTACAAGCCCGACGACGACTTCGGCTACGGCACGGTGCCGAACGTCATCGCAAACACCGACTTCGAGGACGTCGTGCGCGGCGAGGGGCGACCTACATTCAACGAGCGTCCCGTCGAGACGGCTGTCTTCGTGCAGTGCGTCGGATCTCGCGGTCCCAAGGGGAACCCGGAGTGCTCGAGGTACTGCTGCCAGTCGGCGATCCGACAGGCCATCCAGCTGCGGGAGAGGGGCGTCGACGTCGTCGTCCTCCATCGGGACGTGCGCGTCTACAGCCGCATGGCCGAGGAGATGTACCGTCGTGCGCGGGGGATGGGCGTGACCTTTCTCCGCTACGATCCCGCCGATCCACCCGAGGTCGAGCGGGACGGCGACAGAGCGAAGGTGCTCGTCAGCGAGAAGACCCAGGGACTCACGATCGAGATCCCGACGGACCTCGTCGTGCTCTCCCTCGGGATGATACCGAAGAAGGCCGAGACCGAGGCCCTCAAGGAACTCCTCAAGATTCCGGTCGGCTCCGACGGGTTCCTCCTCGAGCGGCATCCGAAGTTCGGACCGGTCGAGACGAACACGGAGGGGATCTTCCTCGCGGGCTGCGTCCAGTCGCCGAAGGACATCGGTGACTCGATCTCGCAGGCGTCGGCGGTCGCGGCCAAGATCGGGGCGCTTCTGTCCCGCGACACGATCACGCTCGAGCCGGTCACCTCGACCGTCGATGAGCGGCTGTGTCGCGCATGCTCGCAGTGTGTCGAGGTCTGTGAGTTCAACGCGCTCGAGATCACCGAGCTGCCGGACGGGAGACGGGTCGCCACCGTCAACGAGGCACTCTGCAAGGGCTGCGGAACCTGCGCGGTCATCTGCCCGAGCGGGGCGATATCGATCCGGCACTTCACGGACGAAATGATCGAGACGATGGTCGAGGCCTACCTCGAGCCTTCCGAGGAGTACGGAACCAACGCCTGGCCGGAGGGGGACGTTGCCGAGTAAGGGTAAGACCAGCGACAAGAGGGACACGAAGCCAACAAAGGCCTCGAGGTCCGGCGCGAAGAAGCAGGCGGCGAGGAAGCCCACGGCGAAGGCCGCGTCCAGGTCTTCGAAGAAGTCGACGCCGAAGACCGCGAAGAAGGCAGCTCCGAAGACCGCGAAGCCCAAGGCCGAGAAGCCCAGGACCGTCGCGAAGGGCGGAAACGACGGGAGCTTCGAGCCCCGCGTGGTCGCTTTCGCGTGCAACTGGTGCAGCTACCCCGCGGCCGACGCGGCCGGGATCAGCAAGATGCAGTACCCTCCGAACGCGAGGGTCATTCGCGTGATGTGCGCGGGACGCATCCACCCGGCGTTCGTACTGAGGGCTCTCGAGCTCGGCGCCGACGGAGTGCTCGTGTCAGGATGCCACTTCGCCGACTGCCACTACCTCTTCGGGGCGAAGCGCGCCGCAGAGCAGTTCGAGAAGACCGCAGAGCTCGTGAGGATCCTCGGGATCGAAGCCGAGCGAGTCCGCTTCGAGCAGATCTCGGCGGCGGAGGCACCCAGGTTCGTGAAGGTCATGCACGACTTCGTCGACGACCTCAAGCGTCTCGGGCGCAGCCCTCTCGCCGGCGCGGCGGAGGGCGAACTGGTGGTGCCGGACGCAGTGGACGACGAGACGACGTAATCGAAGAGCAGCGAAGGAGAGGAGAGCGGGATGGCGGAGCCCGAGGGCGGCGTCGATCTCAGGGAGGCGCTGGGAGACGCGATCAGGAAGTCGCGCGCCAGTCTCTGCTACGAGTGCGGGAAGTGTACGGGCGTCTGCCCTGTCGCGCGCTACGACAGGAGCTTCTCGCCGAGGTCCATCCTCGTGAGGGCGGTCCGCGGAGAGGACGTGAAGCTGATCGAGGACTCGAACGTCTGGTCGTGCCTGACGTGCAAGCTGTGCGACACGAGATGCCCCGCGCGGATCGACTACGGTCTCCTGACGAAGCACGTCCGCTCGTTCGTCTTCGGTGAAGGCGGCGAGGGCACCTGCACCCACGGCGGTGCCGTTCAGTCGCTCATGCGCATCCAGACAGCGAAGAACCTGAAACAGGATCGCCTCGACTGGGTCGATGGCACGATGAAGACCGTGAGCAACGGCGAGACCGTCTTCTTCGTGGGGTGCACGCCCTACTTCGACGTTCTCTTCTCCGAGACCGGAGCGGCGCCCCTCGAGGGAACGAAGGGTGCCGTCCGTCTCCTGAACGCCGCGGGGGTCACCCCGGCGCTCCTTCCGAACGAACGCTGCTGCGGACACGACCTCCTCTGGAACGGCGACCTCGCGAACTTCGAGATGCTCGCCCGGCAGAACCTCGAGCAGCTTGAGAGCGCCGGCGCCAAGCGGGTCATCGTCGGGTGCCCGGAGGGGTACGCGACTATGAAGGGTGAGTACCCCCGACTCTTCGGCGACCTCGGGTTCGAGATCGTCCATCTCACCGAGTTCCTCGCAGAGACGATCGCGGAGAGGACGCTCCGTTTCAACTCCGGCGAATCGAAGACCGTGACGTTCCAGGATCCGTGTCGCCTCGGGCGGCACATGGGCATCTACGACGCTCCACGTAGCATCCTCGAGGCGCTCCCCGACGTGGAGTTTGCCGAGATGCGGCACGCACGCGAGCGCGCGATCTGCTGCGGCGTGGGCGGCTGGATGAACTGCACGTCGTTCAGCAAGATGATCCAGGCGGCCCGCCTCCGTGAGGCAAAGGCCGCGGGCGCGGACGTCCTCGTGACGGCGTGTCCGAAGTGCGAGATCCACCTCAAGTGCGCCATGAACGACAAGATGCTCGCCGATGAGATCGGTCTGGAGATCGTGGACATCGCGGCGCTGGCGGCGTCGCGCCTTGCATAGAAGAGACCCGAGAGGTTCTCGTCTGAAAACGGGAACGGAGGTGTGGTGATGGCGGAAGTCGACGGCGGCAACGGAACGCTGCGAGTAGGCGTCTTCGTGTGCCAGTGCGGGCTCAACATCGCGGGCACCGTCGACTGCGACTCTGTCGCCAGGTTCTCTGAGGACTTGGAAGACGTCGTCGTGGTCTACAACAACAAGTACACGTGCTCGGAGCCCGGGCAGCTCGAAATCAGGAAAGCGATCGAGGAGAACAACCTGAACCGCGTGGTCATCGCTTCGTGCTCCCCTCGGATGCACGAGCCGACGTTCCGCGCGGCTCTCGAGGCGGCCGGTCTGAACCCGTACCTCCTGGAGATGGCCAACCTCCGCGAGCACTGCAGCTGGGTCCACATCGGCGAGAAGGACGAGGCGACCGAGAAGGCGAAGGACCTGGTGAAGATGGCGGTCGCGCGGGCGAGGAGCCTCGAGGCGCAGGAAGAGATGATCGTCCCGATCACCCAGAAGGCGATGGTGGTCGGCGGCGGGGTCGCGGGGATCCAGGCGGCGCTCGATCTGGCCGACGCGGGATACAAGGTCTATCTCATTGAAAAGGAGCCGTCCATCGGCGGGATCATGGCACAGATCGACAAGACCTATCCCACCATGGACTGCTCAATATGAATCCTCGGGCCGAAGATGGCGGATGTCGGTCGACATCCGAACGTTGAGCTTCACGCCTATAGCGAAGTCGATGCGGTCACGGGGTACGTCGGGAACTTCAGCGTCACGGTGCGCAAGAAGGCGCGCTACGTCGACGTGAAGGAGTGTACGGCGTGCGGCGACTGTGAGGACGTGTGTCCCATCACGGCACCGAACGAGTTCGAGATCGGCCTCTCCACGCGGAAGGCCATCTACCAGCCGTTCCCTCAGGCCGTCCCGTCCGCGTACGTTCTCAACATCGAAGAGTGCCTCGGCAACAACCCGATCGCCTGCGGGAAGTGCCTCGAAGTGTGCGACAAGAAGTGCATCGACTACGACGACAAGGACGAGCTCATCAACATCGAGGTCGGCACCATCCTGGTCTGCATCGGCATGGACGTCTACGACCCGACGGCGCTCGACGAGTTCGGATACACGCAGTACGAGAACGTCATCACGTCGATGGAGTTCGAGAGGCTGATCAACTCCGGCGGTCCCACGAAGGGACACCTTATCAGGCTCACCGACCGCGAGCAGCCGAAGACGGTGGCCTTCATCCAGTGCGTCGGTTCGAGGGACGAGAACCGGGGCAACCCCTACTGCAGCAACTTCTGCTGCATGAACACCGTCAAGGACTGTCTCCTGATCAAGGACCACTACCCGGACGTCGACATCAAGGTCTTCTACATGGACATTCGCGCATTCGGGAAGGGGTTCGAGGATCTGTTCCAGAGGAGCAAGGACGCTGGCACGATCTACGTCCGGGGCATCCCCGGCGAGATCGAGGAGGATCCGGTGACGAAGAGCCTCAAGCTCTACGTCGAGAACACGACCGAGGGCACGGTGGAGTGCCATAAGGCGGACATGGTGGTCCTCTCGATCGGCGCAATCCCGAGGCGCGACAGCAGTTCGATCCAGCAGCTGCTCACGCTCCAGCGAAGCCAGGACGGGTTCTTCCTGGAGGCGCACCCGAAGCTCAAGCCCGTCGACGCCGCGACGCAGGGCGTCTTCTTCGCCGGTTGCGCCGAGAGCCCGAAGGACATCAAGGACTCGGTCACGCAGGCGGGGGCGGCGGCGGCTCGCGCGAACCGCCTGATGATGCAGGGGAAGGTCAAGGTCGAGGCGATCACGTCGACGATCATCCCGGACCTCTGCAAGGCCTGCGGGATCTGCGTGAAGGTCTGTCCCTATCACGCGATCTCGTGCGACACGAAGGCGAAGACGCCTGCCACGGTCGTCGAGGCCGCGTGCGCGGGCTGCGGGGCGTGCAGCGCCGAGTGTCCGTTCGGCGCCATCTCGATGAAGCACTTCACGGACCCGCAGATCGAGGCGCAGATCGACGCGATGCTCGAAGTGGACGCGAAGGACAAGGTGCTCGCGTTCGCGTGCAACTGGTGCTCGTACTCGGGCGGCGACCTCGCCGGGACGAACCGGTTCCAGTACCCACCGAACACGCGTCTCATCCGAACGATGTGCTCGGGTAGAGTCGACAAGAAGTTCGTGCTCCGCGCCTTCGCGAGGGGTGCGCCGATCGTCCTGGTCTCCGGCTGCCACTTCGCCGACTGCCACTACATCAACGCCGTCCACTGGACGCAACGGCGGATAGAGAAGCTGTGGGACGAGCTGGAGAAGAAGGGGATCAGGCCCGAACGGCTTCAGCTCGAGTGGATCTCGGCGGCCGAGGGACAGAAATTCGCCACCGTGATGCGGGCGGTGGAGGAACTCCGACAGCAGGTGACGCAGGAGGAGATCGAGCACACGAAGAAGGTGCTCGCGGACGTGCTCGAGCCTTCGAAGCTCAGGGCGCCCAAGCAACCCGCGGCGTCGGAGGAAGCGCCCGCTCAGGAGGCGGCAGCGTAGGAGCGGCGCAGCGGAGCAGCGTCCCGGGCCTTCCGACTGGAGCGTCAGATGGCAGAGGAAGCGAAGTTCAAGTGCCTGCGGTGTATGAGCGAGTTCTGTCTGCCGTACACTCCGGGCGTCACCGAGGAGCGGACCTGTCCCAATTGCTCGAGCAACAGCGTCCGCCGCATCAAGGGAGACAAGAAGTGAGGTAGCTCGGATGCCCCGACGCGTCCGAGACAGGTCAGGCACGGGGCCCGACGCCGCGCCTCGCGGCGCGGCGTCTCTCCATCTCGTACCGAGCATGCCAGGAGGGCAGTCGATGGGCTTCCGATGTGAGATCCGGCTGAGCGGCGCTGGTGGGCAGGGGCTCCTCCTCGCCGGCAAGATCATCGCCGAGGCGGCCGCCATCTACGACGGCAAGCTCGCGACGCAGGCTCAGTCGTACGGTCCCGAAGCGAGGGGCGGGGCAAGCAAGAGCGAGGTCGTCATCAGCGACGAGGACATCGACTACCCGGTGGCGACGCATCTCGACCTTCTGCTCGCGATGACCCAGGAGTCGGTCGACGCCTACGTCGGCGACGTCAGGAACGGGGGCATCGTGCTCGTCGACTCCGGCCTCGTCGACTCGGTGCCCCAGGGGAGCTACCGGGTCGTGAGTCTGCCGATCTCGCAGACGGCCATAGACGAGGTCGGCAAGGGAGTCACCGCGAACCTCGTCGCGGTCGGGATCATCACCGGCCTGTTGGACGTCGTCAAGGCCGCCGCGATCGAGTCCGCCATCCGCGCGCGCGTTCCGCGAGGCACAGAGGACTCCAACCTCAAGGCCTTCCGATCCGGCCTCGCGATGGCAAAGAGTCTCTCGACGGAGAGCACCGGGGAGTGACCCTCGCGGTCGGGACGGACAGGGCGACCGACTCTCCGCGCGGTCCTGTCGAACGACGGCGACCGGTGGTCCGCCGCCCCATACCTTCCCGCGACTTCGGCGCTCGACCGTCTGCTGCAATCGGAGGGACGTCATGAGGGATCCCTTCCTTATACTCGAGGAAGAGACGGAGTCTCTCGCGAACCACGTGCAACGTCAGCTTCACGCGGCGCGTACGTACAAGGATGCACTCATCGGGAAGCTCGAGCGCCGCGGACTCGCAGGCGACGTGCACCTCTGGCAACCCTCTCCCGACCCCGCCGCTGAGATGGACGTCGTCGCCAGCGTCGGCGACACCTTGGAGGAAAGACTTCAGTTCCTGGGATGCTACTTCTGTCTGCAGTTCCTCCGCATGAACCTCGCCTGCATCGATTCGCTGAGGCTCAACCTCATCTCGCCTCTGGACAGGTCGGCCGTCGAGCGCCAGTTCATGGAGCAAGCGGGTGTCAACTTCCGGAAGCTCTCCGGCTCCTACATGAAGAAGCTCCTGGATGTCTTCCTCGAAGGGCAGGAGGCCCCTGCCTACGTCATCATAGGCGTGGGCACGAAGGCCGACCAGGATGACATAGACGTCGGCGTCATCGACGACGGAGGGTCCGGCCGACAGCGGCTCAATGATGCCGTCGGACTCATGAGTCGGGAGATGCTCCGTTACGCGACGACGCTGCACTTCCACATCTCGGAGCACGTCGGACCGAAGGGGTTCAGCGCGGCGATCGCCGAGTATCTCGAGATGCTCAACAAGGCGGTGCACGACTTCGTGATCATCAGCGAAATGCTAAACGGGGCGCTGATCTTCGGCGACGAGACCATATTCCGCGAGTTCAGGACGCAGGTCGTGTCGCGCTACTACCACCGCCCTGGCAAGGATCCGAAGTGGCACGTCGGGTATCTCCGGGGGATACTGGGCGAGGTCCGGTCGCTCATCGGCCGGCCTCTCGGGCGCGAGTGCATCCACCCTAAGGACGACGGTCTCCGGATGCTCAAGGGCATCCTGTCCGCGCTCAAGACCACGCACGGTGTGGAAGAGGTGAACGCGTGGCGGATCATAGACGGCCTCCAGATGAAGACCCCTTGGAACCGGGAGCTCTATGCCAGGCTGTCCAAGGCCCTGAGTTTCCTGGAGGTCTTCAGGTACGTCTACCAGCTCGTCGTCGCGCAGGAGGAGGAGATCTTCCTCGACGACGAGGCGATGCAGCAGAACCTCGACCAGGTCGCGGAGATCCTCGGCTACCGTCACGTCGGCACGGTCCGCCCGGGGATGCACCTGCTCGTCGACTACTACCAGCACATCCAGAATGTCCGGAAGGACGTGGACACGCTCTCCAGCGAGGCGACCGACCACCTCAAGGAGACAACGGTCTTCGCCGATATGTTCGATCCGGACTATCCCGGGAACGTGGCCGAGGACTTCGCGAGACGGAGTGCGTTCTTCAGGGGCACCACGTTCTGGCGCGACATCCTCGAGATGCTCACCCTCGACGAGGGGCGTCTCCTCAAGAGGTATCTCGAGGACCTGGACTCGCTCTCCCCGACGGCCCGGGAGCGGATCGTCGAGAGTATCGCGGCCTGTGCGGAGTTCGCTCCCGGAACGGTCATGGCCTTCCTGGTCATCTTGGCGGGCAACGCCTCGTGCGAGGGATGCGGGGCGCTCTTCACGGAGCTGCACGCAGCGTTTCGGGCGAAGATCAGGACAGTCCCCTACGCGGCCCTCAAGGTGATCGAGCTCTTCTATCGCCGGCCCCAGCTCGTGAACCGCTATCTTCTGAACGTAGGGGCGGACTCGGCGCGCGATCTCTCGGAGCTCCTTGCGGCGGAGGTCTGGGATCCCGAGGTCGCCCTCTGGCGCGACAAGCTCGCGCGCCTCGTCGACGTCCACGGCCGCACGAGCCGATACTTCAAGCGGTTCCTCGAGCGCGTGGGGGAGGGGTACCCGTCCTGCCTGACGGTGCTCGAGGACCAGGCCGCGCTCCGCGACACGTCGAGGGGCGTCCTGGCGGCGGTCGACGCCGAAGACGACCCGGACTCCAAGAAGAAGAGGCTGGGTGACTTCTACGATCTCGAGTTCTTCAGGATGGGGCTCGCGACCCTGAACGGTGCCCCGGCCTCCCAGATTGACTCCGAGTTTACCGAGGCGGCCGACACGTACCTCGCGAACCTGTTCGAGGTCTGCCGCAGGCAGGTCGACGAGACAACGCGCTTTCGGGTGGCGACGCATGACCTCCTCGCCATCTACGCCACCGGCGGACTCGGGCGTGAGCAGGCGTACGACGACGACTTCGACCTCATGATGCTGCTCAACACGAGCCACGAGGAGGTGCGCTCCTACGCCAACAGGATCGCCGCGAAGATGAATGCGGAGATCATCAAGCGCGGCACGCTTCCGCACTACAGGTTCGCCGACCACTTCGGGCACTACGTGACCACGCTCGATGAGTTGGTCGGGTTCCTCTCGATAGAGCGCGAGGACGCGTTCGTCGACAAGTCGCAGCTGCTCGAGGCGCGCATGATCGTGGGCACGCAGGGATTCGAGCGGGAGTTCCGCACCAGGGTCATCGAGCCGTTCGTGTTCAACATGTCGGATGACTACGTCTCGCGCATGCGCGACGAAATCGAATCGCGCCACAAGGACGCCCGCGAGCGGGGCAGGCCGGCGGACAACGTCAAGGACGGTACCGGCGGAATGCGGGACATCCTAATGCTTCTCCTCATGTACAAGGCTCTCTGTCGGCTGTGGGAGCCTGTCAACTCGAGGCTCCTGTCGTCCCTCGCCGCGGTCGACAGGCAGCACAGAAGCGAACTCGTATTCCTGAGCGGCGCGCTCGAGTTCTTCAAGAACCTCCGCAATGCATACCGCATGGCGGTCGGGGCGGAAGACCACCTGAGGCCCGAGTACCTCCACATCGTGGCGTCCGCGATGGGCCTCGACTACGACGATGAGGAGGAGGCGGGGAACCGCCTTCTCCTCGCGTACCGCGGATGCACGACCCAGGTGGCGGAGATCGTCGCCGAGGCTGCCGGCCGACTCGTGCAGTCGGGGGCGGAGTGCACGACCGATTGACGCTGCCCGAGGCTGCTCGCGGCGGGAGGGAGATGACGTGAAGGACGAGAGAGACGTTGACGACGAGATCCTGATCGACATCGAAGGAAAACTCGTGGGGCTCGCCGGTCTGGGCACGCTCTTCGACGAGTTCACGCACCGGGATCTCTCGGACATCGCAGCCGTGAAGGCGGAGCTTCTCGAGCGCGTCGGCGGGCGGAACTACATACCGCCGGGCAGACATGAGCTGTACGGTGAGGCCATCTTCCGCGAGCTCACGCGTCATCTGGAGAGGGACAAGGGGGGAGAGGGGAAGAAGCGCACCGCGATGACGTGGAGAGGGATTCCGCGGAAGACGATCCAGTGGTACCCGACGGTCGACGAGGACGCGTGCGACGGCTGCAAGAAGTGCGTGACGTTCTGTGCCTTCGGCGTGTTCACGTACTCCGGGTCGCAGAAGAGCGTCAGCGTCACGGACCCGTTCGCGTGCGTCGTCGGGTGCAGCCTCTGCGCTTCGATCTGTGGTGCGAAGGCGATCTCATTCCCGCCTCTGTCGTATCTGGATGACCTGCCGCGCGCGAGGGGGTAGTTCCCGGAAGAGGCGCGGGCGCCGGGAGCCGAGCCTCTCGCCTCGCGCTTCCCTGTTGAAGAGAGGGACCCGCCGTGTCCACTCGGACCCGGCGGGTCTTTGCTTGGTGAATCCGGAGCGCGTCAGGCGGCGGGCGGTGCTGCCTCCGCGCCCTCCGTGAGCCGCGCGAGGACCTTGTCGGGCTTGACCTTGTGCAGATTCAGTCCGATGTCCTCCGGCGTCAGCCCCTGGGCCAATCCGAGGAGCTGGAAGTAGTAGATGACGGGGATGCCGAACTCCGTGTCCTTCTTTCTTCCGACCATGATCTGTCCGAGGTCGAACGACGAGAAGCAGGTGGGGCAAATGAGCCCCATAACGTCGGCTCCCGCGGCCTTGATCGAAGTGAATATGTCGTAGACCATCTCGATGGGCATGTCATCGTCTATGCAGCCCTTGCCGCAACAGAGCAGTGTGCGGTCATGGTCGATGGGCGTTGCTCCGATGGCGCGAATGAGATCCTCGAGGATCGACGGGTAGTCGGCATCGTCGACGTGCATGATCTGTGAGGGCTTCAGGAGGTGGCAGCCGTAGTGGATGGCCACCTTGAGGTCATCGAGGGGCCTGACAACCGACTCCTTGAGCTTCTCGATGCCGAGCTCGTCGCGAATGACGACGACGGCGTGCTCGACCTTGACCGTTCCCTTGTACTCCTTCCCGATCTTCCTGAGTCGCTCGTTCACGCGCTCCTTCAGCGACTCGTCCTCAGCGAGCAGGAATCGGGCTTCCTTGAGGGTCGCGGTGCAGCCGCTGCAGAGCGTGACGAGATCGACACCGTTCTCCTCCGCGATGCACAGGTTCCTCGAGGCCACGGTGAGCCAGTCCAGGACGCCCTTCGTCTTGAAGAAGATGGGGTCCGGGCAGCACGTGAAGCCGTCGAGGTCGACGAGCTCGACACCGAGGTTCGGCATCGTCCGCCTGAACGCCGCCTCCATCTGCGGGTACTTGATCGGGATCATACATCCGTAGAACGGAGCCAGTTTCATCGTGGGTCCCCTAGTCCTCGAGCAGCTTCAGCATCTCGTCAACCGGATACTCGCCGAGAGGCTCCAGACCGAGTCGCTCGCGCATCCGCTGGACCGCCGGCGTGACGAGTCCGGACACGCCCGCCTTCGTGATGTTCTCGGTCATCGACGCGACCGCCTCGGGGGCAACGCCCTTTGCGACCGCCAGGTTCTTGAGGGCGACGATGACCTCGATCGGTCTCACGTCCTGCGGGCACCTCTCGTAGCAGCTGTAGCAGTTCGTGCACAGCCAGATGGGGGAGTCCTTGGCGAGGAGCACGTCCTCGCGGCCCAGGAGCGTGTTGAGGAGAATGGCGCGAGGGTTGAAGGACTCGTTGTACTTGGCGGCGGGGCACTGCGCGACGCACGCTCCGCACTGGTAGCAGTAGTTGTGGTGGTCGCCTCCGACGATCTCGTCGAGCTGGCGACGGAACTCGAAGTTGACCGTGACCTTCTGGGATTTGTCTTCGGGCATTGGCGACGACCTCGTCGGCTCTGGAGCCGCTGGCACGGCTCGGCCCATGGCGGGCACAGGCCCCGCGGCGGCGGGTGGACTCGACGAAGGCCGCGGGGGTTCCGCGGCCGCGCAGCGAGGGCTATTCATCTTCGTACGCGAATCATCCTACCTGACGGATCGAGCCGTGTCAAGGACACGGTGCTCTCTGCCGGCCTCCGTTCAGAGGTCCGGCCCTGTCGTGTCGTCCACCTTCGTCACCCGGGCCCGTCCGTTCGTGAGTCCGGAGACGGCGAGCACGAAGTCATCGACCCGATCGCTCGGGAGCTCGAGCGTGAACGAAACCGCCGTCCCGTGCGTCGCCGTGAGGATCTTCGCCTCGAAGTCCGGGAGGAGGTTTCGGAGCGGCGCCTCGTCGGGATAGTCGAGCGCGACGCGGAGCCCCTCGGCCCGCATCTGCTCGACGAGGGGAAGCCCGTCCAGGGCGCTCTTAACGCCCCCGCTGTAGGCGCGCACGAGTCCCCCCTTTCCGAGATTGCGTCCCCCGTAGTAGCGCGTGACGACCGCCACGACGTCGCCGATGCCGCTCCTGAGGAGGACCGCCAGCATCGGGCGCCCGGCGGTTCCGTGCGGCTCGCCCGCGTCGCTCATGCCAACGCGGCTCGTGTCTCCGGGAGGGCCGATCACGTACGCCCAGCAGTTGTGCGTTGCGTCGGGGAATTCCTCCCGGACGCGGTCGAGGAAGCGGCGCGCGTCCTCCACGGTCGCGGCGGGCCCGACGGTCGTAATGAACCGGCTCCTGTCGATGACGTCCTCGACACGTCTCGTCGAGGACGGAGCGGGGTAGCGGGGGACGTTCTCCATTGACTCCGTGAGTCCAGGGCCGCGTCGGCCGGCCACTAGAATGAGTGATAGTCAGTTGAGCGCAGGATTCCGGCCCCACGCCTGAGGATTCCTACCCATCCATGATATCATATGAACCCCGAGCGGCTAAGCACCCGCGGGAGCACATGCCAACCTCGCAATCGCATGGAAAACCGGTCCAATGCTCAGCGTGATTCGCCTGTATGCAGGGGAGTTTTCCTTGACAGTTGAACCCAAATCATGTTACAATCCAATCAGTGGGCCGAGCGCGAATCGCTCGCGCCTCTCGACAAATAGGCTCGAGAGACGTGATCCGCAGCGAACCGCGCAGACGACAACACAATGACCATTGAGTACTTTGCGCTGGAAAGGAGGGGAGCAAGCGCGCGCACGATTGCTGTGAGTGTGTTGACGACCTATCCTCTGTTCTTGGAGGTCTAACAATGAAGTTCGCTACGTTTGCAGTGCTGGCGATCTTTGTTGCCGCGACGGCGTTCGCCGTTTCGCCGAGCAACAGCCCGGTGGAGAAGGACCCGATCACCCCGCCCGTGATGCCCGACTTCGGCAGGCAGGGTGGCGAGAACATCGGCTCGGCTGCTCCGATTCCGGTGATCCCGTTCAGCGACAGCGGCACGACGATCGGCTACGTGGACGACTACGACGAGCAGTGCCCGTACACGGGCTCGACCTCGCCGGACGTCGTGTATTCGTACGTTGCGACGCAGGACATCTGCGTCAGCGTCAGCCTCTGTAACTCGTTCTACGACACGAAGGTCTACGTGTACGAGGACGCGGTCGGCAACCTGGTCGGCTGTAACGACGACAACTTCGACTGCGTGAACCCGCCCGTGTCGTTCACCTCGTGGATTCCCGAGGTGATCATGCTGGCCGGGCACACGTACTACGTCGTCGTCGACGGTTACTTCGGCGCCAGCGGCAACTACGTCATGGACATCACTGAGGTCGAGTGCCCCACGCCGTGTGTTGTCGAGTGCCCGCCTGACGGCATCGACGAGGGCGAGGGTCCCTGCTACGACGGTTACGTTGACATGTACAACGCCGGCTGCAACTCGGTTCCGGACACGTACGTGTACGTTGCCCCGAGCACGGAGACCATCACCTACTGCGGCCTGAATGGCAACTACGACAACAACTCGCTCAGGGACACCGACTGGTACTGGATGGACCTGACGTGCGAGACGAACACCATCACGCTGTGCGTCGAGGCTGAGTTCCCCGTGATTATGGGCTTCGTCGACATGAGCCCGGGCTGCGACAACATCACGAGCTTCTACAGCTACGTGATCGCTGGCGAGTGCGAGCCCATCTGCCTGACCGAGGTTCTGCCTCCGGGTCCGTGGTGCGCGTTTGTTTCGACCAGCGACTGGCTCAACATCCCGTGTGATTCGGACTACGTCCTCACCATCGACGGCTACGAGTCCTGCGTGCCGGTCGAGGATGCGAGCTGGGGTTCGATCAAGGCTCTCTACAGGTAGCCTCTGGTCGTAGCGCTAGTTGTGATGCAGTGACTACAACCGTCCCGCCGGACCTCACCCGGCGGGACGGTTTTCTCTATCGCGTGCGCCGCTCGCGGCCTCGGACGGCCGGCGCGGGGTGGGAGGCTTCGGGATGAGATACACGGTGTGTGTGCTGGCGCTCTGTCTGTTGGCCGCGGCCGCGGCGTCACCGGTGAGCCCGAAGAGCGTGGGGACGACTCCGGCGAAGCACGCTCCTGCCAGCGCGGTTCGCGAGCACCCGGCGCGCGTCGGCGGCGAGACGATCGAGACGGCGACGGTGATCCCGGGACTGCCCTTCTCCGACACGGACACCACCTGCGGGTACATCGACGACTACGACGAGATCTGTCCGTACGGGGGCTCGGCGGCTCCCGACGTCGTCTATGCCTACACGCCCGTCGTCGAGGAGTGGCTCGACATCGACCTCTGCTCCTCGAGCTACGACACGAAGGTCTACGTCTACGAGAACTCCCACACCCCCGGGAACCCCGTCGCGTGCGTCGATGACGCCTTCGACTGCGGGCCGCTCGGCTTCCAGTCACGCATCTCCGGTCTGGGAGTGACGCCCCCGAACACCTACTACATCGTGATCGACGGCTTCGGAGAGGAGTGCGGCGACTACGGTCTCATCGTCAACAGCTGGGCTCCGTGCGCGGAGTGTCCGCCACAGGCGATCGTGGAGACCGAGCCCGAGTGCATAGATCCCACGAACGACGTCTGGAACGGCGGGTGCAACTCGGACCCGCCCGTGTTCCATCCGGTCGGTCCGAGCGCCGGGACGATCCAGATCTGCGGGACGAGCGGCACCTACAACGTGTCGGGGTCGGGGCAGCGCGACTCCGATTGGTACGAGATCGTGCTCGAACAGGAGGCCGAGATCGTCTTCGAGTGCGTGGCGATGTTCGACGTCCTGATCGGAATCCTGGACGGGCGGGACGGGTGTCCGGTACTGACCTTCTACGCCTACGACACGGCCCCCATCTGCACGGTGGCGGGGCTCGTCGAGACACTTCCGGCCGGGACCTGGTGGCTCTGGGTCGGACCGGCCAACTTCGAGGGCGTCGCGTGCGGTGCCCGTTACTACGTGTCGCTCGACGGGTATTCGGGTACAATGATCGCGCAGGAGGGCATCACCTGGGGGACGATCAAGGCGCTCTACCGGTAACCGGGCAGGCCGGCGGGCAGCGTGCCTGACGCGTACTCCGGTCGCCGTCCGAGGAGGGAACATGAGACTCCCGCTCGCCGTCTCAGTGATTCTCCTTGTCGCACCGGTCCTCGCGGCCGCATCCGGCACTTCGAGCGAACTCCCCGAGAAGCACAGTGTCCCGACGGGAACGCCGGTCTATGAGGGACGGGTCGGAGGCGAGGACGTCGAGAACGCGGTGCCGATTCCGACTGCGTGGGACTTCTACGACACGGGGAACACGTGCGGCTTCCTCGACGACTACGACGAAGCCTGCCCGTACACCGGGTCGACGTCGCCCGACGTCGTCTACTCGTTCACCCTCACGAGCTGGCTCTGCATCGAGATCGACCTCTGCGCCTCCGCGTACGACACGAAGGTCTACGTCTACCAGGATGAGGTCACGCCCGGAGACCCTCTGGCCTGCAACGACGACGCCGACTGCCCAACGCTCTACCGCTCGCGAATCGGGCCGCTCCTCCTGGACGGGGGGCACACGTACTACATCGTTGTCGATGGCTACGGCAATGACTGCGGGGAGTACGAACTCCACATCAGCGAGTGGGAGGGATGCACGCCCTGCGCGCCGTGTCCGCCTGACGGCATCGACGAGGGCGAGGGACCCTGCTACGATGGATACGTCGACAACTTCAACGGCGGCTGCAACTCGGTGCCTCCGGTCTTCTCCGTCGTCGAACCGAGCCCCGAGCCGATCATCTTCTGCGGCCTGGGCGGGAACTACGACGACAACGCTTTCAGGGACACCGACTGGTACTGGATGGACCTGACGTGCGAAGAGACGACCATCACCCTCGACGTCGTTGCGGAGTTTCCCCCAGTCGTCGGGTTCGTCGACATGAGCCCGGGGTGCGACAACATCACGGGCTTCTACAGCTACGTGACCGGGGTGCAGTGCTACTCGACGTACATCACCGAGACGCTGCCAGCCGGGGAGTGGGTCGCCTTCGTCGCCTCCTCCGAGTGGAACAACTGGCCCTGCGACTCCGAGTACCACCTCACGATCTCCGGATACGAGCAGTGTGTTCCGGCGGAGAGCGCGAGCTGGGGGACGTTGAAGGCGCTGTACCGATAGATCGCACACGAACTGCGGGAGCGTGGCGCGGCTCTCCCCGCCGCCGCGCTGAAGGAGGTACGCCGATGCGTGTCTCTGCTCTCCTGATGGCGTTGTGTCTCGCTGCGACGGCAGCAGCCCCCGCCGCCGGACCGGCGATGGACGTTGCCAACGAGCGCGCAGGTTCGGGTTCGACCGTTCGCGAGGGCGGCGAGGACGAGGCCACGGCCGTCCCGATCCTGAGCATCCCCTTCCTCGGCACCGGCTACACCTGCGACAACATCGACGACTACGACGTCATGTGCCCGTACACAGGCATGGCCCCGGACGTTGTCTACTCCTACGTGCCGCCTCGGGACATGACGGTGGACCTGAGCCTCTGCGCATCGGACTACGACACGAAGCTGCACGTCTATGAGTCCGCAGTCATCCCGAGCAACCTCATCGCGTGCAACGACGACTCGTCCGTGTGTGGACCCGAGCCTCCCGAGGTGTACATCTCCTTCATCGGCGAGCTTGCCCTCGTTTCCGGCCAGCTCTACTACATCGTCGTCGACGGCTACATGCACTCGTGCGGCGACTACGTCCTCGAGATCTCCGAGTGCGAGCCCGAGTGTCCGCCCGAGGCGGTCGAGGAGGGGGAGGGGCCGTGCCACGACGGGTACATCGATCAGTTCAACGGGGGGTGCGGCTCAAACCCAGTCATCTTCAGCGAGCTTGGTGGGAGCAACGAGCAGATCATCATCTGCGGTGAGAGCGGGAACTTCGACGCGAACATGTCGAGGGACACCGACTGGTACATGCTGCATCCCAACTGCCTTGAGACGACGGTCACGGCCTGCATCACTGCCGAGTTCGACGTGATGATGGGGTTCATCGACTTCCGGGAGGGGTGTGACGGCGTCTACGGCCTCGACAGCTTCGTACAGGCGGAGGCGTGCCAGCCGGCATGCCTCACGGCCACGCTCCCGCTCGGACACTGGATCATCTGGGTGTCGACCGACGGATGGGAGAACGTGCCCTGCGGCTCCGACTACACGCTCGTGCTCGACGGGTATGAGCTCTGCACGGGCATCAACGGCGCCGACTCGAGGACCATCGAGGCCAGCTGGGGAACTATCAAGGGTCTCTATCGGCAGCGTGCTCGCCGGAGACCGCCGGGCTGATCAAGCGCCCCGCCGACCGCGGGGCGCACCGGCACCCGGCTCACCCGTCCAGACACCCCCACTGTCTTCGCCGTTGACAGCTGCCCCTCCGTGCCGGACACTCGAAACTCTCCGACCATAGGTACCACTCAACGCTCAGCCCCCGGGGGAGGCTCCGTGACCGACCGGAACGCTCTCGATGAGCTCTGCATCAACACGATCCGTTTCCTAGCCGTGGACGCTGTCGAGCGGGCCAACTCCGGGCACCCGGGGGCCCCGATGGGGGCCGCGCCCGTTGCGTACGTCCTCTGGGACCGCTTCCTCAGGCACAACCCCGCCGATCCGGCCTGGCCGGACCGCGATCGGTTCGTCCTCTCGGCCGGCCACGCGTCGATGCTGCTCTACTCGCTCCTCCATCTCACGGGTTACGACGTGAGGCTCGAGGACCTCAAGGCGTTCCGCCAGTGGGGGAGCGCCACGCCCGGCCACCCCGAGCGCGGGGACGCTCCTGGTGTCGAGACCACGACGGGGCCGCTCGGCCAGGGCTTCGCGAACGGCGTGGGGATCGCGATGGCCGAAATGGCGCTGGCCGCCTCGTACAACCGCCCGGGGCACGAGATCGTCGACCACGCGACGTACGTCCTCTGCTCGGACGGCGATCTCATGGAGGGCGTCGCGAGCGAGGCGGCGAGCCTCGCGGGAACGCTCGGGCTCGGCAAGCTCGTCTGCCTCTACGACGACAACCGGATCACGATCGAGGGGAGCACCGACCTCACCTTCAAGGAGGACGTGGGCGCCCGGTTCCGCGCGTACGGGTGGCAGGTCGTCGGTCCGGTCGACGGGCTCGACCTCGGAGCGGTAGGCGGCGCGATCGAGGAGGCGCGGGGCGATTCGGGTCGTCCGTCGCTCGTCGTGTGCAGGACGACGATCGGGTACGGGAGCCCGAAGGAGAACACGGCGGACGTTCACGGGTCGCCGCTGGGACGGGACGCCGCGCTCGAGGCGAAGACGCGTCTCGGGTGGCCGCGGGAGCCCGAGTTCCTCGTGCCGGACGAGGTCGCGGACCATATGCGGCATGCGCTCGACCGCGGGGATGCCGAGGAGCGTGATTGGAAGGAGCGTCTCGCCGCGTACGCCTCCGAGTACGGCGACCTCGCCGTGGAGTTCTCGGAGCGACTGGCAGGGAAGCTGCCAGCCGGGTGGGACGACGGGCTCGACGGGCTCTTCGGACCTGGCAGCGACGCGGTCGCGACACGCGCGGCCTCCGGGAAGGTGCTGAACTCAATCGCGGCGAAGGCACCGGCGCTCTTCGGAGGGTCGGCTGACCTCGCGCCGAGCAACAAGACGTCGATCGACGGAGCCGGCAGCTTCGCCGCCGGCGATCACTCCGGACGGAACATCCACTTCGGAGTGCGCGAGCACGCGATGGGGTCGATCGCGAACGGCCTCGCGGTCCACGGCGGGTTCGTCCCGTACACGGGCACCTTCCTTACGTTCTCGGACTACATGCGGCCTCCCATGCGTCTCGCGGCGATGATGGGGCTCCGCGTCGTCTACGTGTTCACGCACGACAGCATCGGGCTCGGCGAGGACGGGCCGACCCACCAGCCGGTCGAGCATCTCATGAGCCTCCGCGCGGTTCCGAACCTCTCGGTCTTCCGCCCAGCAGACGCGGGGGAGACCGTCGAGGGATGGAAGGCGGCGCTGGCCCGAAGGGACGGTCCGACCGCTCTCGTTCTCTCGCGCCAGAAGCTGCCAGTGCTCGACCCGGATGAGTTCCCAGGCGTCCGGAGCGCGGGCCGTGGCGGCTACGTGCTCTGGGAGAGCGGGGAGGGACAGCCTGAGGTGATCCTCCTAGGGACGGGGTCCGAGGCCCACGTCGCCCTGGCCGCCGGGAGGGAGCTTGCCGGGCGGGGCCGGCGCGCCAGGGTCGTCTCGCTCCCGTGCTGGCAGCTCTTCGACGGACAGCCTCGAGAGTACCGCGAAAGCGTCCTTCCGCCGGCCGTGACGGCCAGGGTGGCCGTCGAGGCAGGCGTCACCCTGGGCTGGGAGCACTACGTCGGGCTCGCCGGGGAGACCGTCGGGATCGACCGATTCGGAGCGAGCGCGCCCTACCAGACCATCTACGAGGAACTAGGAATCACCGCGGCCAGCGTGGTCGCGAGAGCGGAAGTGCTCCTCCGGGTGTGAGGCCCTGGCCTGGCGCGAAGGAGGTGCCGACCCGAGAAACGCCGGACCGGCGACTGCATCTCAGGTATTAGTAACGATTCCTATTACCAGAGGTGGCAGGACGTCATGAGCAACTACGAGCCCCTGCAGATGACCAGGAGCCGGAGAGCGATCCTCAGAGAGCTCTCCTCGGCTGAGCACCACCCGACGGCTGACGAGGTCTACCAGCGGGTCCGCCGGACGATTCCGCGGATCAGTCTCGCGACCGTCTACAGGAACCTCGACATCCTCACCAGGCACGGCATGATCAGGACGCTCGCGGACGCGGACGGACAGCGCCGCTACGACGCGACGCTCGAGGACCACTGCCACGTACGCTGCGAGGTCTGCGGGCGCGTGGACGACGTGCACGTGGTACCGCTCGAGGCGGTCGAGAGGTCGATCACCGACGCGAGCGGCTACAGCATCAGTGGATACAGCCTGAGTTTCGCAGGAGTCTGCCCCAGGTGCGCAGGCGGCGGCCGGCGCGGGGCGGAGGACGCTTCGTAAGGAGTTCGTAAGGAGGACGGAATGGGACTCAAGGGATCGAAGACCGAGAAGAACCTGTTGACCGCGTTCGCGGGCGAGTCGCAGGCCAGGAACAGATACACCTACTTCGCCAGTCAGGCGAAGAAGGACGGCTACGTCCAGATGTCGGCCATCTTCGAGGAGACGGCGAACCAAGAGAAGGAGCACGCGAAGCGGCTCTTCAAGTTCCTGGAGGGCGGCACGGCCGAGGTCACTGCGTCGTTCCCGGCCGGTGTCATCGGCAGCACCGCCGAGAACCTGAAGGCCTCGGCCGGCGGAGAGAACTACGAGTGGACCGAGATGTACCCGGGCTTTGCGAAGGTCGCGCGCGAGGAGGGTCTCGACGAGATCGCCGACGTCTTCGAGTCGATCGCGAACGCCGAGAAGCAGCACGAGAAGCGCTACCTCGATCTGCTCTCGAACATCGAAGCCGGACGGGTCTTCCGGCGCGAGAAGCCTGTCGTGTGGCGCTGCAGGAACTGCGGCTTCCTCCACGAGGGGCCCGAGGCGCCCGAGGAGTGCCCCGCGTGCGCGCACCCGCAGTCTCACTACGAGATCCTGGGAGAGAACTGGTAGAGGCGAAGACGGCGAGAGAACTCATCACGAAGGCATACAAGGAGGAACACGATGGCGGAACGCACGGGAGTGGTCACCGTTGGGGGGAACCCCGTCACGCTCGTCGGCAACGAAGTCAACGTCGGCGACAAGGCGCCCGACTTCGAGGTAGTCGACAACGACCTGAACCCCGTGAGCTCGTCGGAGTTCGACGGCAAGGTCAGGATCATCGCGGTCGTCGCGTCGCTCGACACGTCCGTGTGCGACGTGGAGACGAGGCGGTTCAACCAGGAGGCGGGGAAGCTCGGCGACGATGTCGTGATCCTCACGGTCAGCATGGATCTCCCGTTTGCGCAGAAGCGGTGGTGCGGAGCGGCGGGCGTCGACCAGGTGAAGGTGCTCTCCGACCACAAGCTCGCGTCGCTCGGCGAGGCGTTCGGAGTGCTCATCAAGGAGACGAGGCTCCTGGCGCGGAGCACGTTCGTAGTCGACCGCGATGGGGTGATCAGGTACGCGCAGATAGTCCCCGAGCTCGGCACAGAGCCCGACTACGAGCCCATCTTGAAAGCAGCGAAGGAACTGGTGTAGAATCCTGTGGTCGCGATCTCCGACCAATCACCTCATGGTCAGTACTCCGGCCGGGGAGGCGGAATCCGGCGATCGCGGCTCGAAAGGGAGGAACACGATGGCGGCAAGACTCGAGGTCTACAAGTGTGAGATGTGCGGGAACATCGTCGAGGTCTATCACGGCGGCGCCGGCCAGCTCGTGTGCTGCGGTGAGCCCATGATCCTCCAGGCCGAGAACTCGACGGACGCCGCGGTTGAAAAGCACGTCCCGGTCGTCGAGAAGACGGGCGACGGGGTGAAGGTAACGGTCGGCAGCGTCGCACACCCCATGACCGACGAGCACTACATCGAGTGGATCGAGATCGTTGCCGGGGCGAGAGCCTACACGGAGTTTCTGAAGCCGGGCGGCGCCCCCGAGGCCGTCTTCTGCGTCGACGGAGACGTCGAGACCGTGCGGGCGTACTGTAACCTCCACGGTCACTGGAAGGCGTAGGAGACGACCGCGCGCCTGTCCACCGAGTCACCCACAGGGGGTAACCGTGACGGTAGAGGAAGCGATCAAGACCTCCATCGAGTACGAGACCAAGGTCCGGGACGTCTACGTGGACGCGGTGAGCCGGTCGGAGCAGCCCGACGGGAAGCGGCTCTTCCAGCTCATGGCGGACGAGGAGCAGCACCACCTCGACTACCTCGAGGCGAAGCTCGCGCAGTGGCGGGACTCCGGCAGGGTCACGCCCGAAGGTCTCAGGACGGCACTGCCCTCCGGCGAGACGATCGCCGAGGGGGTCGCAGTGCTCGAGGACAAGACCGGCGGCAGGCCGGGCAGGGTCGAGCTCGAGTTCCTCGAGAAGGCCCACGCCGTCGAGCGCGAGACGAGCGCGTTCTACAAGCGAATGGTCGACGAGCTCCCGGACGGCGCGAAGAGTCTCTTCAGCCGCTTCCTCGAGATCGAGGAAGGCCACCTCGCGCTCGTCCAGGCACAGATCGACCAGGCGATGGGCACAGGGTTCTGGTTTGACGTCCAAGAGTTCACGCTCGAAGGATAGTGGGGCCGGCGCCGCAGCCACCGGCCCGCCGTCTCGTCTCGCGGGCGGGACGCTGGGGGACTCCCTCGATACGTTGTATGCGGGACTCAACCGCCGCGAGCACGTACACCCCGATCCCCTCGAGTTCCTCTACCGCTACGGGGACGGGCCGGACCGCGAGGTGGCCGGGCTCGTCGCCTCGTCGCTCGCGTACGGGAGGGTGAGGCAGATCCTGAGGAGCGTCGACGACGCGCTCGGGAGGCTCGGGCCTGCTCCCGGGCGCTTCGCCGCGGAGTCGTCGCCGGCCGAGCTGTCGGCCGCACTGGCGGGCTTTCGTCACAGGTTCGCAACGGGCGGCGACCTGGTGGCGCTCCTCTCGGGGACGGGGCGGCTCTTGCGCGAACACGGGACGCTCGGCGCCCGCTTCTGCGCCCTCGTTCGCGACACCGACGAGACGGTGGTTCCCGGACTCAGGGCGTTCGCGGCGGAGCTAGAGGGGGGAACCGGAACGCCGGGACACCTCCTCCCGTGCCCGGACCGCGGGAGCGCGTGCAAGCGGCTCCACCTGTTTCTGCGGTGGATGGTCCGGCGCGACGAGGTCGACCCCGGCGGCTGGGACGGCGTGAGCGCCGCGAAGCTCGTCGTCCCGCTTGACACGCACATGCACCGGATCTCGCTCGCGCTCGGGCTCACCGGGCGGAAGAGCGCAGACCTCGTGACGGCACTCGAGATCACGACGGCGTTCCGGGAGTTCTCCCCGGAGGACCCGGTCAAGTACGACTTCGCGCTGACACGACTCGGGATGTGGAAGGGCAGTGATCTGCCCGAGCCCTTGAGGCGGTTCGCCGGCTGGGCCGACTCGGACGGCCGGACCCAACGAACGATGCGACCGACATGAAAGGACGGCAGCGATGCTGAAGAAGAAGATCGAGACAGCGCTCAACAAGCAGATCAACGCGGAGCTCTACTCCGCTTATCTCTACCTCTCGATGGCGTCCTGGGCCGAGTCAAAGGGCCTCGACGGCGTCGCCAACTGGTTCCGCATCCAGTACCAGGAAGAGCAGTCGCACGCCATGCGCCTCTACGGCTACGTGAACGAGCGCGGCAGTCGCGTGAAGCTCACGGCGATCGACGCTCCGCCGACCGACTGGAAGTCGCCTCTCGCGGTCTTCAAGGAGACGCTCAAGCACGAGCAGAAGGTGACGGGGCTCATCAACAAGCTCGTCGATCTGGCGAGGAGCGAATCCGACCACGCGACCGACAACATGCTCCAGTGGTTCGTGTCGGAGCAGGTCGAGGAAGAGGCCACGGCCGACGGCATCGTCTGTCGCATCGAGCTCGTGGGGGAGAAGGGCGAGGGCCTCTTCATGATCGACCGCGAGCTCGCTACCCGCGTGTTCACGCCTCCCGCCGACCAGGAGGGATAGTCCGATGGGGAAGCCCTTCGAGGCCGTCAAGATCAGTGACAACGTCTACTGGGTCGGCGCCATCGACTGGGCGATCCGCGACTTCCACGGGTATTCGACGAATCGCGGGTCGACGTACAATGCGTATCTGATTCTCGCCGACAAGATCACGCTCGTCGACACGGTGAAGGCGTCATTCAGGGACGAGCTCATGTCGCGCGTCGCTTCGGTCGTCGACCCGAAGAAGATCGACGTGTTCGTCTCGAACCACTCGGAGATGGATCACACGGGGTGCTTCCCGGACGTGCTCCGGGAGGCCGAGCCCGATGAGGTTTACGCGTCGACCATGGGCGTGAAGGCTCTCGAGCAGCACTTCCACGCGGGCGTGCCGGTCACCGCCGTGAAGGACGACTCGCGGATCAGCCTCGGGAACATGCACCTCAGGTTCTTCGAGACCAGGATGCTCCACTGGCCGGACAGCATGTTCTCGTACCTGGAGGAGGAGCAGGTTCTCTTCTCCCAGGACGCGTTCGGGATGCACCTCGCGTCCTCGAGCCGCTTCGACGACGAGATCGACGCCCACATCCTCGATTACGAATCGGCCAAGTACTACGCGAACATCCTGATGCCCTTCTCGCCGCTCGTGACGAAGCTCCTGGAGCGCTGGAGCGGCCTCGGGCTTCCTCTCAAGCTCGTGGCGCCCGACCACGGACCTGTCTGGCGGACCGGCATCCCGAAGATCATCGCCGCCTACGCTGACTGGGCGCTCAGGAAACCGACGATGAAGACCGTAGTCGTCTACGACACCATGTGGGGGAGCACCGAGAAGATGGCGCTCGCGGTCGCGGACGGTCTCTGCGCCGGTGGTGCCACTCCCGTGGTCCTGCCGATCAGGCGGAGCCACCGCAGCGACATCACCACGGAGGTTCTCGAGGCCGGGGCGCTCCTCGTCGGTTCGCCCACGATCAACCGGCAGATGTTCCCGACGCTCGCTGACGCCCTTACGTATCTCAAGGCGCTCGGCCCCCCGAAGCTAATCGGCGCCGCGTTCGGGTCGTACGGATGGAGCGGGGAGGCGGTCGGGTACGTGAACCGAATCCTCGAGGAGATGAAGGTCAGGCTCGTGAGCGACGGACTCCGGGTTCAGTACGTTCCGGACGAGGAGGCGCTCAATGAGTGCCGTGCACTCGGAGGACTTGTGGCCGAGCGGCTCAGAGAGCTCGTCGAGGGATAGCGACCCGACGCGCGGACGAACGCGCGCGCCGAACTGGACACGGGATGCGCCGGGCCACCGCCGAAGCGACGAAGGCGAGGGTCCGGCGTTCGTGCGTCTGTGCGCTGTCACCAGGTGTGGAGTGGCCGTGGGCGCCGGAGCGCTGGCGTCCGGATGTCCACGTACAAGACAGTCCGGGACACGTGTGCACTGCCGGCCGTGATGTCGGATGCTTTGTGAGCGAGGATTCACAGGTGCGCCGAAGCGGATGAATCCGGCCATGGCGTCGCTGGTTTGGTGGGCGGATCAAACTTAGAACGTGCGTAATTGCTTGACTGGTGGTATAATAGCCACACAAAGAAGACCGGCGAACTCCAGTCGGGGGTCGACGCCGGTGCGCGTGTATGTGTACCCATGCTCGGGAGGTAGGCGATGAGGTACGCCCCGTGGGTTGTTCTGACAGTGCTGCTCATTGCAGTGGCATGTCCCGCGCGGACGGTTGTGTTCGAGGAGAACGAGGGCTCTGGCGGACTGGCCATCGAGGAGATCAGTCCTTCGGCCGTCGAGGTCTCGTTTCGAATCGATCAGATGAACATCGAGGACTTCTCCGTGGGGAACGAGATCATGCAGCAGATCTCGATCCCGGGGATCCACCTCCCGAATGACGCAGGCGCTCCCAACCTCCCAGGCATCGGCCGCTACATCGCGATCCCCGAGGGAGCGAGCGCGAGATTCGAGATCCTCTCGTCCTCGACCGCACGCTTTGATGACATCGACGTTATCCCGGCGGCCGCGATCCCGTTCGAGAACGACGACTCGCCGCCGGTCTTCGAGAAGAACCCGGCGATCTACGAGGCTAACGCGCTCTTTCCGGCGGAGAGCGTCAGGTTGTCGGACGTTGTGAACTTCCGCGGCGTCGACGCGGTCGTCCTCGGCGTGTCGCCGTTCCAGTACAACCCGGTGACGAAGGAACTCGTCGTCTACACCGAGCTCACCGTGCGCGTCGAGTTCGAGGGCGGCACGGGGCACTTCGGTGAGGACCGTCTCCGGAGTCGTTACTGGGACCCAATCCTCGAGGGGAACCTCCTGAACTTCGAGTCGCTCCCGGAGATCGACTACAACGGGCGGGCGGGGTCGAGCCGCGACAACGAGTACGAGTACGTCATCATCGTCCCGGACGACCCGACCTACATCGCATGGGCGGACTCCATCAAGCAGTGGCGGACCCACCAGGGCATCGACACGGGTGTCGTCACGCTGACGGAGACCGGCGCGACCACGAGCTCGATCGAGTCGTGGATCAACAACGCGTACGAGAACTGGCTGGTGACCCCGCCGGTCGCAGTACTCCTCCTCGCGGACTACGTCCCGAGCGGCCAGACGACGGGCATCACGTCCCCGTACTGGAACAGCTACTGCGTGTCTGACAACATCTACGGCGACATCGACGGTGACGACCTGCCGGAGCTCGTCATGGCGCGCATGACGGCGAACCCGAGCAACATCGAGACGCTCGTCAAGAAGGGCATCGACTACGAGCGCACGCCCGTCACGAATCCGGGCTTCTACCAGAACCCGGTCGTCGCGTGCGGGTGGCAGACGGAGCGGTGGTTCACGATCTGCACTGAGGTCGTCTACGGCTTCCTGGCGAACACGTTCGGGATGGACCCGGTGCGCGAGTACGCGATCTACAGCGGCTCGCCGGGCTCGTCGTGGTCGTCCAACCAGAACACCTGGATGCTCGTCGACTACTTCGGACCGAGCGGTCTCGGCTACATCCCCTCGACGCCGCAGCATCTGACTGACTGGGGAGGAAACGCGACCCGGCTGAACGCAGACATCAACGCCGGCACCTTCCTCGTCCAGCACCGCGACCACGGCTTCGAGTCGGGGTGGGGAGAGCCGGACTACGTCACGAGCGACCTCACGGGCCTCCACAACGACGATCTGACGTTCGTCTTCTCGATTAACTGCCTGACGGGCCGCTACGACTGGGGCTCGCAGTGCTTCACCGAGGCCTTCCACAGGATGGAGAACGGAGCCGTCGGCCTCATCGCCGCGTCCGAGGTCTCCTACTCGTTCGTGAACGACACCTTCATCTTCGGCATGTACGACTCGATGTGGCCCGAGTTCGATCCGGGCTACGGCGCGCCCGGCCAGGCGAACCTCCGTCCGGGATTCGGGAACGCCTACGGCAAGCACTACCTGCAAGCCTCGAGCTGGCCGTACAACCCCCAGCACAAGGTCTACACGCACCACCTCTTTCACATGCACGGCGACGCGTTCATGACGCTGTACTCGCAGATGCCGCAGGAACTTACGGTCGAGTACGACGCTGCGATGCCGATCGGGGGAGAGACATTCACGGTGACGGCCGACGAGGGCTCTGTCGTCGCGCTCACGATCGACGGCGAGATCGTCGGCGTGGCCGACGGCACAGGCGCCCCGGTCCTCATGTCCGTGACGCCGCCGACCGCGCCCGGCCTGATGCGGCTTACCGTCACGAAGCCGAACCACTACCGCTTCTCCGAGGACGTCCCGGTCATCTACCCGGTGACCTACACGATCGACCCGACGACCGTGCCGGTCCAGGTTCCCACGGACGTTACGGTCACGGTGTGGGACAGTGAGGGAGTCCTCAAGCCGGACGTCGTCGTCGCAATCGACGGCTGGGGCATGAGCCCGGTCGAAGCCACGACCGACATGACGGGCGAGGCGACGATCACGGTCACGGCTGAGTACGGCGAGAACCTCGTCGTCACCGGCCGCGCGATCGGCGAGAACTACAACTGCCTGAACGATGCACTCCCGGTCACGGGCGCGCAGTCGTTCGAGTTCGCCGACATCGACGCGAACGTCCCGTCGATCGGACTCTTCGGGATGCTCACTCCGCACTACGAAGGGACGATATCGGCAGAGGCGTCCCACAACGCGTTCCGACTCTTCGCTAACGGGTGCGGCGTCGACGCGAACGTCTTCTCGTGGGCGAACGCTGTCGTCGATCTCGACGTGATGCCAACGGAACCCGGCATCATCCAGACGGCGATCGGACGGAAGGGCTTCGACGTCTACCTCGAGGACGTGCTCGTCGAGGTCGTCTACGGCCAGCTCGCCGGTGGCGTTTACGAGGCAAGCCGTCTGCCGATCGTCGGTGCGACGATCAAGGGCTACGCGGCCGGCTCCGACACGACCGGCGCGACGCCTCTCTTCGAAGCCGTGAGCGGCGCGTTCGGCCTATACGAGATCGAGGGCGACCTCGCGGTCGAGTACTACGACGTGTACGTCTCCAAGTTCGGGTACCTGAACCTCTACGAAGAGGTGTTCATCCAGTACGGCGCGAACGACGTCGACTTCAACCTCGCGACCGCGCCTTCCGGACTCGTTGGGGGTACGGTGACGGAGGTCGGAACGGGCATACCGCTCGAGGCGACGATCAAGGTCTACCGCAGCGACACCATGGAGCTCTACACAGAGACCACGTCCGACCCGATGGCGGGCGGCTCGTACTCCGTGACGCTCCCGTACTTCAACTACGTCATGAAGGTCCGGGCGTACCACCACATCCCGCAGTCGCTCGGGGTCGAGATCACCGACCCGTCGCACACTTTCGACTTCGTGCTCGACACGACGCTCGGGAACCTCCTCGTCCTCGGCGACGTCGGGGCGATGGAGACGCAGGAAACGGTGAAGTACGACAAGTCGGGCCACGTGATCGCGTACGGTCCGGGTGGCGCCGACGCCGGGGAGTCGGCGTTCGACGACTTCATCACGGACCTCGAGACGCTCGGCTACGACGTGACGTCCGAGCTCTCGAACGCGTCGGATCCCGGAACGTGGGGAGACTACGATTTCATCATCTCCGCGTCGGGCTCGAACACGAACCCGTACTCGAACGCTACGTACCGGAACGCACTTGAGGCTTACTGCCTCGCGGGCGGCAAGCTCCTCGTCGAGGGCGGGGAGACCGGATACGACGCGGCGAGCTATCCCGGCTACCCGTCGTTCGCCGCGAACGTGCTGCACATCCTGGACTGGGAGCACGACTCGAGCGGAAGCGTCCTGGTCGGCGACGCGACACATCCGGTCACGAGCTTCCCGAACACGTTCGGTGGGATGGCCGTGAGCTACTCCGGATACGGGGACCACGACTCCAACACGCCGGCGGCGGACGCCCACCTCGTGTGCGACTGGTCGTCCTACCCGGGTCTCGCGAGCGTCCAGGTCTACGACGACACGCCGAACCCGGCGAGCGGGCAGATCGTCTACTACTCGTTCAACTATGGGGCGGCCAACCCGGCGGCCAGAATCGAGCTGCTCGAGAACACCGTCATCTACCTGACGACGCCCGAGTCGGCGCCTGAGGGCGGTATCGCCGGCACAGCGACGCTCGAGGGCCAGAGCGATCACAGCGGCATCAAGGTGACAGTGATGCCGGGCGGGGAATTCACCTACACCGACGTGACCGGCGCCTACACGCTCGACGAGATGTACGCCGGCACATACATCGTCACCGCCGAGAAGGAAGGTTGGACCACCGAGACCAACGAGGGTGTCGTGGTCAACCAGGGCCTCATGACCTACGGCGTCGACTTCACGCTCAACGCGATCCAGCTGTTCGAGGCGTGCGAGTCGCCGGCGCTGGCGATCCCGGACAACGTCCCGGCGGGTGTGTACGACTACATGACGTTCATGGACGACACGGAGATCGTGAGCGTCGAGGTCTACGTGAACATCACGCACACCTTCATCGGCGATCTCATCGTCGAGATCACCTCGCCCGAGGGAACCACGGTCCGACTCCACAACAGGACGGGCGGGACCGCCGAGAACATCATCGGCTGGTACCCGAGCGAGCTCGTCGTGAACGGTCCCGGTTCGCTCGACGACTTCATCGGCGAGAGCTGCTTCGGCGACTGGGAGTTCTGGGTGAGCGACAACGCCGGCATCGACACCGGAACGATCAACGACTGGTGCGTGAAGGTCACAGGAAGTGCCACGACGGGGATCGACGAGGGCGACGACATCGTCCCGGCGAGCTGCGTCCTCAAGGGCGTCTCGCCGAACCCGTTCAACCCTGTGACGACCGTCTCGTACGGAGTGCCGCAGGACGGACAGGTCGCGCTCAAGGTCTACAACGTGGCCGGGAAGCTGGTGCGTACGCTGGTCGACGGCGAGATCGAGGCCGGCTACCACACGGCCGTGTGGGACGGCCGGGACGACCGCGGCGTGCCTGTCGCCTCCGGCGTCTACTTCTGCCGGATGGAGGCCGCCAGGTTCGATGACTCCGTGAAGATGGTGCTCCTCAAGTAGGAGCAACTCACAAGGTCCGCCGGCTTCCGCCGGTGCGACCCATTCTCTGGTTCGAGAAGCGAAGCCGCCCCCGCACATCGCGGGGGCGGCTCGTCGTTGGCGCCGGTCAGGCGGCGCGGCGGGGTCGGCGCCTGGTCGCCTCGGGTCTTTCCTGGCTCTACTTGAGAAGGACCACCTTCCGTGACGCGGTCCCCGAATCCGTCCGGAGTCGGATGAAGTAGACGCCCGTCGCGACGTGGCGGCCCCTCCGGTCGGTCCCGTTCCACGTCCGTTCGTGAACTCCCCGCGTGGTGGCGCCCGAGTGGAGGAGCCGCACGAGCCTGCCCGCGGGGTCGTAGACCGCGAGCTCCACGTCGCCCGCCGCGGGAAGCGCGAAAGACACGACGGTCCCGTCCCGGAACGGGTTCGTTCCCACCGACAGTCTGACAACGCTCCCGTCCTCGTCGGACCCCGCGACCGACGTGGCGTCGAGGTCGATCCAGATAGGGTTCGTATACGCGCGGAACGAGTCGTCGCCCCGGTCGGTGCGGCACTGGGCGCGGAAACAGGTCTCTCCGGAAAGCTCAAGCTCCAGGAGCTCGACGGTCCGCTCGCCCGACCATCCCTCTCCGGTCGCGGAGGGGTCGAGCGCGAGCGCCGTCGACGTGCCGGACCCGTGGATCGCGAGGAGCTCGAGCGAGACGACGGGTCCGAAATCGGGCGTCGACGTCCACCGTACCGTCATCGCAGTCTCCTGGGACGCGTCGAGCGCCGCGTCCTCGCCGATCGTGAGGTCCCCGTCGTCGAGGAGGTCGCCGTCACCGTTCCCGTCGACTCCGATCTCGACGAACGGACCGTCCGTCACGACCGAACGGCCTTCCCTCAGGGCGGCGAGGATCTCGGACGTGGGAGGAAGGTTGCCCGGCCCGTAGGGACCCGGGATCATGACCACGGTCTGGACCTTCCCGATGGCGTTGTCGGTCGCGTAGCTGTCGAACGCGAGGTGGGTCGCGTAGTTGAAGTCACCGTGCGCGTCGCTCCCGCCGGCCAGGAAGACCTTCCGGAGGGGCGAGAGGGACGCGGCCAGATGCTGGTTCCATAGCGCGATGCCCTCGAGGAGATCGACCGGATAGGGGGTGCCGGGCGCGACGCCCGCGTCGAAGTCCGGCCAGGGATTGCTCTGATCGGACGAGAAGAGCGCGGGCCTCGTGTTGAACGCCTGAAGCCCCCGAAACGACTCGTATCCGAGCGCCGCCGCCAGGTCCTCGTTCCCCCACGCGGCCCCGTTCACACCCCAGTCGAGGCCGCCCCACTCGCTGCCGAGGTCCGAGAGCGGATGCGCCGCGTAGGCGAAGCCGGTGGGCCCGATGAGCCCGAGGGCGTCGGGGAGGGACGGCACGACCGGCCGTTCGCCGAACGCACCCGAGAGAGGCGAGTCGATGTACGCGTCGTTCACGATGAGGCAGTGGAGCGTCTTCCCGTACGAGTCGGCGTCGACCGACGCGCTGTTCAGCTCGACGCCTCTCGCGAGGCGCAGGTCTGGGGAGGAGAAGAGCGCTGCCTCCACGCCCAGGACCTCCCAGGTCGTCCCGATCGCGGAGTTGTCGCGATACCACGTCTCGATCCCCGACTCGTCCTGGAGCGTGTACTCCCACTGAGGCGTCCCGTACGAGTACGACCCGTCGCCGGTCTCGTCGATGTCACACGAGTGGTCCGTCAGCGTGAGCCACGAGAGCCCGACCGCCCCCGCGGTCGCGGCCACCGCGGGGACCGGCGCGCCGAACTCCGCGATGTTGTTCGTGTACATCGTGTGGTAGTGCGTGTCGCCCCCGTACCATCCGGTCGGCCAGGGCCAGGACTCATGAGCGACGTGGACGCGCAGGCATCGCGTCTCCGTGTAGTTGAACCAGTTGTCCTTGTAGTAGACACCTACCTCGAGATCGATCTCGTCGCCGGCCGCGTAGCCGAGGTTCACGGGCGTGAGCGGAGTCCCGTCGGGGAGCGTGGGGTGGCCCTCCGTGACGGTCGTCACGTACGTCCAGAAGTTCGCCTCCGACGGGTCGTCGCCCAGCTCCTCGTCCCCGAAGTCATGGTCCCACAGGAGCACCCTGCCCGTCGTCACGTCCCAGCAGCGGATCCAGTGCAGCTCGGCGATGTCGTTCGTGTCGCAGTCCTTGAGCACGATCGTCACGGGGATGGGCGTCGCCGTGTCACCGACGCGCCACGGAGCGTCCATGACGAAGTCCTTCTGGAACGTGTTCTCGTAGCGGTCGGCGGGTGGGTCGGCCGACGAGGTCAGCGGGCAGAGCGTCGCCCCGGTAGTCGCGAGCGCGAGGAGCCCAAGCAGGCGTCGTGTCATCCGGTCGTCTCCGTTCTCGGGGTCGTCGATGTCTCAGGAAGCCGGACGGCCGCCGCGAACGGTGGCCGTCGACCAGATCACGTCGATTGTATCACCTCGGGGGTGTGTGGACACGGTCTCTCGGACCCGCGCCCGGAGGCAGGGTCACGAGCGGTGGGGTGAGTGCGGGGTACGCCCCGTCGGCGGCGTCAGCAAACGTCTTCCGGTTTGCCGGTCCGCTCGGTCCTGACGGACGCCGGTGTCGCGCCGCGTCTTCGCTTCTTGTGCGCCTCGACGGCCCAGACGGCGGCGGCGGCCGCGAAGATCGTGATCACCGGCTCCACGGGCGCCCTCGCCCGGATGGACCCGTGGAATGCGACCGCTAGGAGCGTGTGGACGACGATCACCGCGTAGAGGAGAACGAGATCGCGACGCAACCTGAACGTTGCGACGAGTCCCAGAAGGAAGAACGGGATCACGATCGCCCAGTAGACGAGGCCCAGGTCGATGCTCGTGGCGAGTGATGCGATGCCCTGCGGTCCCGCGACAGCGTCGGTCGTCGGCTGGAGTCTGAGGCCGCTATCGAACCTCCAGAACCGGGCGAACTTCCAGCCCGCCATGCGGGGGAGGAGCTCAGGGTTCTCGCGGACGAACTCCCATCCCATCGCCCACGCCTGCCGGTCGAGCTCGACCTCGTCGAGGTCCGCGAGCTCGTCCCACCGCGGCACCGCGGTCCTCGGCAGGACGACGGAGCCCCGGAAGGCCGGGACGTCGTTCACGAGACGGTTGTTGCTCTCGTAGAACGTGATCCCGCCGTGGGTCGTGAACGTCACCCACTCCCCGAGGGCCGCTTGGTTCCTGATCGGCCATGGGGCGATGACGAGGAGCGCGAGCACGATGAACAGGGCGCTCGCCCTGACCCGGCGCCTGACGTTCTCCCTCTCGCCCGCGAGGGCGAGGGCGGGAACCGCCAGGGCGAAGACGAACGCGGTCGGGCGCGCGAGGGCCGTGAGCCCGGCCAGCACGCCTCCCGCAGCGAACCGCACGTAGCTGACTCGCCCGGACGTGAGGTCCTCCAACACGACCAGGAAGAGGCCGAGCAGGAGGAGGATGTAGAGGTTCTCCGTCATCAGGAGCGCGCTCAGATAGACGAGCCCCGGGTTCACGGCCGCGAGGCCGGCCGCGATGAGCGCGACCTTCTTCGAGAAGAGACGCGCGGCGAGGAGGTAGACGAAGAGCACGATCAGGACCCCGAGTGCGACCTGGAGCGCCCGGCCGGCGTCCGTGTTGGGACCCGTGAGGCTATAGAGTCCCCCGAGCGCAATTGGGTAGAGAGGAGGACGCGTCGCCGTGGGGACGCCCTCGAGGCCGCGGAAGCCCTCTCCCGCGGCGATCGACGAGGCGATGGTATGGTAGTCCGGCTCGTCGCCCCACCCGGTCGTGTCGAAGCCGACGACGGCGACCCAGAAGACCAGCCGCACGACGAGCGCCGTGATCAGCACGACCGCCAGTGCCGTCGAGAGCCTGAGCGCCCGTCCTTCGCGCATCGTCCCGTTCCCGCGCATCAGTGTCCTCCTGCCTCGAGTCTGACGTTCAGGGCCGGACCACGCCCGTCCGGCGGCGGGGGAGAGTTCCCCGCAGAGGACGGTGCATTATCGATGCCTGGGACGTGAGAGGCCCCGGAATCGGCCCTCTCCGGGGGTTCTGGCGGGTCACCGGGCATCTTCCCGCCCGGCCGGGACGGCGCAAGAGAACGCCCTGTCACCGGTGGTGACAGGGCGTCTCGGAGCTGTGGCTGTACCGGTAAGACGCGTCCCCGCGACTTACTTGAGAAGCACGGCCTTCCGCGTGATGCTCTCACTGCCTCGCGTCAGGCGGAAGAAGTAGACCCCGCTCGCCACGCGTCTCCCGGCGTCGTCGAGACCGCGCCACGTGACGGCATGCCTCCCGGCCACTACGTCGGCGTCGACGAGCGTTGCGACCCGGCGGCCGGACGCGCTGTAGACCGCGAGCTCGATCTCGCCGGAAGCCGGGAGCTCGAACGCGATCGTGGTCACGGGATTGAACGGGTTCGGCGTGTTCTGTTCGAGCGCGAACCGCGGCGCGATCTCCTCGCCGCCGGGAACGCTCGTGCCCGTGATGCCGAAGTGCTCGAGGTAGTCGTCCATCAGCTCGGACCTCGTGCTCGGCGACTCTCCGTCGACGAGTCCGCCGAACTCGAACGAGCAGCCCACGGTGCAGTAGGTCCCGGTGGCGTTCGAGACGCCGCACCCCGCGTTGTCGCCGGGGTTCCGGAAGATCTTGACGCCGCCCGAGACGGCCATCATGTGGTCGATGTAGCTGTTGCCGCCCGAGTAGGTGAAGTCCATGCCCTCGCACATCGTCCCGGCGAGCCCCTCGACGGTATAGAGATCACCGGAGCCGTCGCTCGTCCCGTTGACGCCGAAGTACGGGTTGTAGATCGTCCGGGCCGAGTCGTACGCCCAGGCGTCTCCACCTTCCATGTAGACGTTCCCGCCCCCGTCAAGGAACTCGACGAGCGCCGTAGCCTCGGCCGTGCTCAGCGAGTAGTTCTGCGAGTAGACGCCCAGGCAGACGAACGCGACCTGGTACTCGTTGAAGTTCGGCACCGTCGTCGTGTAGTCGTGTGTGATCTCCCTCGTGTCGAGGAGAGCCGCGATCGCCGCGCCCGAGATCGGGCTCGGATCGGGCTCCCAGATGACCGCCGTGATCGCCTCGACGACGTTGATCTCGTGGCTGCCCGTCGGTGGATCGTAGGTGACGTTCGGCGGAACGGCAAGGTCCTCAGCCGCTATGCGGTACGTGACGACGTCGCCCGCCACCGCCGTGCCCGGGAAGACCCCCTCGTAGGAGAACGAGCCCTCGACGCGCGTGAGCTCGACGTCCACCTGCTGAACACCCTCGATCCACGACTCGAGCGTGACAGAGCCAACCTCGAGGTTGTCGGTCACGGTGGCGACCGCCGTCGGAGGCCACGCGGCCACGGAGAGGTCTCCGATGGGCGTGTGGTCGATCTGCGGTGGATCCGTGTCGATAACGACCTCGAACGCGTGCGGGTCGCGGGAACCGATGTACGGGTGCGACTCGCGGCGGCCCGAGTAGTCGGCGCCCCAGACGTAGTAGTTGAGGACCGTGCCCACGTTCTGGGCCGGGATGTCGGCGTAGTAGGTGTCCTCGGCCGGGACCATCGCGAGCTGCGCGTATGCAGGCGCCCCCGCGACCTTCCAGTAGACGAACAGCGAGTCGGTGTTCACGCCCGCCTCGCTGTGATCAATGAACATGGCCTCGATCCGGTAGTCTTCTCTCGTGCTTGCCGTGTCGAAGTGCGGCGTGTGGTCGATCTCGAGCATGTAGCGGTCGGTCACGCCCATCGCGCGGCAGTGGATCGCATCGTCGGTGAGCCACGACCCCGTGTACCCGAGAATCTCGTAGCCGGGCATCGCGACCTGGTAGCTCGCGATCGCGTCGTCATCCCAGGCCGTGCCGTACATCGGGACGTAAACCTTGTCGTTCACGATGAGGGAGTTCGTGTACGGCTCGTTGTCGGGCGTGTACACCCTCACGATCTCGTAGGGGCGTCCGTAGCAGTTCGTGATCGACTCGATGTAGTCGACGTTCGCCTCCAGGCGTGCGTAATCCGAGTGCGTGGGTGGAAGTTCCTTGATCAGGATCTTCGAAGGGGAGAGGAGCTTCGCCCAGCAGTCGAGGTGGTGGATGCCGCCGAGCTGTACGTACTCGAAGTGCTCGTAGCGGTCGATTCCGGTGTACTCGTGCATGACGGAGTCGACCTCAGCGGTCGTGAGTCCCGGGTTCTCGTCCAGGATGAGGCGCGTCGACATCCCGATTCCGCGGCCGTCGGTCATGTAGTTCCCGCCGGTTGCCTCGAGCGGCATCCCGTAGACCGGGATGCTCCAGAGTGCGCCGATCGTGGCGGGAATCACGTCGTCGAGCGGGCGGGGACGGTTGTAGATGTGGTCGACGATGCCCTGGATCCCGTCGCCGTCGAAGATGAACCACGGCCCGTAGTCCCGGACCCAGATCGTGTTCGTGGAGGCGATGATGAACTCGACGTGGTCCATGTTGGCACCCGCGCTCGAGAGGATGCTCTCGACTGTCGTCTGCTGCGACGTGCTGGCGACGATGACCCAGAGCGTGGTGTCCTCGGCATACTCGACGAGGAGGTTCGTTGGGTTCCCGAACGGATAGCGAACGATGATCCCCGTCATCGGCTCGAACTCCCCGGGCTGGCGGACCGGCGTGGACGCGGGCGGCGTCCGCAGGTGGTCCCGCCCGATCAGGTCGAGCATCCCTTCCTCTTCCTCCGTCAGCCCGATCGGAAGATAGGCGTCGCCCTCGATGATCTCGGCCATGCTCCTCGGCCGGGCCGTCTCGTCCGCCCCGGCCGCGCTGGCAGCCAGAAGCGCCGCGACGGTCAGGATCAGCACTCCGCTCTGGAAGAACCTCTGCATGTCGTACGACCTCCTCCGGGTATTCGTGTCCGCTCTCGCGCGGTGCTTACGCACCCCAACATTATAATCATAACATATCAAGGGACCTAAAGATAGCGCGAACTTACGAGCGGGCTGAGAGTTGCGGGAGTCGTCCCAGGACGCGGTCCTCCCACTGAGCGGGTGCTCAGACGCCCCTGAACCGTCCGACGGCGTCGATGATGAACCTGCCGCCGAAGAAGAGGAGCACGACGCCCGAGACCAGGCTGACCCAGAAGAGGAAGCGCTCGCCGAGCACTTTCGTGCCGCGGTACGAGGCCGACGATAGGAACCAGTCCCACACCAGGTCGAGAGACCAGTGGAGGACGCCGAACACCACGAGCTGCCAGACGCCGTACTGCCACGCCGTCAGGACGAGGGTCGCCCCGACGGTCGCCCACCAGACGATGAAGTAGGGGTTCCCGGCGGACATGAGGACGCCGGCCATGAACGGCGTGACCTCACGGTATCGCTCCTCCGACCGGCCGCCCCGGATCGACCGCAGAATCCCAAGTCCCATCCAGACGAGGACGAGACCTCCCGCGAACCCGACCGTCGCGGCGAACGCGTTGCGCTGGAAGAACGGAGCCAGGCCTACGACGATCGCCGCCATGAGGGGAAACTCGACGACCCCGTGTCCGAGGGCGATGAGCGCCCCCGCTCTGGGCGATCGCGCTCCCTTCCCGACGACGACCACCGTGAGCGGCCCCGGTGCCATGACCCCGGAGAGAGATATGATGAGCGCCTGCACCAGGAATGCGCCGTAGGGCACGTGAGTCACTCCTCGAGATCTGAGGGCGCGAAATCGCCCGCCGCGATTGCAGTCACCCTGTGTGCGGCGTACTCCGGGGGCACCATGACGGACATCCACGGGCTTCCCGACGCCGCGTCCTCGACGAAGAACATCGCGTTCTCGTTCAGGGCCTCGTTGTGGAGAGCCACGAGCGTCTCGTCGTCACCGTCGCCGTCGAAGTCCCCGCTCGCCATCGCCGTCGCCCGGAAGTGCGTTGCCGGGTCGACCCCGAGCTCGAGCGGCCTGCCGAGACCTCCGTTGCGAAGCTCTTCTTCTCCTCCGCCGGAGAACTCGAAGCGGGCGAAGCGGGACCCGACGTCCGACGGGGCGCCCTCGAGGCCGCTCCATCCGACGACGAGGTCGTCCCGGATGTCGCCGTCGTAGTCCGCCGCCGTCATGGCGGCGACGTGGCGGGACGATGAACGGTAGACCGGCGGGTAGGTTCTGATCGTCGGTGGGGGAGACGCCTCGCGAGCGATCCCGTCCACGAAACGCATCTCGTTCGAGTCGAGCCCGTGGTTCGACAGCGCGACGATGAGCTCGTCGATGCCGTCCCCGTCGAAGTCACCGGCCGCCATCGCGGTCGCGTACCCTGCGGCCTCCCGCCCACGGTGGATCGTGAGCGGGTCGCCCAGGCTTCCGGATCCGGTCCACCCCGAGAAGTACTCGTAGACGTCGACCCTGTTGTCTGCGTGAAGGTCCCCTCTCGACGTGGCGATGACGAGCTCGTCGTCCGCGTCCCCGTCGAAATCCCCTGATGCGAGAGCGGTGACGTGGTACTCCCTGACGGTCCCGAGGCGAACGCCGCCCGCGCACGCACCAATCCCCGAGGCGACACCCGGCGCGGGCTCCTCCAGGAGGTAGACCGGGTTCGCCGCGAGCGACGGATCCGAGAACGCGATGACGAGCTCGTCGTCCCCGTCCCCGTCGAAGTCGCCCGCCGTCATCGCCGTCACCCGGCACTCGTCGTCCTCGGAGGAGAGGATAGCGGCGGCCGGGCCGAAGTCGCCCTCGAGGGTGCGTCCGGGGTCGTCCACCTCGTGTCTGTCGACGATGTGCGGCGGCGCGGAACCTCCGGCGACATCGTCGCCCTGGTCGGCCAGCGACCTCGACACGATGAGCTGGTCGCTCCCCTCGGGCTCCTCCTCGACCGCGCGCGCCCACGCCAGACCGGGGTCGCGCCAG